>JAXLWN010000137.1:0-12542 GCA_046328475.1 Chloroflexia bacterium | reverse complement strand
CAGCGGAAGTGGGAAGTGGGAAGTGAGAAGTGAGAAACAATATAGAAAGCGCACCGATGGCGCAGCCTTCGTTCGTACTTCCCACTTCCCATTTCCCACTTCCAACTTCTCGCTGATGGACAGCGCATCGGGCCGGGGCGTATCCTTCCTCGACGGGCGTGGTAGGGGTGGCCGGAGGGGAAAATGGCCGACGGGATGGCGCTGGCACAGGGCGCGGTCGAGCGCCTGTATGAGGACGAGGCGCTGCGCGGCGACCTGACCGACGAGGGGGCGAAGGCTGTCCTCGACTGGGCGAGCGGCGCGCTGACGGCCGCCGCCGAGGGGTTCGCGCAGGAATCGGATGAGCAGGCGCAGGCGACGAAGATGGATGCGGCCGAGGAGGCTGTGCGTCGCGTTGCAAAATTGCTCGTGCGCGCGGCGGAGCGGCACCAACGGACCGACGTGATGGCGCTGGTGAACGATCCACTGGTGTCGGGGAGTTTCGCCGCGCGATTGCGCCTCGGCGCGGCCGGTTTGCGGCTGGGCGACGACAGCGACCGGAATGCGATCCGACTGGCGGGTGCGCTGCGCGGCGTGCGGCCATGAGCCGCGCCCGCCGTTCGAGAGGAGCACAACCAATGCGCCGTATCGGCCAGATTCTGCCGATCATCTTCATCGTCCTCGTCCTCGTGGTCGCGGCGGCGGCGCTCTTCTATTTCTCGCCGGCGGGGACATCGAAGCGGGATGCCGAGCAGCCGGAAACGCGCACGACGCCCGAGCCGACCGTTGCCGGGAGCACGCCGGTCTCAACCGGCGGCGGGGGTGGCGAGACGCAAGGGGGCTGGTACCAGCTCTACTTCACCTCGCCGATCTATCCCGACAATAAGGCAAACCACCGTGGCGGGCTGGACGAGAAGCTGGTCGCGCTGATCGACCGCGCGCAGCGCACGGTGGATGTCGCCGACTACGATTTCGACCTGGCAAACGTTGCCGACGCGATGGTGCGCGCCCAGGGCCGTGGCGTGCGGGTGCGGATGGTCACCGACAGCGACACCGTGGCGAACGACGACGAGGCGATCCAGGCGGCGTTCGGCAAGCTCAAGGGGGCGAAGATCCCGGTCGTCGAGGATAACCGCAAGCCGATCATGCACAACAAGTTCACCGTCGTGGATGGCCGCTGGGTCTCGACCGGCTCGTGGAATTACACCGACGGCGACACCTATCGACTGAACAACAACATGATCATCATCGACTCGGCCGATCTGGCGACGAACTACAGCACCGAGTTCGCCAAGATGTTCGAGCGCAAGCAGTTCGGCCCGACAAAGGACAAGACGATCCCCAACCCGGTGATCACGGTCAATGGCACCAGGATCGAGACCTGCTTCGCCTCGGAGAATCGCTGCGAGGACCGCATCGTGGCCATGCTGAGCCAGAGCAAGCAGAGTATCCGCTTCCTCGCCTTCTCCTTCACCAGCGCCCCGATCACCCAGGCGATGCTCGACCGGCGCGCGACGGGAGTGTCGCTCGCGGGCGTTTTCGAGACGACCGGCTCGGATACGCCCTATTCGGCCTACGGCAAGATGAAGAAGCAGGGGATCGAGGTCTATACCGACGGCAATCCGTATGTGATGCACCACAAGGTGATCATCATCGACGAGCGGATCGTCATCTTCGGCTCGTTCAACTTCAGCGACAACGCCAACACGAGCAACGACGAGAATCTGCTGATCGTGGACAATCCCGAGATCGCCCGCGCCTTCCTGGCCGAGTATGACCGCATTGTGGCCGTGGCGAAGAATCCGCCGAAGAAGAAGTGAGGGTGTGCGTCAGTATGTCAGTACGTCAGTGTGTCAGAGGATTCGTGTATCGGTTGAATCGATCCTTCTGACACACGGGACGCACGAACGCACCAGCGCACACGTCACTTCAGCCGAACGTTGAGCATGCCGGGGCCCGGCTGGAGCGCGATGATCTGGAACTGGTTCTTCGAGAGGGTGTTGGCGATCTGGCGGTTGATGATCGTCTCGATGTCGTCGGCGACGCTTTGCGGGACGGTGAGGCCGCCCGCCTGACCGCGCAGAATCTCCATCTCGATCTTGCCGTTCACGACGCGCGGCTGGACGACCGCCTGCACCGGGACGACGAAGCCATAGGCCGACGCCTTGCCCTGCACCTCGATGGTGCCGTCCTCGCGTAGCCGCACCTGGGCCTCCTTCAGGCTGGTGCTCTGGGACTGGGTCCCGGTGGTGTCGGCGGGCGGCTTATTCACCTGGGTGGTGAAGAAGGCTTCGGTGACGGTCAGGGAGAGATCATACGCGGCCTTGGGATCGCCGTATTGCCCCGAGGGCGTGCCCTCATCCGGCTTGGTCAGGTAGAGCCCCCCGCCGACGATGATGATGCCGATCGCAAGCCCGGCGATCAGGGCCAGAACGAGCCGCCCGAACATCGTTTTTCTCCCCGCTGACGCCCCCGCTTGTGCGCGAGAGCCGTGGCTTGGATGATTATCGCACGCCGGGCGCGATCTGTCCTTTGTAGTAACGAGTAACGAGTGACGAGTGACGAGTGATGAGTGATGAGTGATGAGTGAGGGCACTGCCGATGGAATCGATCGCGCTGGCTGCATTCGACCGGACTGCCGCCGAGTTGGAGCGGTTGCTTGTTGGCGATGCCGCGCCTTTCCCGGAACTCGCAGCGGCGCGGCGGGATCTGGCCGCCCTGGTGGCCGCACCGCGCACGCGGGCGGTGTTGGCGCAGAGCGAACCGCTGGTGGCGAGCCTCGACGACATCCCGCAGACGACCTACACGCGCCGCCGCGCGTTCGCGCGCACGGGCGACCGCGAGCCGTATCAAACGCCCTACTTTCTGAAACGCGAGAAGCTGCACGCGGCGGCGTTGCGCCTCATCCTCGGGCACGAGGAATTCGCTGACGCGGTGCAGGACTATCTCTGGAGCATCTGCGAGGAGAGTAGCTGGGTCATCCCGGCCCACACCCGGACCATCGATCTGATGGCGGCGGAGACGGCGTTTGGCCTCGCCGAGATTCTGGCGCTCGCCGGTCCAGCGATCGATGCGGAGGTGCGGCGACGGGTGCGCGCCGAGATCGACAACCGCATCTTCGTGCCCTTCCTGCACGCAAGCTACGACCTGCGCTGGTTCGGCGGCGGCGACAATTGGAACGGCGTCTGCAGCGGCGCGATCGGCGGGGCGCTGCTCTATCTGGAGCGGGAACCGGGACGCCTCGCCGAGGGTCTGGCGCTGGTGCTGGCCAGCCTGAAGGCGTTCCTCGCGACGGCGTTCGAGGAGGATGGGAGTTCGACCGAGGGGGTCGGGTACTGGCACTACGGCCTGCAAGATGTGGTGATGTTCGCCGAATTGCTGCGGGCGCGCACCGGGGGGGCAATCGATCTGCTCGCCTCGCCGCGCGTGCGGCAGACCGCGGCCTTCCCCGGCAAACTGCTGCTGCCTGGTGGGCGGTACGTGAGCTTCGCCGATTCCGCCGAGGAGGTTCCGTTTGCGCCCGGCATCATCGCGCGCCTCGCGCTGCGCGCGGGTGAGCCGACCTTACTCAATGCGCTGGCGGAGCCTGCGACACTGGCACCGCCCTACGGGGTCTCGATGGCGCTGCGCGACCTGCTCTGGTGGGATGGTGACCGGCGTGAGGCTGCGCCAATCGAAGACGCCACGCTTTTGGCGAGCGGCATCGCCCGGTTGACGGGGAAGATGCCGGATGGGAGTCCGCTGGTGGTGGTGGTCAAGGCCGGGCACAACGCTGAGAACCACAACCACAACGACATCGGCTCCTTCATCGTGCGGGTTGGCGACGAGACCTTCCTGGTCGATCCAGGCCCAGGCCACTACGACCGCGACTATTTCAATGAACGGCGCTACGAGAACATCTTCGCCAATTCCTACGGGCATAGTGTGCCGCGCGTCGGGGGGCAGTTGCAGGGAAACGGAAAGAGCTTCGGGGGCACAATGCTGGCTCTGGAGGGTGATGGAGGAGACGGGCCAAAAGGGGCAGTGATAGAGTTCACCCGCGCCTATCCCGTTCCTACCCTCGTGAGCGCCCGTCGCGGCCTCACGCTGACAGCCACGGGTGGCGAGCGCGGCAGCGTTTGGCTCAAGGATGTGTTCCGCTTCACGGATGAGGGGGAGGAAGTCGAAGAGGCGCTGGTGACCTGGCTCCCGGTCGAAGTCGCGGGTGCGACGGCGACAATCCAGGGTCGCCGCCATCGTCTCCAGCTGACGATCGAGCAGCCCGACAATGTGCAGTTTACTGTGGAGAGGTTGGAACAGGAGAGCCGTGCGAATCACAAGCCTGCGGTGCTCAACCGACTACGCTTTGTGCTGCCGCCAACTCCATTGATTGAGGTCAGCGTGCGGATGGTGGTGGAGCCGGTGGAAGCTGAGTAGGGCGGGGCTACTGCTGCCAGAATTCCTTCACCGCGCCGAGTTCGGCGAGGATGCGGCGGATTTCCAGCATCGCGGTGTAGGTCGGGAGGATGTAGACGGTCGCACCATCGGGCGCGGCACGGACGAAATCGAGGATGGCGCGGCGCAAGTCGTCGGGCGCGTGGGGAACAATCCGCTCGGTGGGGACCCCGGCATACTTGAGGCGCACGGCCATGTCGGGGCCGCGAATGCCGGCGGTGTGGAGCGTTGCGTCGCCCTCGGCCAGGACCTCGAAGTCGACATCCCAGAGCCAGGAAACGTCGCGGCCGTCGGCATCGAGGTCGTTGATCGCCAGGAGGGTCGGTGTCGGCACGCCAGTCGCCTCGCCGCCAACCAGCATCCGCAGCACTTCGTTGAAGCCGGTGGGATTTTTCACCAGCGCCATGATGATCTCGCGCCCCTCGAACGGCACCCGCTCGATTCGCCCGAACGCCGCGCGGAAGTCGCCCAATGCCGAAGTGATCTGCTCGGTCTTTATCCCGAAGGCAAGTGACGCGGTTGTTGCTGCGAGTGCATTGTAGGCGTTGTAAAGGCCGGGCAGCGGGATGTGCAGCGAGAAATCGCTTGCAGCAATGCTCGTACTTCCGACTTCCGACTTCCGACTTCCGACTTCCAGCGTCAGCGCCTTGACGCCCTCTAGCTGAATACTGCGGGCGGCGACGGTGAGCGGGGGGCGGGCGTGGCCGCAGGCGAGGCAGTACCAGTCGCCGAGGTGGGAGAGGTAGAGGGCGTGGTAGGCGAGGCGGGCGTTGCAGCGGGTGCAGTGAGCGGCGTCGGCGGCGTGCGGCAGGTGATCGAGGCGGAGGCGGCGATCGCCGGTCGCGCTGCCGAGGTCGAGGCCGAAGAAGACGATCCGCTCGGGCGGGAGATCGCGGACGACGCCGACGAGCATCGGATCGTCGCCGTTGACGAGCAGGGTGGTGGCGGTGTCGAGGCGATTGACCGCTTCGCGCCAGCGGCGGGCGATGGTGTCGAGTTCGCCGTAGCGGTCGAGTTGGTCGCGGAAGAGGTTGTTGAGCAGGATGTGGCGCGGGCGCAGCGCCGAGACGATCGCTGGCAGCGCCGCCTCGTCGGCCTCGATCACGCCGACGTCGCCGCGCGGCTGGCCGAAGAGGGATGACTGCGCCGCGACGGCGGCCAGCACCCCGCGCACCAGATTCGAGCCGGAGCGATTGTGGACGACCCGCCGCCCGGCGTGGTCGAGGATCGTGGCGACCATGTGGGCGGTCGTGGTCTTGCCGTTCGTCCCGGCGACGACCAGCACACCGTCGCGAATCGCCGCGCCGAGTTTGCCGAGCGCGGCCGGGTCGAGGCGTTCGGCGACGAGGCCGGGCGCGGCGGTGCCGCCGCCGCGACGCGACAGGCGTGCCGCGAGGCTGGTGGCGCGTGCCCCGACGATGGCGGCGGTGAGGCGGGGATCAGGCATTGGTTAGACGTGGGGTGAGGAGAGAAGAGAGAAGAGAGAGGAGAGTTGCGTGAGTTGACCGCTGTTCACTCTTCACTCTTCACTCTTCGACGCTACGGGTTCGTGAGGACGATGGAGACCGATTCGAGGCTGTCGAAATTGACGTAGGGCACGACCTCGACTTCGAGGGTGTCGGTCGGCTCGTCCTTGCGCCAGCTGGTGGCGAAACCGACGGGGAGGCCCTTCGGCACGCCGACGGTCAGGCCCGACGTGACGATCTTATCGTTCGGGTGGACTTCCACATCGCGGTTGAGGTGCCGCACGGTGAGGCGGCCACCCTGCTGCCAGCGGCCGTACATGATGCCCGCGCCGCGATCATCTTGCAGCAGCACGCCGATCTGCATGTCCTGGTCGATGATCAGGCGCACCTTGCAGCGGTTGGGCGAGACCTCGGTGACGATGCCGACCAGGAAATCGGGACTGACAACCGGCATGCCCTTGCGGATACCATCGTCCGAGCCGCGATCGAGGACCAGCACCTTCTCGTTAAGGGTCGGGTCGCGTCCGATCACGCGCGCCGGGACCGATTGGAAGGTGGGATTCTGGACGGCGAAGTTCGCCTGCGCGAGGAGTTGCTTGTTCTCAAGCTCAAGCTCCTTGACGCGCGCATCGGCGGCTTGGAGACGCTCGATCTCGGCCTGCAGGCGGGCGTTCTCGGCCTCGAGTTCCTTGGTGTTGCCGAAGCGGTCGCCGAAGTGGCGGACACCCTCGCCGAGCGAGGTGAAGCGCTCGCTGAGGGCGAGGAGGGGGCGTTCCAGTGGGCCTTTGAGCGGCCCGAGCCGATTGCCCCGGTCGAGCAGCAGCAGCACCAGCGCGGTGGCGACGAAAAGTGCTACGAGCACCGCGATCTGCCCGCGCGTCAACGACGCAGTATTGGGGCTCCGCGTGCTCATCCGGCCTTGTCGCATCGCCAGCTCTTGCCTCCTCCGTGACTTGCTCAGAATGAACTCGCGCGCACCACCTGGCGACGCGGCTGGCCGCTCGCCAGCGCCCGCTCATACTGGTGTAACGCTTCGGCGACGCGTCCGGTGCCGCGCGCGACGCAGGTGAGGGGGTCCTCGGCGGTGTGGACCGGCATGCGCAGTTCAACCTGCAGCCGCCGCTCCAGCCCGAGGAGGAGCGCGCCCCCGCCTGCCAGGGTGATGCCCTGTTCCATGATGTCGGCGATCAGTTCGGGCGGCGTCTCCTCGATCGAGGCCTTGATGATGTCCACGATGGTGTTCACCGGCCCGGAGATGGCGTCGCGCAGTTCCACCGACGAGACCTCGATGCTCTTCGGCAGGCCAGTCAGGAGGTCGCGCCCGCGCAGCGTGACGCGGCGTTCCTCCTCCAGGGGGTAGGCCGACCCGGCGGCGATCTTCGCGTTCTCCGCCATGCGGTCGCCGATGACGAGGTTGTGGTCGCGGCGGGCGTACTGGATGATCGCGTCGTCGATCTCGTCCCCGGCGACGCGGAGCGAGTTGTTGACGACGATGCCGCCGAGCGAGATGACGGCGATCTCGGTGGTGCCGCCGCCGATGTCGATGATCATCGAGCCGACGGGCTCGTTGACCGGCAGACCGGCACCGATCGCGGCGGCCATCGGCTCCTCGATGGTGTAGGCTTCGCGCGCCCCGGCGGAGAGGGCGGCGTCCTTGGCCGCGCGCTTCTCCACTTCGGTGACGCCGGAGGGGATGCCGATGACGACGCGGGGATGGGGCGCGAAGCCCCGGTTGACGTGGACCTTGCGGATGAAGTAGTGGAGCATCATCTCGACCGTGTCGAAGTCGGCGATCACACCGTCCTTCAGCGGGCGGATGGCGACGATGTTGGCGGGGGTCTTGCCGATCATCGCCTTGGCTTCGGCCCCAACCTGCAGCGCCTTCTTCGTCTTCGTGTCGATGGCGACCACCGAAGGCTCGGCGATCACGATGCCCTTGCCGCGCACGTAGACCAGCGTATTCGCGGTCCCCAGGTCGATCCCCAGGTCGCGGCTGAACAGGCCGAACACCCAGCTCAACGGGCGGAACATCTGGCGGTTTCCTTACTCGCGCGGCGGCAACAGCGCGCGGCGGTCGAGCCACCGGCGGGCGCGGCGTGCGTGGCGGCGATTGCGCGTGATCAGTTCCGATTCGGTTGCAAGGCCGCGCGATGCGGCGTTCGTTCGCCGCCACCCCCAGGCACGGCGGTGATCGACGCGCGATGACCCGATTCGATTGCCCTGGCAACACGCCAACTGGGAAGAGGGCCGCAAGCAAGCCATCGGTCGCGCGTCACGGAACGGGAGTATACCACAGGGGTACGGCCCGACACGACCGCTCGGCCCGCTCTTTCCGACTGGTTGCGATGATCACGCCGCATAGGTTGGCGAGCCGTTGCGCTTTCCCACGAGGCAAGCACGTGAGCGGGCGAAAGTGAGCCGCGTTGCGCGCATTTTGACCACAACAGACACCAAAATCGGACTACAACGGTGACATTTGCGCTGCGATACGGGCTAGCTTGAGGTATCAAGGATTGGGCATTTTTTCTATTAGGATAAGGTAAAGCCCACCTTAGAAAAGTAGGTTCGTTTTTCACTTTTGACTTTTCCTTTTCCTTCTCCAGATACGAGGTGTGGCGGCGCGCAATTCCACGAGCGTGGACTGCGACGAATGGCTGTGGATGCGGGCCACGGTCATGGCAGGACCTCCGTGATGAGAGCAGACGCGTTTTGAGGGTCGAGAGCATGGCGCTCGGTCTACGAACCGCCAACGACAGCGGTGATGGTGATCCCTGGGGAGAAGAGATTGCCGCTATCTCTCCGGACCCGTCGAGGGGGGCAAATCGTGCCACGGTGGTGGGGCACGATTTGGCGTGACGAAGGATGGGAGAGGACGCCACCGGGCGAGGGAGCGCTCGGCGGCGAGGGGCCGTTCGTACTAGGGAGGCCGTTTTCGGGCGCGGCGGATGTGCGGGTTGCCCGAGCGATTCGGGCGGGGATGAGCGGGCGGCACAAACTGACGATTGACGGGCGGGGGACGGCACGCTATCGTAGCAGCATCGACGGTCGTTGGCAGGCGGAAACCCCGTGCTCGAATTGAAGCGTTGCGGTCGGGGAGAAGCAGCGGCGTACCGGTCGCCCGGGGGTCTCTGGAACAGAGGGATTGGGAGGAAGCTGTGGAAGAGCGTTCGCGGTCCACGATTATCTCGCGGCGGGCCTTCGTTGGTGGGCTGCTGGGCGCGGCAACGGCCGCGTTCTTGGCCGCGTGCGGCGGGGGTTCGGCCACCAACACACCGGCGGCAGCCAGTTCCGCGCCCGCGTCGTCGGCGGGGCAGGCGAATCCGTTCGGCTCGGCACCGCCATCGGCCACCAAGCCTGCGGCGTCGGCGGCACCATCGGCGGCACCGTCGGCGGCACCGTCTACGGCGGCGTCGGCACCGGCGGCATCGGCTGCGGCACCCGCATCGGCCGCCGCTTCCGGTTCGGCGGCACCGGTTGCCAGTGCGTCGAGCGCGGCGACGAGCGCGGCGGCGGCACCGTCGGCGGTCGCCAGCGGCAAGATGACCTACTGGGGCGGCCTGATCTTCTCCGACGACGCGAACAACTGGCAGGTGCAGGCGATCAAGGACTGGGCCAAGGCAAACAAGATCGACATCGACGTCGTGATGATCAACCAGAACGAGACGAGCCAGAAGATCTCGGCGGCGGTCGAGTCGAACACGATGCCGGACGCGCTCGATATCGGCTTCGGCGACGTGCTGCTGCTCTCCAACACGAAGAAGCTGGTGCCGCTGGACGATCTGTACAGCAAGATCGGCAAGGCGCACGGCGGCTGGCTGAAGGCGGTGGACAACGCGACCGATCCGAAGTTCACCGGCGGCACGCGCAACGCGATCCCCTATGGCATGGGCGGCAACGTGCTCTTCCGGCGCGACGACCTCTTGCAGAAGGTCGGCGTGACGGCGGCCCCGACGACCTGGGTCGAGCTGAGCGACATGGCGGCGAAGGTGAACAAGCCGCCGGTGTATGGCATGGGCTTCGCCCTCTCGAACGTGGGCGACGGCAACACGATGGTCAGCGTGCTGCAATCCTGGGGCGGGCGGATCGCCTCGGACGACGGCAAGACCGTCACGCTGAAGTCGGCGGAGACGAAGGCCTTCCTCCAATGGGTGACGGACGCCTTCGCGAAGGGACTCTTCCCGCCGGGCGCGGTCACCTGGGACGGCGCAGGCGACAACAACGCCTACCTCGCGGGGCAGGCGGTCTTCATCGCGAACACCGGGAGCGTGGCGATCGCGGCGAAGAATAACAAGGATAACGAGCTGATCAACGGCACCAAGTATTCGGCGCTGCCAAAGGGGCCGAAGATGCAGGTCTCGCCGAGCAGCCCGGCGCTGCGCGCGATCCCGGTGGGGGGCAAGAACATCGACGCGTCGAAGGCGCTGCTCGAATACCTCTCCAGCAAGGAGTACAGCTCGAAGTACTACCCGTTCGCGATCTACGGGCCGGTGTTGCAGGAGGAGACGAGCCTCGACATCTTCAAGACCGATCCGGTCCACCAGGGGTTGGCCGATCTGGTGGTCAACGGCACCGCGCCGGCCTTCCCCGATCTGAACAACACGGCCTACGCCGACTTCAACAACAACTTCCTCGTGCCGAAGATGATCCAGCGCGTCGTCGTCGATAAGTACGACCTCGACCGCGCGATCGACGAGGCCCAGAAGGCGGGCGAGGCGATCTACGCGAAGTACAAGTGAGTCGTGAGTCGTGAGTCGTGAGTCGTGAGAATCTTGCTTCTGGCTGGTGGCACCATGTGCGGCACCGAGCCGAACGAAGACACTCACGACTCACGACTCACGACTCACGACTGCGAACGGAGTGAGCCATGGCTGTGCGTGCGGCGCCGCGAGCGGGGCGGGTACCGTTCATGACGATGGCCCGGCGCGAGGCGCTGGGTGGGTATCTGCTGGTGCTGCCGGTCTGCCTGGTGCTGCTGGGGCTGGTGGCGTATCCGTTCGTCTATGCCATCGTGATTTCGTTCACCAGCAGGATCGTGGGGGACGCCGGGCACTTTGTCGGGTTCAAGAATTACCAGTTCCTGTTCGAGTGGGTGACGTTCGAGCGGGCGTTGCAGAACACGGTCACGCTGGTGATCGTCACGGGCCTGCTGAAGTTCGTGATCGGGCTGGGGCTGGCGCTGCTGCTGAACGAGAAGCTGAAGGGGCGCAACATCTTCCGCTCCTTCATCCTGCTGCCGTGGGCGATGCCAGGGTTCATCGCGTTCCTGACCTGGCGGTTGCTCTTCCTGCCGATCGGCGGCGGGATCAATCTGATCCTGACGCAGACCGGGATCCACCCCGAAATCATCGACTGGCTGGGGCAGCGCTCGACGGCGATGCCGGCGGTGATCGTGGCGACGGTCTGGCGCGGCTTCCCGTTCTGGTGCATCTCGTTCCTGGCGGCGCTGCAGAACGTGCCGCAGGAGCAGTACGAGGCGGCGAAGGTGGACGGTGCGGGGGCGTGGCAGCGATTCATCTTCATCACCCTGCCGAGCATCCGCCACGTGATCATCGTCGTGAGCCTGTTGTCGTCGATCTGGACCGCGAACAGCTTCGAGAATATCTGGATCATGACTCAGGGCGGGCCGTCGGACGGCACGATGGTGCTGCCGGTGCTGGCCTTCTTCGGGATGCAGAGCCAGCGCCTCGGCGAGGCGGCGGCGGTCTCGGTGGCGATCGTGCCGGTGCTGGCGATCCTCGTCTTCATCGTCGCGGCGTTGTTGCAGAGGGACTGACGGAGTGCTGAGTGCTGAGTGCTGAGTGCTGAGTCAAGGACGAAGTACGAACGACGAAGTACGAACGACGATAGGCGAGTGGCGATCCAGGAACGGCGGCAAGGGGTGGCGTATGGCGACGATCACGCGGGATGTCCCGACGCGGGCGAAGGAGGGGGGGGCGCTGCGGGCGCGGCTGACGAGCCGGTCGCTCTGGCGCACGGTGGCGATTTATCTGACGCTGCTGCTGGTCTGCCTGGTGGTGCTCTTCCCGATCTACTGGATGCTGACGATCTCGGTGAAGACGCCGCGCGATATCTACCGGGTGCCGTCGCTGATCCCGAAGGCACCGACGCTCGACAACTACCACACGCTGATCGACAAGAAGAACTTTCTGACGAACATCCGCAACGGGATCATCGTGGCGTCGAGCACGACGATCGTGTCGGTCTTCATCGCCTCGCTGGCGGCGTATAGCCTGGTGCGGTTGAAGTATCGCTGGCGCGGGCTGATCGGGAAGTTGATCCTGCTCTCCTACCTCACGCCGTCGTCGCTGCTCTTCATCCCGCTCTCGGTGATCGTGGCGCGGCTGCACCTCGGCAATTCGCTGCACGGGTTGGTGATGGTCTACCTCTCCTTCTCGACGCCGTTCAGCACCTGGCTGCTGATGGGTTACTTCAAGGGCATCCCGACCGACCTGGAGGAGCAGGCGATGGTGGATGGCGCGACGCGCCTGGGGGCGATGATTCGCATCCTGCTGCCACTGGCCGCGCCGGGACTGGTGGCGGTGAGCATTTTCACCTTCACCGGGGCCTGGAACGAGCTGCTGCTGGCGCTGATCTTCATCACGTCCGAGGATAAGCGCACGGTGCCGCTCGGGTTGCAGTACCTGATCACGGGTGACGTTTTCC
>JAXLWN010000136.1:0-13841 GCA_046328475.1 Chloroflexia bacterium | reverse complement strand
AGCGGCGTTGCAACGCCGCTCAACCAGTGACTTCATCTTGACCGGGAAGGAGATAGGACGCCAACCTCACGCCGCGATACGGGCATCCGGTTCCACGGCAGCCACGGGCGCTTGCTCGCGAATCCGGCGACGTATCACCGGGGCCACCTCGCTCGGCAGCTGGCTTGTTCGCGTGTAGAGGAAGAGGAAGGCCATCAGCGCCACCCCTCCGAGCAGCCCACCGATCAACGCGGGCCAGGCGATCCAGCCGAGCAGGACCGCGCCAAGGACCGCAACCAGGCCGCTGCCCAGCCCGACACCCCGAACCGTCCACACCGCAGCGTCGCCACGCGTCGTGTCCAGTGTCCTCGCGACCATTGCTCGCTCCTTTCCTGGCGGGTGCACGGAGCACCGTTCGTACTAGGCTTACGGGCAAGATCCTTGCCAGATTGACAAGTCCTCGCCCTTAGCCATACATACGAGGGAAAGGCGGCGTTCGTCACGACTCCGCGCTAGTCGGCCGACACCAACTCCCGCGCCGCCACTTCGCGTGCTTCCAGGCCGAACTCGCGCGCCAGATGGGTCAGCGTGCGCTCGCGATCGACGCGGTTCGGCAGCATCGTCGTCAGCATGATCTCGTCCGCGCCCGCCTCATCGACGAACGCCTCGACCTGTCGCCGCACCTCCGCCGCGTCCCCGGCGATGTAGTTCAGCGGCATCGAGGCCAGGAACGCCCGCTCCTGCGGCGTCCACGGATAGTCCCGCGCCTCTTCCAGCGTCGGGTATTGGCCGAGCTGCCCGGTCCGCAGCCGCAGCAGGAAGAGGTCGTTGATGCGCGACAGTTCCCGCGCGTGCTCCGCCGTCTCCCCGACCGTGACCGCCGCCGCGAGGATGGCGTACGGCTCCGCCAGCCGCTCCGAGGGGACGAACTGCGCCCGGTACTGCCGCATCGCCGAGACCGCGCCGCCCCGGTTGATGTGCGCCGCGAAGGCGAAGCCCAACCCCGCGCTCGCCGCCAGTTGCGCGCTGAAGTCGCTCGATCCGAGCAGCCAGAGCGGCGGCATCCGCACATCGGCCGGCACCGCCTTGATCTTGGAGAAGGGGTGCTCCGGCGGGAAGCCCTGCTCGTCGTAGGCAATCAACTCCCCCAGTTGCTCCGGGTAGTCGTCCCCCGTCATCGCCTCGCGCGAGCGCCGCATCGCGAACGCGGTCAGCGTGTCGGTGCCGGGAGCGCGCCCCAACCCCAGGTCGATCCGCCCCGGGTGCAGCGCCTCCAGCAGCCGGAATGCCTCGATAATCCGCAACGGCGCGTGGTTGGGCAGCATCACCCCACCCGAGCCGAGGCGAATCTGGCTCGTATGAGCCCCAATGTGAGCGATCAGGATCTCGGGGGCGCTGCTCGCCAGCCCGGTCGTGTTGTGGTGCTCGGCGTACCAGAGCCGGTGATAGCCAAGCCGCTCGGCCAGTTGCGCCAGCGCGGTCGCATTGCGCAGCGCCTCGGCCGAGGTGGACCCGCGCTCGATCGGCGTCAGGTCAAGGAAGGAGATCGGACGTGTCATCACGAATACCTTTCGCAAAGCTCATCTCGCTTCGGCCCCGCCCGCACCGGACCGGGCCGAACGCGCGACCGGGGAGAACCGTCGGTCGCCTTCTCAACAACGCCGCGCCAATCGGGCCGATTCCTGGCCCACGCTCGCGGGACCGCCGCTCTCGTCAGCGCGAATCGGGTATGATGACCCGCGCGGCCAAACGCCGCGACGGCACTGCGCGCCGCCTGTTCGACGCCGAGAAGGAGCACCATGAGCCAGGGCAACCCGCACGACTATCTCGACCAGCATCATAATCAGGCGATCGCCGAACTCAGCCAATTCGTGGCAATCCCGAGCATCGCCGCGCAATCGGACCACGCCGACGACGTCAAGCGCGCGGCCCAGTGGGTCGCCGACCGTATGACGCGCGCCGGGATCGAGAATGTGCAACTCCTGCAGTCGAAGCTGCACCCCGCCGTCTACGGCGAGTGGCTGCACGCGCCCGGCAAGCCGACGGTGCTGGTCTATGGCCACTTCGACGTGATGCCGCCCGGCCCGCTGCACCTCTGGACCTCGCCCCCGTTCGAGCCGGAAGTGCGCGACAACAAGCTCTACGGTCGCGGTGCCACCGACGACAAGGGCAACATGTTCATCCCGATCCTGGCGACGGAGGCGCTGCTCCAGACGACCGGGTCGCTGCCGCTGAACCTCAAGTTCATCTTCGAGGGGCAGGAGGAGATGGGCAGCCCGCACATGGCCGACTTCGTCTCCGGGCAGAGCGACTTGCTCGCCTGCGACCTCGTGATCAACGCCGACAGCGGCCAGCGCGCCGAGGATCAGCCGGTGCAGACCCTCAGCACGCGCGGCATCTGCGGGCTGGAGTTCGCGATCATCGGCCCCCAGGCCGACGTCCACTCCGGCGCGCACGGCGGCGCAATCCAGAACCCGCTGCACGCCATCTCCGAGTTGATCGCCTCGTTCCACGACAGCACCGGCAAGGTGGCGGTCGCGGGCTTCTACGACGACGTGATCGACCTGCCCGCCGAGGAGCGCGAGGCGATGAAGGTGGAGCACTGGGACGAGGCCGAGGAGCTCGGCAAGCTCGGCATCCCGGCGTTCTACGGCGAGCCGGAGTACACGCCGCGCGAGCGGGCCACCATCCGCCCGACGCTGGAGATCAATGGCATCTGGGGCGGCTACATGGGCCAGGGACCGATGACGGTCATCCCGCACGTCGTCCGCGCCAAGATCAGCTGCCGCCTCGTCGCGAATCAGGACCCGAAGCGGGTGCTCGACTGCGTGATCGCGCACATCGAGTCGCACACACCCAAGGGGGTCGTCTCCGAGGTCACGCCGTTCGCCAGCCTCGCCCGCGCCTACCACCTGCCGGCCGACTACAGCGCGAACGCGCTGGTGGGCGATCTGCTGGAGGAGATGTACGGGAAGAATCCGCTCCCATCGCGCACGGGTGGTAGCGTGCCGATCCTGGCCTTCTTCCGCGAGAGCCTGAACGCCTACTCGGTCGGTTTCGGCTTCGGGCTGCCCGACGAGGGCATCCACGGCCCCGACGAGTACTTCCGCCTGTCGAGCTTCGAGCGCGGCCAGCACGCCTACATCCGCCTCTTCGAGCGCCTGGCGACCTGGCAGCCGGAGTAACTGCGGCGCTTCGCGGCATGATTTTGTAGGGGCGGCTCGCGAGCCGCCCGCTTCAGTGGGCAACCGTACGGGGGATACCACCCGGCTGCGGTGCCCTCCGTTACAGCAGATGCCATCCCCCCGCGGGCGGCTCACGAGCCGCCCTACGAGCGGGCCGTGCAATACACCAGGAGCGAGGAGCATGGGGTACACATCGCCGTTTCCGCACAGCGCGCCGGAGGCGCAGGGGATTCCTTCGGGGGCGATCGTGGCATTCGTGGAGGCGGTGGAGCGCGAGATCGACGCGGTCCACAGCTTCATCCTGCTGCGCCACGGCCAGGTCGTGGCCGAGAGCTGGTGGGAACCCTATCGCCCGACCGATCAGCACATGCTCTTCTCGCTGAGCAAGAGCTTCACCTCCAGCGCGATCGGGATGCTCGTGGCCGAGGGGCGGCTCTCGGTTGACGATCCGGTGCTGCAATTCTTCCCCGAGGAGGCCCCGGCCGAGCCGAGCGACAACTGGCGGGCGATGCGCGTGCGCCATCTCCTCTCGATGTCCACGGGCCACGCGATCGACACCACCGCGCCGATGACCGATCCGGCGCACGGCAGCTGGGTACGCGGCGTCCTCGCGCAGCCGGTCGAGTATGCGCCGGGGACGCACTTTCTCTACAACAGCGGCGCGACCTACCTGCTCTCCGCGATCGTCCAGAAGCTGACGGGCGGGCGGATGATCGACTACCTTCGGCCGCGCCTGTTCGAGCCGCTGGGGATCGCGAATCCGCGCTGGGACACCTCGCCGCAGGGGATCGATGCGGGGGGCTGGGGGCTCTGGCTCACCACGGCCGATATCGCCGCGTTCGGCCAGTTGTACCTGCAAAAGGGCAGTGGCAGGGCCGGCTGTGATCGCCGAGGACTGGGTCGAGGAGGCGACGGCGTTCCAGGTGCCGAACGGCCCCGCCGCGAACATCGAGCAGGAACAGGGCTACTGCTACCAGTTCTGGCGCTGCCGCCACAACGCCTATCGCGGCGACGGGGCGTTCGGCCAATGTGCGTGGTGCTGCCCGATCAAGACGCCGTCCTGGCGATCACCTCCGGGTTGCGCGACATGCAGCCACCGCTCAACCTCGTCTGGGAGCACCTGCTGCCGCGATGGGCGACGCGCCGCTCCCGACGATCCGACCGCGCAGGCGCTCGCGGCGGAGCTCAGCAGGCGACAACTGCCCACGCCGCAGGGCGGAGCGCAACCCGCGACGGCGGCCCAGGTATCGGGCAAGCGGTTCGTTATGGGCGAGAATGCGCTGCGCATCGGTGAGATCGGCCTCGACTTCGGCGCTGGCGCGACGACGCTGATCGTTCACAATGAGCAGGGGGAGCAGCGGATCCCCTGCGGCCACGGCACATGGCAGCGGAGCAGACCAACTTCGGGCCGCTCGACGCCTCCCACGCCCCGCCGCGCCGCGCCAGCCAGGTCCGTGGAAGCTCGCGGCGAGCAGTGCCTGGACCGGCGTCGACCTACGCGCGAAGATCTGGTGGCACGAGACGCCGTTCGCGCGCACGCTCACCTGCCGCTTGCCGGTGACAGCATCAGCGTCGAATGGCAGCCGAATGCCGCATTTGGGCCGGTTGACCCGGCGCACCTTGAGGGCAAGATCGCGCAGTAGGTCAGCAGACTCGCACACAAGCACTCGGGCGGGGCGCACCGACCGGTGCGCCTCGACTTCGATCCTGCGCTCTGGCCTTCTTCTTGCCTGATCGCACCCGGCGTCGAAGCGTTCGGGCGCGGACGATCCGCATGGCAGGAGACCAGCATGAAACTCACGGATGATGTGCTCGCGTTGCTGCGCCAGCCGAGCATCTGCTACATCGCGACCACGATGGAGGATGGCTCGCCGCGATTGACCCAGAACCTGGGTCGATGCCGATGGCGAGAACGTCATCATCAATACCGTGCAAGGCTTCGTGAAGTAGCTGAAGAATATCGCGCGCGATCCGCGCGTGGCGGTGGATTGGCCGACCCCAGAACCCGTCCCGCTACTTCCAGATTCGCGGCCGGGTGGTGAAGACCACGACGGAGGGCGGCGCGGAGCATATCGAGCAACTGGCCCAGAAATACCTCGGCAAGCCTATCCCTGGTTCGGCGGGCGCGATCAGGTGCGCGTGATCGTCACCATCGCACCCGAGCATGTCAGCGGCCAGGGCTGAACGGGGAGCTGACCATCGCCACGCGCGGGGCACATCCGGCACGCGTGCTATGCTTGGCGGCACGGAAAGGATCCCGCCTTGGACGACCAGCAGGCAATCGAAGCCATCGGCTATCTCGAAGACGCCCACGACCGCCAGCAACTCCGCGACGATCTCTTCGCGCACGAGGGCCGGAGCGCGGCGTTCCTGGATGCCCTGATCGCGGCGACGAATCGGCAAGCCGGGCGGAAGCGCGACCGGGGGACGCTCGCGGGCGGTGCGCGCTGGGTGGCGCGGCAATCGGGCAAGCTGCTCGGGCGCACTGTCCGCAATCTGGAGCAGCAGAGCATCCGGATGGACGCGGAAGAAGCGCGAAAGCGCGGCCAGGCTGGGTAAACATCCGCCTTTTCGGCGCTCCGTTACGCTTGTTCTCGGGCGATGCGATGGAGCGTGGCATCGAGGATGGAGACGAAGCGGCTACGGTTACGCGGCGTCAGGGCGGAGGGGCCGCGCAGGGCGGCGAGGTCGCCGAGGTCGCGCAAATAGCGCATCAGATCGCGCGAGGCGAGGGCGTCACCGATGCGGTCGGAGGTGAACTCGCCGCCGCGAAAGTCGAGACGCGCGCCCCCGCCGCGAGGGCGCGAGCGGCGAAGCGGGATGTCGGCGGTGAGCACGGGAATCGCCCTTCGCGACGCGCCCGGCGATCCAGTCGTCGGCGGCGTCGGGCTCGTTGCCGACGCGAACAGGCGCGTCACCTCGGGCGGGACGCGCAGCCCACTGTTGGCAACGACGGTGAGCGGCAGCCGATAGCGCGCGGCGGCGCGGTAAATCAGGTCTTTGTAGGGGCAGGCGTCGGCGTCAGCATGGAATCATCATCGCGAGCAGGATACCACGCCGCACAGCAGCGCCGCCTTCCCTACTATGCGCCGCGCTCCAGAGCCGCGCCAGCAGGCCCCCATCGGCGATCAGCGGCGCGCCGGTGAGGAACGAGGACTCGTCGGAGGCGAGGAAGAGCGCGGCGCTGGCGACCTCCGCTGGTTGGCCGATCCGGCCGATGGCGTGCGCGTCGAAGACCCAGCCCATCTCGGCGAACGTCTTGCCCTCGCGCTCGGCGTGCGACCGCAGCATGTCGGTCTCGACCGCCCCCACGACCAGGGCGTTGACCCGGATGTTGTCGCGCGCGAAGTCGAGCGCCATCTGCCGCGACAGGGCCAGCAGCCCGCCCTTCGCGGCGGCGTAGGCGGCGACCCCCTCGGTCGTCGCGTAGGCGTGGACCGACGACGTGTTGATGATGCTGCCGCCGCCGCGCCGCCGCAGGTGCGGAATCGCCTCGTGCGAGACGAGGTAGGCGCTCTTCAGGTTGATCGCCAGCGTGCGGTCCCACTCGTCCTCGTCGGTGTTCTCCACGGTCTTGTTGAAGACGCCGACCGCCGCGTTATTCACGACGACATCGAGCGCGCCGTAGCGTTCGACCGCCGCCGCGACCAGCCGTGCCACGTCGGCGCGCTGCGAGACATCGGTCGCGACGAAGGTCGCCTCGCCCCCCTGCGCCCGAATCGCCGCCGCGACCGCCTCGCCCCCCTCGGCCCGCCAGTCCGCGCCGACCACCCGCGCGCCCTCGGCCGCGAAGCGTTCCAGGATCGCGCGGCCGATACCCGAAGTTGTGCCGGTCACCAGGGCTACTTTTCCCGCCAGGCGCGTCATCACTCCCCTCCGTCCGCAATGCCGCCCGGCCGCACTTCGCCCTGCCCCACTTCAAAGCGCAGCGTCCAGCGATTCGTCGCGTTCGCCGCCAGCGTCGCCGCTTCGTCGCGCGCCACAGCGCGATCGAGCAGATCGGGGAAACCGGTACAGGGTTCGAGCGCCGCGTTGTAGCACGGCCCCTCGCCATCGCGCGGCTGGAGCGGCCAGGCGTCCATGTTGAGCCAGACGCCGATGTAGGGCACGCGCCGCGCATCGAAGCGCAGGGCCAGGTACTCGCCCGCAGCCGGATCGTGAAGCGCACACCACCCGGCGTCGGCTCGCTCGGGCAGACGATCGGTGTAGAGCTTGTCGGCGGTATCGGCACCCGCAACGGGCAGGCGATCGAGGGCGACTGCGCCCCCAGCGGCGAGTTCTGTCTGCGGCCAGACGTGTTCGGTGCCGAAGGGGCCGAGGCGGTCCCCCTTCGACCAATCGACGCGCACGCGCACGCCGTCCGGCAGCAGCACGCGCATCCCCGGCTCCACGGCGAAGAGGGGGTGCGCCGACCAGAGGTAGCGCAGCGGGAAGGGGGAGTGGTTGGTGAGGCGATAGTCGATCCGCAGGGTCCCCGGTTCCAGCGTCAGTCGCTTCTCCAACTGGTAGGGGAAGCGGACGCCGTGGACGCCGAGCACGAGCGTGTCCCCCTCCAGGCTGGTGGACCAGGGGAGGGTCCAGAGTTCGCCGTGGTCGGGAATCGGCGTCCCCTGCCAGGGGAATGCGGGGTAGGGACCAGCGCCGATGCCCGGAAAACACTCGTCGAAGCCGCTGATGTCCTGCTCCTCGAACGGTGCGCCGTAGGTCAGGCGCTGGAAGGGTCGTCGCCGCGTCTGCCAGAGCCATTCGCGCCCGCTGGCCGACCGGAGCGAGATGATCTTCCCGCCAACCTCGGGCAACAGGGCCACGTCCAGCCCCGCGCCGCTGCCGCGCAACAGCCGCAGTCCGTCGATCTCCTCTTCGACCCAGCCGCGCTGCTTGTCGGTTACCACCATCCCCTCCCATGCAGATCTGCCACCAATTTCGCGGTGCTAGCTGATCGGGAATCCCGGCCGTTCCTGGCTATAGGTCTGCTCGATCACGTTGCGGGCATCCGCGAGGTGGACGCGCAGCCAGTGCTGCGCGGTCGCCACGTCGTGCGCCTTGATGCCATCGAGAATCTGCTGATGCTCGGAGAGGATCGAATCGACGCGCGGGTTGGCGGTGCTCGTCACCGCCAGCATCGCCCCGATCGAGTGGGAGAGCGCCTGCCAGGAGAGGAGCAGTCGCCGGTGGCCCGCGCGCTCGAAAAAGGCGCTGTGGAAGGCCATGTCGAGGGTGACAAACTCCTCCATCCGCTTCTCGCGCGCCGCCTCGGCCATGCGGTCGAGGATCGCCTGCACCTCGGTCATGTCGGTCTCCGTGAAGGACTGGGCGGCGAGTTCGATGGCGAACCCTTCCAGCACCGTCCGCAGGCTATACAGCTCCCAGATGTCGTGCTGCCCGAGGCGGACGAAGGCCCCGCGCCGCTCGATCTCGACCAGCCCCTCCACCGCCAACTGGCGCAGAGCGTCGCGCACCGGCCCCCGGCTCACGCCGAGGCGCGACGCGAGGTCGTCCTCGATCAGGCGCATGCCGGAGGGGAATTCGCCCGAGATGATGGCGCGGCGGAGCATGGTAGCCGCCTGCTGGCCGAGGCTTGGTTCGTTGGGCGACCGCAGTGGCTTGAGTGTGCCGCTCATACTGGGTGACCTCTCGCGTGGCATTCGCGCGTGCAGTAGCCAGTAGCATACGCATTGTCGATTGAGATTGCCAAGTAGCTCGTCGTTGTTATCGTCATTGTTAACAAAGACGTTGACATTACCGGACGACAGCGGTAGTCTACAGAGGTCACAGGGCAGTGTCAATCGCCGGGTGACCGCAGGAATGGCAGTTCGATCAAGAATCCTATAGGATTATGGTCGATACTACTTGATTTAGCGGGATACTATGGTATCATCGCTCTACTTTCAGCTGGCGCGGAGATCGGGACAGCGGTTGTTCCGGTTGCATGCTGCGCGGCATGCGCGATTGGCGGGTTGCACGATGCTTGATGCAGTTGAAGAGCAAGCGATCCCCGCGCGCACAATCCGCTCCGACGCGGTCTACGACCGAATCGTCGAGAAATTGATGGATCAGTCGCTCCCCGCCGGGATGCGGATCAATATCGACGCACTCGCGCGCGAACTCGGCGTGAGCCCCACCCCGGTCCGCGAGGCGCTCGGCCGCCTCGCCGCCGAGCGCTATCTGAATTTCTCCCCCTATAAAGGCTACGCCGTTGTCCCGCCGCCGAGTCCGCGCCAGTTCGCAGACATGATCGGGGTGCGCCGACTGCTCGAAATTGAAGCGGCCCGGCAGGCGGTGGTGCGCGCCACCGCCACGCATCTGCACGCGATCCGCCGCGAACTGAACCGGACGCACGAAGCGCTGGCGCAAGGGGCGCTCGATCTCGCGTTCTGGAAGGTCCACAGCAGGAACTACCACGATCTGACGATGCGCGCCGCCGACAACGACGCGCTCTACGAGGTCTGGCGGCTCCTCAAAGCGCCCTTCATCATCGCTGGCCTCCACTATGGTCTGGTCGAGGTCAACTTCCCGGTGGCGCTGGCCGAGCATCAGGCGATCTACGAGGCGATCCACGCCCGCGACGCCGAGCGGGCGGCGGCGGTGGTGCTCGCGCACATCAACGGGGCCGAGGAGCGGATGGTCGCGGCGGCGGCGCTGCGCGGCCCCTGAGTAGGCTGGTCGAAGGGCAAACATCGGACGATCCCGTCGCAAGCGGCGAACGGGGCGGGTGATCGTGTGCCCGCTGCTCGCCCGGCAACCCCGCGTCGCGGTCTTTCGCATCGGAGAGTAGCGTGAGTACCTACCTGATCCGGCGCATCGCGCAGACGCTCCCGGTCCTGATCCTGGCCTCGATCGTCGTATTCGTCTTCATCCGGCTGGTGCCGGGCGACCCGGCGCTCATCCTGGCCGGGCCGGATGCGCGGCCGGACACCGTCGCGGCCATCCGCGAGCAGATGGGGTTGAACCAGTCGCTGCCGCAGCAATACTTCATCTGGATCGGCCACGTCTTGCGGGGTGATCTCGGCCGATCCTTCATCAGCCGCCTGCCGATCGCGAAACTGATTGCCCAGGCGATGCCCGCGACGATCCAACTCGCCCTGGTCGCGCTCGCCCTCGCCGTGCTGATCGGCATCCCCAGCGGCATCATCTCGGCGGTCTGGCGCGGTCGGCCGATCGACTGGTTGATCACCTCGATCAACGGGCTGGTCCTCGCCATCCCGAACTTCTGGATCGCCATCCTGCTGATCATCGCCTTCTCGGTGCGGCTGCACTGGCTGCCGCCGGGCGGGCGCGTCGAGTTCAATGAGGATCCGGGGGCCGCCTGGCGCTCGCTGGTCCTCCCCGCAGTGACCCTCTTCCCCGGGATCAGCGCGGCGCTGTCGCGCTTCACCCGCGCGTCGATGCTGGAAGTGCTGAACGAGGATTACGTCCGCACCGCCCGGGCGAAGGGATTGTCCCCGCTCAAGGTCATCTCGGGTCACGCCCTGCGCAACGCGCTCATCCCGGTGATCACCATCCTCGGCATCCAGTTCGGCCGCCTGATGGGCGGCGCGGTGATCATCGAGAACGTCTTCGCCTGGCCAGGGGTCGGGCGGCTCATCCTGCAAGGGGTGCTCAACCGCGACTACGCCGTGGTCCAGGGTGCCCTGCTGATGCTGGTCTGCATCTTCATCGCCGTCAATCTGCTGGTCGATCTGCTCTATGGCGTCTGTGACCCGCGCGTCCGCCTGGCGACGGGGAGGAGGTAGGGATGAGTTCCATCGATGCCCCCTTGCCAGCGGGTGGGGCACTCACCAGGTCGCTGCCGCGCCCGCGCGGCCTGCTGCTCCTGACGTTGGGGCGACTGGTGCGCAACCCGGCCGGGGCGTTCGGCCTGGGGGCGATCACGCTCCTCTTCCTGATCGCCATCTTCGCGCCGTTGGTCGCGCCCTACGACCCGCTGGAGCAGGATGGCCGCGCCGAGTTGATGGGGCCGTCGTCGGCCCACCTCTTCGGGACCGATGAACTCGGCCGCGACCTGCTGAGCCGCGTGATCTACGGGTCGCGCACCTCGCTGATGGTCGGCGTGCTCGCGGTGACGCTCGGCAGCCTGATCGGGGTGAGCACCGGTCTCGCCGCCGGGTATGTCGGCGGCTGGCTCGACACCGCGATCATGCGCCTCTGGGACGTGCTGCTCGCCTTCCCGGCCATCCTGATCGGCATCGCGATCGCCGCGATGCTCGGCCCGGGTGCCACCAACGCCGCCATCGCGCTCGCCATCGTCAGCATCCCGCAGTTCTCGCGCATCACCCGCGCCTCGGTGCTGGGGGAGAAGCAGCGCGACTACGTGCAGGCGGCGCGCTCGATCGGCGTGCGCGATATCGGCATCGCCCTCCGGCACATCTTGCCGAACACCGTCTCCCCCTTCCTGGTGCAACTGAGCCTGGCGATGGGCTACGCGGTGCTGCTGGAAGCGGGACTCAGCTTCCTGGGGCTCGGCACGCAGCCGCCCAACCCGTCGTGGGGTGGCATGCTGAACGCCAGCCGCACCTACCTGCGCGACGCGCCCTACTACGCGATCTTCCCGGGGATCGCGCTCAGCATCCTGCTGCTCGGCCTGAATTTCCTCTCCGATGCGCTGCGCGACGCGCTCGATCCCAAGCTCACCCATCTCCGCTGACGCTGGGGGTTCTCGGCCGCCTGGCCGTTCGACAACTTGTGGCCCGTTTGAAAGTCGAGGAGGACTTCGATGCACGAGCATCCCGATCCAGCCCGCCCAACCCAGAGCCGCCGCACCTTTCTCCAGCGCCTCGGCGTTGGCGCGCTCGGCCTCGCCGCAGTGACCCTGGTGCAGGGCTGCGGCGGCGCGAGCCCCACCGCCACGACCGCCCCGGTCGCCAGTGCGGCCCCTGCGGCCAGCGCCGCGCCTGCCGCCAGCGCCGCCGCGAGCACGGTTCCAGCCGCCAGTGCCGCCCCGGCCGCCAGCGCGGCTGCCTCGGCGGCGGCCAGCGCCCGCCCCTCCACCGCCGCGAGCGCAGCGGCGAGCTCGGCCCCGGCGGCCAGCGCCGCCGCCAGCGCGGTTCCCTCCGCTGCCGCCAGTGCGGCACCGGCCGGGAAGGCGGGCGGCCGTCTGCGCATCATCCAGCTCAACGACGTGGCCCCGCGCGAGCCGCACCTGTCACTCGGCGTGAACTCGGCGATCCAGATCGCGATCTGGGACACGCTGGTCCGCTACGACGCGAACATCCAGCCCCAGCCGGTGCTGGCGGAGAGCTGGTCGTGGAGCGCCGACTTCAAGACGCTGACGATGAAGCTCCGCAAGGGAGTCAAGTACCACAGCGGGCGCGAGTTCACCGCCGACGATGTCGAGTTCAACATCCTGCGCGTGCGCGACGCCGCCGTCGGCTCGCAGATGCGCGGCCCCAGCGGCCAGATCGCCACCATCGCCAAGCCCGACCCCTACACGGTCGTCTTCACCTTCAACACCCCCTACCTCGCCGTCTTCGACATGTTCGACACGATGGTGATGCTCGACAAGGACACCGTGCCCGAGTTGAGCAACGGCAAGGTGATCGGCACCGGCCCCTTCGTCTGGAAGGAGTGGACGCCGAACACCAAGGTGGTGCTGGAGAAGAACCCGAACTACTGGCAGAGCGGCGCGCCGCTGCTGGACCGGATCGAGATCACCATCGTCGGCGACGTGCAGTCGCTCGGCGTGCAGCTCGAAGCCGGGCAGCAAGACATGGCCTACGGCGTCTCGTCGCAGGACTTCGTGCGGTTGCGCCAGGACAACCGCTTCACCGCCATCGCCAACGACGCGGTCGGCGGCAACTTCTACCTCGCCGCCAACGTGACGGTGCCACCGCTGGACAAGAAGGAAGTCCGGTTGGCGATCCACTACGCACTCGACCGCGAGCGGGCGGTGCGCACGGCACTGAGCAATGTCGGCGTGCCGAGCCTGCTCCCCTGGCCGAAGGGCTCGCCGGCCTACGACGAGTCGCTGAACCAGACGATCAAGTTCGATCTCGACAAGGCCAAGTCGCTGCTGACCCAGGCGGGCCTCGGCTCCGGCTTCGAGATCCCGATCACCTACAACTCGCAGCGCACCGCGACGGTCGGCAAGATGATCGAGGTCTTCCAGCCCGACCTCGCCAAGATCGGCATCAAGCTGAATATCCAGACCCAGGAGAACACCGTCTTCCAGCAGACCCTCAACGAGGCGAAGTTCCCCGGCCTCTTCTCGCACGGGCACGGTGCCGCCAACCTGACGCCGGTGACGCTCTTCTTGCAGGCCTTCCCGTTCCGCAAGGAGAACGCCTCGAAGTTCACGTCGCCCGACTACATCCGGATCATCGACGCGATGCAGGCCGAGGGGGACGCGACGAAGCTGAAGGCGCTCTACGGCGAGATGAACAAGCTGTTGCTCGCCGAGGCCTTTAACCTCATCATCTCGACCAACCCCGCGCTCTCCGTGACCAGCGCGAAGGTGCTCAACCTCACGGCCACCGCGAACAACTGGTACGACTTCCGCCGCACGTCGCTGGCGTAGGCGATTGCGGATTGCGGATTGCGGATTTCAGATTGACGAGGGATGCGGGGAACGCCCCAGGTTCTCGCCAGACCCTAATCCGCAATCCGCAATCCGCAATCCGCAATTCAACGGGGAACGATGACCAACCTCCTCTTCATCACGACCGACCAGCAGCGGTGGGA
>JAXLWN010000135.1:0-13837 GCA_046328475.1 Chloroflexia bacterium | reverse complement strand
CGCTCTCCAGCTGCTTCAGCACCGGGTCGTCGAGTTGGAGATTCCAGGCGTAGTCGTAGTCGCCCGTTTGCAGCACGGCGCGGCCGGCCGACTGCGCGTCGCCGCCGCCCTTCAGCTCGACCGTGTCGAAGAAGGGCTTGTTGGCCTCGCGGTAGTTCTCGTTGATCGCGTAGGAGACGGCGTCGCCCGGCGCGAAGCTCGTCACCTTGTATGGCCCGGTGCCGACCGGCTTGAGGTTGTTCGGCGAGTTGCGCGACCCGGCCCCCTTGTCGTTCTGGAAGATGTGCCTCGGCAGGAGCCGCAATTGCGCCGGGCGGAACCAGGCCGGGGCGGGGACGGTGAAGGTGAAGCGGACCGTTGTGTCGTCCACCTTCTCGACCTTGTCCACTCCCTCGTAGTTGCCGATGGTCGTCGCGGCGGTGCCTTTGTCGGTCACGTACTCCCAGGTGAAGATGACATCGTCGGCGGTGAAGGGCTGGCCGTCGCTCCACTTCACCCCCTGCCGCAGCTTCCAGGTCACGCTCTTGCCGTCGGCGGCGACCTGGCCATTCTCCCTGGTTGGCCACTCGGCACCGAGGAGCAGCACCGGCTGTCCCTGGATGTCGAAGGTGACGAGCGGCTCGTAGACGGGCGCACACGCGAGGTCGTCCTTCGTGCCGGAGGAGAGATGGGGGTTGAGGATGGTGGGACCCTGCCACTGGAGCAGCCGCAGCGCCCCGCCGCCGCCGCGTTGCGTCGGCTCGGGGAGCGAGGACGCGGTCGAGGGGGTTGCCGCGCGAGGGGTGCCGACGCCGGGCAAGCCCGCTGCCGCCGAACCCGCCGCCGAGGGCGCTGCCGAACCGGCGGTACCGGATCCGGCGGTCGGGGTGGTCGATCCGCTGCCGCACGCGGCGAGGATCGCGCCGATCGCCGAGGTGGTCAGGCCGAGCGCGACGGCGCGGCGGATGAAGTCGCGGCGGCTGGAGCGCCCGCTCACCAGCGCGTCAGTCAGGGCGCGCACGTCTGGCGCGTGCGGCGACCGGGATACCTGTTCTGCCATGTTCCTGCCTCCTTCTCCTGGGGAAATGCGAAACACCAATAGAAGCGCACCGTGGCTGTGGCCACGGCGGCGCCGACAATGCACCCGCTTCCGCTGCTGAGGGGTGAGGGGCGGTGAGGTTGCGTGTTGGCCGCGTCGGTGGGGGGACGCGGTTACGAGGTCAGGAAAGGTCGCGCATTGGCGCGACGAGGGCGGTGATGTCTAGACAGTATAGCAGCTTGAGAGGGAGGAGTCGTGTACGGAGAGCGTAAGTCGTAAGTCGTAAGTCGCAAGGGAGACGGACCTCACCCCGCCGCTGCGGCAGAGACCCTCCCCTGATGATGAGGGGGGGCTGAAGGAAGTGGATGGCTAGGGTGTGGGGTGTGTGGTATGTGCAGAGCGCCCGGAGATGAAGTCTCCGGACTACGAGGTGCGCCGGATGAAATCCGGCTTGCAGGGTGGGTGGTGGCGTCTAGCTGGGAGGATCGGGGCGGTATTCGGCGCGTTGCCAGGAGTGTTGGCCGCAGGCGGGGCAGCGGCGGTAGGTGCGCTGGTTGCCTTTGGCTTTCCAGCGGATGCCGCCGATCTCCCAGAATGATTGCTGGTGGCCGCAGTTGCAGATCAGCTTCCAGGCGCGCGAATCGGCCTCCATCGAGGCAGCCCAGGAGCGCGGGACGATCGAGGTGACGAATTTTTGCAGGCGATTCACCGCGCACCCTCCTGGCGCTGTCTCGGCACGATGACTGCTGCCGAACTATACGCGTTCGGGCGGAGTGTGGTTTCGCGGCCTGATATACTCGCCCGGTAGCGATACGGCCGATCGGAGCTGAATGAGCGAACGCGGGAGGGCGCAGATGGCAGAGACGCTGACGAGGATGGACTACGCCGGGCGGATCGCGCGGGCGCAGGCGGAGATGGAGCGGCAGGGTGTCGATTGGCTGATCATCTCGCCGTCGTCCGACCTCGTCTACATGATGGGCTACCCGGCCCACACCAGCGAGCGCCTGACCGCGCTGGCGACGCCCCGGCGCGGGGGCGAGCCGTTCGTGGTGGTGCCGCGCCTGGAAGCGCCACGATTGGAGGGGCGCGACGATCTGCACGATATCATCGACCGGCGCGTCTGGAACGAGACGGAGAACCCGATCCTGCTGCTCGCCGAGGGGCTGGGGGATCCGCAGGGGCTGACGATCGCGGTCAGCGACCAGATGTGGAGCGGCTTCCTGCTGAAGCTGATGGATGCCTGCCCCGGGGCGCGCTTCGTCAACGCCGATACGGTGCTGAAGGAGTTGCGGCTGATCAAGGCGGAGGACGAGGCGGCGTTCATGCGCGAGGCCGGGCGACTGACCGACGAGGTCTGGGACGAGTTCGCGGCGACGGTCTCGATTGCCGGGAAGACGGAGATTGAGGTCGGGCGCATCCTCGGGGAGCTGATGGGCAAGAAGGGGCTCGGCTCCCCGGCGTTCATGATCGTCGCCAGCGGCCCCGGCAGCGCCTCGCCCCACTACCTGACCAGCACGAAGGTGATCCAGGAGGGGGACGCGGTTGTCTTCGACTTCGGCGGCAACATCGAGGGCTACAAGTCGGATATCACACGCACGGTGCATGTCGGCGAGCCGAGCGAGGAGTTCCGCAAGGTCTACGCGATCGTGGACGAGGCGCGCAAGGCGGCGTTCGCGGCGGTGCGCCCCGGCGCGACCTGCGAGAGCATCGACGCCGCCGCGCGCAAGGTGATCACCGACGCGGGCTACGGCGAGTACTTCATCCACCGCGTGGGGCACGGCCTGGGCCTGGATGTGCATGAGGCACCGTACCTCGTCGGCGGCGACACCACGCCGCTGCGCCCGGGCATGGTCTTCAGCGACGAACCGGGCATCTACATCCCCGGTAAGTTCGGCATCCGCATCGAGGACAGCGTGATGTGTACGGAGACCGGGGGCGAGTTCCTGAACAATGCGCGGCATGATTTGGTAGTAATGAAATAGAGTGCCAAGTGCCAAGTGCCAAGTATGGAATCTGAGCACTGAGCACTGAGCACTGAGCACTGAATAGCCACAGCGGCGGGGTAGCCAGCCCCGCCGCTGTGTGTTGGAGAGGGAGGATGGTGTTTGCTGCTGTTGAGCCTAGCGGATGAAGATGAGAATGCGATGAAAAGGATGTAAAGGTGTGGTGAAGGGGTCGCTCCGGCATATGCCTCATCAGGGCGATGGCAGGAGTTGGCGCGCTTCGTCGGCGCGGGCGAGGAGGAAGGGGCGGATGGCGGCGCGGCGCTCGGCGAGGGCGTCCCAGGTGTGGCCGTAGTTCTGCAGGGCCGCGGCGCGTCCCGCTTCGGGGGGGACACTCGTGCCGACGGCGTTGAAGGCGTTGCGCAGGGCGGCGTGGGCGGCGTAGGCGAAGCGCACCGGTCGCGGATCGCCGCGCCAGCCCGCGTCGCGCAGGCCAGATAGGTAGCTCGTGAAGAGCGCTTCGTCGAGCGTTGGCAGGTCGGCGGGATCCAGGTCGTAGAACGCGCTCGCCACCGAGAGGGTCTGCCCGACCTCCTCGCCCGCCGCGTAGAGGCCAGCGTGCTCCCAGTCGATGGCTACTGTTTCCTCGGTCCCGTCCACAGCGCGGCGGGAGAGCAGGTTGCGGCGGATGGCGTCGCCGTGGCCGAAGGTTTGGGGCAGGCGCTCCAGCGCGGTGCAGAGGGTGTCGCGCTCGTCCCAGAGGCGCAGGATGGCGGCGACGACCGGGCGCGGCCACCAGTGGCGCACGTCGGGGTCGTCGGGCGCGGCGGCGATGCGCGCGACGAGCGGGCGGTGGTGCTCGACCCAGGCGCGCAGTCGCCCGCCGCCGAGCCAGGGGCGGGCGGGCGGTGGCGGGCCGACCAGGGAGGCACCGTTGAACTGGCCCAGGTGTCGCGCGGCGAGCGCCCAGCGCGCGTGGGACCAGGCGCGCTCGCCCTCCTCCTCGACATACTCCAGCCAGAGCCAGGCGGTGCCGTCCGCCCGCTCGTCGGCCAGATAGCAGCGGGGGGCGTGCAGGCCGGGGAGGGTCGCGAGGAGCCCCGAGTGGTAGAGCAGCCATTCGCGCTTCCAGTAGTCGCGGTGGGTCGGGTCGTCCAGCTCCGCGACGGGGGCATACCCTTTGAGGATGACGCGCCAGGGCAGATCGTTTGGGCCGATCTGCGCCGTGCCCTGGAGCAGGAGAAGCGAGCGCGCGGCGTTGAAGGCGTTGACTCCGCCCAGGAGGGGTGTCGCGTCCCACGCGCCGGGCGTCGCGTCCGATGCCCCGAGGATTGCCCGAACGACCGCTGGCAACTGCTCGGCGGCGATCTCGGCGATGCGGTCTGGCCCATTTCGCACGGATCGCCCCCTCTCGTTCGCGGCGCCCTCACCTCGCCTTGTCCCACTGTACCGCGCCGTGAGGCTGGAAAGCACCGCCCTTCCGATCGATGTGTGCCGCGCGGCGGGTGCGGTATACTGCGCGTAGAAGAGAGAAACCATCGTTCCCGTCTGCACCTGGCTCCTGTGAGGCGGGCGGCGACGCGCGTTCATGTCTCGACGACGACACGTGCGGCGGCGACTTTCCGTGGCGAATGGCTGGGCGGAATAGCGGTACCGGACGACAGGGTCGCCCTTCAGCCGTCGAGTGGACCCCCGGCAATGGCGTCGTTGCAACGCTGGCAGCGCGGATCGGCGCAGTGGGTCAGCGCCGGGTTGGCGCGAATGGCGGCCACAGCTGCTAACAGGGTTTCCCGTGCCGGGTAGGCTGTCCAGGTGCTTGTCCCGACGGTGAGCCGTCGCTCGAGTGGGGCGAGCATCGGGGCGAAGTTGTCGAAGCCCTCGCCGCAACTGCCGACTTCGGCGGGGGAGGGTTGCCCCGTCGCGTCGTTTGCCCAGCGGACGAAGGAGCGCCGCCCGGCGTGCTGCTCGGCAAGGTGCAGGAAGGTCATGTTGGTGAGGCCGACACCCATCAGCAGAATCGAGCCGCCCGCTTCGGCCAGGTGTTCGAGCGGCGCGTAGATGCGCCTTGGTTGCTGCTCGGCGACGAGCCATGTAGCGCGCGGGCCGAGAGCGACGAAGGAGTTGAGCGGGTGATTGCCGCGGCTGCGACCCGGCCGGGCAATGACCGCTGCCGGGATGGCCCCCAAGCCTCGCTCGATCGCGCCGCTCGCGGGGGTGTAGATGCGCCCGATGCCGACGGTTGGGCCGGGGAAACGGTCGTAGTCCCAGGCGTTGCGCACGGGGCGGGGTCCCGGCGGCGGCGGGACGCCGTAGGTGTCGGCCGAGAACGCGGGGACGAGGAGCGTGCAGCCCTCGGCGAGCAGCGCGTCGATCACGGTGTCGGCCCCGCCCTCCACCCACCCGAAGGAGCGCAGCGACGAGTGGACGCAGAGCACAGCCTGGGACAGACCGAGCGCGCGGATGGCCGCCCGAATGTCTCCTTCCGTTACCGATGGCGCTTGCCCGGTCGCCATTGTGTTACCCCAGTCGGAAGGTCTCGTAGTCGCCCGCGCACGGGTTCCCGGCGCAGACGTGGAGTTCGGCCGCCGTCAGGTCGATGATCACGCTGCCGATGGTGCAGACGTGCTCGTTGATGCCGGGGGCGACGTGCTTGCAGACGCCCTTGGGGTGGTTGGCGTGGTCGCGCAGGATGGCTTGCAGCTTGGGGACGGAAACGCCGCCATCGGCGGCTGCCCGCGCGAGGAGGTGGCCGGTGCGGTCGGCGCGGAGGCGCGAGTTGAGCAGGTCCCCCTCCTCGCGCCCGCGCATGGCGGCGTCCACGACGTGGTTCGCGTGCGCCCAGGGTTTCTGGCCGATGTAGTGCAGCGCGTGGGCCGCGCCGGAGACCTCCACGTCGTAGATTTCGCCCTCGCGCGAGGCGAGGACGTGGTTGTTGCCGTTGGCGCGCTCCGGGCGGATCACGCGGCGGATGGCGTCCTCCAGGTAGGTCGCCTCCAGCGCGTCGCGGTAGGCCAGCAGTTTGGGGATGCCGGGGCGCAGGTCGTTGAAGTAGAGCGCGTTGCCCACGGAGCCGATCCCGGCGCTGTTCAGTCCCTGGTGGAGCAGCAGCCCGGCGTAGCTGAAGGCGAGGTAGGCGGGCGCGTCGTCCGGCTCGGCGTGGATGACGTAGGTGCAGCCCGACCAGCCGGGCGTGGCGTCCTCGTTGTGCGCCAGCAGGACGTGGCCGTTCTCGCTGGCGTCGGGCGGGATGCCGACGCTGGTGCAGCCATCCTCCTCCTGCGACTTCGCGGCGAAGGCGATCTCCTGACGCGCGTTCATCGTGAAGAGGGTCGCGAGGTCGAGTCCCGCGCCCTCGGCCATGCCGCGCAACTCGTCCACGCGGCGCGGCACGACGCGCCTGGCGATCTTCAGGTGCGGCACGGCCAGCGTCACGACCCGGTCCCAGCCGTACTGCGCCACGAACCTGGCCCGGTAAGCCGCCACCGCCTCCTGCAGCTCGCGCAGTTGCTGCCGCGGTGTCGTGGCCGATGGCGTAGGGCGTGCCGCCGGTGCGGACGTAGGGGATCATGGAGCGGCTACCTCAATGGGTGAACGATTGCTCCGCGACGGTCGCCCAAGGGTTGAAACCCTGGGCTGAAGGCGACTGCGGTCGCCGCAAAGCCGCCTGCGCGGGCTGGGACGCGCAACCTGCCCCTCTCCCAAATTTGGGAGAGGGGTGCCGTCCGCAGACGGCGGGGTGAGGGCGATTCAGTCTTCTCCCCGATCTCCAGGGCCAGCAGCGCGGCGTTGACGATGCTCTCGGCGTCGATCAGGAGTTCGCGGTAGAGTTCGTCGCGGGTGCCGACCTGGCCGAAGCTGTCCACGCCGAGCGGGACGACGGGAGCGCCGAAGACGGAGCCGAGGAAGGCCAGCGAGTGCGACGCGCCGTCGAGCGCGGTCACGATCGGGGCGTGGCGCTCGGCGGGGGGGAGCAGGGTGGCGAGGTGCCCGGCGGCGCGGCCGACCTTCGCGCCGCGCACGTAGTTGCGCCGCGCCGCCGCCACCCCGGCGTAGAGCCGGTCGGCGCTGGTGATGTTGAGCAGCGTGGCGGCGATGCCCTCAACGTGCAGGGCGCGGGTCGCCGCCACGGCCTCCGGCACCAGCGCGCCCGCCGTGGCGATCACCACGCGCGGCGCGTTGGCGGAGGTCGCGGCGGCTCGATCAGGCGGTAGCCGCCCGCCAGCACCTGGCCGCGCCGCTCGTCCGCGCCGAGGCGGTCGAGCACCGGGGCGAAGAGGTTCTGCGGGATCGGCTTGGTCGAGAGGCGCAGGTAGGTGGCGTCGCCGTTCTCGCGGGTCGCAGCAGCGGCGCAGGCCGTCGAGCAGGCACCACCCACCTCGCGCGCGAACGCGGGCTCGAAGGTGATGAGGTTCGGTAGTTCCAGCCCGATCGAGGGGTGATCGTCGACTGGTGCGCCCCTTCCGGGTTGAGCGTCACGCCCGAGGGGGTTCCGGCGAAGACGAATTTCGAGGCTGAGTAGACGCCGTGGATCAGCGCGTCGAGGCCACGGCGAGACGAACGGGTCGTAGACGGTGCCGACCGGCAGCAGCAGCTCGCCGTTGTGCTCGGCGGAGAGGCCGAGCTGGCCGAGCAGCATGAAGAGGTTCATCTCGGAGATGCCGAGCTCGATGTGTCGGCCGCGCGGCCCCGGCTGCCAGCGCAGCACGCGCGAGCCGCCATCGGTGTAGTCGGTGGCCTCCTCCGGTGCGAAGACGCCGACCCGGTTGATCCAGGCCCCCAGGTTGGTCGAGACGGCCACATCGGGCGAGGTGGTGACGATCCGCTCGCCGACCCCCTCGACGCGCGCCAGCTGGCCGAGGATCGAGCCGAACGCCTCCTGGGTGGAGGTCTGCCCGGCCGGGCGGAAGTCGATGTCGGCGGGCACCTGATCGGGCGAGAGTTGCGACGGAGGGAGCGCCTCGTCGCACAGCACGGCGGCGCGGTCGGCGCAGACCTTCCCCTCCGGCGAATCGGGCGCGAAAACGTCCCACTGCTGCTCGGGGGCGAGGCCGAAGCCCTCGCGCAGTTTGTCCACCTGCTCGGTCGTCAGCAGCGCCGAGTGGTTCAGCGCCTCGCCCGCGATCGGCAGCCCCCAGCCCTTGACGGTGTAGGCGAAGAGGACGGCGGGGCGACCCGTGTCGGCGTCGGCGGCGGCGAAGGCGGCGAGCAATTCTTGCAGATCGTGGCCGCCCAGGTCGGCGATCAGCGCGGGCAGCGCGTCGTCGTCGGTGTCGGCGATCGCCAGCGCCACGCCGTCGCGCAGGTGGCCCGCGCCGGAGGTGATCCGCTCGCGCAGGAGGTTGCCGGGCAGGCGGATCAGTTCCTGGTATTCCTCGTTCGCCATGTCGTCGATGCGCTGGCGCAGCGCGGGGCCGCCGGGCCGCCGGTAGGCCGCCTGGAGCCGCCGCCCGTACTTCGCTTCGAGCACCTGCCAGCCGCTCGCCTCGAACAACGCTTCCAGTTGCCGCGCGCGGATGCCGGGCACGACGCGGTCGAGGCTCTGGCGGTTGAGATCGACGATCCAGAGCACGTTGCCGAGTCCCTGCGCCGCCTGCTCCGCAACCGCCTCCCAGACGTTCCCCTCGTCCAACTCGGCGTCGCCGACGACCGCGATGAAGCGCCGCCTGGTCTCGGCGCTGTCGCCGCCGAAGTGGGCGCGGGCGTAGCGGTCGGTGAGCGCGGCGAAGAGGGGCGCGACCGCGCCGAGGCCGACCGAACCGGTGGAGAAATCGACGCGGTCGGGGTCCTTGGTGCGGCTGGGGTAGGACTGGAGACCGTGGAAGGCGCGCAGTTCGGTGAGGTAGTGCCGGTCGAGCGCGCCAAGCAGATATTGCACCGCGTGGTAGGCGGGCGAGGCGTGCGGCTTGATCGCGACGCGGTCGCGCCCGTTGAGGTAGTGGAAATAGAGCGCGGTGAGGATCGAGACGACCGAGGCGGAGGAGGCCTGGTGTCCCCCGACCTTGGTCTTGTCGGGGTTGGGGCGCACGTTGTTGGCGTGGTGGATGATGTTGGTGGCGAGCCAGAGGACACGGCGCTCGATCGATTCCAGGGTGGCGAGGTCGTCGGGGGTGAGTTCTGCGGCCGGTGCCGCGCCGGTAATGCTGGGGTCTCCCGTCGCCGTCATCGCGTTCCCTCCACTCCACGGCGGTCGCCAGCGCCGCCGCCTTCAAGTCGTGCGTGTGCCACAATGGCAGCCCTTCCACATAGGGTATATGGTATCACCAAAGACCAATGACTGATCGCGCGGCGGGCGGGGTGATAGGGGTTCCCGGAGTGAGTTGGTTGTGATCGAAAGCGACAAAGCGCGGAGGGATTCATGGAAACGAGCCACCCAATAACGATTACGCTTGATGAGAAGTTCTATCGCCCCTATGCAGACCTCGCCGTGGTGCTTGGCTTAGCGCCGACGGAGGTGATGCAACACACGCTGGAGGGCGGCTCCTATGTGATGTGGAGACTGATTCGCCACTTTCAAAATCATCCTGATCTCATTGAAGCCGAAGGGCGTCTGGAAGGCTTTGTTGGTAAGGCTGTATTTGTGGACCTGAGTGACTGCCTCGACAAGCTCGTATGGGAACCGATACAAGACGTGTGAGGAATCACACCGCGCCCACCCTTGCACAAGGGTGGGCGCGGCAACTGGCTTTGATTGTGGGCAGTTCAGTCCAGCGCGATCTCCACAGTGGGGAAGGTTTCGGCGAGGGGCGCGCGGTATTGCTTGCCGCCGGTCAGTTGCTGGTGCTCTGCCTTCGCTTTGGCGAGGAGGACGGGATCGCCGTGGAGGCGGGCGGCGATGATCGCCATCGCCTTGGCGGCGTGCAGCATGCCCTTGTGGCCGATCGACATGCCGCCGGTGGCGGTGATGCCCCAGCTGTGGCCCGGCACGCCGAGCGCGAAGCAGGTGGTCGTGATCTGCACGGTGGGCGCGATCCAGCTCGCTTCGGCCACGTCGGTCGAGCCGGAGAGGGTCTTGCCCCGGTCGCGCGGCGGGAAGATCTCGCTCAGCAGCGACTGGGTGCGCTGCTCGGCGGTGAGGTCGAGCCGGTTGACCGCCCCGGCGCGGATCTTCTCCGGGTAGCCCTCGGCCACGGTCTGCGCGAAGGCGCGCTCCTCGGCGGTGAAGTCGAGCGGCCCCAACTCCTCCAGCGCGGCGAGCGCGACCTCCCCGAGCACGTCATTGGGGAGGTAGTTGTGCAGGCCGTGGATGTCGTGCTCCTCCAGCCGCGTGCCGCTCATGATCGCCGCGCCGCGCGCGATGAGCGCGCACGCGGGCGGTGATCTCCTCCAGTTGGTCGCGGCGCGGGGCGCGGATGAAGTACCAGACCTCGGCGTCGTCGGGCACGACGTTCGGGGCGCCGCCGCCGTTGGTGATCACGTAGTGGATGCGGGCTTCCTGGATGACGTGCTCGCGCAGGAAGTTGACCCCGATGTTGGTCAGCTCCACCGCGTCCAGCGCCGAGCGCCCCAGCTCGGGCGAGGCCGCCGCGTGGGCCGTCTGGCCGTGGAAGCGGAAGCGGATGTGATCCACGGCGAGGCAGCTCGCCATCCAGATCGTGTTCTGCGAGCCGGGGTGCCAGGTGATCGCCGCGTCGAGGCCGTCGAACGCGCCGTCGTGGGCCATGTGGACCTTGCCCGCGCCGGTCTCCTCGGCTGGGCAGCCGTAGTAGCGCACGGTCCCGGACTGGCCCGTCTGCTGCAACCACGCCTTCAGGCCGCTCGCGGCGGCGAGTGAGGCAGTGCCGAGCAGATTGTGGCCGCAGCCATGCCCCGGCCCGCCCGGGACGAGCGGATTCTGCGTCGGACTGGCCTCCTGCGAGAGGCTGGGGAGGGCGTCGTACTCGCCGAGGAAGCCGATCACCGGCGATCCCGAACCCCACTCGGCGGTGAAGGCGGTCGGCAGGCCGCCGACATTGCGGGTGATGGTGAAGCCATCGGCCGCGAGATCGTCTATTTGCCGCGCGCAAGAATCGGTCTCGTTGAGCGCCGTCTCGGGGTGCGCCCAGATGTCATTTGCCATGGCGATGAAGCGCTGCTGGCGCTCTTCGAGCCACTCGGACAGTTCCTGAATCTCCGCCATGTCCTCCCTGCCTCCTGATTTGCCGGTGCTATTCCGCGCCTCGTGCGCACGCTGGCCGAATCATACCGCAGCCGCCGGTGCGGGCGGCGCGGTCGCTCAGTCCAGCGAAATCGTGACCGTGGGGAAGGTGTCGCCGAGCGGGGCGCGGTACGGCCTGCCGCCCGTCGCCTGCTGGAATTCGGTGCGTGCTTTTTCCACGAGCGTGGGGTCGGCGTGGAGGCGCGCGGCCGTCATCGCCATCGCCTTGGCGGCGTGGAGCATGCCCTTGTGGCCGATCGACATGGCACCCGTCGCGGTGATGCCCCAGCTATGCCCAGGCACCCCGAGCGCGAAGCAGGCCGTGGTGATCTGCACGGTGGGGGCGATCCAGCTCACCTCCGCCACGTCGGTCGAGCCGGGGAGGGTCTTGCCCTTGTCGGTCGGCGGGAAGACGTCGCTCAGCAGGGCTTGCTTGCTTTGTTCCGCGTTGAGGCCGAGCGGGCGGATCGCCCCGGCGCGGATGTGCTCGGGGAAGCCCTCGGCCACCGTTCGCGCGAAGACGTGCTCCTCCGGGGTGAAGTCGAGCGGCCCCAGATCGGTCAGCGCGGCGAAGGCGACCTCGCCGAGGACCTCGTTGGGCAGGTAGTGGTGCAGCCCGTTGAGGTCGTACTCCTCCAGCTTCGTCTCGGTCATGATCGCCGCGCCGCGCGCGATGGCGCGCACGCGGGCGGTAATCTCTTCGAGCTGGTCGCGGCGCGGGGCGCGGATGAAGTACCAGACCTCCGCGTCGTCCGGCACCACGTTCGGCGCGCCGCCGCCGTTGGTGATCACGTAGTGGATGCGGGCTTCCTGGATGACGTGCTCGCGCAGGAAGTTGACCCCGATGTTGGTCAACTCCACCGCGTCGAGCGCCGAGCGCCCCAACTCGGGGGAACCGGCCGCGTGCGCGGTCAGGCCGTGGAAGCGGAAGCGAGCGTTATCGACCGCCAGGCAGCTGCCGTCCCAGACGGTGTTCTTCTCCATCGGGTGCCAGGTGATCGCGGCGTCGAGCGCGTCGAACGCGCCGTCGGCCGCCATGAAGAGTTTGCCCGACCCGGCCTCTTCCGCCGGGCAGCCGTAGTAGCGCACCGTGCCCGGCTGCCCGGTCTGCTGCAACCACGCCTTCAGCGCCGATGCCGCCGCCAGCGCGGCGGTGCCGAGCAGGTTGTGGCCGCAGCCGTGCCCCGGCCCGCCCGGCACGAGCGGATGCTGCGTCGCGCCCGACTCCTGGGAGAGACCTGGCAGCGCGTCGTACTCGCCGAGGAAGCCGATCACCGGCGACCCCGCGCCCCATTCGGCCATGAATGCGGTTGGCAAACCGCCGACGTTGCGCGTGATGGTGAAGCCATCGGCGGCGAGATCGTCCGCCTGCCGGGCGCAGGCGTAGGTCTCTTCGAGCGCGATCTGGGGGTGTGCCCAGATATCGTCGGAGATCGCGATGAAGCGCTCCTGCCGTTCCTCAACCCATCCGACGAGATCCTGAATCTCCGGCATGGTCTCCCTGCCTCCTGTGCGTCTGCATGACTCGTGCGCCTGTCGCGCACGGCCGAATCATACCGCAGCGAGCAGGAGGGAGGGGTGTGCGCACCAGTCTTTACGCAGCAGTGCGCACCGCCTTTCCTTCGCGCCTCGCCTCGTCGCGGTACCAGGCGATGGTCTGGCGCAGCCCCTCTTCCAGCGGCGTGGCGTGCTCGCCGAAGAGGCGCGCGTAGTCGCGGTGATCGACCACGAAGGGGTGTTGGAACTCGTACAACATCTCGATCGTCTCGCGCGCCTCGGGGATGGCGATGCCGCCGAGCATCAGCATCAGGCGTCCCATGCCGCTCATCTTCGGCGGCTGGCCGAGCTGGCGATAGATCGTCGCGATCACCTCGCGCGTGGTCAGCGTCGGCGCGTTCGGGACGTGCCACGCGCGCCCCAGCGCCTCGTCGCGTTCGCCCAGGTTCACCAGCGCGGTGCCGAAATCGTCGATGAAGGTGTAGGTGTGCGGCTGGTCGAGGTCGCCGATCGCGCTCGCCCCCTTGCCCGCGAGTGCCGGGAAGAAGACCCGCTCCCCGAGCGACGAGTCGCGCACGCCGGGGCCGTAGAAGTCGGAGCCGCGCCCGATTGCCACGCGCACGCGGCCTGCCCGGTGGGCCACCAGCAGCGCCTCGCTCATCGCCGCGCGCACCCGCCCCTTGCGCGTGGTGGCGGCGTGGGGCATGGTCTCGGTCATCGGCCGCTCGACCTTGCCATACATGTAGAGATTCTCCGCGACGACCAGCTTCGCCCCGACCGCCTCGGCACCCGCCAGCACCCCGGCCTGCAACGCCGGGAACTGCCGCGCCCAGGCGGTGTAGGCGGGCTGCGCGCACTGGTAGACCACCGCCGCCCCCGCGCAGACCGCCCGCGTGCTCGCCTCGTCGTACGCATCGCCGCGCACCACCGCGACGCTCTCCGGCACCGCCGCGCGCCCGCTGCGATTGACCATGCGCACGCGCCTCCCGCGTCGCACCAACTCGCGCATCGTCGCCATACCGAGGGGACCGGTGCCGAAGATGACGTGCAGACCGGTGATGTGATTGGTGGACATCGGTGGCTCCTTTTGTGTTGTAGGTGATGGGTCGATGGTTTTTGACAATGGGATACTGACCTCACCCCGCCGCCTGTGGGCGGCACCCCTCTCCCGCGAGGAGAGGGGCAAGGGGTGAGCGAATCGCGTCGGTGATTGGGGAGGTGTTCGCAGGACGGGGTGAATGCTGC
>JAXLWN010000134.1:0-13945 GCA_046328475.1 Chloroflexia bacterium | reverse complement strand
GTGACTAGGGATGTGTTCGGTGATCGGGGAACCGGGTAGGGCGGGGCGGCGTTCTGTGTTGCAGTCGCTTGTGGCAGACGGTACACTGGTGGTATGTGCCGTCACCCGAAGCATCAACCGTTGTTTTGCTGCGGGCACTGCCCGGCGATGAGCGTCTGCTGATGACGAGCGATGCCCCGCGCGATGTGACGTCGGAGAAGGATGATCCGGCCGCGTCGGCGGGTTCCGCACCTTCCCCCGAAGAAGAACGCCTGGTTGCTGAGGCGCAAAGCGGCTCGATTGATGCGTTTAATCAGCTGGTGCGGATGCATGAGCGCCAGGTGTATAACGTGGCGTTGCGGATGGTCGGGCAGACCGATGCCGCCGAGGATGTGACCCAGGATACGTTCCTGCTGGCCTATAAGTCGCTGCACCAGTTTCGGGGCGGACTCTTCCGCGCCTGGCTGCTGCGCATCGCCACGAACCGTTGTTATGACGAGTTGCGGCGGCGGCAGCGGCGTCCGGCCGATTCGTTCGAGGAGTTGGCGTTCGAGCCGCGCCCGCAGTGGACGACGCTGGCGCTGAAGGAGGATCCGCAGGATCGTTCGGAGCGGCTGGAGCTGGCCCGCGCGCTGTCGATCGCGCTGGAGCGGTTGCAGGAGGAGCAGCGCCTGGTGGTGATCCTCAGCGATGTGCAGGGATACAGCTACGATGAGATCGCGGTGATCACCGGAATCTCGCTGGGGACGGTGAAATCGCGCCTGAGCAGGGGGCGCGGACGCCTGCGCGAGATATTGCGCGATTTCCCCGGTGGGGCGGAACTTTTCGCGCGGTATCGGCGTCGTTATGAAGAGGGAGCTGAAGGCTAGCAAGGCCTCCCGCACAATCTCGGGCGAGTTGCCTGGGATGCTTGCACAACGGTGTGGGTTTGCGGTGGGAAGTGCCCCCAAAGTACGTCTCGCGATGGGTCGAGATGTATGTGATAATTATGGAAACAGAGGCCGACGCGCCGCCAACGCGCCGAACGCACAGAAGGCGTGATCAGTCATGGATGACAAGCACCGACAGCGGTCTGGCGATGAGGCCCGCCGCGCCCACCTCAATGGCGAGGGGATGACCATGGAAACTGCATTGCGCGCCGAAGTGGCGGCGCAGCTAGCGGAAGACGCTTCCTCGCCGGAGGAGTTGCACGAACTCCGGGCGACGGTGGCGTTGTTGGGCGCGCTGCCGCAGGTTGCGCCGCGCCGGACGTTTATCCTGACGCCCGAGCTGGTTGCGGCGGCGGGTGGTCCGCGCGCCGGGAAGCGGCGCTTCGGCTGGGTCTGGCCGACGCGCTGGGCGACGGCGATCGCGGCGGTCTGCTTCGCGGTGACGATGGGGCTCGGGCAGGGTGGGTCGGTGGAGCCGACGCAGGTTGTGCCACCGCCGACGGTGGCGGCGGTGGCGGTGACGCCCACCCCTGGATTCGACCCGACCCGACCGGTCGGGGCGTTGGGTAGTGTACTCACGGTTGAACCGGTTGCGACCGCTACATTCGCGCCACCGCCCAAACCTCCGGTTGTTACGAAGGTGGAGCGGACGGATGGCGTCCGGCTGAATTGCGCTGGGGGCGCTGACCGGGATTGGGGCGTTCTTCGGGTTCCTGTTGCCGCCGTTCTTGCGGCGCAGGGGATGGCGACGGCGTAACGGTTCGAGACAAGAGTGTTTTCTGCGCCCCGTGGCATGGATGCTGCGGGGCGTGGTGTTTAACCCCTCCCCCGCCGCCTGCGGGCGGCGACCCTCCCCGCGAGGAGAGGGTGTCGAGGGAATCCTGTAGGCGGGTGGCGGGCGCAGATTTTCACCCCTCCCGCGCTGCGGCGCGACCCTCCTGATGAGGAGAGGGTGGGGGATACAAGCGAACGCGGGTGGTAATAGCGAGGGGGACGGTGATCCGACGCCGCCCGGAGATGAAGTCTCCGGGCTACGGAATGCGCCGGATCAATCCGGCTGGGGGAGGAGGAGGCGCGCTATTGGCGCAGGATTTTGTCCATGGATTTGCCCTTTGCCAGCTCGTCGATCAGTTTGTCCAGATAGCGGATTTCGCGCATGGTGGGTTCTTCGATCTCTTCCAGGCGGACGCCGCAGATGATCCCTTTGATCTGCGCCCGCGAGGGGTTGAGTTGGGGCGCTTCCGCGAAGAATGTCTCGAAGTCGGTCTGGTTCGCCAGTTGCGCTTCTAATGCTTCCTGGCTGCAGCCGGTCAGCCAGCGGATGATTTGATCGACTTCTGCTTTCGTACGCCCTTTCTTCTCCGCCTTTGTCACGTAGTGGGGGTAGACGCTGGCGACGCTGGTGGTGTAGATGCGGTGTTTTGCCATGGTGCGCCCTCGCTGCTCTGGTGCTCGGTCTTCGGCACGGTAGGGGGTGGCGGCTAGCCGGTTGCCTGGGTGAACGTACGGCGGGATCATAGCATGCTGGTTCGGTTCGAGCCAGGGTTTGGGGGTGATCGGGAGTTGGGGCAATCTGCGAAGCAATTGCTGCGTGGGGGTTGGCCCGAGGGCTGAAGCCCTGGGCTGGGGGCGACCTGCGGGTCGCCGCAAAGCCCGCCTGCGCGGGCTAAACAGAGGTGATGATGGAACCCGCATGATTTGGCGCGGCGTACCTCACCCGATGACCCCTCTCATGCCAGGGCATGGGGATGTGATCTGGGCATCAAGGTAGGGCGAATCCCCTGTCACCGATCGCGCTGAATCCCTGGTGGGTCGCGGATTGTGCGGTACGTATGCGCTCGCCCTTGCCACTGGTGCTATACTTCGTTGCTCGGAGGGATGGCACTGGGAGTGGAGCGTCCGGGGTATGCGCGAACTTTTCCGACGACAGCCGAAGTTTACGCCCGCGGTTGAGCAGGAGACCGCCGAGGTTCCGAACGATCTCTTCTTTAAGTGTCCGAAGTGTAAAGAGCTGAATTATGCCAAGGAGTTCGAGGAGGCGCAGAAGGTCTGCCAGAATTGTGGGTACCACGGCGGCCTGACGGCGCGCGAACGCCTTGATTTGCTGCTCGATGCGGGATCGTTTGTCGAGTGGGATGCCAACTTGCGCTCGGCGGATCCGCTGGGGTTTGTGGCTGGTCCTCCCGGGAAGGAGGAGAGCTACCCCGATAAGCTGACGAAGGCGGAGCGCAAGACGGGGCTGGATGAGGCGCTGATTTCCGGTGAGGGGAAAATTAAGGATTGGCCGCTGGCGATTGTGGTGGCCGATTTCGGCTTCATGGGCGCGAGCATGGGCTCGGTGTATGGCGAGAAGCTGGCGCGGGCGACGGAGCGGGCGGTGGAGCGGCGGCTGCCGCTGCTGACGGTCTCGGCTTCGGGCGGGGCGCGGATGCAGGAGGGGTTGCTCTCGCTGATGCAGATGGCGAAGACGACGGCCGCGCTCTCGCGCCTGTCGGCGGCGCGGCTGCCGCACTTTTCGCTGCTGGTGGATCCCTGTTTCGGGGGAGTCTACGCATCGTACGCGACGATTGCCGATTTGATCCTGGCGGAGCCGGGGGCGCGGATCGGGTTCGCGGGGACGCGCGTGGTGGAGCAGACGACGCGGCAGAAATTGCCGGAGGGGTTCCACACGGCGGAGTTCCAGTTGGAGCACGGGATGCTCGATCTGATCGTCCACCGGCGCGAGTTGCGCGATACGCTGGCGACGATGTTGAAGCTGTACACGCGCGGGCTGGAGTGGCAGCCGCTGCCGAACGGTGCCGAGCCTGCGGCCACCGAGATTCCGATGGCGTTCGCGGTGGAGACGGTGGGGGTGCAGGGTGAGCGCGGTTAGTTCGGCGGGGAGCAGGGCGCAGCTCGATGCCTGGGCGCGGGTGCAGCTGGCGCGCAATGCCGACCGGCCCCACACGCTCGACTATATCAGCGATCTGTGCACCGATTTCATCGAGTTGCACGGCGACCGGGCGTTTCGCGACGACGCGGCGATGGTGGGCGGGGTGGCGCGGCTGCTGGGGACGGGGCGAACGGTGATCGTGATCGGCCACCAGAAGGGGTCGAACACGAAGGAGAATTTGCGCCGCCATTTCGGCATGGCGCACCCGGAGGGGTTCCGCAAGGCGAAGCGGTTGATGCGCCACGCGGAGAAGTTCCGGCTGCCGCTGCTGACCTTTCTGGACATCCCGGGGGCCGATCCGGGGATGGGGTCGGAGGAGCGGGGGCAGGCGCTGGCCGTGGCGGAGTGCATCCAGACGCTGACCGAGCTGCGCGTGCCGATCGTGGCGACGGTGATCGGCGAGGGGGGGAGCGGCGGGGCGCTGGCGCTGGGGGTCGCGGACCATGTGATCATGCTGGAGAATTCGACCTATTCGGCGATTACGCCGGAGGGGTGCGCGGCGATCCTCTGGAACGATGCGAAGCAGGCTCCGGCGGCGGCGGCGGCGATGCGGATCACGGCGGACCAGGCGCTGGCGCTGGGGGTGATCGACGAGATTATCCCGGAGCCGCTGCCGGCGCACGAGGACCCGCACGGGGCGACGGCGGCGGTGGGGCGCGCGATTCGCGAGGCGCTGGACCGGTTGGAGGAGCAGTTCCCGATGGGTGAACCGGGCTCGGTCGAAGCGCTGCTGGCGGCGCGGTACGACAAGTTCCGGGCGATCGGGCGGTGGCGCGACGAGGCGACGGCGGTGCTCAGCGACGCGTAGTCTGCGCGGCCTCGGCGCGGGCGCGGGCGAAGCCTTTGATGACGGCGGCGACAAACCAGACGAGGGTCGCGACGAGCATCAGGACGAGGCCGATGCTGGCGAGGACGACGAAGGCGACGCCGATGTCGGTTGCGAGCATTGTGCTGCCCCTCCTTTCCTACCCAGCGTGGCACCCTGGAGGCACCGGGACTGAAGTCCCGGCGAAGGGCCTGCGGGCCACGAAGCCCGCCTGCGCGGGCTGAGAACTCCTCTACCTCGGCGAAGTATACCTATTTTCGCGCTGCAACAGGGCGTGGTTGCCATTCTGGCACAGTTATGTCGCACAAGTATTGCGCGGTAGGCGAAACGTGCTATAGTTGTCCGTACACCTCGATGCAGAATCGAGTGCCCACGTTCCGCGGTGGTAACTCGCGCGGTGGTTAGTCGTCTCCCTTTTCGCTTTGGAAAGGGATTGGTGGTCGTCCCCGGTGCGCGGGGATGGGAAGGAATCGGCGATGGTCGCGGCACGGGTGGGGGATGGGCGGGAGCAGGGCTTGCGGCGCGGGGCGCGCGGGCGCTACGCTCCTCCTCCGCAGTTGTTTCCGCTGGCGCTGGTCGATTTGACGGAGCGGCCCGATAGCCCGTATTTGGTTGAGCGCGAGGCGGATGGGACGTATCTGGTGCGCCAGCGGGAGACGAGCAGGCTGATTGCGCGAACCGGGGATCCGGCGACGCTGCGCGGCTGTTGTTGTCATTGGTGAGGTAGGGCGAAGTCGTAAGTCGTGAGTCGTGAGTCGTGAGAAGAGTAGGGTGGCCCGGGGAGTTGATGCTCTCCGGGCCACCTTGTCTTCCCCTCCCCGCCGCCTGCGGGCGGCGACCCTCCCCCTGAAGGGAGAGGGTGTCGAGGGGGATTGCGGAATGCGTGGCTGGCGTAGGCAGACCCCTCCCCGCGCTGCGGCGCGATCCTCCCCTGATGAGGAGAGGGTGGGGGTAGGGATGGCGAAGAGAGCAGGCAGAGGGTGGCCCTTGACCCGCTGCTGCGGCGGCACCCCTCTCCCAATCTTGGGAGAGGGGTGCGAGTTTGAGTGAAGAGTGAGGCAGGGGGGGTTAGGCGGCGCTCCAGCGGAAGGCGCGGACGGCGACGAGGAGGGAGATGGTGAGCCAGGCGAGGAGGATGGCGAACTGGCGCTGGAGGTCGGGGATGGTGGCACCGAAGAGGATGATCTGGCGCATGGCGTCGTTGATGTGGGTCAGGGGCATGGCCTGGATGACGGGTTGGAGGAAGCTGGGGGCGGCGCTGGTGTCGAAGTAGGAGCCGCCGAGGAACATCATCGGGAAGGCGATCAGGGTGGAGATGGCCTGGGCGCTCTCGGAGCGGGGGACGAAGGCACCGATGACGAAGCCGAAGGCGAGGATGGCGAGGGTGGCGACGACGATCAGGAGGCCGAGGTCCCAATAGCTGCCGACGATGTGGACGCCGAAGACGGCGCGGGCGATGGCGAGCAGGATGACGACCTGGGCGACGGAGAAGGCGAGGCGAGCGGCGATCTGGGTGAGGATGAGGCCGAGGGGGCTGAGGGGGGTGGTGGCGAGGCGCTTGAGGATGCCGCGCTCGCGCCAGGCGATGATGGTGGCACCGACGGCGAGGTTGGCCCACATGACCATCATGCCGGCCATGCCGGGGGTGAGCCAGTCGATCTGGCGGATGACGCGGCGGTCGATCTGCTGCGGGGCGACGGCGATTGGTTCGGCGGCGCCGGTGATGGCACGGTTCACGCCGCCGAGGACGCCGGAAATGATGCCCTGGGCCTGGCCGCCGCGCGCGGGGTTGCTGCCGTCGTAGTAGACCTCGGCGGTGGCGTGGCCGGAGGCGACGTTCTGGCCGAAACCGGTGGTGAGGGTGACGACGGCGGCGACGTCGCCGTCTTTCAGCAGCTGGACGGGGTCGCAGGTGGGGCAGGGGGTGACGACTGCGATGCCGGGGGTGCGGGCGAAGGCGGCGATGACCTGCGATGAGACGGGGGAGCCGTCGCGGTCGACGATGGCGATCGGCAGGGTGCTGGTGCCGCCGGTGAGCAGCGAGCCGAAGATGAGCATGGAGACGACGGCGAGGCCGAGGCTGCTGATCAGGGAGGTGCGGTTGCGGAGCAGGAGTTTGACCTGCATCTCGATCAGGATGGTCCAGCGACGCAGGGTCTGTGGCATGGTGGGGCTGTCCTTTCAGGGTATGTGCGGATAGTCGAGTCGATGTGGGCAAGGGGGTAGCTGACCGGGTTGCGGGTGGGCCGCGCCGGGGTGCCGGTGGACTGAAGTCCCGGCTGGAGGCTCCGCCGCGAAGTCCGCCTACGCGGACTGAGTGGGCCGCTGTCCGGGGGCTGCGTTAGTCTGGGCGCTCGATGATCAGTTCGCGCACGCGCAGGCGGCCGACTTCGAGGTCTTCGATGGCGAGGTGGCCGATGGTGCCGCGCTTGATGCGCAGGAGCCGGATGGCGACGCGGCCGAGCGCGACGGAGCCGATGGCGACTGCGCCGAGGGCCAGTGCGCCGAGGGCGGTGGCACCGATCGCGAGGGCTCCTTGCGCGCCTGCGCCAGGTGCCTGGGCGGGGGCTTTGCGTTCGTCCATGGGTCCTCCGAGTGCTGAGTGCTGAGTGCTGAGTGTTGAGTGGGGTGGACCTCACCCCCGCCGCTCGCGGCGCACCCCCTCCCGCGAGGAGAGGGGAGGAGCTAGCTTAGCGCAATAGTTGCCATTTAGTCGCGGAGGGCGCGGCCGGTGAGGTTGAGGAAGACGTCTTCGAGGCCGGGTTGGTGGACCTGGAGGTCGGCGACGGGGGCGTTGGTGCGCTCGGCGAAGTTGAGGAGGGCGAAGAGGGCGCGGTCGAGGCTTCGGCGGTGCGGAAGGTGTAGCGGCCGTCGGTGCCGTCGGGGCCGGTGGCTTCGAGGATGCCGGGGAGGGCGGCGAGGTCGGCGCGGGCGACGGGGCCGGTGAAGCGGCAGCGGATGACGAGGCCGCCGCCGTGCTGGGCGACGAGTTGGGCGGGGGTGTCGATGGCGACGATGCGCCCGGCTTCCATGATGGCGACGCGGTCGCAGAGGACTTCGGCCTCTTCCATGTAGTGGGTGGTGAGGACGATGGTTTTGCCGCGATCGCGGAGGCCCTGCACGAGCGCCCAGAGGGAGCGGCGGGCCTGGGGGTCGAGGCCGGTGGTCGGCTCGTCGAGGAAGACGACCTGGGGGTCGTTGACCAGGGCGGCGGCGAGGGCGACGCGCTGCTGCTGGCCGCCGGAGAGGGTGCCGAGCAGAGAGTGGGCGCGGTCGGCGAGTTCGACGCCGGCGAGGAGTTCGGGGATGGGGAGGGCGCGGTCGTAGAGGGAGCCGAGGAGGCGGAGGTTGTCGGCGACCGAGAGTTGGTCGAAGAGAGGGCGGTGCTCTGGAGTTGGACGCCGATGCGGGCGTGGACGGCGCGCTTGTTGCGCTTGACCTCCAGGCCGGTGATGTGGGCCGCGCCGCGATCGGGTCGCGCAGGCCCTCGAGCATTTCGAGGGTGGTCGATTTGCCCGCGCCGTTCGGGCCGAGGATGCCGAAGATTTCGCCGCGCTGGACGCTGAAGGAGACGCTGTTGACGGCGATCTTCTGGCCGTAGGCTTTGTGGAGGTCGCGGGCTTCGACGACGGTTTCGGGGGTCTGCTGGGTTGGTGGCGGGTGGGGGCGGGCGGGTGCGTTCTTGTAGCAGCATGGGGGCTCCAGTCGTGAGGCGTGAGTCGTGAGTCGAGTGGACGAGTCGGGTAGTCGGGTAGTCGGGTAGTCGGATAGAGAACGGACTGCACTTCGCTGCCTGTGCGGGCGGCACCCCTCTCCTAGCAGGAGAGGGGATGGGCCGTCCTGACAAGCAATCCTGAAACGGAGCGATTAGAGGGTCCAGCCGCCGGGGGTGGTGTCGTCGGAAGGGTCGGTGTAGGGGGTGGTGTGGCGGGCGCGGGCGGCGTTGCGGGTGACGAGGGCCAGGCCGCCGACGATCAGGCCAGCTAAAGGCGAGGAGGCTGCTGCGGAAGATGAAGAGCTCGAAGCTGGCGCCGAAGACGGCGAAGAGGGTCAGGCCGATCAGCATCAGGCGCTGGCCTTCGCGCACCATGGCGGCGATGCCGTCGCGGTGCCCGGCGATCTGGAGGCCGACGCCGACGGCGGTCGGGATCAGCGCCCAGCTATAGGCCCAGGTCTCGAAGCGGCCGGTGAGGTTCTGGACGAAGAGCATCAGGCCGATGGTGGTGACGATGCTGCCCGGGATGGCGAGGCTGCCCGCGCCGCGACCGCCGATGAACATGCCGGAGAAGAGGAGCACGCCCGGGCCGATGATGAAGAGGGGCCAGCCGTAGCGTCCGGGGTCGAAGGAGAAGAGGTTTTGCGCGAGGAAGAGGGCTCCGAGCGTCACCAGGATCGCGCCGCCGAGGACGCCGCTGCGCGTTTCGTTCGTTCGCATCCGCTGGTTCATCATTCGTTCCTTTCGTTGGTCTCGCGACCCGTGCCGTTTCGTTGATAGCAGTCTACGCCTCGGGTGGGCGGCGGCCATGTGCCGTTGGGGATAATCGCGGGTCACGACTCGGGCGGGGGGTGATATGTGCCGAAAGTCATGCTTCGGCATGGTGGCTATGACGACGACACAATCTGCGGGGTGGTGGGGTTAAGCGAATACGGCGGGCTGTCACCCGCGCGTGGCGATGCGCGTTGGAATGCACGAACGAGAATGCAGCCGCGCGTCACCCAACGGCAGACAGGAGGGGATGCATGAGCGACGACCGCAGACTGAGCCCGAAGACGCAGCTTGGGCTCGCCGTGCTGGGCGCAGGGGGTGTGCTGGGGGTGGCGTTTGACTTGCTGCTGCGCCCGGTGCCGAACGGGATCAATGTGACGATCTGCGTGGCGCTGCTGGTCGGGGCGGCGCGGCTGCTGGCGAGGCGATGGGTGCTCGGGGTGGAGGGCGGGGGGCGCTGGTTGCTGCCGGTGGCGGTGGTGTTCGGGGCGGCGTTTGCCTGGCGCGATTCGCCGACGCTGCGCACGCTGAATGGGCTGGCGTTGCTGGCCGTGCTGGCGCTGGCGTTCGTGCGGCTGCGGATGGGGCGGGTGCGGGTCGCGGGGATTTTCGAGTATGGCTTTGTGGGCGTCCAGGCGGGTATTGGCACGGCGTTCGGGCCGCTTTTCCTGGCGATGGATGATGTGCAGTGGGGCGAGTTGCCGCGCGACGGGCGCTGGTATGGCCCGGCGCGGGCGATCGGGCGCGGGTTGCTGATCGTCGCGCCGCTGCTGCTGGTGTTTGGCGGGTTGTTCATGGCGGCGGATGCGGTTTTCGCGGGGCTGGTGGGGCGGGTCTTTGCGATCGATAGTGTTGCGTTGCTGGGGCATCTCGCGCTGGTTGTGGTGATTGGCTGGGTCGTGGCGGGGCTGCTGCGGGTGGCGTTTTTGGACCGCGATTGGGGCGTGCGGGTCGGGCCGCCGCCGGGCGGGCTGACGCTGGGGGTGATTGAGGTCGGGATTGTCCTGGGGTTGCTGAATCTGCTTTTCCTCGCGTTTGTCGGGGTGCAGGTGCGCTATCTGTTCGGGGGCGAGGCGCTGGTGCTGGTCTCTTCGACGCTGACGTATGCCGAGTATGCGCGGCGCGGGTTCTTCGAACTGGTGACGGTGAGCGCGCTGGTCTTGCCGGTGCTGCTGGGGGCGCACTGGGGGCTGCGGGCGGGTGACCGCGCGGCGGCGCGGCTCTTCCGGGGGCTGGCGGGGTCGCTGGTGGTGCTGTTGTTCGCGGTGATGGCGTCGGCGATCCAGCGGATGCGGCTCTATCAGGAGACGTATGGGTTGACCGAGTTGCGGCTGTATACGACGGCGTTTATGGGGTGGCTGGCGCTGGTTTTCATCTGGTTCGTGGTCACGGTGCTGTGGGGGCGGCGCGATTATTTCGCGTTCCGGGCGCTGGTGGTGGATGCGTGGTGGTGATGGCGCTAAATGGGCTGAATCCGGACGCGATGATCGTGCGCACGAATGCGGCGCTGGCGGATGATCCGGGAGCGATGCGTCTTTTGATACCGAATACGGGAGTTCGCTGAGTGCGGATGCGGTTCCGGCGCTGATCGAGGCGCTGCCGTCGCTCGACCCGAGTCGGCGGCAGGTGGTGGCGAATGCGCTGCTGACCAGGCAGATTGCGGCGGAGCCTCGTGATTGGCGCAACTGGAATTATGGGCGGTGGGCGGCGTGAAGGGGGCGATTGAGGGGAATCGGGGGGTGTTGGAGGGGGTGGGAGGTAGGCGATAGTGGCTAGTCGTCAGTAGTCAGTCGTCAGTCGGGTAGTCGGATAGTCGGGTGGTCGGATAGTCGGGGCGGACCTCACCCCGCCGCCTGCGGGCGGCACCCTCTCCCGCGAGGAGTAGGGAGGACCAGCCCGGCAAGCAACGATAAATCGAAGCATTTTAGCCTGGAGTAAAAGGAGAGGCTGGTCAACTCGCGTCCCGGGCATGGCCGCGCTACGATAGGGGGAGGCGCGTGAGGAGGGGCGATGAGTAGCGGGATGTTGCGTATTTGTGGGTGGGGTTGGGGGGATTCCTGGGGCGAATGCGCGGTTTGCGTTGGGGAATTGGATTGTTGGGAAGATGGGGAGTGGGTGGCCGTACCATACGTTTGCGATCAATGTGACCGGGGGTTGGCGATCGGGTTTGTGCTGACGGCGGTGACGGCGCGGTTTCCGGGGATCCGGCCTGGCGGTTGTTGCTGGTAGTGGGGTTTCTTGGGGGTTACGACGTTTTCGAGTTTTACGTTCGAGGGGTTGGCGTTGCTGCGCTCGGGGGCGTGGCTGGGGGCGGCGGTCTATATCGTCGGGAGTAATTTGCTGGGGCTGGGGGCGACGCTGGCGGGGTTGTTGCTGGCGCGGGCGGTGGGGTGGGGGGCGAGGGCGTGGGGGCGTTCATGGGAGGTCCCGAGGTATGTGCGAGGAGGCCCAGGGTTAAACCCTGGGCTGAAGGCCCTACGGTCGCCGCAAAGCCCGCCTGCGCGGGCTGGGGTGTGTAGTTCTTCGACAGTCTGCCATTTGTGAAGGTATCGGGGAACCCTCTTGGAGACAACAGGGGTTAGATGAGGCCGCGCTCTTTGGCCCAGATGGCGGCCTGGGTGCGGTCGCGCAGGTTGAGGCGGCTGAGGATGTTGGAGATGTGGTTTTTGACGGTGCCTTCGCTGATGAAGAGTTGTTCGCCGATTTCGCGGTTGCTGGCTCCGGTGGAGAGGAGGCGCAGGACGTCTTGTTCGCGGGGGTGAGTTCGTAGATGGGGGCGAGGGGCTGGGCGGCGAGTGGTGGTGGCGCGGGTGGGGGGCTGGCGGGGCGGTGGGAACGGCGTGGAGGCGGGAGAATTCGGCGACGACTTTGGAGGCGACGGCGGGGTCAGGTGGACACCGCCGCTGTGGACGGAGCGAATGGCGGCGGCGAGGTCGGCGGCGGGGAGGTCTTTGAGGACGTAGCCGGCGGCTTGCTTTGAGGGCGTCGAAGACGTATTGGTCGTCGTCGAAGGTGGTCAGGATGAGGATGCGGGGGCGGTCACCGCGCTCGCGGGGGCGCGGGGTGGCCTCAACGCCGTTCATCTGGGGCATGCGCACGTCCATCAGGACGACGTCGGGGGTGGTGGCGGCGACCTGGGCGAGGGCTTCGACGCCGTTGCCGGCTTCACCGACGACTGCGATGCCGTCTTGCAGTTCGAGGAGGACGCGGGAGGCCGTCGCGCATCAGGCGCTGGTCGTCGGCGATGAGGACGCGGATGGGGGCGGGCATGGGGGGCTCCGTCGGATGTTCAAAGTTCAAAGTTCAGGTTTGGGGGTTGCGGTTCGGAAGGTTGGAAGGTTTGAGTTCTTCTCGAACTTTGAACATTTGAACTTTCGAACCTTCAAACCGCACCCCGTGCATCTTAGCCTCGGTGGGGGATGGTGGCGATGAGTTGGGTGCCGCCGGGGGCGTTGGGGCGGAGGTCGAGGGTGCCGCCGAGGAGGTTGAGGCGTTCGCGGAGGCCGACGATGCCGTTGCCGCTGCCGTCGGGGCGGGGGGCGGTGGGGGTGGTGGCGGGGAGGCCGCGACCGTTGTCGGTGATGGCGAGTTCGGTGGTGGCGGGGCCGAAGCGGAGGCGGATGGCGACGCGGGTGGCCCCGGCGTGCTTGCGGATGTTGGTCAGGCCTTCCTGGGTGGCGCGGTAGAGGGCGAGTCCGGCGGCTTGCGAACAGCGGGTTTCGTCGCCTTCGATGGCGAGATCGACGGCCAGGCCGCTGTGTTCGCGGAAATCGGCGACCTGGCGCTCGATGGCCTGGCTGATCGAGAGGGTGTCGAGCGCGCTCGGGCGCAGGGAGGCGACGGAGCGGCGCACATCGGCGAGGGCTTCGCTGGCGAGGCGCTTGGCTTCGCCGACGGCGCGATCGGCGCGGTCGGTGTCGCGCGAGCGGAGCGCCTGCGCCGATTCGAGCTGCACGTTGATGATCGTCAGGTAGTGGCCCAGGCTGTCGTGGATTTCGCGCGCGAGGCGGTTGCGCTCCTGCATCGTCGCGAGCTCGCCCGCCTGCTCGGCGTATTGCTGGAGCTGGCGATGGGCTGCGGTCAGTTCGCCGAGCAGCGCTTCGGAGCGCGCCCGGGCCTGCTGCTCGCGCTTGGTGAGTTGGGTGAGGCTGGCCATGAAGGCGAGCCCAGCCAACCAGGGGATGAGGGTGACGTAGGCGGAGGGGCGCGCGGTGCCGATCGCCAGGAACATGGCGCTGTAGGCGGAAATCGCGGAGAGGATCAGGCAGAAGATGCCCGCGCGCGTGCTGATGCCCCAGGCGTTGGCGACGATGATGAAGAAGATGAAGGTGGTCAGGAAGTGGACGTCGCTGAACCAGACGGCGAAGGTGGCGATGGCGATGCGGAGGGCGATGTAGGCTTCGGCCTGGCCGCGCGCGAGGAACCAGCGTTCGGTGTACTGGCTGGCGACGAAGGCGACGTAGGTCGCGGTCCAGATGGCGAAGTGGGGCCAGCCTCGCCAGGGGGATTCGATGAGGTAGAAGACGTAGGCGGTGATGACGATGAGGTATTGAACGAAGTCGAAGGTTTCGAAGAGTCGCCCGAAGAGGGAGGTTTGATGGTGCCAGTGGAGGGCGTCGGCGGGGTGGCCGGCGTGATCGGGCGTGGGGGTTGGCGGTGCGGTGCGCTGGTTGAGGTCGAGTTCGGCCATTGGTGTCTCCGGGCGGCGTGGGTGGATGCGTTGGGGAAAGTATACGGGCCGGGGGTGAAAACGAGTAACGAGTAACGAGTAACGAGTAACGAGGGGAGAGACG
>JAXLWN010000133.1:0-14029 GCA_046328475.1 Chloroflexia bacterium | reverse complement strand
GATGTAGCGCTCGCAGGCGGTGAGCGTCTGCTTGCGGATGTAGTCGTCCGGCACGAGGTGCAGGTTCGCCTTCGTCACCTCGATGAAATAGCCAAACACCTTGTTGAAGCCGACCTTCAGCGACTTGATCTTCGTGCGCTCGCGCTCGCGCCGCTCCAACTCGGCGATCCAGCGTCGCGCCTCGCGCGTCCCCTCCACCAGCGCGTCGAGATCGGTGTCGAAGCCGGTGCGGATGCGCTGCCCCTCGTGCGGCGCGGCGATGGCGCGCTCGATCAGGTCGGTCACCTCGCCGCAGTCATCCAATCGGTCGCGCAGGCGCACGACAATCGGCGTGGTGCATGCGGCCAGCGCCGCGCGCACCGCCGGGATGTGCCCCAGCGTGCCGCGCAGATTGTGCAGCTCGCGCGGCCCGATCGCCCCGGCGACCGTGCGCCCGGTCAGGCGCTCCAGGTCGCCCATCTGCTTCAGCGTCGCGCGGCACTCCTCGCGCGCCGTGGCGCGGTCCACGAACTCCCCGACGCCGTCGTGCCGGTCCTCCAGCGCCGCCAGGTTGAGCAGCGGCTGCGAGAGCCAGCGGCGCAGCAAGCGCCCACCCGGCGCGGTCTGCGAGCGGTCGATCACGCCGAGCAGCCCGCGCCCGGCACGCCCCTCGCGTCCGCTGCGCGCCAGTTCCAGGTTCCGGCGCGTCTGGGCATCCAGCGTCATGTAGTCGCCGGTGCTGTAGGTGAAGAGGCCGCGCAGCCCGCCGAGCAGGCGCGGATTGTACTCGTGCAGGTAGTCGAGGATCGCGGCGGCGGCCCCGCAGGCGAGCGGCAGCCGGTCGCAGCCATACGGTTCGAGCGAGGCGACTCCGAAGTGCTCGCGCAGCGCGGTCGCGCCATCCTCGCCGTCGAAGACACGCTTCTCGCGCGGCACCCGGTGCCAGGGGCCGGGCAGCGGCGGACCATCGGCCGGGGCCAGCACCTCGGCGGGGGATAAGCGCCCCAATTCCGCCGCCAGCGCCGCCGTCAGATCGGGGCCACCGAATTGCGCGACCGCGAACTCGCCGGTGGAGACATCGACATAGGCCAGCGCGACCTCGTCGCGGCCCGGTCGCCCGTAGTTGACCGACGCCAGGTAGGTGTTCTCCCGCTCGCGCAGCAGTTGCGGCTCGGTCAGCGTCCCCGGTGTGACGATGCGCGTGACCGCGCGCTCGATCAGCCCGTGCCCCGCCTCGGTGATCTGGTCGCAGATTGCGACCCGGTGCCCCTTGCCGAGCAACTTGCGCAGGTAGGTGTCGAGTGCTCGCAGCGGCAATCCGGCGAGCGGCACGCGCCCATCGCGCCCGAACTCCTTCGAGGTCAGGTGGACCTCGGCGTCGCGCGCGACCACGCGCGCGTCGTCGTCGAACGTCTCATAAAAATCCCCCATCTGGAAGAGCAGGATCGCGTCCTTGTGTTGCTCTTTCAGGGTGAGGTATTGGCGGCGGGCGGGTGTGACCATGGCATCCAGTAGTCAGTAGTCAGTAGTCAGTAGTCAGTGAGATTGCGCTGTCGTGTGTCCGTACATGCGTTCGGGGGGATTGTACCATCTGGAGCGGAATTAGACCGCTGCCCTCGGCTGTGCGGCCGGTGTGAGCGGGATGGTGGAGGTTGCCCAGGCGGCGTCTTCGGCGTCGGCGTCGTAGGGGATGCGGTATTGCGCGATCTGCCAACTGCCGTCCCATTCGAGGATGGTGTAGGCGGCGAGCGGCTGGTTGTCTCTCGGGAGGGAGACGCTGGCGACGTTGACGAGCGTCGTCTCGCCCCAGGCGCGGACCGATGACTCGTGGTAGTGCCCGCAGCAGATGATCGCCGCGTTCGCGCCGCCATACAGTCGCTCCAGGTCCTCATCAGTCAGATTTGGGCTGAGCGCCCAGCCATAGAGGCCCTGCAAATTGGCGTGGACAATCAGCAATTCCTGCCCCAATGCCGGGGAGAGGCGAAGCGAGCGCGGCATCCGCCGCATGGCCGCGAGGCGCTCGGGGCCGAGATCGGCCGCCGTCGGCACCAGCCGCGCGTGGACGATCGGCGCGAACGGGCTCCCCTCGGCCGGGTAGGGGGGGCGGTCCCACAGCACCTCGTCCTCATTCCCCAGCAGGCAGATGCACCCGGCATCGCGCAACCGGTCCCACGTCTCCGCCGGGCGCGGGCCGATCAGCGTGTGATCGCCCGCCGCGACGATCATCTGTACCGGGTGGTGCGCTGCCAATGCTGCCAACACCGCATTCAATGCCGTCAGGTTGCCGTGAACATCGGAGAATAGGGCGATTCGCAGCATCCCGTCCCCTCTCAGCCAGCCAAACACGCCAGGATAACCAGCGGATCGTATCATATACTTCCCGGCATCACCGGCATCAGTGGTTGGGAGAGAAACGGGTAGCCTTGTCGGCATCGTTGATGGAAGTGGCGGGAATCTCGGCTGTTACCTGCATCCGCTTCGTCTCGTAAGTTGTAGTCAGGGTAGCGATCTCGCGGCGCGTTGCACGAGTCGCGCCGGGGCGCAGGCCAGTTCGATTGAGGAGGCACGCATGGCGACGACAGCGGGCGTCTTGCGCGGGGTGCGGACCAAATCGCGGCAGGGGCAGGTCCGGCTCGGGGCGCGCGAGGATACGATCACGATCGCGCTCGGCTTCTGGCTGCTCGCCGGGCTCTTCATCGACGGCTGGGCACACAACACCGGCACCCGCGTCGAGACCTTCTTCACCCCCTGGCACGCCGCGCTCTACTCGGGCTACGCCGCCAGCGCGCTCTGGCTCTGCGGGCTGGTCTGGTGGCAGCTGCGCGCCGGGAAGGTCGGGCTGGCGGCGATCCCGCGCGGCTACGAGCTTGGCCTGGTCGGCGCGGCACTCTTCGGCCTCGGCGGCATCGGCGACATGACCTGGCACCTCATCCTCGGGATCGAGGTTGGCATCGAGGCGCTGCTCAGCCCGACCCACCTGCTCCTCTTCGCCGGGATCGTCCTCATCTTCAGCAGCCCGCTCCGCTCCGCCTGGTCCGCCACCGAGCCGGGCAGCCGCACCCCGACCCTGCGCGCCTTCCTCCCCGCGCTCTTTTCGCTCATCGCCACCATCTCCGCCTGCACCTTCCTCGGCGGCTACTTCTGGGCATTGCTCGACTATTATCACCTCACCTTTCGGATCCGTTCCTACTTCGGCCAGTCGCTGCGCATGTCGCAGGAACTCGGCATCGAGGGCATCCTGCTGACCAACGTCCTGCTGATCGCGCCGCTGCTCTACGCGCTGCGCCGCTGGCTGCTCCCGTTCGGCAGCGTCACCATCCTCTTCACCGTCAACACCTTCCTGATGACCGGCTTCGACAACTTCGAGAAGCGCACCACGATTCTCGCCGCACTCGCCGCCGGGCTGATCGCCGATGGCCTCGTCCGCTGGCTGCGCCCCACGCCCGATCGCGTCGGTGCGCTGCGCCTTTTCGCCACGCTCGTCCCGCTCGCCTTCTGGTCCCTCTACTTCATCGAGGAGCAACTGGCCTGGGGCATCGGCTGGTCGCCCAACCTCTGGGCGGGCGCGATCGTCCTCTCCGCCTTCAGCGGCCTCGGCCTCAGCCTCCTCGTCGCGCCACCGGCGGTGCCCGAAGGGGTGTAGTGACCCTTATCGCCGCACGCGGTTGCGGAAGTACGGAAGTTCCGTATATACTGGATTGGCGATGGAATTCGAATGGGATGAGCGCAAAGCCGCGAGCAACCTCGCCAAGCACGGAGTGAGCTTCGAGCAGGCGACCCGTGCCTTCGCCGATCCAAATGCCATCGAGTATGTTGATGATCGGTAAGACTATGGCGAAGAGCGGGTGATCTTGATCGGCCTTGCAGGTGTTGTGCTCGTTGTTGTTTACACTGAACGCGGCGCGCGTCTGCGGATCATCTCCGCACGGAGGGCCACAACCCATGAGCGACAACGCTATTACCACCAGGTTGCGCGCTGATGGCACCCTCGTCCGCATCATGCCGGACGGCTCAGAGCGCCCAATGCTCACTCCACCGGGGCACATGCTGGATGATGCCGCCATCGAAGCCGCTGCCCAAAGCGATCCCGACGCACTCCCCCTCACTTCCGAGCAGTTGGCCCGGTTGCGCCCGGTGCCAAGGGCCAAAGTGGTGCGCCGCGCCCTCGGGATGACACAGGAGGAGTTCGCCGCGCGATTCCATCTCTCGCTTGCCACGCTGCGCGACTGGGAGCAAGGACGTACGCAGCCCGACCAGACCGCCAGCACCTACTTGGACGTGATCGCCCGCAATCCGCAACTCATCATGGAAACCCTCGGGACACAGCCCGACCACACGGCAGGGAAATAGCCGCGCCCTGCCCGCAGGCCACCGCCGCAGAACCCGCGCGTCACCCTCCATGCCTCCACTATTCCGCGATGGGATCGCCCTCGCCGCCTTCAGCGACCTCGGCTTCAGCCTGCTCCTCGCGCTCCCGGCGGTGCTGCCGGACCTGGCCGCACGCCCTGATCTTCCGGTGCTTCCGTGCGAATTGCACAGGCGATGCCGACAGTCTGCCCAAAAATGCTTGCGTAGCGCCGCACCCACCATGCTACAATAAGGGAAGTGGGCACAGGGAGTGCGCCGGTTTAGGGTGCCGGTGCCGGACGATGCGCGGCGCATCGGTGGGGAGGTTGACAGTTTGCGGGAGCGGTCTGCCGAAAAACGGGGCATTTATTACGGCTGGTTCGTCGTCGTCAGCATCGCGACCATGCTCGCGATCACCGCCGGGGCGCGGTTCCTCTTCGGGGTGGTCCTCAAGCCGATCAGCGAAGAATTCGGGTGGCCGCGCGCCGATCTGGCGAAGGCGGTCACGATCAACGTCCTCCTCCTCTCGCTGCTGCAACCGGTTATCGGCATCCTCGTCGATAAGTACGGCTCGCGCCCGATCCTCCTGCTCGGCGTCGTCGGCACCGCGCTGATGGCGCTGCCGGTCACGCTGGCGAACCAACTCTGGCAAATCTACGTCTTCTACAGCGTGATCGCCGCGTTCGCCTTCGCCGCGACCAGCCCGGTCAACACCACCAAGCTGGTCGCGGGCTGGTTCATCAAGCGGCGCAGCCTCGCCCTCTCGATCGCCACCTCCGGCGGGCCGATCGGGCAACTCCTGGTCATCCCCGCCGCGACGCTGATCATGGTCAACTTCGGCTGGCGGATCAGCTACTGGACCCTCGCCGGCGTCGCGGTGGTGGCGATGCTGCCGCTCGGCATCTGGCTGGTGCGCGACGCGCCCCCGGGCACGACCGACGACCCGAACGCGACCGAGGCCGAGGAGACCGGGCGGCACGCGCACCACGCGCGCGGCGTGCGCGGTAAGCTGGGCGGCGCGACCGTCTCGCTGAAGCAGGCGCTCCGCTCCGCGCCCTACTGGCAACTGTCGTTCGGCTTCTTCGTCTGCGGCTACACCGTGTCGTTCCGCAAGTCCACATGGTCCCTACATCCTCGATATGGCCGATCATGCGGCCACACCACCATGCAGTCGGTCGCGTCGAGCGCCCTGGCGGTGGTCGAGCGTGCAGCATCGCCGGGTCGCTGCTGATCGGCTTCCTGGCCGACCGGCTGGGGCACAAGCCGATGCTGGCGATGACCTACTTCCTGCGCGGCCTCTCCTTCCTGATCCTCCTGATCGCCGGGGTCATTCCTCCCCGGCATCTTCCTGGCGGCGATCGTGCTCGGCATCTCCTGGACCTCCACCACGCCGCTCACCTCCGCGATGAGCGCCGACATCTACGGCCGCGCCTCGCTCGGCACCATCTTCGGCTTCATCTTCAGCGCCATGAACATCGGCTCGGCGGTCGGCGTCTACATCGCCGGGCTCGACTTCGACCTCACCGGCAACTACCACCTCTCGCTCCTGGCGAACGGCTTCCTCGGCTTCGCCGCCGCCGCGATGGTGCAGGGCGTGCGCGTGCGCTCCCTCGTGCCGAAGCTGGAACCCACCTCGCTCGTCGCCGAAGAAGGCCGCCCGCAAGCGGTAGCGGGCGACTGACGCAGTATGCAAGAGCCTCACCCAGTCGATTCCAATTCGTCATTCGGCCGTCATTCGTCATTCGTCATTCGTCATTCGTCATTCAATCGGGAGTGTGACAGCGGCATGAATGGTCGGATCTATCGCGGGTGGTGGGTCGTCGCGGTCGTCACCACGGTCCTGGCGGTCAGTTCGGGCGCGCGGTTCCTCTACGGGGTGGTCCTCAAGCCGGTCAGCGAGGAGTTCGGCTGGTCCCGCACCGACCTCGCGGCGGTCGTCACGATCAACGTGATCATGATCTCGATCCTCCAGCCGCTCGTCGGCATCGCGGTGGACCGCTGGGGGTCGCGGCCGATGATCTCCTCGCCGGCATCGTCGGCACGGCGCTGATGGCGCTGCCGATCACGCTGGCGACCGAACTCTGGCAGGTCTACGTCATCTACAGTCTGATCGCCTCGGTCGCCTTCGCGGCGATGAGCCCGGTCAACGTCACCAAGCTGGTCGCGGGCTGGTTCACCAAACGGCGCGGGCTGGCGCTCTCCATCTCCACCTCCGGCGCGGCGGTCGGCCAGCTGGCGATCATCCCGATCGCGACCTGGGTGATGCTCCAGTACGGCTGGCGGATGAGCTACTGGACCCTCGCCGGGGCGACCGTGATCGCGATGCTGCCGCTCGCCTGGTGGCTGCTGCGCGACGCCCCGGCCGGCGCGACCGACGATCCGTCGGTCGCGGCGCACCGGGCGGTGAGCGCGGCGCAGGCCGCCCCCGCCGCCCCCGTGCGCGTGCTGCAATCGCTGCGGTCGCTCCCCTACTGGCAACTCTCGTTCGGGTTCTTCGTCTGCGGCTACACCATGTCGTTCACGCAGGTCCACATGGTGCCCTACATCCTCGACATGCCCGAACATGCCGGGATGGCGATGCAGACCGTCGCCTCGACCGCGCTGGCCGTCGTCGGCGGGGCCAGCGTGCTCGGCGCGCTGCTGATCGGCACGCTCTCCGACCGCGTCGGCATCAAGCATATGCTGACCGTGACCTACTTCCTGCGCGGCCTCTCCTACCTGCTGCTCCTGCTCGCCGGGACGAACGAGGCGGGCATCTTCCTGGCGGCGATCGTGATGGGCATCTCCTGGACCTCCACCACGCCGCTCACCTCCGCGATCACCGCCGATATTTACGGGCGGGCGTCGCTCGGCACGATCTTCGCCTGCATCTTCACCGCGATGAACGTCGGCGTCGGCGTCGGCTCCTATGTCGCCGGGCTCGACTTCGACCTGACGGGCAACTACCACGTCTCGCTGATCGTCAACGGCTTCCTCGGCTTCGCGGCTGCCGCGATCGTGCAGTCGGTGCGGGTGCGCCCCTTCATCGCGGTCACCCCGCCACCATCCGCGCCGATGGGCTCGCCCGCCTACGGCGGCGACTAACCCTGACCCTTTCCCATCGAGACAAGCCAGCGCCCCGTCGCGGCATAGCGACGGGGCGCTTTTCCTTTCTGCTGCCCTGTCGCTGCACCCGACTTTGCCGCCTCGCTGGTCCGTGCTACGATGCGCAGACCGTAAATAGCGGCAGTACGCAGTGTGGGAGGGGATCATGGCAGTCGAAGCAGGGGCACGCGCGGGCACCGGGGCCGACCAGGAAAAGATCGCGGCGATACGCGCCGAGTTGCCGGTCATCGAGAAGGTGGCCTATCTCAACACCGGCACCAACGGCCCGGTGCCGCAGCGCGGCTACGACGTGCTGGTGCAGCAGGCGACTTCCGAACTGACCGACGGCCGGATCGGGATGGCCGGCTACCAGCAGTTCTTCGCCACGCTGAGCAAGGCCCGCGCCCAGTTCGCCGCGATCCTCGGCTGCGGCGCGGACGAGATCGCGCTGACCCACAACACCACCGAGGGCATGAACATCGCCATGGCGGGGATCGAGTGGTCGCGCGGCGACGAGATCATCTCCGCCACCACCGAGCATCCGGGCGGGCTGAACCCGGCCTACCTGGCCAAGCAGCGCTACGGCGCACGCATCCGCATGACCGACATCGGGATGGTGGGCAAGGATCCGGTCGAGGAGTTGAAGCGGGTGCTCTCGCCGCGCACGAGGGCGGTCGTCCTCTCGCACGTCTCCTGGGCCAGCGGCATGATCCTGCCGATGCGCGAGATCAGCGACCTGGCGCACAGCGTCGGGGCGCTGGTGATCTGCGACGCGGCGCAGGCGTGCGGCATGGTGCCGTCGAACGTGTACGAGCTGGGTGTGGACGCCTATGCCTGCTCGGGGCAGAAGTGGCTCTGCGGCCCGGACGGCACGGGCGCGCTCTTCGTGCGCAAGGACCGCCTGAACGACATCTGGCAGACCTACATGGGCTATGGCGGCGTGCAGATGGGGATGAGCAACCGCGAGGGCTACTACGTGCCGCCCGCCGCCGCCAGCCGCTACGAGGCCGCGACGCTGCACCGCCCCTCGATGGGCGCGCTGGTGGCGACGCTCGACTGGATCGCCAACGAGGTCGGCTGGGACTGGGTCTACGGCCGCATCGCCGATCTGGGGCGCTACGCCTACGACACCCTCGCGGCGATTCCCGGCGTGACGATGTACTCGCCGCAGGATGTGCGCTCGGGCCTGACGCACTTCACCGTGGAAGGCATCACCCCGCCCGATCTGACCGCGAAGCTGGTCGAGAAGGGCATCCTGATCCGCTACACCCCCTATCCCTCGGCGAATCGCCTCTCGACCGGCTTCTACAACACCGAGGAAGAGGTTGACCGCCTGGCGGAGGCGATCGAGTCGATCAAGGCCTCCGCCTGAGCAAGCTGCCCCCGCGATCCATCCTTGATCTCTCCTGGCCGCACCGTGAGGTGCGGCCTTTTGCGTGGCGTGTAAGCGCGAAGATGATCCTTACGCTCAGCTTCCTGGCAGCTCCCACTTGCCGCGAGATGGACTCGCCGATGCGCGCCTGACGCGCCGGGTCACCGACCGGGCCCTCCCTATCGATCTGCCCTTCTCTCCCCGCGCCAATCTCCGACGGTCGCCCCCCGGCGACCGTCGCTTGCGTGTGGGGCCGAGAATTCGAGGCGCTGGCCCCGATCAGCCGCCAATTGCGTGGGTTCTGCTCCTGTTCAACGCGCGGTGCAGGCCGTAAGCTGGTGCATGATGGGGCACACGATGCGTTGTTGCGAGCGATTGAAGGGGTGAACGATGGCGAATGGCGGTGCGGTGTCCGCGCGCGGCGCGAACGTGCGGTGGCGTGTGATATTGGCGCTGGTGCTGGTGCTGGCGCTCCTGGTCACGGCGGGTACTCCCGTCCCGGCGGCGGCGGCGACGCTGACGGTGCAGAGCGGGGCGGATGCGGGGGGCACCTGCCCCGGCGCGGACTGCACCCTGCGGCAGGCGATCTCCGCCGCCAGCGCCAACGACACGATCGACTTCGCCCCCGGCGTGACCACCGTCACCCTGACCACGTCGCAACTCACCATCAACAAGAATCTGACGATCCAGGGGCTTGGCACCGGCGGCGTCACCATCCGTCGCAGCAACGTGGAAGGCACGCCCAACTTTCGAGTCATTCAGGTGAATGGCGGGGCGACCGCGACGCTGAGCGGGCTGACGATCAGTAATGGGAAGACCACCTTCCAGGGTGGTGGCATCGCGGTCGGCAGCAACAGCACGCTCGTGCTGACCGATGCGGTTGTGAATGGCAATACCGCGACGACCGGCGGCGGTATCTACAACGCGCTGGGCACCGCGACGCTCACGAACACCACCATCAGCAACAACACCGCGACGAGCACCACGGTGACGACCGTCAGCGGCGGTGGCATCGATACGATCCTCGGCACGCTGACGATCACCAGCAGCACCATCAGCAACAATGCCGCCGCGCGCGATGGTGCTGGCACCGCCGCGCTCGGGGGTGGCATCAGCAACGGCAGCACGACGCTCACGATCCTGAACAGCACCATCAGGGACAACCTCGCCACCAGCGTGAACAGCCGTGGCGGCGGCCTCTACATCGACAACAGCACGGCGACCGTGGGAGGTTCCACGGTGTCGGGCAATACCGCCGCCGATGATGGGGGCGGCATCTACAGCAACGCGAGCACGCTGACCGTGGGCAACAGCACGATCAGCGGCAACAGCGTCACCGATCCCGGTTCGCGGGGCGGTGGCCTCTTCAACGAGATCGGCGTGGCGCTGCTGCAATTCACCACCATCGTGGGCAACAGCAGCGCCGATGTCGGTGGCGCGATTTCCACCACCGGCTCCGTGGACTCGCCCGCCTCGACGACGCTGGAGGCGAGCATCGTCGCAGGGAACAGCGCCCCGACCGGGGCCGACTGCCACACCTTCGCCATCCAGGCACCGCTGATCTCGCAGGGCCATAACGTGGTGGGCGACAGTACCGGCTGCCCCATCAACGGCACCGGCGACCTGGCCTATGCCGGCGCGCTGGCCGATTTGCTCGCCACGACCCTGGCGAGCAATGGCGGCCCGACCCAGACCCACACCCTGCCCGACGGCAGTCAGGCGATCGATCGTGTGCCCGCCAACCAGTGCGCCGCCGCCGATAGCGTCGATCAGCGCGGCGTGGCCCGCCCGCAAGGGACGAACTGCGACAGCGGCGCGGTCGAGTTGACCTACGCGATCCTGACCACCGGGACCGCCGGGAATGGCACCGGCACGGTCGATCCCACCGGCGGGAGTTTCCTGCCGGGGACGGTGGCGACCCTGACGGCGACTCCAACCGGCGATAGCACGTTCGCGGGCTGGACGGTGGATGGGGCACCCTTCGGCACCACCAACCCGCTCGGCGTGCTGATGAGCGTCAACCGCATCGTGATCGCCACCTTCACCTCGCCTACCGCCTCGCCCTCGCCATCCCCTTCGGCTTCCCCGTCTCCATCTCCTTCGCCGAGTGCTTCTCCCTCACCGTCTGCCTCACCGTCAGCCTCGCCCAGTCCCTCCGCGTCGCCGTCCCCCAGCGCGAGCCCATCGCCGTCTCCAAGTCCCTCGCCAAGCGCGTCGCCGTCACCCAGCCCCTCACCCAGCCCATCACCCAGTGTGCTGCTCACGGTGAGCGTCAGCGGCACCGGCACGGTTGATCGCGATCAGCCGGGGACGGGGAGCGGGCCATTCGCCTACCCGCCAGGCACCATCGTCACGCTCACCCCGCAGCCGGGCACCGACCAGACCTTCATCGGCTGGACGCTCGACGGCACCTACGCCGGTTGGGCCGCCCCCCTGAGCATCACGCTGGACGACGACCACACCATCCAGGCCACCTTCGCCCCGACCAAGACCTTCAGCGCCGACGTGCCGAATGGCCACCCGAACTTCGAGGCGATCACCGAGCTCGCCAGCCGGGGCAACATCCTCGGCTACGACAGCACCCACTACGGCCCGGACGACGGGGTGCAGCGGGCGCAGATGGCCGTCCTCATCGCCCGCGCCACGCCCAACGGCCCCGGCACCCCCACCAACGGCACGCTGACGCCCCCTGGCTGCACCGTGGCGGGGAGTTGGGACTGCGAGGACTGGGGCACCACCTTCACCGACCGCAGCGGGGTGCCCGCGAGCCTCTGGCGCGCGGCGGGCACGCTCCAGCACTACGGCGTGGCGTTCGGCTACTCGGCGCAGGACTGCGCCAGCAAGGGCCGCGCCTTCCCCTGCTACGGCCCGACCGACCCGGTCAGCTACGCGCAGACGATCGCCTTCATCAGCCGCGCGATGGTCGCCAAGGGCTACTGGGTGGCGCAGCCGAACGCGCCGCTGCCAGCCGGGAACGTGCCGGGCGTGCTCGCCACGCCAATCCGCACCTTCGCCTTCTACACCGGCGGCATCCCCGCCGCGCCGAGCGACTGGAACGCCGAGGCGTCGCGCGGCTGGTTCGCCGGTGCGCTGTGGGCCGCGCTCGATAGCTACTGGGGGACGGACGGGAACCTGCCCGACGGGCGGTCGGCAGGGGGAAACGTGCCGTAACGGCGAACCCCTGTCCGCGCAGTTGCCACGGACACCGGGCGGACGGTAACCCGCCCCACCAACAATCCGGGTGTGCTTCCCCGGCGTGCGCCCTCGCGGCGCACGCCGTCGGCGCGTACGGCGAGAGAAGTTGGCAGCCGGGCGCGATTGCGTGGGTAAGTGCGTGAGTTGCACGTGGTCAACGCGCCAGTCCGGCGGTAGGCTGGGAGGACGAAGGTGATCGGCCGGGCAATTGTCCCGTGGACGGGTATCTGATAGGATGCGGCCACTTGCGACAACTGATCGACGGCAGACAAGCCAACCTGCACACATCGTGGCGAGCGAATGAAGGAGGGTGCAATGGTCTGTAGTGGCGTGGTATCCGCGCGCGGCGTGGGCGCGTGGTGGCGAGTGGCATCCGTGCTGACGCTGCTACTGGCGTTGCTGGTGACGGCGGCGGGTGTCCCCGCCCCGACGACGGCGGCGACGCTGACGGTGATGAGCGGTGCCGATTCCGGCGGCACCTGCCCCGGCGTGGATTGCACGCTGCGCCAGGCGATCGCGGTCGCCAACGCCAACGACACGATCACCTTCGCCGCCGGGGTGACGACGGTGACGCTCACCACTGGGGATCAGTTTGGCGCACTTGACATCTTCAAGAACCTGACGATCCAGGGGAGCGGGGTGGGCGGCGTGACCATCCAGCGGAGCAGCGCGGAAGTGACGCCCAACTTCCGCATCTTCTTTATCGAGGCCTCGGCGACCGTCACCCTGCAAGGGCTGACGATCCGCAACGCCAATACGTCCGGCGGTGGTGCTGGCATCTTCAACCTCGGCACCCTCAACCTGATCGACAGCGTCATGAGCGACAACACCGCGCATGATTTAGGGGGCGGCATCTACAATACGGGGTCGCTGACGATCAGCGGCAGCACCTTCAGTGGCAACGATTCCATCGGTGAATTCTCGGGATCGGGCGGTGCCATCTACACGAGCAACACGACACAGGTGACCGATAGCGCCTTTGTCAACAACAGCGCCACCGGTAGCGGCGGCGCGATCTCCACGAGCCAGTCCACCCTCACCGCGACCGGCAGCACCTTCAGCGGCAACAGTGTCGCCGCCGGGTACGGCGGTGCGCTCAATCTGAACGGCCCCGCGACGCTGACGAACAGCACGATCAGCGGCAACTCCGCAAGCTCGGGCGGTGGTATCGAGGTCGGTTTCTTTGGTGTGGTAACGCTGCGCGCCGTCACGCTGACGCTGAATGAAGCCACCGACACGCAGGGGCAGGGCGGCGGCGGCATCTTCGTGGACAATGGCACCGTCTCGATATTCGGCAGCATCGTCGCGGGGAACAGCGCCGCCAATAGCGCCGATTGCATGGTTCTCGCGGGCACCTTCACCTCGGCTGGCTACAACGTGGTCGGCAGCGGGAGCGACTGCCCGACGGGTGGCACCGCCGATGCCACCCACACCGGCGCGCTCGGCACCCTGCTGAACGCGACGCTGGCCGATAACGGCGGGCCGACCCAGACCCACGCCCTCGTCACCGGGAGCGCCGCGCTCGATCGCGTGCCCACCAACCAGTGCGCGCCGATCGATCCCGACCAGCGCGGCATCGATCGCCCGCAGGGATCGGGCTGCGACAGCGGGGCCTTCGAGGCGCGGACCTTCGTCCTCACCAACATCGCCAGCGGCCCCGGCGTCGTCACCCCAGGAACCTCCAGTTACCTGGAAGGGAGCGTCGTGGCGATGAACGCCGACCCCGACGATGGTGCCAGTTTCCTCCGCTGGACTCAGGATAACCTCGTGGCAGGGAACGATAACCCGTTCAATGTCACGGTGGATAGCTCGCACACTATTGTTGGCATCTTCGGCTACAACCTCACCATCACGACCAGTGGCACCGGTACGGTCGATCGCAACCCGAGCGGCACCGGGCTCGGGCCGTTCGCCTACGTCTCCGGCACCGAGGTCGAACTGACACCGCATCCCGATACCGGCCAGACCTTCGTCGGCTGGGTGGTGGACGATGTTTACGCGGGCTGGGCCGTCCCGCTAACGATCACGATGGATGCGGCCCACACGGTGCAG
>JAXLWN010000132.1:0-14279 GCA_046328475.1 Chloroflexia bacterium | reverse complement strand
GCCTTCCCCGGCGCAATCGCGCCAATCTTCGCGACCTTAACGAATCCCATCTTCCCGCTCCGTCAACCTCAATCCACAGCGCAAAACGTCAGCGCTACCCCTTCGTTTATTCGCCCGTTCGCCCGTTCGCCCGTTCGCTCATCGGTCCGGCGTCACCGTCGCCACCCCCGCCGCGTGCAACCCCGCCCGCAACACCCCCAGCGACAACAGCGCGCACTTCAACCGCGCGGGCGACAGCGGCACCCCCAGCAACTCAAGCAGATCATCGCGTCCCAGCGCCGCCACCTCCTCCACCGACTTCCCCACCACCTCCTCCAGCAGCATCGACGCCGCCGCCTGGCTCACCGCGCAGCCATGCCCGCTGAAGCGCGCATCCGCGACCCTCCCATCCTCCAGCTTCAGGTCGATCCGAATCATATCGCCGCACAGCGGATTCAGATCCTCCCGGCTCACCGTGGGCACCTCAAGCTGCCCATGAAAGCGCGGATTCCGGTAATGGTCGAGCAGATTTTCCCGGTAGAACGAACTATCCATGCTGCCTTATCCGGTGTTGAGAGAGAAAGTTCGAATGTTCAAAGGTTCGAAGGTTGGTTTAGAGGCTCGTGAGCCCGTAACCTGAACTTTCGACCCTTCAAACCTTCGAACCGTCCTCCGCACTACAACGCAAAGATCTCCTTCGCCCGCTCCAGCCCCGCCACCAGCCGGTCGATCTCCTCCGGCGTATTGTAGAGATAGACCGACGCGCGCGTCGTCGCCGTCAGCCCGAAGCGATCCATCAGCGGCTGGCAGCAGTGGTGCCCCGCGCGCACGCAGATCCCATCCTCATCCAGAATCGACGCCAGATCGTGCGGGTGAATGTCGGCCAGCGTGAACGAGAAGACCCCCGCCCGCTCCTCGGCAACCGGCGGACCGTAGAGCGTCAGCCCTTCGACCTCGGCCAGTTGCGCGAGTGCATAGACCGTCAGCTCATGCTCATAGGCCTGAACCGCGCCCATGCCGATCCCGTTCAGGTAGTCCACCGCCGCCGCCAGCCCGATCGCATCCGCCACGCTCGGCGTCCCCGCCTCGAACTTGCTCGGCAAATCGGCATACGTGGTCGCTTGCAGCGTCACCCGGCGGATCATCGACCCACCACCGTGATAGGGCGGCATCGCCTCCAGCAACTCCCGCCGCGCCCAGAGCGCCCCGCTCCCCATCGGCCCGAGCATCTTGTGCCCCGAGAATGCCAGGAAGTCGCAGCCGAGCGCCCGCACATCCACCGGCAGATGCGGCACCCCCTGCGCCCCATCCACCAGCACCAGCGCCCCCGCCGCGTGCGCCCGCCGCGCCACCTCCGCCACCGGATTGATCGTCCCGAGCGTATTCGAGACATGCGCCAGCGCGACCAGTTTCACCCGGCCCGCCTGCTCGGCCAAAATCGCGTCGAACGCCGCCAGATCCAGCCGCCCGTCATCGGACACCGGGATCGCCGCCAGCGTCGCCCCGCGCTCCTGCGCCACGATCTGCCACGGCACAATGTTGGAGTGGTGCTCCATCTCCGTGACCACGATCACGTCGCCCGCCGCGAGATTCGCCCCGCCCCAGGCCCGCGCGACCAGATTGATCCCCTCCGTCGTCCCGCGCACGAAGACGATCTCGCGGTCATCCGTCGCCCCGATGAAGCGCGCCACCGTGTGCCGCGCCTCCTCATAGGCCGTCGTCGCCCGTTCGCTGATCTGGTAGACCCCGCGATGCACATTCGCGTTGTAGTGCCGGTAGTAGTAATCGAGCGCCCGCAGCACCGCCTCCGGCTTCTGCGACGTCGCCCCATTATCCAGATACGTCAGCGGCTTCCCATGCACCGTCTCGCCCAGGATCGGGAAATCGGCGCGCACCGCCGCGATATCAAGCCGGGAAGTGGCAGCAGAGGTAGACATAGCATTGCTCCAGGGCTTAGAGATCAGAGGTCAGAGATCAGGAGGGATGGGACCCACTGATCTCTGACCTCTGATCTCTGACCTCTCGCTAAACGATGTAGTCTTCCTTATTGCGCGGCGGCAGCCCCATCTTCGCCTGGATCCCATCCGCCAGCCGGTCGCGCACCTCTTCGAGCGGGATGCGCTGGACGATCTCATCCAGGAACCCCTCGACGATGATCCGCTCCGCCTCCTCCTGCGCCAGACCACGACTGCGCAGGTAGAAGAGATACTCCGGCTCCACCTGCCCCATCGTCGCGCCATGCGTGCAGCGCACGTCGTTCGCGCCGATCTCCAGCTTCGGCATCGAGTCCACCCGCGCCTGGTCGGAGAGCAGCAGATTCCGATTCGCCTGATACGCATTCGTCTTCTGCGCGCCCGGCTCCACCCGGATCATCCCCGAGAAGACCTGCCGCGCCCGGTCGCGCAGCGCCCCCTTGAAGAGCAGATCGCTCGTCGTGTTCGGCTGCGCGTGGTCCTGAATCGTGTGCTGGTCGAAGTGCTGCGTGCCATCCCCGAAGTAGATGCCCAGCATCTCGCTCGTCGCACCCTGGCCGCGCAGCGAACTCTCGACATTCGTCTTCGCCATCTTCGACCCAAGCAGGATCGTCAGCGAATTGGTCGTGCTGTCGCGCTGCGCGATCAGCCGCTGCGTGCTGAAGTGGTAGACGTGCCGCCCCCAGTCCTGCGCGCTGAAGTAGCGCAGATGGCCATTCACGCCGGTATAGAGCTCGATCGCCCCGTTCGAGAAGCCCTGCCCGTTCTCCGCCGTCGGCGACGTGAACTCGTCGATGAAGACCGCCGAAGCATTGTCCTCGACCACGATCAGCGTGTGGGCAAAGACCGCAGGCGCATCCGCATCGGCGTACACGCGCGTCTGGATCGGCGTCTCGATATTGACGTTGCGCGGCACGTAGAGGAACGTGCCGCCACTCCAGAAGGCACCGTGCAGCGCGCTGAACTTATCGTGCGCGGGCGTCACCGCGTCGGACATGAAGTACTTGCGCACGAGATCGGGGTGCTCGACGACCGCCTGGTCGAGCCCCATCAGGATGACGCCCTGCGCCTTCAACGCATCGCTCAGCCAGGCATAGACCAGGCCCGAGTTGTGCTGCACCAGCAGCCCCGCGCGTCCTTCCAGGCTCACGCCCTCGCGCACGGCGGCGGGCAATGCCTCCAGGTCGGGAACAATCGTCTGCTGCGGGCCGAACGGCTGCACCTGATCCAGCTTCAGCGAGCGCAGGCTGGTGCGCCGCCACTCCTCGTCCTGCTGCGTTGGCATCGGGGTCGCCTCGTACACGTCCCACGCCGCCAGCCGCTGCTCCAGCACCCAGCCCGGCTCGCCCTTGGCGCGCGACAGCGCCTCGACCCCCTCGCGCGTGAAACCGCGCAACTCCGCCCCCGTCGGGCGAGTCAATGTGCTAGTCATCTGTACTCCTTCAACCCGTCACAATGACGAATGACGAATGTCGAGTGACGAATGTCGCGAACGAGAGGGCGGGGCTCCGAAGAGTCGCCCGCCCTCTTCCTATGCCAACGTTCTGGGGCTAGCGGAGACGAGTGCGACGGCCACCTATTCGTCATTCGTCATTCGGCACTCGTCATTTACCCGACGCTACCGGCCATCTCCAACTGGATCAGGCGGTTCAACTCGACGGCGTACTCCAACGGCAGTTCCTTCGCGATCGGCTCGATGAAGCCGCTCACGATCATGCTCATCGCCTCGTCCTCGCTGAGGCCGCGACTCTGGAGATAGAACAACTGCTCCTCACCGACCTTCGAGACCGACGCCTCGTGGCCGATGGTCACGTTGTCCTCCTCGATCTCCATGTAGGGATAAGTATCGGTGCGCGATTCCTCGTCCAGCAGCAGCGCGTCGCAGACAACGCTCGACTTGACGTGGTGCGCGCCCTTGTTCACCTTCACCAGGCCGCGATAGGACGACCGCCCCTTACCCTTCGAGATCGACTTCGAGATCACCGTCGAAGAAGTATTCGGCGCGGCGTGGACCATCTTCGCCCCGGCGTCCTGATGCTGGCCGTCGGTGGCGTAGGCGATCGACAGCACCTCGCCCTTCGCGCCCGGCTCCATCAGCCAGACTGCCGGGTACTTCATCGTCAGGCGCGAGCCGAGGTTGCCATCAACCCACTCCATCGTCGCGTCCTTGTAGGCGGTCGCACGCTTGGTGACCAGATTGAAGACATTCTTCGACCAGTTCTGGATCGTGGTGTAGCGGCAGCGCGCCTTCTCCAGCACCACGATCTCGACCACCGCCGAGTGCAGCGACTCCGAGCCGTAGGTCGGCGCGGTGCAGCCCTCGACATAATGGACGTACGATCCGGGCTCGCAGACGATCAGCGTCCGCTCGAACTGCCCCATATTCTCCGCGTTGATGCGGAAATAGGCCTGCAGCGGCACATCCACGCTCACACCCGCCGGGATGTAGACGAACGAGCCGCCCGACCAGACCGCCGAGTTGAGCGCGGCGAACTTGTTGTCGTTCGGCGGGATGATCGTGCCGAAGTACTGCTTGAAGATCTCCGGGTGCTCGCGCAGCGCCGAGTCGGTGTCGAGGAAGAGCACGCCCTTCGCCTGCAAATCTTCGCGCAGCGAGTGGTACACCACCTCGCTCTCATACTGCGCGCCGACGCCGGCCAGCCACTTCCGCTCGGCCTCGGGGATGCCGATCTTCTCGAACGTATCCTTGATGTACGCCGGGACATCATCCCAGGTGCGCCCCTGCCCCTCCGAGGGCTTGATGTAGTAGTAGATGTTGTCGAAGTCGATCTCGCTCAGCGCTCCGCCGCCGCCCCAGGTCGGCATCGGCCGCTTGACGAAGTACTCGTAGGACCGCAGGCGGAAATCGGTCATCCACCCCGGCTCATTCTTCATCTGCGAGATCTGCGCGACGATTTCCCGCGACAGGCCCCGCTGGGCCTTGAAGACGTAATCTTCCTTGTCCGCGAAACTAAAATCGTACTTATCCGAGACGACAACCTGCTCAGGTGCGCTCATCGTTCCTCCAGGAATGAGTGATGAGTGATGAGTGATGAGGAAGGGTTCGTCCCCCTCGTTACTCATTACTCGTTACTCATCACTCGTTACTCCCTCACCGTACCCGTCAGCGACCGCGTCACCGTGATCCCCGCCGGACCCTTCGCGGGCCGCTCCTCATGCTCGGTGCCCGGGATCACCTCGTCCGGCGCGAACTCGCTGCGGACCCAGTCATAGCCCTTCACATCGAGTTCCTCGGCCAACTCCGGCCCACCATCGGCCACAATCTTGCCGTTCATCATGATGTGGACGAATTGCGGCTTGATGTAGTTGAGCAGGCGCTGATAGTGCGTGATCACCAGCACGCCCAGCCGCTCGGAGAGCTGCGTATTCACACCCTCGGCCACGGTGCGGAGCGCGTCGATGTCGAGACCCGAGTCGGTCTCGTCCATCACCGCGAACTTCGGCTCCAGCATCGCCATCTGCAGGATTTCCATCCGCTTCTTCTCGCCGCCGGAGAAGCCCTCGTTGAGATAGCGACCCATGAACGAGCGGTCCATCCGCAGGCTCGCCATCCGCTCCGTCAGCCGCTTGCGGAACTCGGCCACCGGCGGGGCCTTGTACTCCGCATCCGGGTTGGCCGCCAGGAAGCGCGCCTTCTGCACCCCGTTGTACGCCTGGCGCAGGAAATTGGCGACGTTCACGCCCGGAATCGAGGTCGGATACTGGAACGCGAGGAACAGGCCCACATGGGCGCGCTCGTTCGGCTCCATCTCCAGAATATTCTCGCCGTCGAGCAGGACCTCACCCTCGGTCACTTCGTAATTCGGGTGGCCCATCAGGACATACGCGAGGGTGCTCTTGCCGGAGCCATTCAGCCCCATCAGCGCGTGAACCTCGCCCTGCTTGATCGTCAGATTGACGCCGCGCAGGATTTCCCGGTCTTCGACTTTCGCGTGCAGATTCTTGATCTCTAGCGAGGACAATGTACCGCTCCCTCCTTCAATTCCTCCGACCACCCGCAGCATCGGGATCGCTGCCCGCATTGATACGCACGGGGGAGGCACCGCACAGGCGGCACCAGGAGACTTTCGCAACTAAATTATCTCATAAGCCTGGATCAGGGGCAAGCGCGACGAGGGTCGCCTGGCAGTCGGGGCAGCGCCCACGGAACTCCAGGCGCGGTTGCACATCCCCATAGCCATGCACAGCCGCGACGGCATCGGCGGTGGCGGCCAGCAATGCCAGGTCGCCCAGCGGGCCATCCAGCGGCAGATCGATGATCGAACTGCACGTCTCGCAGATCAGGTGCGGGTGCGGGCGCGGGTCGCGACCGTCGTAGCGGTGGCTCTCGCCCACGCTCAACTCCAGCACCTCGCCGATCCCCTTCAGCATGTCGATCGTCTTGTAGATCGTCGCCAGGCTGGTCGTGGGGTAATCGCCGCGCACCCGGTCATAGACCTGCTCGACCGTGGGGTGGCCCGTATCGTCGGCCAGGATGCGCAGCACCGCCAGCCGCTGCGGCGTCAGCCGAATGCCATCCAGGCGCAAACGCCCGAGGAGTTGGTCGTAGCGAGTAGAAGCGGCCATGATCCCGTCCAGCGTCCTTTCTGCCAATGGTTGCAGCTATTAGCTAAGAACAGTTCTTATCTACCCGCTTCACACTATACCCAAGTTTGCCGCAATTAGCAAGCACGCACAGCATATCTTGCACCGGCTGAATGCGCCACGCCGCATACCCTTGCTCATCCCCGCCAACCCACATCTCCACCCCCAACCACCTCGACCTTCGAACTGAACCTTCGAACTGAACCCTCGAACCTTCGAACCTTCGAACCTTCGAACCTTCGAACCTTGAACTTTGAACCGCAAGCCCCCAACAACTTCGTCACACATTCGCCATACCGCGCACAAACCTCCCTGCCACACTGAGGCTGGCGACAAAACATCGCCGGTTCGCCGCTGCCGCCATTGCTGCGGCGCGACCCTGGGTGTAGCATCACCACTGTGGCCGGGAGCCGCGCCGGGGCAGGGCGCGCGATCCCTCTGGAGACGAGACATGAGCATCGCGACAAGTATGCAACTACCACCGGAACAGCGGTCGCGCCAGCAACCCTGGAACTGGCTGACGATCGCCTTCCGCGCGCAAACCTACCGCAACATCCTCTACCTCTTCGCCAGCTTCCCGCTCGGCACCTTCTACTTCGTCACCCTGATCGTCGGCCTCTCGTCCGGCCTCGGCTCGGTGATCGCCGGCATTGGCATCCCCATCCTGGCCCTCTGCGTCCTCGCCTGGTGGTGGATGGCCTCGTTCGAACGCCAGCTGGCGATCTGGTGGCTGCGCATCGACATCGGGCCGATGTATCGCCCCCGCCCGCAGGGCCTCACGCCCTGGCGCTGGATGCGCCACCACCTCGGCAGCAGCGTCACCTGGACCAGCCTGCTCTACCTGCTCGCCAAGTTCCCGCTCAGCCTCCTCTCCTTCCTGCTCGGCTTCGCCCTCACCGCCCTCTCCGCCTTCCTCATCTTCGCCCCGGTCCCGGTGCTGATCGACGCCTCGCTCGGCCGCGCCTACAGCGATACCGAACTGATCGGCACCTGCTTCCTGACCGCGCTCGGCCTCGGCGTCGGCCTGGTCTCGCTCCACCTGCTGAACGGCCTCGCCGTCGTCTCCGGCCGCTTCGCCCGCCTGATGCTCGGGCAGAGCGACCTCGCCGAGCAACTGCGCGAGTCGCGCCAGGTCGCCGTGGAGGCCACCAGGCAGGCCGAGCGCTCCGACCAGAAGCGCCGCGAGTTGATCGTCAACGTCTCGCACGAACTGCGCACCCCGATCGCCTCCATCCGGGGCCACGTCGAATCGCTGCAAATCGCCATCGACCGCAACGAAACCGGCGTGCAAACCGCGCCCCCCGCCGAACTGCGCAACTACCTCGGCATCATCGGCCGTGAAGCCGAGCGGCTGAGCACCCTCGTTGACGAACTCCTCTCCCTCGCCCGCGCCGAAGCGGGCGAACTGAAAGTCGAAGTCGCCCCCGTGGACGCCGGTGGCGTCGTCGAGGAAGTCTGGTCCTCCCTCGCCCCCCTCGCCAAGCGCGACCGCCAGATCATCCTCGTCCGCGACGTGGCCGAAGGCGTCCCGCCCGTCCTCGCCGACCGCCAGCGCCTCGCCCAGGTCCTGCTGAACCTCACCCGCAACGCCATCGCCTACACCCCGGCCGGCGGCATCGTCTCGATCAGCCTGCGCTCCCCCGACCCGCACACCGTCACCCTCGCCGTCGCCGACACCGGCATGGGCATCCCCCAGGAGGACCTCGACCGCATCTTCGAGCGCTTCTACCGCACCGACGGCTCGCGCGCCCGCACCTCCGGCGGCTTCGGCCTCGGCCTCGCCATCGTCCGCGACTTCGTCGCCGCCATGGGCGGCACCATCAACGTCGAGAGCACCGTCGGCGAAGGCAGCACCTTCACCGTCACCCTGCGCACCGCCGCCGCCACCACCCGCGCCCTCCCCCCACCCCCTCCCCCGACCTCATCGCCAAACGCCCCCAGCAACCACAACCCACCCCCGCCACCCCGCGCACCGGAGGTAACGTCGAATGGTAAAGCCGCCAATGATCGACACACCCACACTCGTGCGGCGGGATCCGGAAAGATCCCGCCGCATCGTTGCCTCCCAGGTAAGCGCTGTCCTGCCCGGGATTGTCTAGCGCGCCGTTTCGCCCTTGCTGGTCGGTGCGCCTCTTCCCCTCTCCTTCGCGGGAGGGGTGCTGCCCGCAGGCGGCGGGGTGAGGTCAGCCCAGTCCGCGGAGGCGGACTTCGTGGCCGAAGGCCTGCGAGGCGCGGTTTGAACCGCCAGCCTCTCGTCAGTCCCGGTGCCCCCACACGCGACTACCCCTTTGCACGCCTTGTTATAATGTCCTCAATCGGCGTTGCCTGGTGACCCGCATAAAGAAGAGGGCGTGTGGCTACCATCCTGGTTGTCGAGGACGAAGTCGATATCAACAACCTGATCCGCTCCCAACTGGAGCTGGAAGGGCACACCGTCCATCAGGCGTTCGACGGCCTCACCGGGCTGGCGCTCGTCGGCCAGACCAAACCTGACCTGCTGATCTTCGACTGGATGCTCCCGCGCCTCGATGGTCTCGCCGTCTGCCGCCAGGTGCGCCAGGACTACCTCGTGCCGATCATCATGCTCACCGCGCGCGGTGAGGAGATCGACCGCGTCCTCGGCCTCGAAGTCGGTGCCGACGACTACGTCACCAAGCCCTTCGGCGTCCGCGAACTGATGGCGCGCGCGGGCGCTCCTGCGCCGCGTCGCGCTCGACGCCGCCGCCGCCAGCGAGGCCCCGGTCGGTGCGGGCCTGGCCACCGGTGCCGCCGCCTCCACCCTCTCCCCGCGCCGCAACCGATCGTGCGCGGCGACCTCCGCATCGACCTCGCCGACCGCGTCGCCACGCTCGAAGGCAGCCCCGTCGACCTCACCCTCAAGGAATACGACCTCCTCGTCCTGCTCGCCAACCACCCCGGCCGCGCCTTCAGCCGCGAATTCCTCCTCGAACGCCTCTGGGGCGACGATTACGAAGGCTTCGACCGCACCGTCGACACCCACATCATGCGCCTCCGCAAAAAACTCGCCCCATCGGCGAAAAAATCGTCACCGTCTGGGGCGTCGGCTACCGCTTCGTCGAGTGACGAGTGCTGAGTGCTGAGTGCTGAGTGAGATACGAAGGAACGAGGAACGAGGCGACCCTCTGCCCGACCGCCCGACTGCCCGACTGCAACCCACTCATCACTCAGCACTCAGCACTCAGCACTTTCTCCTCGTCACTCGTTACTCGTCACTCGTTACTTCTACAGTTTCGTCACACATTCGTGAAACTTCCCCGAAACCCCGCTGCCATACTCTTCTCAGGACAGTGATCTTCCCGGCCTGTGGGCCGGTGCGCGATCGACCAGCGATGGGAAGAGGATGGCAATGGACCGGAACGGCAATCTGCGCAGGCGCACCGAGGCCCTGCTCGAACGTGGCGACGGCGATACCGAGCGCTTAGCAACCGAGTGGGCGATGCCTTTCATCCCCGAGGACAACAGCACCAGCCCCACCGACATCCCCTTCACCACCGCGCGCCGCCCGCAGCGCCCGGTTTCGGGCTGCGTCACCTTCTTCGGGCGCATCCTGATGATCTTCGGCCTCGTCGTCCTGCTCGGCGGCGTCTACGCCGGCTTCAACATGCTGACCCGCGAGGCCCACCGCACCACGCCGCCGCAGGTCTATGCCGTCAGCGGCGTCCCGACCGTGCGCATCGACAGCTCGATCGGTCGCGTGGATGTCGTTGCCGGAACCAGCGACAAGGTTGAAGTTGTGGCAGACGTGGACGTACGCCACATCTCGCAAGGTCTGGCCGATCAAGCGGTCGATAGCTACAACCTGGAAGTCGATGACTCGACACCGGGCACCATCGCGATTCATGCCAGCGAGCGCAACCCCTTCGACGGCGACGACATCTTCGCGGGTTGGCTGGCCCACCGCAGCGTCAGTCTCACCGTGACCATCCCCGCCAACAGCAACGTCGAGTTCAACATCGCGGCGGGCGTGATGGATATCGAAGGGATCACCGGGCGGGTAACCGGGGCGCTCCACCTCGGCTCTGTCAGTCTCATCGGCATGAATCTGGCCAACGGTTCCTCGTTTAACGTTAATGGTGGCCACCTCTTCGTCAATGGCACGTTGCAGCCCGAATCCCGGCTCGATGTGCAGGTGAACCTCGGCAACGTCGAACTGGAACTGCCGAAAACGACCGACGCCTACCTCAATGCGAGTGCCAGCGCCGGGAACGTCAGCGCCGACGGCTGGCCGGGCGTGACCTTCACCCGCACCGGGAAGGACGACAGCACCACTGTTCGCGGCTACCTCTCCTCTAATACCGCAACGAAAAGCCGGATCAACATCACCGTCAACGCCGGGAATGCATCGGTGAATGCGCGGGCCGAACGCACCTTCGACATCGAGCGCCCGTCCCTCCCCTCCCTGGTGCCATTCCCCTCGGCTCCTCCCGCGCCGTCTCGGTAATTTCAGCAGAAGTACCGGCAAGGTCCCCCCTCCCGGGCCTTGACAGCGTCGATTCCTCTGCTAAAATCCATAACGGACGTTCGTTATTCATGAGGGGCGCGATGAGTCCGAAGCGATCCGACGTGTTCAAGGCCGGGCGGCGCGAGTCGATCCTGGACGCCGCCATGCGCCTCTTCGTCGCCCAGGGCTACGACCGTACCACCATGCGCGAAATCGCCACCGAGGCGGGCGTCTCCACCGGCGCGATCTACGTCTACTTCCAGACCAAGGCCGAAATGCTCCAGTCCCTCTGCGCCGAGGAAACCGCGCTCGAACGCGCCGCGCTGCTGGATGCCATCCGCTCCGCCGCGCCCGGCGACGACCCGATCACCGTCGGCCTCGGTGCCGCCTTCCGCCGCAACCTCGAAGCCTCCCCCGCCGAACGCCGCGAGCAGGAGCAACTGCAGCTCCTCTTGCAATACGAAGCCACGCGCGACCCCGCGTTCGGCGCGACGATGCGCGAAATGATCGACTCCTGGCGCACCGTCATCGTCGAACTCGCCCGCGAAGAGCGCGCCGCCGGACGCCTGCGCGACGACGTCGACCTCAACGCCCTCGCCACCATCCTGATCGCGCTCCCCTTCGGCCTGTCGAGCGTCGATCTCCTCAGCGACGACAACGCCGACTGGTCAACCCTCGTCGGCACCCTCAGCGGCATCCTGCGGCGCGGCCTCGATCCCGCACCAACCCTCGTCGGCACCGCCCCGCCCGCCGCCCTGCCCGCCGCCGACGACTAAGCACCACCGCATCCATCCCCTCTCCTCGCGGGAGAGGGGTGCCGCCCGCAGGCGGCGGGGTGAGGTCTCTATCCGGTAACACCGTCCGTTACCGCACGCATCTCGAGGAGGACACAATGTTCGGGGTCTGGGGCCGCTTCGTCTACCGCTTCCGCTGGCCGGTACTCATCCTCTCGCTCGGCCTGGTCGTGGCCTCGGTCCTGATGATCCTCAATCTCGCCACCTCCCTCGCCAGCAGCGACCGGGGGAGCGCGGAACTCGAAACCTTCCGCGCGATCGAACTGATCGACAAGGAACTCCCCTCCGATAACGGCGCGGGCTTCACCCTGATCTTCACCGCCAAAGACCCGAACCTCAAGGCGACCGATCCCGCCTTCTCGGCGGCGGTCGAAGCGGCCCTCGCCCCCCTGCGCACCGATACCCGCGTCACGGGCATCGAGCAGAGCCCGAGCTTCGTCTCCACCGACGGCCGCCGCATCTTCGTCACCATCAAGCTCAAGGATGCCTTCTCCGCGCCTCCGACTACTACCAGGAACTGCGCGACAAGGTCCAGTCCGATCGCCTCACCATCCTCAGCACCGGCAATATCCCGATCAACGAAGCCTTCGCCGCCACCTCCGAGAGTGACCTGCGCGTGCCGAGCTCCGTCGGCCTGCCGATCGCCCTCGCCATCCTGATCCTCGTCTTCGGGGCCACCCTCTGGCGCACCCTGCGCCGCTCCTCGCTCGGCACCGCCGGGCTGGCACTCGCCATCACCTTCGGCTCGATCGCCATCGCGCTGGTGCCGATCTTCGTCGGGGCCTTCGTCATCCTCGGCGGCCTGGCCGGCATCTACGCCTTCGCCCACTCGCGCGACATGTCGATCTACGCCCTCAACGTCGCCTCGATGATCGGCCTCGGCGTCGCGATCGACTACTCCCTCTTCATCATCAGCCGCTTCCTCGACGAAGCCATGCGCCGCCCGGTGAAAGACGCCGTGGTGCGCACCATCGCCACCACCGGCAAAGCGATCACCTTCTCCGGCCTGACCGTCGCCATCGGCGTCGCCGGGCTCCTCTTCTACCACTCCGCGATGCTGCAATCGATCGGCATCGCCGCCATCCTCGTCGTCGCGGCGGCGGTCATCTACGGCATCACCTTCCTCCCCGCGCTCCTCTCGATCGTCGGCAACACCATCGCTGATCGCTCCGCCGCCGCGCCTCCGGCCCGCGACCGTCACCCCCGCGCCGCCACACGCGGCGGCGTCTGGCACGCGCTGGCGGTCGGCGTGATGGCTCGCCCCTGGCTGGTGCTCCTGCCGCTGCTCGCCATCCTCCTCTTCGCCGGGTCCCCGGTCCTGCGGCTGCGCCTCGGCCTCTCCGATGCCCGCGTCCTGCCCGAGCGCCTGGAAGCCCGCCAGGGCTGGGAACTGCTGACCAAGGAATTCCCGGGCGGCGAGAATACCAGCATCCCGGTCGTCGTCAACGTCCCCGGTGGCCAGCCCCTCACCGCCGCCCGCATCGGCCAGCTCTACGACTACGTCCACTGGCTAGAGACCCTGCCGAACGTCTCGCGCGTCCAGAGCGTCGTCAACGTCCCCGGCCCCGACGGCAAGGCCCTGCCGAAGGATCAGATCGTCGCCATGCTGACCGCCCCGCGCGACCAGCTCCCGGCCGACCTCCAGGCGGGCCTGACCCGCACCACCGGCGCGCACATCGTCCTGCTCACCGTCCTCACCCCCAAGACCGCCGACAGCGACGCGGCGCGCGACATCGTCCACGACATCCGCGCCGGTGGCCCCGCCGTTGACGGCAACATCCTCGTCGGCGGCCAGACCGGCTTCATCATCGACCAGATCGCCTCGCTGAAGGCCGACACCAAGTGGGCGGTCCTCTTCATCGTCGTCGCTACCTACATCGTCCTCTTCCTCCTGCTCGGCTCGGTCCTCCTGCCGCTGAAGGCCGTCGCCATGAACCTCCTCTCGATCAGCGCCTCCTACGGCGCGCTCGTCTGGATCTTCCAGGAAGGCCACCTCAGCGGCTTCCTCAACTTCACCCCCGGCTCGATCGACCCCACCATCCCCGTGCTGATGTTCTGCCTCCTCTTCGGCCTCTCGATGGACTACGAAGTCCTCCTCCTCAGCCGCATGAAGGAAGAGCACGAGCGCCTCGGCGACAACCGCTCCGCCGTCGCCGAAGGGTTGGAACAGACCGGCCAACTGATCACCGGTGCCGCCGCGATCATGATCGCCGTCTTCTCCGCCTTCGCCCTCGCCGAGATCGTCATCATCAAAGCCATCGGCCTCGGTATGGCCCTCGCCGTCGGCGTTGACGCCCTGATCGTCCGCGCCCTCGTCGTCCCCGCCACCATGCGCCTCCTCGGCGAATGGAACTGGTGGGCCCCCGCCCCCCTCGCCGCCCTCTACCGCCGCCTCGGCCTCGCCGAAAACAGCGGCCACAACGACGACGACCACCCTACCGAAACCCAGGACCGCCCCATCCACGG
>JAXLWN010000131.1:0-14299 GCA_046328475.1 Chloroflexia bacterium | reverse complement strand
ACCCATGCCCGTTGTTCGTCCGTGTCGGGAACGTCGCGCCCGCGTGCCTGAGCCACGCAAGTGAACGCCTGGTCGAGAGTATAACCGCGCCCGACCAACAGACTCGCAGCCACGAGCGACGCGCGCCCGATCCCCTGGCGACAATGAATGACCACATGACGGCCCGCATCAAATTCCGCACCAAGCTTAACGAGCAATGCGCTCAGCAAGCGCGGTGCTTCCGGCACATCGCGGTCTTGGATTGGCAGCGAGAGAAAGCGGAGGCCGCAAGCACGGCAGAGCGTAGCCTCCTCGGTCAGTTCCAGGGCCTCGGCTTCATCGGGTGTGAGCAGCGAGACAAGACACGCCACGCCCACTCGGCGAAGAGCAGAGATTTCATCTTCCAGCCAATCGCCCCCGCGAGGTCGGGCCATGATGCTCAGCCGTCCTGGGCCTGGCAATTCAAGTGTGTAGAGATCAGGATACATCACAGCAGTCCAAAGGGTGCTGCGTCACGCCAAGCAGTCGGCTGCTCATCAGCGTGTCGCTATAGGCACAGCGGTACTCTGCCGGTGGGTCGCCGGCGAGCATCGCCGGGACGAAGTGTGGAAGGTTAGAGACGAGGGCGGTGTTGGTGACATCGGTGGCCCAGGCGAGCGGGTGCCAGCGGAGCAGGCCCTCGGGGATGTCACGGTCGCCGTCCCAGATGGGATAGGCGGGGTCGAGGTCGGCGACGAAGGCGTACATGCCGCTGCTGGGCATAGTGGGGTCGGCCCCGACGGTCCAGGTGACGATCCCACCGAAGCGGAGCGTGCCCGCCGTGGCGAGGTCGATACCAGTCTCCTCCAACACTTCGCGCCGGATGCAGTCGTCCGGGCGTTCGCCGGGGGCAAGTTTGCCGCCGACGCCGTTCCAGAGGCCCGCGTTGGGCGGGCGACGGCGATGGAGGAGCAGGAGGCGGTCGCTGCTGCGGCAGAAGCAGATGGTGTAGGCAAGCATGGTGTGTGGTGCCCTTTGCTATAGCCCCTGGCGAGCCGTCTACTTCAATCCCCCCCACCGCCCACGTCCGCAAACTGCCGGTAGGTCGCCTCTAGCGCCGCATCGTCGCCGAGGACCAGCGGCGCGGCGTGGACGAAGCGCCCACCGCCAAGGATGACACAGCGGTCGCAGAGGCGCGCGGCGTGGCGGAGGTTGTGGGTCGCCATGACGAGCGTGCGGTCCCCGAGGAAGAGCGCCTCGAGCAGGCTGGACGCGGCGAGGTCGAGGCCGGTGTCGGGCTCGTCCAGCAGCAGGATCGGCGGGTCGTGCAGCAGCGCGCGGGCGATCGTGAGGCGCTGCTGCTGGCCGCGCGAGAAAGTGCCCGCGCGCTGCGACCGCCTGGAGGCGAGGCCGACCGCGTCGAGCAGCGCCTCGGCGCGGCGGTCGAGGTCGGGCACGTCGTAGAGCGCGCCGTAGAAGAGCAGATTCTCCAGCGCGGTCAACTCGTCGTAGAGATAGGTCTGGTGCGCCACCACGCCGATCAGCCGCCGCACGGCGACCTGCTCGGCGTAGGCGTTGTGCCCGGCGACCAGCACCGTGCCGGCGGCGGGGCGACTGAGGGTGGCGAGGACGCGCAGGAGCGTCGATTTGCCCGCGCCGTTTGGGCCGAGCAGCGCCAGTCGCGCCCCCCACGGCACGGCGAGGTTCACGCCGCGCAGGGCAACCGTCGCGCCGAAGGCGACGCGCACGCCGCGCGCCTCGATCGCGACGCCATCGGGCGCGACAGCGTCGGGAGGCGCGGCGCTCACCGCTCCGGCCCGCCCCGGCGAGTGCCCCGCGCGCCGCTGCCGACGGGCCGGGCGTCCTTGCCTTCCAGCGCGCGGAGGGTGACAACCAGTTCTTCTTTGCTCGCCGTGCGGCGGCGGCGATACTCGTCGTCGGGCAGATCCCCGGCGTCGTGCTGCTCATCGAGTTCGACCAGTTCGAGCAGCAGCGCTTCCTTGCGCGCGGCAAGGTCGTCGGGAGATGGTGCGTCAGCCGCTGGCACCGCCTCGGCGCGCGGTTTGGCGATGCCGCCCGGTACGGTCCTGATCTGCCGCTGCGCCGCCGCCGTGACCGGCGACTTGCCGCGCTGGCGACCGTAGACGACGATCAACCCGATGCCGATCAGGAACATGAAGACCATCATCGCGGGGAGAAGCGGGTTCCGCCCGTTGTCGGGCTTCGGCAGATTGGTGAGCCGCACGGTCAGCCGCCCGCCCGCCGGAATGTTCGTGGCGGTGTAGACGCGCATCTGCTGGCCGTTCGGCATCTGCCCCACCCCGCTATCGAGAATCGGCACCGAGTTGCCGCCGCTCTCCAGGCGCACGCCCGTGGGGACATAGAGGGTGTACAGATCGGTGCGGTAAGGGAAGACACGGTCGATCGAGATGATGCCATCTTGCGACTGCATCTGATACATGTAGGCGAACTGGTTGTCGCCGGGCGGCACCGCTTCAATCGTGGCAAAGCCGAGCAATGGCGGTTCATCGAGTTGGACCAGCGTGTCGCGATTGAGCCCGAGCTGCGGGTTGAGATTGAACGCGCCGACCGGCAGGCCGAAGCGCGCGGTCATCGCGTCCTGCGCGTTCGCGCGCCCGATGTACGCGCGGTCGGTATTGTTGAGATACCCCCCCGTCTCGATCAACTGCGCGCCGCTTTGATTCACGGCGGTCATCAGCGTGTTCATGCGCGAGAAGGAGAGGCCATCGTCGGCACGGAAGCCGCGATAGACCTCGATCGTCCCCGCATCGGCGCTGGTCGCCCCGGCGGCAAACTCGACCGCGACAAAGTAGTTGCCCCCGTCGTAGACCACCTGGAGTAGATGGAACGCGTCGACCGCGAGCGGCACGCCCTCGAAGGTGAACCGGCCGTCGTCGCCCGCCTTCGTGGTCCGCTCGATCGGGTCGCCGGTGGACATCGCCACCGTCAGCTTCACCGTGGTGCCGCCGATGTTGTCCGCACCATTCTTGCCGACAATCTGACCGGTGATCGTGCCATCGGCGGCGCGGGCGGCGCTGGGGAGGGCAAGCGTTGCGGCGAGGAGCGTGAAGAAGAAAAGCAAGCGCAGCGCCATGGCACCGGGACTGAAGTCCCGGCTAGGGGCCTGCGGGCCACGAAGTCCGCTCACGCGGACTGGGGTGGAAATCTTCGTGCGAATCAATCCGTGCATCTCCAGGGGCATAACTGCCGAGTTGGCGCAATGAGACAGCCCATTGCGGCGGGGATTGGCATCGTGGTGGCTATTCGCGGGTGGTGGCGGGGAGCTGCCGCGTGCGGCGCAGCGCCGACACCTGCCGCTCGACTTCGTCGTCCAATTCTAGCAGGGCGGGGTCGGCAGCGTCCGGTTCGACCGGCATGGCGGCGCGGCGTTCGCGCGCCACGCGGACGGCTTCTTCGATCGCGTCGCCCGCAGTGTCGCGCTCGTCCAGGGTGCGGAGGACGGCGAGGGCGCGGCGTTTGAGCGCGGCGCGCTCCTGCTGGTACTCCTCCTCGTCGGTCTTGCCGGTGGCATGGTCGAAGTCGAGTTCGACGATCCGGGCGAAGAGGTCGTCGCGCAGGCCGATGAGGGGATCGCCCGCAGCGTCGTCGGCGTGAGTCGCGACCGATGCCTCCACGCCGAAGGCGCGCGGCATGACGAGCGGCGCGAGGACGTAGCAGAGGGCGAGGGCGGCCAGCACCAGCCCGACGAGCAGCGGTGCGGTCATCCGCGCACCCCGCCGCCCGAGCGCCGGAACTTGGCCAGTTCCTGTTCGAGCCGTTCGTCGTCGTCGGCTGGCAAAGGGCGGACCGGTGTTGCCGTTGAGGGGGCGACAACAGGCGCACTCCGCCGCATCCAGCTCCGCACCACGGTCAGGACAATGGCGAGGCCAAGCACCAGGGCGGCCACCGGGGCAACCCAGACGCCGAGCGTGAAGCCTTTCGCCTCCGGCGAGAGCAGGATGCTCGACCCGTAGCGCGCGACGAAGTAGGCCTTGATCTGCTCAGGCGTCTCCCCCGCTTCCAGCTTCTCGCGGATGATGCCGCGCATCTGGACTGAGACCTGGGCGTTGGAATCGGCCACCGTCTCGCCCGCGCAGACCGGGCAGCGCAGCTCCTTAGCAATGGCCCGCACGCGGTCGTCAAGTTCATCCGCAGCGACAAGGCTGGGGAGCAGGGCAAGCGACCAAGGCGATGAGGACAAATATGGCTCGCCACGCCCCGGGATGGACCCCTCCCCGCCGCTGCGGCGGCGACCCTCCCCCTTGCGAGGGAGAGGGTGGGGTTCCTAACCCGCGCAGGCGGGTTTCGTGGCCCGCAGGCCTGCGAGGCGCGGTTTCAACCGCCGACACCCCCGCAACCGCCCACGCCCCCCACTTCCGACTTCCGACTTCCGACTTCCCACTTGGATTAGTCCCCATACGCCACCGCTCCCCCGCGCGCCGGGACGGTCGCGCGGGCGGGTTGCGCCGTGGGGCGCGGCCACATGGTAAAGATGGTGCCGACGAGGACGATCAGCCCGCCGATCCAGAGCCAGACGACCATCGGGTTGACGACCAGCAGGAAGGACGCGGTTTTGTTGTCGTAGTTGGTCAGCACGATGTAGAGGTCTTCCACCGCGTTCGTGCGGATCGCGACGCTGGTCGTCGCCTGATCCTCGAAGCCGGTGTAGTAGGACTTGTTCGGCAACATCTGCCCGAGGGAGCGGCCACCGTCGCTGATGTTGACGACTCCAGCCTCCACGCGGCGGTCGGTGTACTGCGTCTCGCGCCGCTCGACGAATTGCACGGTGTAGCGCCCGACCTGCGCCGACTGTCCCGGCGACAGGGTGACGTGGTGCTCCTGCTGGTAGACATTTGAGCCGATCGCGGCCAGCCCGATCGCGACGATGCCGAGGTGGATGAGGTAGCCGCCATAGCGCCGCCCATTGCGGCGCAGCAAGGCGTAGAACGCGCCGGGGATGCTCTCGCCGATGCCGACGCGGCGGGCGCGGATGCCCTGCGCAAACTCGGCCACGATCGTCGCCAGCACGAAGAGGCAGCAGAAGACGCCGACCAGCGCGACGATGTCGCGCATCCCGAGCGCGGCGAGCACGACCACCGGCACGAGGGCGGCGATCAGGGGCAGCAGGAAGGCGCGGCGCAATTGCTGCCGCGATGCGCGCCGCCAGGGAAGGAGCGGGCCGATCCCCATCAGCACGACGACGCCGAGCAGGATCGGGCCGTTGACGCGCTGGAAGTAGGGCGGGCCGACGCTCACGCGCACGTCGCGGATCGCCTCGGAGATCAGCGGATAGATCGTGCCCCAGAAGATCGCGAAGGTGACCGCGATGAAGAGCAAGTTGTTCAGCAGGAACGCCGCCTCGCGCGAGATGACCGAATCGAGATCGCGCTCGGCGCGCAGCGCGGGCATGCGCCAGAAGAGCAGCCCGACCGAGATGATCACGGCGACCGCCAGGAAGCTGAAGTAGTATGGCCCGATCGAGGAGAGGGCGAAGGAGTGGACCGATTGCAACACGCCGCTGCGCACGACAAAGGTGCCGAAGATGGCGAGGCAGAAGGTGAGCGTGACCAGCGCCATGTTCCAGATCTTCAGCGTGCCGCGCCGCTCCTGCACCTGGATCGAGTGCAGGAAGGCGGTGCCGGTGAGCCAGGGCATGATCGCGCAGTTCTCGACCGGGTCCCAGCCCCAGTAGCCACCCCAGCCGAGGACGTGGTAGGCCCACCACGCGCCGAGCAGGTTGCCGAAGCCGAGCACCGCCCAGGCGAAGAGCGTCCACCGGCGGACGAGCGGCAGCCACTCGTTGTCCACACGCCCGCTGACCAGCGCGGCGATCGCGAAGCAGAAGGGGATGGTCCAACTCATGTAGCCCGCCAGCAGCATCGGCGGGTGGATCAGCATGCCCCAGTCGCGCAGCAACGGGTTGAGGCCATTGCCATCGGTCGGGACACCGCCGATCAGCGGCGCGAACGGGCGCGCGACAAACGTGAGCAAGTAGGTGAAGAACGCCTCAATCGCCAGGAAAGCGGCGATGAAGCCGGGCAGGAGCTGCGTGGCGATGCGCGAGCCGCGCCGACTGGTGCGCCAGAGGGAGATCGTCGCGGCCGTGCCGAGCAGGCTGAGGGTGGAGGCCCAGTAGAGGAGCGATCCCTCCATGCCGCTGTAGAAGGCCGCCCCGACCAGATGCTTCGGCATGTCGCGGCTGGAATGGGCGGCGACATAGGCGAGGCTGAAATCGTGCGAGAGGAACGCCGTGACCAGCACGCCCGAGGCCAGCACCATCAGCGCCGCCAGCGCGATCGTCGCGTGCCGCGCGCTGACCAGGAACTCCGCCGCCCCCTTGCGCGCGGCCCACACCGCCGATCCCAGACCGACGCAGCAGACCACAAACGCGGCGAAAACGGCGATTTGTCCGATGTCTGACATTGGGACTCCAGTAGTCAGTAGTCAGTGGTCAGTAGTCAGTGGGTCCGAGGGCAGCAAAGAGCAATGGTTGCTGCGGTTGGCGGCGGCGGCGGAGCGGGGGTCGGAGCATCCGTTGGGTGAGGCGATCATCGCCCGGGCGCGGGAGTTGGAGGTTGACGCGCCGCCCGCCGAGAGTTTTGAGGCGATTGCGGGGCGCGGGATCAGCGCGGTTGTGGATGGGCACGCGGTCCTGCTGGGGAACGAGGCGCTGCTGCGCGACTGGGCGGTGGCGACCGAGCCGCTGCGCGATGAGGCGCAGGCGCTGGCGACGGCGGGCAAGACGCCGATGTATGTGGCGGTGGACGGCGAGTTGGCCGGGATCATCGCCGTGGCCGACACGGTCAAGCCGGGGTCGGCGGAGGCGATCGCCAGCCTGAAGGCACTGGGGCTGGATGTCTGGATGCTGACGGGCGATGCGCGCGGCACGGCCGAGGCGATCGCGCGGCAGGTCGGGATCGCGCCGGAGCGGGTGCTGGCCGAGGTGCTGCCGGGTGAGAAGGCGGCGCAGGTCACGACGTTGCAGGGGCGCGGGCAGGCGGTGGCGATGGTCGGCGACGGGGTGAACGACGCCCCGGCGCTGGCGCAGGCCGACCTGGGGATCGCGATCGGCACCGGGGCCGACGTGGCGGTGGAGGCGAGCGACATCACGCTGGTCGGCGGCGATCTGCGCGGCGTGGTCAGCGGCATCGCGCTCTCGCGCCGCACGATGGGCGTGATCTGGCAGAACCTCTTCTGGGCCTTCGGCTACAACGTCATCCTCATCCCGGTGGCGATGGGCGCGTTGTATCCCTTCACCGGGCAGCTGCTGAACCCGGTGCTGGCGGCGGCGGCGATGGCGATGAGCAGCGTCAGCGTGGTGACGAACAGCCTGCGCCTGCGTGGCTGGGCACCGCCGCGCGACGCCGAGGCGATCCTGCACCCCGGACTCGGGCAGCGGGTGCGCGAGTGGGGCTACCTGGCCGCGATCGCGCTGCTGGCGCTGGCGATCGGCTCCGGCGCGTACTGGGCGAGCAACCGCGCGACAGTCAGAATCACGCCGCTGACGACAAAGACAACCGTCGCCCCCCTGAGCCAGCGCCCGAACTCCGCGCCGGTCGCCCGACCGATCCGCGTGGCGGTCGCCTCGTCTTCGTCGGCGCTGCCGCCCCAGGATCAGCGTCGCGTACCCCGCCACCGACCAGACCACCGTCGCCAGCGCATGTGCCCAACGGATCGCGATCAGCAGCGCCTCGCTGGCGCTCATCGTGAAGTACGAAGTACGAAGTACGAATGCAGGTTTCAGGTTGGCAAGTCTGCATGTTGCGCATGTGCGATTCGAACCTGAAACCTGTAACGTGCCAACTTCGTACTTCGCGCCTTACGGCACCATCGGGGCCAGCATGCGGTTCAGTTGCGTGCTGGTGATCGGTCCGACCCATTTCTGGGTCAGCTGGCCCTGCGTGTTGATCAGATAGGTCTCCGGGACGCCGGTGATGCCGAGATCGATCGCGATCTTGCCCTCCGGATCGAGCGCGATGGTGTAGGGCACCTTGTACTTATCGACGAACTTGCGCACCTCGCCATCGTTATCGTTCCAGGCGATGCCGACGAAAACGACGTTGCGATCCTTGTAGACCCCATAGGAGCGATTCAGTTCCCCGGCCTCATCTGGCAAGGCACGCACCACGAGCCCCAGACATTCCGCACCACCGTCTTGCCGCGCAACTCGCTGAGCGTCAACTGCTGCCGTCGATGGTGGTGACGGTGAACTCAGGGGCGGGACGTTCATCGCCACCGCACCGCCGACCTCGGTGCTCGGCCCCCGGCGCCAAGCCCCAGAAGGTCGAGCAGCGCCACGGCGGCGGCAACGATCAGGAGGAAGAGCAAACGCCGGTCGCGCCGGGTGTCGGCGACGCCACGTTCGTCAGTTCGCCCGCGCTGATCTCGGCCACGAATGATCGTCTCCCCGCCCGCAATCGCGCACCGCCACCGCGCCAGCGATGACTTACCATCAGTATACCGTAGGGCCGGAAGGCGGACAATCGCGGCGCGGCGCGAAACACTCACTCAGCACTCTCAGTATGGCACAGACTTTTGGTATAGTTTCTCGCCGAGAGCCGCGCGCCTCCCAAGGTAGCGTTGGTTCAACTCTCGGCATTTCTTTGTGCCCAACGAGGGAAATGAGTCGATGATCGACGAGGAATCCGGCGCGCCCATCGCCGAAGTGATCGTGCTGGAGCGCACCGAGGCGGGCGACCCGGCAGATTACGAGCAGCTGCGCGCCGCCATCGTCGGCCGCGTGGTCAGCACCGGCGACCGCTTTGCGGGCTTCGAGATCATCGAGATCGTCCCCCCGGACGAGCCGGCGCTGGTTGAGGAAGCGACGACGCTGGAAATCGTCTGATTCGCGCCCCTATGCACGCCGCGTTGCGCCAACCCGCGTAAATCCCCCACTCCCCGCCCGCGCCGCTCCCGACCAGGCTCGGTGGCCGGAGCTGCGCGCCCTCCAAATCACCGCTCCCATACGCACCGATCGCGTCCCTGCACCCGAGGATAACGTCCCGCACGATCGGGACGCGCGCCTCACGACGCAGGGACTGCCCCCGCCCTATGCTGATTCCAGTCGAGCAATAACCCGAGCGGCGTGGCAATCAGCGAAAGGCAGGAGCGGCATGGCAAGCGAGAATCGCATTCGACAGACCGGTATCGCGTGCGCGATCGGCGGCGCGTTGTGGGTGATCACCCTGCTGGCGGATGTCCTGTTCCACGAGACAGTGTATGGCAATGCGGCGAACTACCGGATCTGGGAAGGGCTGCTGATCGTCGTGCAGGCCCTCCTCCTCACCGGTGTGGCGGGCCTGGCCATGTCGGGCGCGGCGGGAGGCGGCTGGTTGGGGCGCATCGGCCTGGGCATCGCCCTGCTCGGGCGTATCGCGTTCCTCCTCGGCGAGATCCACTCCTTCGCCCAGGGCGGCGACGACGAAATCCTCGTGCCGCTGGGCGCGCTGCTCTCGGGCATCGGGATGGTCGTGGTCGGCATCGCCGTGCTGCGGGCGCGGCGCTGGGACGGCTGGCGGCGCGTCCTGCCGCTCCTGACGGGGATCTATCCCTTCGTCGCGATGTTCCCCATCCTCGCGGTCACCGGCACACCGCCAGGCCTCTCGATCGCCCTGTGGGGCCTCCTCTGGCTGCTCCTGGGACTCGCGCTCCAGACCAGTGCCAGTACGGCAACGCCCCGGCAGCGCACCGCGACCGCGTCCGCCTACTCGTAGCCAACGCAGCGGCCCCGGCACGCTCGTGCCGGGGCCGCATTCGCGCCGCTCTCGCCGTTCACGCCACTGACACCAACGCCGCTGCGCTATACTCCCCTTGCAAGGAGCCTCGCGATGATCGAACAGCGCGCCCGCCTGCCTTTGTCCGGCACCCGGCCAACGCCGTTGCTGCCCGGGCGCGCGGCCTGGATCGGGCGCGCGGTCTGGGCGCTCTACGCCGCGCTGGCGGTCGGACTGACGATCGCGCAATTTCCGACGCTGTACGCCGGCGCGTCGTTCCCGGGCGTCGGCACGCAAGAGTCCGACCTCATCCGCGCCGGGCTGGTGCGCCTCGGCATCAACCCGGACTGGTACGCCATCTACCGCATCTTCCTCGATCAGGCGACCTCGCTCTTCGAACTCGCGATCGCCGCGATCCTCATCTGGCGCAAGGCATCCGAGCGGGTCGTCCTGCTGATCGCGATCATGCTGGTGGCCGACATTGGCGTCATCGATCCCCCGGCCCTGGCCGCGCTGGCGGCTGACCACCCGGTCCAGGCGGCGATCGGCGCGGCGATGACGGTCACCCGGATGACCCTCCTGTTAACCCTCTTCTTCGTCTTCCCCGACGGCCGACTCATCCCGCGCTGGGGCATCCTGCCGATCGCCGCCTGGTTCGTGCAAGTCATCGGCGTCACATTCCTGCATGACACCCCGCTCGATAGCTGGGATTGGCCGCCCCTGCCAACCGCAATCGGCTTCGCGCTGCTCTTCTTCCCGGCCATCTACGCGCAGATCGATCGCTACCGGCGCGTCTCCGGCCCGGTGGAGCGGCAGCAGACCAAGTGGGCGATCGGCGGCCTGCTGATCGCGATCGTCGGCTTCGCCGTGACGAATGTCTGGCTCGCCGCGCAGCAGAATAGCTGGGCCGCGATGTCGCCGGTGCGCGCGGCCATCGCCGATTTCACCTTCAACACCATCTTCACCTTCGTCTTCGTGGCGGTTCCGGTCTCGCTGGCGATCGCCGTCTTCAAATATCGGCTCTTCGCCATCGACGCGATCATCAACCGCGCCATCGTCTATGGCGGCCTGACCGCCGCCGTCATCGCGACCTACGTGCTGGTCGTGGGCTACCTGGGCACGCTCTTCCGCACCAGCGGCAACCTCGCCATCTCCCTCGTCGCCACCGGCCTCGTCGCGATCATCTTCCAACCCCTGCGCGAACGCCTGCAACGCGGGGCCAACCGCCTGCTCTACGGCGAGCGCGACGAGCCCTACGCCGTCATCTCCCGCCTCGGCCAGCGACTGGAAGGCACCCTGACGCCCGACGCTATCCTCCCCACCATCGTCGAGACCGTCGCGGGCGCGCTCAAACTCCCCTACGCCGCCATCGCCCTCGGCACCACGCCCCAGCCCGCCATCGCCGCCGCCACCGGCACGCCGATCCCCAACCCGGTGCGCCTGCCGCTCGCCTATCAGGGCGAACCGGTCGGCGAACTCCTGCTCGCCCCGCGCACCCCCGGCGAGACGTTCTCCCGCGCCGACCGCCGCCTGCTCGACGATCTCGCCCGCCAGGCGGGCGTCGCCGCCCAGGCCGTGCGCCTCGCCGACGAAGCGCGCCAACTCGCCGCCGATCTCCAGGCTTCGCGCGAGCGCCTGGTGCTGGCCCGCGAGGAGGAACGCCGCCGCCTGCGCCGCGATCTCCACGACGGCCTCGGCCCGCGCCTCGCCGCCCTCACCCTCCGCCTCGACACCGCCCGCGACACCCTCGCCGACGACCCCCGCGCCGACGCCCTGCTGGGCGACCTCGCCGACCGCACCGAGGAAGCCGTCGCGGACATCCGCCGCCTCGTCTATGCCCTCCGCCCCCCCGCGCTGGACGACCTCGGCCTCGCCGGGGCGCTGCGCCAGGCTGCCGACGGCTACGGGCCGGGACCGCTCCAGATCGCGGTCGAGGTACCGGAGGCGCTGCCGCCGCTGCCCGCCGCCGTCGAGGTCGCCGCCTACCGCATCGCTACCGAGGCGCTGACCAACGCGGTGCGCCACGCGGGGGCCAACCGCTGCACCATCCGCATCGCGCTCGATGGTGTCGGCGAAACCCTGCGTGTGGAGGTCGCGGACGACGGGCGTGGCGTCGCCCCCGGCAGGCAGGCCGGCATCGGCACCGCCTCCATGCGCGAGCGCGCCGAGGAATTGGGCGGGACCTTGAGCATCGAACCGGCACCGGTCGGGGGCACACGGGTCTGCGCCGCGCTACCCTGCCGACCGCTATCCGACAATGCGCGGGAGGATTCGTGACCGCGAGCATGGGCGACGACGAGGGCATCCGCATCTGATCGCCGACGACAACGGCGAGTTCCGCGAGGGCCTGCGCGGCCTCGACGGCGCAGCCCGACACGGCGGTGGTGGGCACCGCCCCCGACGGCGACGCCGCCCTCGCGCTCGCGGCGCGGCTGCTGCCCGATGTCGTCCTGATGGACCTGCAGATGCCGGGACTCAACGGCATCGAGGCGACCCGTCGCCTGGTGGCGACCAGCCCGCACGTCGGCGTGCTCGTCGTGACGATGTTCGAGGACGACGATTCGGTCTTCGCGGCGATGCGGGCCGGGGCGCGCGGCTACCTGCTCAAAGGGGCGCGCAAGGCCGAGACGCTGCGGGCCATCCGCGCCGTCGCCAGCGGCGAGGCGATCTTCAGCCCGGCCATCGCGCGGCGACTGATGGGCTTCTTTGCCGCCCCCAAACCCGAACCGACCGCCTTCCCCGAGTTGACCGACCGCGAGCGCGAGATCCTGACGCTGATCGCGCGCGGCTCGGGCAACCAGGAGATCGCCCAAAACCTCTCTCTCAGCGTGAAGACGGTCCGCAACCATGTCTCGCTGATCTACAGCAAGCTCCAGGTCGCCGACCGCACCCAGGCCGCGCTCCGCGCCCGCGAAGGCGGCCTGCGCTGACAGGCAAGGCAAACTCAGCCCTGGCAACCCGCTCGCAGACAGATCGCGCACGCACCACCCACCATCTTCACAATTCCCCAATACCACTTCGCTATCCTATCCCCAAAAGGCTGCACATTGCGCGCAGCAGTGGCACAATAGAGAGAGGATGATGGTTAGAAAGTTCGAACGTTCAAAGGTTAGATCGCCAGAACTTTCGAACCTTCAAACCTTCGAACCTTCAAACCGTTCCCTGAACAGCGAGACGCCCATGAGCACCGCCGCCCCCACCGCCCGCGAAGAGACGATCCTCGTCGTGGACGACGACCAGAAGATCGTCGAACTGGTGACGCTCTACCTGAAGCGCGAGGGCTATCGCGTGATCCAGGCGTTCGACGGCGTGACCGCGCTCGAACTGGCGCGCAGCGAGCACCCGTCGCTGGCGGTGCTCGACCTGATGCTGCCGGGCGTGAACGGCCTCGTCATCTGCAAGACGCTCCAGGCCGAGGCGCAGACGCCGGTGATCATGCTGACGGCGCGCACGACCGAGGAAGACAGGATGCGCGGCCTCGACCTGGGGGCCGATGATTATGTCGTGAAGCCGTTCAGCCCGCGCGAACTCGTCTCGCGGGTGCGCGCGGTGCTCCGCCGGGTCAACCGGACGCAGGAGCAGGGGCCGGTTGGCACGCTCGAATTCGGCGCGCTGCGGATCGATCCCAGCAGGCACGAGGTCTGGGTGGCCGATCAGCCGCGCGAGCTGACGCCGACCGAATTCCGGCTGCTGATGACCTTCGCCCGCGCGCCGGGACAGGTCTTCAGTCGGCAGCAATTGCTCGACCGCGCGTTCGACGAGGCATTCGAGGGCTTCGAGCGCAACGTGGATGTCCACGTGATGAACCTGCGGCGCAAGCTGGCGCTGCCCGCCGACGGCCCGGCGATCAAGACGGTCTACGGCGTCGGCTATCGCTTCGAGGCGGGCGGGTGAACGAGACGACGTCGGCACCGGCCACGCCGGGGGTCGTTTCCCCGCTCTGGGTGCGGCTGCTGCTGGCCTTCACCGCGATCCTCCTCTTCGCGGTGCTCGTGCCGACCCTCTACGTCCGCCGCCAATCGCAGATCGAGTTCCAGCAGTACACCACCACCAGCCAGAGCGAGTTGCGCGAGACGATCGCCGGGGTGATCGCCCTGGCGTACCTGAGCGACGGCGGAACCTGGCGCAACGCCCCGATCCACGCCGCCACGGCCGCCGAATATGTCGGGCAGCGCCTGATCATCACCGATACCGGCGGCACGGTGGTCGCCGACACCGCCGGTGAGCGGGTCGGGCAGACCTTCAACGGCGAGGCTGGCTGGCAGCGGACGACGATCAACGACGAGGCGTGGCGCGGCCTCAGCGTGCGCGCCGAGATCGGTTTCGGGCCGGGGCGCGCGGCGGGCGTCTTCGTTCGGCCGGGCACGAACAACACCTACGGCACCCTCTGGGTCGAGAGCGCCAACGCGCTCGTCGTGGCGCGCGACCGCGCCCTGCTCGATCGCCTGCGCCGGGTCACCATCGTCAGCACCGGCATCAGCCTCGTCGCGGCGCTGATCATCAGCCTGATTCTCGCTCGCCTGATCGGGCGTCCGCTGGAGACGCTGACGCGCGCGGTGCGGCGCATGGGCGCGGGCGACCTGAAGCAGCGCGTGCCGGAGGACGGC
>JAXLWN010000130.1:0-14365 GCA_046328475.1 Chloroflexia bacterium | reverse complement strand
CGGTGCAACAACAAAAGCACAAGCGAAGAACTCTACTTCCTACCCCCAGTGTCGTTCCCGGTCGCGGCCGACGGCACCTTCAGTGGGGAAGGGCGCTATATGGACGGCGGGCCGATCTACCACTTCTCAGGCCAGGTGCGCGGCGACACGGCAAGCGGGACATTGCAGGAGGAGTCGGCAGGAGGCGGGATCATCTGCGACACCAAGCGGCTGACCTGGGAAGCGACACGGAAGAAGTAGGCGCGGCCACGACCCGGCCCGATTGCTGAGTACCTTTTGCGACGCGTCTGGCAACCCGCGAAACAGCGGGCGTCGCCGCGCGTTTGTAGGGTGGCAGCAACAGAGGTCTCCCCTATACTGAATGGACGCAACGAGCGATCCGCGAAGCAGAGGGCATGGGAGGCGATGACGAAGCAAGAACTGGCGACCGTCGGGCCGCAGGGGGTCGCCCGCGCCACCGAGCTGGCGGGCGACGCCCCGCTCGAACTCGGCGAGGGGCTGGCGATCCTCGCCGGCTGCGCGATGCTGATCGGGCGAACCGTTCAGGCTACCCCGGGGATGACGCCCGACGAGCGCACGGTGGCGCTGTTGGAGGCGAATCTCGCTTACCTGCGCGACCGCGTTGGCTACGAGGTGGCCCTGGGCGTGATCGGCGACGGCGATGGCGCACCGAATACGGTCCGCTGCCTGCTCGCGCCGACCATCGTCGAGGCGGAGAGCCTGGCCCTCGCCGATGCGATCCTGCCGATCCTGGCCGGGTTTCAGGCCGTGCCCGCGCGCCCGAACGGCCTCCTGCTGCTGGATCCCGACACCGGGCAGCCGGACCCGCGCATCCGGGCGCTGGTGGAGGGCTATGGGCTGCGCGCGGCCCTGGCGATTCCCCTGGTGCCACGCCAGTCGCCGCGCGTCGCGGGGGCGATCCTGCTCGGGTCGCGCAAGTCGGCGCTGGGCAGGCTCGAGATGCTGCAGCTGCTCGAATTGATCGGCGGGCAGATCGGCACGGCGCTCAGCTACTCCGCGACGACCGAGCGGTTGCGCCAGAGCGAGGAGCGGGCGCGCATCCTGACCGAGGAGGCGAACGACGGGATCTACACCACCGATGCTGAGGGTCGGCTCACCTACGTCAATCCGCAACTCGAACGTCAGCTCGGCTACAGCCGCGAGGAGTTGCTCGGCAAGCGGCTGGGCGATATCGCGCTGCCCCGGAGCGCCCCGAAGCTGGAGGCGATCCTCGCGCGGGCCACGACCGGCGATCTGACGCCCTCCCTCTACGACCTCGATCTGCGCGGCAAGGATGGCCAGGTGCTCACGCTGGAGATCAACGCGCGCAACCTCTACGACAACCGCACCGGGCGGTACGCCGGGCGGCTGGGCGTCTCGCGCGATATCACCGAGCGGCGCAGGCTGGAAGCGGAGTTGGCGCGGCGCAATCGCGCGCTGGAGGCGCTGACGGCGCTCGCCACGCTGGCCGGACAGGCGACCAATCTCGATACGATCCTCGAAGAGGCGCTGGCGCGCACGCTCGCGGTCTTCGAGGTCGATAGCGGGGCGATCCACCTGCTCGACGAGGCGCGCGATGAGCTCATACTGGCGGTACAGCGCGGGTATGGTCCGGGCCTGACCGGTGCGCTCGCGCGGATGCCGGCGGGGCGGGGACTTGCGGCGCGCGTCCTGACCGAGGCCGGGGCGGTCGCGGGGACCGACATGGCGACCGATGCCGTCCTGGCCGAGGAGATACGCGGGGAGGGCATCGGCGGCTTCGCCTGCATCGCGCTCCGCTCGCAGGAACGCCCGGTGGGTCTGCTCGGGGTCACCTGGCGCGAGCCGCACCTGATCTCGGCTGCCGATGGCGATACGCTGTCGATCATCGGCGCGCAGCTCGGCGCGGCGATCGAGAACGCGCGGCTGGCGGCGGAGGCGACGGCGAGCCAGGCGGGGCTGGAGGACAAGACGGCGCAACTCAGCCGGCTGCTGGCGGTGAGCGCGGGATTCGCCGCCAATCTGCCGCTCGACGAGGTGCTGACCACGGTGGCGCGGGCGATCGTGGAGACAATCGGCTTCGGGTCGGCGCACGTCCGGGTCCGCACCCCGGCCGGCGACGCGCTGGTCGGGGCCGGGTTCTGGGGCCACACCCCGGAGCACGCCGCCAAGCTCCGCCCGCCGACGCCGATCGGCTTCTACCACCGCATGCTGCAAGAGCGGTTCAAGCTCGGCGGGCTCTACTACATCCCGCACAATACCGACCGGCGGACGATCCTGGAGGATGACTGGACGGTGGTGCGCCGCTCGGTGCCCACCAACTGGCAGCCGGGCCAGTGGCACCCGGAGGATGCGCTGGTGGTGCCGCTGCGCGCCAGCGGCGGCGCGCTGCTCGGGGTGATCTATGCCGACGAGCCGTCGGATGGGCGCGTGCCCGACGCGGAGAAGGTGGCGGTCCTGGAGCTCTTCGGGCGGCAGGCGGCGCTGGCGATCGAGAACGCCGAACTCTACGCCCAGGTGCGCCACGACCTGCGGCGGCAGGATGCGCTGCGCGAGGTGATCGAGCACATCAGCGCCGAACTCGACCTCGACCGCCTGCTGGAGAAGATCCTGGCCGACGCGGTCGATCTGCTCGGCGGCGACGCCGGGGCGTTCGGCCTGATCGATAGCGCCACCGGCATCTCGCGGATCGGCACGATCAACAACATGCCCGCCGAGATCCTGCACGCGGTGATCCACGCGGGCCAGGGGCTCACCGGGACGATCCTGGAGACGGGGCAGCCGGTGCTGATCGACGACTACGCCGGGCAGGTCACCGTCCCGGCCGAACCGGCGCTGCACTCCTGCCTGGGGGTGCCGGTCTACCGGGGCGACGAGCTGGTCGGTACCTTCTTCGTCGGCTCCACGCAGCCGCAGCGCCGCTTCGGGCCGCGCGACGTGGAGACGCTCGAACTCTTCGCCAAGCATGCGGCGCTGGCGCTCGGCAACGCGGCGCTCTACGAGGATGCGCGGTCGCAGCACGCGCGCCTGGTGACGCTGCGGGACGTGATCGAGCGGATCAGCTCGGAGCTCGACCTGCAGGCGCTGCTGAATCGCCTCGCGGTCAGCGCGGTGGAGTTGCTGGAGGCCGACTGGGGGACGATCGCGCTGGTGGAGGAGGAGTCGGGGACGGCGCGGATCGAGGCGGGGTTCAACATGCCCCCCGGCGCGCTCGGGCGACAGTTCGGCCCCGGCGAGGGGTTGTCGGGCCTGACCCTGGCGGAGCGTGGCCCGGTGCTGCTCGGGCCGGACGATTCGCAACCGATGGCCCCCGAGCCCTACAGCAACCCGGCCAGGGCGCACATCGGCGTGCCGATCTGGTGGCAGGACCGGCTGATCGGCACCTTTGGCCTCTCGTCGGCGCAGCCGGGGAAAGTTTTCACGCCGGGCGACGTGGACATGCTCGCCCTGCTCGCGCGCCACGCGGCCGTCGCGATCGAGAATGCCGGGCTCTACAGCGCCTTGCAGGAACGCTTCTCGCAGGTCGAGGCGATCAGCGCGGTCGGCACGGCGCTGGTGGAGGAGCGCGACCTGGAGCGCGTGCTGAGCACGGTGGCGGCGCAGGTCATGGGGCTGCTCGACGCCGATGGGTGCTCGGTCTGGCTGCTGGATGCGGACGAGGAGGCCAGGCCGCCGGGCAAGGAACTGGCCTTGGTCGTGTCGCTCGGCCTCGGCTCGGAGGAGATGGCCGGGCGGCGACTGCCGCTCAATGATTCGTACACCGGCACGGCGATCATGGAGGGCGGGCCGGTGGTGGTCGAGGATCTGTCCAATGGCGAACTCCACCCGACCGTGGTGCTGGGCAAGGTGGGGATCGACACGATGCTGATCGTGCCGCTCTACACGACCGAGCGGTCGGTCGGGGCGCTGAATCTCTACGGGCGGAAGGGGCGGCGCTTCGGGCCGCGCGACACCGAGATCATGGCGCTCTTCGCGCCGCAGGCGGCGGTGGCGATCGAGAATGCGCGCCTCTACGAGCAGGCGCGAACGCTGGCGGTGGCCGAGGAGCGCAACCGCATGGCGCGCGAGATCCACGACACGCTGGCGCAGGGTTTTACCGGAATCCTGCTGCAACTCCAGGTTGCCGAGAGCCTGCTGGATGGCGAGGAGCCGGACGCGCGGGCGCGGCTGCAACGGGCGCAGGAGCTGGCGCGATCCAGCCTGCGCGAGGCGCGGCGCTCGGTCTGGAACCTGCGCCCGAGCACGCTGCAAGGGCGGACGCTGGCGGAGGCGTTGCGCGACCATCTCGGCGAGTGGCGCGGGCAGACGGGGATCGGGACGAACCTGATCGTCGTGGGGGAGGAGCGCCCGCTGGCCCCCGCGACCGAGGAGACGCTGCTGCGCGTGGCCCAGGAGGCGCTGAACAACGCCTACAAGCACGCGCGGGCGAGTCACGTGGAAGTGACGCTGGTGGTCGAGCCGGAGCGGGTGAAGCTGCGCGTCTGCGACGACGGGGTTGGCCTGGGCGAACTCGCCCGACCGAGCGATGGCGGCGGCTTCGGGTTGGTCAGCATGCGCGAGCGCGCTGGTCGGCTCGGCGGCACGCTGGAGATCGAGAGCGCGCCGGACCAGGGGACCTGCGTGGTGGTGACGGTGGGGGACAACGGGCCGCCCGCGCGCCGCGCGCCGGGGAGTGTGCCGGGATGAGTCGTGAGTCGTGAGTCGTGAGTCGTGAGATGAGTCGGGTAGTCGGGTAGTCGGGTAGAGAGACCGCCCCCCCGGCCCCCTCGCCTAGCAGGAGAGGGGAGCGAACGGGCGAGCGGGCGAACAGGCGAACGTGGCGGGGCGCAGTGGTGGTTGCTGCCGCGCCCGTCTTTGTGTAAGGCTTGGGTGACCTCACCCCCCGGCCCCCTCTCCCCGCGAGGAGAGGGGGTGTCTCGGGGGGCCATGGCATTCGGGGGAGGTGTCGCCCGTTCGCCCGTTCGCCTGTTCGCCTGTTCGGCCTTATGGCTTGGCTTCGGCAAGGATGTTGAGGATGGCGGCGTGGATGTGGCCGTTGGTGGCGACGATTTCGCCCTGGAAGGGGTCGAAGGGGCCGCTGGTGTAGTTGGTGATGGTGCCGCCGGCTTCGGCGACGATCAGGGCACCGGCGGCGGCGTCCCAGGGGCCGAGGTGGGCCTCGTAGAAGCCGTCGAAGCGCCCGGCGGCGACGAAGCAGAGGTCGAGCGCGGCGGCACCGTAGCGGCGGATCGCCTGCGCGGCGTAGCTGAAGGCGTTCCAGTGGGCCAGCGCGACCGGGCGCAGGGCGGCGTTGTAGGGGAAGCCGGTCGTGAGCAGACTGCGGATGAGTTCGTCCACGGACGAGACGTGCAGGGGGCGGTCGTTCAGGAAGGCCCCGCCGCCGAGTTCGGCGCGGTAGAGTTCGTCGAGCGAGGGGTTGTAGACGACGCCGACGATCGTCTCGTCGCCGCGCTGGAGGGCGAGCGAGACGGCGTAGTGCGGCACGCCGTGGGCGTAGTTGGTGGTGCCATCGAGCGGGTCGATCAGCCAGCGGTAGGGGGAGTCGCCTTCGCGCGGGCCGGAGCCTTCCTCGGCGACGATGCGATGGTCGGGGAACTGGCTGGTGAGCGCGGCGACGATGGTCGCCTCGGAGCGCTTGTCCATCTCGGTGACGAGATCGACCTGGCCCTTGTAGGCGATCTGGCGGGGGCCGCCCAGCCCGTCGCGCAGGATCGCGCCGACCTCGCGCGCCACCGCGACCGCCGCTGTGGTGAACTCGCTGAACTCCGACACCGTTGTCCTCCTGCCGCGCACGCCAGCCTCGATCGTTGGGGGGAGTATACTGCGAGCGGGCGAACGGGCGAGTGGGCGAGCGGGCGAGTTACCTCACCCCCCGGCCCCCTCTCCATCTGCGGATAGGAGAGGGGGTGCCTCGCTCGGGGGCGGTGGCGTTCGGGGAAGATATCGCCCCTTCGCCCGCTCGCCTGTTCGCCCGTTCTCCTGTTCGGTCAATGGAGGTGAGGGATGCGGGTCTATGTGACGGTGGATATCGAGGGGATTGCGGGGGTGGTGCATGGGCAGGAGGGGTCGCCGGGGAACCCGGAGTATGAGCGGGCGCGGCGGTTGATGACGCAGGAGGCGAATGCGGTCATCGCGGGGATCTACGATGCGGAGCCCGAGGCGCGGGTGACGGTCGTGGATGTGCACGGACCGTATCGCAACATGATCCCGGAGGAGTTGGACGAGCGAGCGACCTTCAACCGGGGGAAGCCGAAAGTCTTCGGGATGATGGATGGGGTGGACAAGGGGTATGACCTGGCGATGTTCGTGGGGGTCCACGGCAAGGCCGGGTCCGACCCGGCGGTGCTGAGCCACACCTTCACGGGCACGATCCTCGATGTGCTCGTCAACGGGCGCTCGATGGGCGAGATGGGGCTGAACGCGGCGGTCGCGGGGGAGCACGGGGTGCCGGTAGTGCTGGTGGCGGGGGACCAGACGGTGGCGGAGGAGGCGCGCGACCTCTTCGGGCCGGGGGTGGTGACGGTCGAGGTGAAGGAGAGCCGGGCGCATCTGGGGGCGGAGAGCCTGCACCCGAAGGCGGCGCGTGCCCTGCTGCGCGAGGCGGCGGCGCGGGCGGTGCGGGAGCGCCCGGCGGTGGAGCCGCTGCGGGTCGGGGGACCGGTGACGTGCGAGGTGGAGCTGGCGCGGCCGGTGCTGGCCGACCTGGCGATGATGATCGACGGGGCGACGCGCGTGGCCGGGCGGAGGGTGCGCTTCGAGCGGCCGACCATGCTCGATACCTACCGCATTCTGCGGCTGATTACGGTGTTGTGTTCGGCACCGGTGTAGGGTAGGCGGCGAAGCGGGTGCTCGGTGGTGGTTGCCCTGTGACGCGTGCGAGAGGCCCCAAGGGTGTGGTACGTGCCCCGTGGCGCATGCCCCAAGGTCTGAGGACCCGGGCTGGAGGCTCGCTGCGGCTCGCCGCAAAGCCCGCCTGCGCGGGCTCGGGGATGGACCTTTCCGCAGAGTGTTCCAGGCATCTGGACAGATGAGAGGGCCGGGGCGGTTTGAGACTGCCCCGGCCCTCGTTGTATGTGGGAAGGCTTGCCCCGCTTACTGTGCGGGGACGAGGGTGACAGTGAGGGCCTTGCCGGTCGGCAGCGTGAGGTCGTAGGAGGCCACCTTGTAGCCGGGGACGCTGATGGTGACGCGGCCCTGCCAGTTGAGCGGGAGTTGGAAGTCGAAGGTCGATGGGAGGTTGGTGCAGCCGAGGTTCGGGCAGGGGGTTGCGCCGGTGAATTTGCCCTGCAAGTCGGCGGTCTCGGCGACGGCGTTGATCGACAGGCCGGTGGCCGGGGTGCCGTTGGGCAGGAGGACGCTCACGGTGAGCTTGCAGCAGGGGCTCGCCTTGGCGGTGGCGGTGGCGGTCGGCTTCGCCGTGGCGGTGGCCGTGGGCCTGGCGGTCGCGGTCGCGGCCGGGGGGATGTACTCCTTGCGGTCGGTCTCCTTGAAGGAGGAGCCCTGCCACTGGAGGGTGTGGCGACGCCAGCCGGTCGAATTGGTCCAGGACTCGGTCGTGCCGGGGAAGTGCTCCTCGATCACGAAGCCGCTGCGGTCGGGGAGGGCGGTGAGGAGCGGCTCGGCGTAGTTGTTCTGCTCGAAGATGACGGTGCGACCGACGAAGACGGTGATTTGCTGCATGTGGCAACTGCCGCAATTCTGGCCGTAGGTGACGTAGAGGGTCGCCGCCGCGCCGTTGCCGGTGACCTGGGCCGCGAGCGGGCTGCCGATGACCGTCCAGCCGCGCGAGCGGAAATATTCGGTGTAGTAGGCGGGATCGGGCTGCGCCTGGGTCGCGGTCGGCTGCGGGGCGGGCTTGGTCGCGGTGGGCTGGACCACGGCGGTCTGGGTGGCGGTGGGCGCGACCGGCGTCGCCGCGACCTCGGGCGTGCCGTTCGCCGTCCGCTGCGAGTCGGGCACGGACGAGGGGGAGGGGAGCGCCGCGATGGGCGAGGGATCGGGGGTCGCGGGGGTCTCCGACGGCGCGGGGGCCGGGGTGGCGGATGGTTCGGGCGTCGCCGAAGGGGCGGCGACGGCGACGGTCGTCGGCTCGGCGATCGCGGTGGCCTGGGCCGGTGCGGTGGGCGGGGTGCCGAGGTTGGCCGACGTGGTCGCCGGGGTGCCATCGCCGCAGGCGACGAGGAAGAGGGTGAGGCCCGCGAGCAGGAGCGCGGCGAGGCGGCCGGGGGTACACCTTCTCGCGCTGCGGACGGGTTGATAGCGGATGGGTTCGGGTGGGGTGTCGCGCTGTAGCCGGTGGTGGGGGGCTGCTGCTGTGTGCCGGGTCATGGTGCATCCTCCGCATCGAGTGCCGCCCGCGACACCGTCGTCGCGGGCCTTTTGCAGTATGGCGGGATGGGCCGGGAACGGCAGTGACGCGGATCACAGCGGGCGTGTGACGGAGGGCATCGCGGCGGCTCAGGGGACGAGGCGGCGGAGCTCGGCCATGGCGGCGAGGCGCTCATCGGGGGTGGCGGCGTCGAGGGAGAAGGAGACGTGGTCGATGCCGAGGGTGGCGACATATTCGGTCATGCCCGCGCCGCGCCGCGTCATGGGGACGCCGGAGGCGGTGAATTCGTCCTCCATCCAGCCCTGACCAAGTCCGGCGATGACCAGGTTTGTTTTTGCATTTTCACTTTTTTCTGCTCCTTCTCCGGGCGCAGGGTGGGGCGTGGAGCAAGGCCCCCCTAAATCCCCCCAATGCTGGGGGGACTTCTGTTGGGTGGAGGTGATCATGCTGGTTAGCTGGGGCGGGGTTGGCCCCCTAAATCCCCCATACATGGGGGACTTTAACGGGTGGCTGGGGTGAGTGGTGGTCATGGTGGGGCCTCCGTGGTGCGGGCAAGGTGGCGGCCAGGGGAGCCGGTGTGGGCCGGGATGCCTGGGCGGCGAGAAGAGTGCTGCTATCTTTAACGTACCCGGCGAGGGGGACGAATCATGCCACGGTGGGGGAAATTGGTTGGGGTGGGGTGCGTGGGTGCGTGATTGCGGCGGGGGACGGGGTGTGGCTGGGGCGGGAGGCGGTGGGATGGCGTTGTGCAATGGGAGAAGTTGGCGAGTGGTGGCGCGAAATTCGCTCTTGACGTGACCACGGTCAGTCACTATACTAAGGGCCGTTGTCCGCTGGCCGAGGTGGCGGAATCGGCAGACGCGCTAGCTTGAGGGGCTAGTGCCCGCAAGGGCGTCAGGGTTCAAGTCCCTGTCTCGGCACCAGTTGTCAGGGTGTTGGCGCAGTACGGTCCGGGTGTGCGAGGGCGATTAGCTCAGTTGGTCAGAGCGCCTCGTTTACACCGAGGAGGTCGGGGGTTCGAGCCCCTCATCGCCCACTAGCCGGCCCCGCCCCCACCGCGCCAAGGTAGCTCAGTTGGTAGAGCACGCGACTGAAAATCGCGGTGTCGCCGGTTCGATCCCGGCCCTTGGCACCAATGAATTGCTAGCTATAGCAAGGAATACGACGAAGGCCCTCCGGTGTGGAGGGCCTTCGCTTTTTTCCCGAGCAGCTATCCGACCGCCTCGCTGCCTGGATGCTTGCGCGAGTGGGTAGGTAACGGTAAGCGGGGTGCGACGCTCAACGAATTGTATGGAGAATTGATTATCTGCCAGTAAGGATCTGCAACCTCGTTATTCACCGCCGCGCCGGACAATGGCGGTAAGCCAGGAGGATTCTGGCGAAAAGAGATTCTACCCCCGGTCGCGGGCCGGATGTCCCCCAGGTGAAGCGGCAACGGAAGTCCGTTTCTCTGGTGCCTACCGCAACTGCGCGGATACCCGCGAAGGAGAGCGCCATGCAGACCGCCATCGCGTGGCACCAGCCTGCCACACAAGCGCCGCCGCGTTTCCAGGCCGGCGATATCGTCGCCTATCAAGGATTCGCCATGCGGATCTGGATGATCTTCAATCTGGGCACCGGCCTGCCTCCGGACAGTGATCCGGGCGTGTTTTATGCTCTCCGGGGCAACGGCATGCCCAACCGGGTGTACTTCATTGTCCCGGCGTCCGAGATTGACTTGCCGCTCCAGCTCGCAACATGAGAAGGCCCGCACTTGCATTCCGGCAGTCGTCATGCCGGGCGATCTACGCTCGCTGGGCGGTGATAATCCGCGAATTGGCACGCCATCCGCTTATTATGCAGTGCTGAGGGCCGTCAACTATGGGCGGGGATCGGGTGTGGCGATGAGGCTACATCTGTGCGGTATGGGCAGGGATGTGGCACGGGGCTTGCAGTCGTGGGGGTGTCCGAGCAATCGGGCCTGTGACAAGTAACGATGCGCTGGCGGGTGGTCTTCAGGTTCTCCCCGGTGTTTCCCTCCTCTGACTGCCCCGGTTGATCCCCTGACTGCCCCTCTCTGCCGCCCGCCGCGCGAGACCGAGCGATAGATGGCCCCGGATTTGCGTCCGGGGCCTTTCGCTTGCCCGGCGAGGGGCAGGGTTGCTAGCGACCGGGGGGTGGGCCGTCGGCACCGAGTGGATCGACGTCCAGGACGCCATCCGCTTCGCGCGCGACATACCACTCGCGCCCGGGGTAGGCGGCGCGCAGGTCGCCGTCGAAGGTGGGGTCGGGGGAGAGGACGAAGATGGTGCCGCAATCGAGGCGGGGGCAGTTCAGCGGTTCGAGGAGGGGCCATTGGCTGGGCTGCCGCACGATGACGGCGGCGTTCGTGAGCGCGGAGGCGGGGCCGGAGAAGCGCTGCTCGATGAACGCGCCGAAGGCCACCTTGCTGATGCCCGGGCGACCTTGCAGGCGGTAGAGGCGCGTCTGCTGCGGGCCGAAGTAGAGGGCACGTTGCAGGCGAGGAGGCGACCACCAGCAGGAGCGCGGCCAGGTTGGCCCGATCGCGCGCCCGCGTGCGCCCGCAGTCCTGGCAGAGCGCCGCCGCCGTCTCGGCGAGGGCGACGAAGCCGCGCGCCGCGAGCAGCACCAGCGCGGGGAGCGCGTCGAGGTAGCGCGGGCCGTAGGTGATGCCGTGGTAGTAGAGCCCGATGTAGGCGAGGACAAAGCCGAGGGCGAGCGCCCCGTGGAGCGCGTCCCAGGCCCGTGCGCGCCGCAGCGCCCAGAGGAGGACCATCGCCGCCAGCGCGACGAAGAAGGGCCAGCCGAAGAGGGTGATCGCCAGCAGGGTGAGCATCTCGTCGGCGTTGACCAGCCCCCCGCCAAGCGTGTGGCGGCCGAAGAAGCCGACCCCCTCGCCGAAGCCGTAGCGGTTCTCCGACGCGCTGAAGAGGGTGCGCGGCAGCAACAGGGCGGAGCCGGTCAGCGCGCGGTTGTAGAGCAGGTAGGCGGCGACGAAGGGCGCGAGCCCCGCGACCGCCGCCACGATGCGCGCGCCAGCCGGCGCCGTTCGCTCGCGGCGCGCCAGGCGGCGGTGACCGCGCCAGGCAGGAAGGTACCGACGGTGGCGGCATAGACGATGGCCGAGTTCGCGGGTGAGGAAGAGGAATCCGAGCGCGGCGGCGGCGAGGGCGGCCCAACCCGGCGCACGGCGCTCGTCGTAGCACACGGCGGCGTAGAGCAGGAGCGCGCCCAGAACATGGCGGGGACGTGGCTCATGAAGGTCCCGGCCTGCAGGTGCGGGAAGAGCTCGCCATCAGGATCGCGGCCAGCAGGGCGGTGCGTGCGCCAACTGGCGGCGCGCAGCACCGTAGGTGAGCAGGAGGCCGCGGTGGCGAGGCGGGGGCCGACGAGCCAGCCCGCTTGCGCCCAGTTTCCAGGCCGATCGCCAGCACGAGCGCGGTACCTGGGGTGTACATCGAGAACCGCCGCCGTCGTGGGTGGTGGTGGAAGTGGACCTCGAACGCTTCTGCCCGGGCGGGGATGGGGCTCGCGAGCATCCCGGCCGCGAAGGTTTTGGCCTGGAAATAGTAGGACTGGGCGTCCTCGATCAGCGGTAGCCGGTCGAAGAGGGCGACGGTGGTGTAGACCGAGGCGGCGAAGGCGACGAGGCGCGCCACCGGGATCATGATCGCGTGCCCCGGCGCGCGGGGAGCGGCAGTTGCGCGGGCAGGGCGCGGCGAGTGGGATGGCGAGCAGGGTCAGCAGGAGCGCGATCGCGACGGTGCGCAGCGCCAGGTAGAGGACCTCGGCCAGCTCGGGACCCCACTCGCTGGAAGTACGGTGCGCGGCGACGGTTTCTCGAGGAGACCGGGGCTCGCCTGCGCCACGCGCACATCTTTGTCGTTCCGGTTGAGGAGATGGTCATCGTGGAGCCGTCCGCGCCGGAGAATTGGAGGTCGCGAATGACCTCGATGCGGTGGAGATCGACCGCCAGATCGAACGCCGCCGGCAGGGGCTGCGGCACCACTTCGACCGGGCGCGATTGCGCGATGACCGGCTGCCCGTCGCGGTCGCGGACGGTCAGGTTGCGCCAGAGGCTGTAAGTGCCGTCGTCGCGCAGCGGGATTGGAAGCGGTAGTAGGGCGAGTTGGCGATGGCCTCGAAGTGCACCAGCGTAGAAGGTCCAGTAGTTGGTCGAGTCCGAGCCGTCGATCGGGTATTCCCGCTGTAGGGTTCGGCCGCCGGGAAGCGCACCGACTGGAGGGTGGTGAGCGGCACGGTCTCGGTCGACTTGCGCCGGCCGAGACGGTGAGCGTGGTGCCGTCGCTCACGATGTGGACGGCGCGCGTGGGGAAGCGGTCGAGGAGGTTGCTCGCGACGATCAGCGCGAGGGCGGCGAGCGCCGGCAGCGCGCAGGTGCGCGCCGCGCGCCGGATTCGGGCCGTCGGCGCGGGCGGTGCGGTGCCAGTCGCGCCCCGGTTCCAGGCCGCCGCAGGGCGGATTGTCGCTCGGTCGCCTCGACCGTCGCCTCGGTATTGCCCGGGCCAGGGACAAAAGGAGGGAGGACATCGCGATCATTGTGGGCGGTGCGTCGCCCGGCCGCCGATACCAGGGCTCGCGCGAGCCTTGCGCGCAGGTTGGCGCACCGGCGACGCGGGCGCGAGTCAGGGGCAGGGAAGATCAGATCTTTGTACACCCATACGATACCGGACCGCTCCGCGCGAGGTATAACCCCATAGTCCCGCCTTGCGTCAGTGGATAGCGTTGGCCCGGACAAGCGCGAGGCCCTGGGACACTCGTCCGGGGCCTCCACGGTGCAGGGGCAAGATGGGACGGGATTACCAGCGGATGACGGAGCCGTCGGGGCGGCGGTGGGGCGGGAAGCTGCCGTTGAGCGGGTAGCTGGGGTAGGGGTATTTGGCGGCGAGATCTTCGTCGATGTCGATGCCGAGGCCGGGTTGGTCGTTGGCCCACATCATGCCGTCGCGGATTTCGGGGGTGCCGGGGAAGACTTCGCGGGCGAGCGGGCTGAAGCGATGGGCTTCCTGGATGCCGAAGTTGGTGCTGGCGAGGTCGAGGTGGAGGTTGGCGGCGTGGCCGATCGGGGAGACGTCGCCGGGGCCGTGCCAGGCGGTGCGCACGGCGAAGACTTCGCAGAAGGCGGCGAGCTTGCGCGCGGGGGTGAGGCCGCCGATGGCGGAGATGTGGACGCGGATGAAGTCGATCAGGCGATCTTTGATCAGCGGGACCCACTCGGCCTGGTTGACGAAGAGTTCGCCCATGGCGATCGGGGTGGCGGTCGCCTCGCGCATCCGCTCGAACCAGTGGATATCTTCGGGGGCGAAGGGGTCTTCGAGGAAGAAGAGCCGGTATTGCTGGAGTTCTTTGGCGAGGTTGATCGCGAGGATCGGCTGCACGCGCTCGTGGATGTCGTGCAGCAGTTCGACTTCGTCGCCGACAGTGCTGCGGATGTGCTCGAAGAGTTTGGGGACGATGCGGACGTAGGCGGGCTCGTACCAGGGGGGCATGACGGGGTTGGGGTTGTAGCCCGCGCTGTGGTCGTGGCGGGCGGCGGCGGCCTGCGCTTTGGCGGCGTCCTCGGCCGAGGCGGCACCGTAGGTGGCGTAGCCGGGGACGTTGACCTGGCAGCGGATGTGGGTGAAGCCTTCTTCCAGCAGGGCGCGGACGCGCTCTTCGGTCTGCTGGAGGTCGGTGCCGGAGGCGTGGGTGTAGACGGTGGCGGCTTTGCGGGTCTTGCCGCCGAAGAGCTGGTAGAGGGGCATGCGCGCGAGCTTGCCCTTGATGTCCCAGAGGGCCTGATCGACGCCGGAGAGGGCGTTGTTGAGGATCGGGCCGCTGCGCCAGTAGGAGCTGAGGTAGCCGGTCTGGAAGATGTCCTCGATGTCGTGGGGGTCGCGGCCGATCAGGAGCGGTTTCAGGTAGTGCTCGATCGCGGTGACGACGGCCTCGGCGCGGGTGGTGAAGGAGGCGCAGCCGACGCCGTAGAGTCCGGGCTCGGTGGTCTCGATCTTGACGACGACGAGCCGGATGCCTTCTGGCGCGGTGCGGATGACG
>JAXLWN010000013.1:0-119225 GCA_046328475.1 Chloroflexia bacterium | reverse complement strand
GCAACGTATACTCCACGATCCGCCCCGGGATATTCACCCCCGTCGGCTTGATCGAGTTGCGGAACTCCATCGTGTAGTTCACTTCCAGCACGGTGTAGCTATCCTCGCCCGTCTCGATCAGGTCGATCGCCACCACGCCGCCGCCCACCGCGTGCGCCGCCGCCACGCAGACCCGGTTCAACTCCTCCGTCACCGGGCAGTTGCTGGAGACCCCGCCGCGCGCCGTGTTCGTGATCCAGTGCTGGCTGTGCCGATAGATCGCGCAAATCGTCTCATCGCCCACCACGAACGCGCGGATGTCGCGATCCGGCTTCGTCACATGCTCCTGGATGTAGAAGGTCGAGTGGTGGAACGACCCCAGAATCTCCTTGTGCTCCAGGATCGCCTCCGCCGCGTCCCGGTCATTGATCTTCGCCAGCAGCCGCCCCCACGACCCGATCGGCGGCTTGAGGATCACCGGGTAGCCCATCTCCTCGATCGCCTTCAGCGCCGACTCCGGCGTGAACGCCACCGCCGTGCGCGGCGTCGGCACCCCGTGGCGCACCAGCGCGGTCGAAGTCAGCAGCTTGTTGCCGCAGACCTCGGCCACGTTGTAGGTATTCACCGTCGGAATGCCCCAGTCATTGAACACCCGCAGTGCGTGCAGCGCCCGCGTGTGGTTGATCGCCCGCTCCAGGATCACGTCGTAACCCGTGATCGGCTGATCGAGGCGCATCACCAGGTCGGGGTCATCCACCCGCTCCCACTCGACCCCGCGCGCATCCAACTCCGCGAAGATCAGCTTCTCCTCGACTCGCACGCGCGAGAGCATCACCCCGACTCGCATTTACGCTTCCTCTCCCCCGCGACCACCGGCCGCGCCGCCACTCGTCAGCACCTCATTGATGATGCCGACCGCCTCATCCACCTCTGCCTCGGTCAAAATCATCGGCGGCAGGCAGCGCAGCGTCGTCGGCCCTGCCGACAGCACGATCACCCCCGCCTGCTGCAAGCCGCGCATATACTTCGTCGCCCGCTCGCGCAGCTCGATCCCGACCATCAGCCCGCGCCCGCGCACCTCGCGGATTTTCTTGTGATTCAGCCCGCGCACCTGCTCCTGGAAGTACGCCCCGACCTTCGCCGCGTTCTCCAGCACCCCGTCGTCGCGCAGCACCCGCATCGTTGCTGTTCCCGCCGCGCAGGCGAGTGGATTCGCGCCGAACGTCGAGCCGTGCGACCCGCCCGGGATGCGCGCCGCGACCTCCTCCGTCACCATCGTCACGCCCAGCGGGAAGCCATTCGCGATTCCCTTCGACACCGCCAGAATATCCGGCGTCACGCCGCTCGCCTGGCAGGCGAAGAAGTGTCCGGTCCGGAACGCGCTCTGCACCTCATCCAGGATCAGCAGCGCTCCCGCCCGCCGCGCGATCTCGTGGACCGCTCTGCAGATACTCCTCGCTCGGCGCGTAGATGCCACCCTCGCCCTGGATCGGCTCCAGGATGACCGCCGCCGTCTGCTCGTCCACCGCCGCGCCGATCGCATCCGCATCGTCGAACGCGACGTGCGAAAACCCTTCCATCAGCGGCAGGTACGGATCGCGATACTTCTTGTCGGCCGTCGCATTCAGCGCCCCGAGCGTCCGCCCGTGATAGGCGCGCTTCGTCGCCACCACCTTCGTCCGCCCGGTCGCCACGCGCGCAAACTTCAGCGCCGCCTCGATCGCCTCCGACCCCGAACTGCTCAGGAACGAGTGCGTCAGTCCGGCCGGTGCCAGCCCGCCCAGCGTCTCCAGAAACTCCGCCCGCGCATCGTTGTAGAAGCTGCTGTGGCAGTTCGACAGCCGGTCCACCTGCTCCTTGATCGCCGCATTCACCTTCGGGTGCGCGTGCCCCAGGATATTCACGCCGTAATTGGTGTAGAGATCGAGATACTCTTTCCCGTCGCTGTCCCACAGCCGCGAACCCGCGCCGCGCACCAGCGCGATCTCGCGTTTAGCATACAGCCCGATCAGGTGAGCATCCTCAATCGCGGTGATCCCTTCCAGTTCGCGCATCGCCGTCATCGCGTCACTCCTCCTTGGCCGACCGCCCCTCTGGACGGCAGCTACCAGCGCTCCACTCGTTGGTATCCCGGGCTGCTGAAATTCGGGCGGGGTGCCCTACGCTAACCCAGGCGAGCCTTTCAGCGTGGCGACAGGCCCGCCTGGGCCAAGTCGCCACTTGCTCACCTCGTAGTAGTCGGCGTGATATCGTCGGATCACTGGCGGCTCTCCCCAGGTTCGGTGAAGGTCACGCGCTCGTAGATCTCCGCCAGCGTGAGTGTGCAGTCGATTGAGGCAAGCTGGATTGTCGCCGCGCGATCAGTCGCTTCATTGAAGCGCCACCAGCCGTGCTCTGCTCGGATGTAGTGCTCGACATGGCACTCATCCTGGGCGATCAGCACGTACTCTTGCAGCGACTCCAGTGTGCGGTAGTGTTTCGTTTTCCGTCCGCGATCATCACCTTCCGTCGATGGGGAAAGTATCTCGATTAGCACAGTTGGATTGGTCACAGTATCGGGCCGCTCGTCGGTGAACTCTGGTCGCCCACAGACAACCATGATATCAGGATAAGTCAGCGGACCTTGCGGACTGACCCGCAACCGCTGATCGCTCGGCAGGACAGTACAGGCTTTGCCGCGTAGTTGGTTGCGCAAGCTCGCGTAGGTATCGCCCATGATCAGATTATGCTCATAGCTCGCCCCCGCCATCGCGACGATTTCGCCCGCGAAGTACTCGTGCTTGGTGTCACTCTGGCGCTCGAAAGCCAGGTACTCCTCAACGGTGTACGTTGTCTTCGGATTCGCAGCCATCGCACACATCCCTCGCTGTCAGGGCGAAATCGTCTACGGTGAGCTTACGCCATGATCGTCGTCCCCGCACCCTCCAGCGCTTGCGCAATCGGCCGCTCGATGCGCGCGTCGGCGAAGATCACCCGCCCCACACCGCGCTCGATCGCATCCTGCGCGGCCCGCACCTTCGTCTTCATCCGCCCCTGCGCCATCGCGCCCGCCTCGTCCATATTCGCCAGGCTGATCGTCGATACCAGGCTGCTCTCATCCTTCACATCGGCCAGCAACCCCGGCGTATTCGAGAAGACCAGCAACTGGTCCGCCCCGAGCGCCACCGCGATCTCCGTGGAGAGCTTGTCGCCATCCACATTGATCGCCTCGCCGTTGCTACTGAGCGCAGGCGGCGTCAGCACCGGCAGGTATCCCGCGCCGAGCAGCAGCGTCAGCAGCGTCGTATCGATCTCCTCGATCGAGCCAGCATAATCGCCGCGCAGCATCTTCGGCTTGCCATTCTCGATCACGCGAATGGTGTCCTTGCGCCGCCCGGTCGCGATCCGCCCATCGAGCGCGCTCAGCCCCACCGCGTTCACGCCGCGCCGCTGCAAGCCTTCGACCAGCGTCTTATTCATCTTGCCGCAGTAGACCATCATCATCACTTCGAGCGTCTCGCGGTCCGTGAACCGACTCGCCTGCCCGTTACTCGACGTAACATGGCGCGGCTCCAGCCCCAGCTGCCGCGACACCCGGTCAAATTCCACATTCCCGCCGTGGATAAAGACCGTCGGCTCCTCCACCCGCGCCAGATCGTCCAGGAACGCCTCATAGTTCAACCCGGCACTGCCGCCGAGCTTGATGACCAACATGATCGCTCACTCCGTTCGCTGCAATGACGAGTGACGAGTGTCGAATGACGAATTCGCGACGATTTTTCGACTATTCGTCACTCGTCATTCGTAATTCGTCATTACACGGGATGCAATCCCGAAAACTCCATCCCCATCGTCTCCGGGAAGCCGCAGCGAATATTCATCGCCTGCACGCCCATCCCCGAAGCGCCCTTCATCAGATTATCGAGCGCCGCGACCACCACCACGCGGTTGTCCTGCGAGTGCTCGTCCACCTCGAACCCGACATCGCAGTAGTTCGTCCCGGCCAGGATCTTCGGTTCCGGGTAGCGGTGCAGCCCCGACGCCTCCTTGACGGTCCGCATGAACGGCTCTTCCTTATAGGCCGCGCGGTAGATCCGCCAGAGATCCTTGTCGGTCATCTTCTCGTTCATGAAGACGTGCGAGGTCGTCACGATCCCGCGCACCGACTCCACCGACGTCACACTCAGCGCCACCTGCGGCACCCGCCCCTCGAACGTGCACTCCTGGATAATCTCGGCGCTGTGGCGGTGCCCCGTCGGCTTGAACGAGCGGATCACCCCGCTCCGCTCCGGGTGGTGGCTCGCCGGACCACTCTCGCCCCCCGCCCCGGACGACCCCACCTTCGACTCGATCACCGTCGGCATCTCCAGGTTGACCACCCCCGCCCGGAAGAGCGGGTAGAGTCCGAGGATCGCCGTCGTCGCCGTGCAACCCGCCCCGGTGATGAAATCGGCCGTCTTAATCTCCTCGCGGTGCAACTCCGGCACCCCATAGACGAACTTGCCGAGCAAATCCTTGTTCGGGTGCTCATGGCTATACCAGACCGGATAGTCATCCGGATTGTGCAGCCGGAAGTCGGCGCTCAGGTCGATGACCACCTTCGCCTTATCGCGCAACTGCGGCAACGTCTCCATGCTGACGCCGTGGGGCAGGCAGAGGAAGAGCACGTCGCACGGCTCCAGCGACTCGCGCGGCGAATATATCAGCTGCGTCCGCTTCCGCAGATTCGGGTGCGTGCTGAAGACAAACTTGCCCGCCTGGCTCCCCGAAATCGCCTGCTTAATCTCCACCTGCGGGTGATCCAGCAGAATCCGCAACAACTCCCCGCCCGTATACCCCGAAGCCCCAACAATCGAGACCGTCGTCATCCCACTCTCCTCCAAACCTCACCCGCTACGCATTCGCCTATATTCACCCTCTCCCTTCAGGGGAGGGTCGCCGCCGCAGCGGCGGGGAGGGGTCCGTCCCTCCTCGTTACTCGTTACTCGTTACTCGACTCAGCACTCAGCACTCAGCACTCAGCACTCTACGCCACCCCCGCCGCCACCCCCCGCAGCGACTCCACCTTCTTCACCAGATAATCGATGATCTCCGAAGGGATATCGACATCCGTCGTCTCGCGCAGCCCGTGGAACTCCGCGCCGACGTTGATCTCGATCACCTTCATCCCCTCATCGGTCTCGATCAGGTCCACGCCCATGATCTCGCCCTTCACCGAGCGCGCCGCGCGCAGCGCCAGATCCTCGATCTCCGGCGTCACCGGGCAATGCGTCGATCGCGCCCCGCGCGCCGTGTTGGTGATCCAGTGCTCGGCGTTGCGATACGACGCCGCCACCACCTTGTCACCCACCACGAACGCGCGGATATCTCGCCCCGGTTTCTCGATATACTCCTGAATGTAGAAGATCGAGTGGTGATATGACCCCAGCTTCGCCTTGTGCTCCAGGATCGCCTCGGCGGCGGCGCGACCATTCACCTTCGCCAGCAACCGCCCCCACGACCCCGTATTCGGCTTCAGCACCACCGGATAACCCAGCTCCTCGATCGCCTGCAACGCCGACGCGGGCGTGTACGCGATCAGCGTCCGCAGCGTCGGCACCCCGGCCTCGATGAAGGCCATGTTCGTGTGGAACTTGTTGTCGCAGGTCACCGTCGTCTCGAAGCTGTTGACCGTCGGGATGCCCCAACTCTGCAACAGCCGCAGCGTATACTCCGCGCGCGAGTGGGCCAGGCTCCGGTCGAGCACCAGATCGACCTGCGGGAAATTCCGCCGCTCCAGGTCGAAGAAAATCTCATCGTCGAAAATGCGCTCGACCTCGATCCCGCGCGCCTTCGCCGCCGCCAGGATCGCCTTCTCTTCCATTCGCACGTTCGACAGCAGCATCCCTAGCTTCACGATAGCCTCTCCGGCGAAGTGGTCTCTTCGCTGTTCCAGGTTCCAGGTTCAAAGTTCCAAGTTCTGACTGTCCAACTTCGAACGTTTGAACCTTCGAACCGTAACCCCCTCGTTACTCGTTACTCGTTACTCGTTACTCCCGAGCGCCGCGAGCGCCCCCGCCAACACCCGAATCGCCCTTAGATACTCGTCAATCTCTTGCCGCTCCTGCGGCGTGTGGTCCAGCTTCGAGTCGCCCGGCCCATAGGCCACAATCGGGCAATTCCAGACCGGCCCGACGATATTCATATCCGCCGTGCCCGTCTTCACCTTGAAGCGCGGCTTGCCCCCCTCGGCGCGAATCGCCGGCAGGAATGCGCGCACCAGCGGCGAATTCTTATCCGAGCGGAAGGCCGACAGCGGCTCGAACGTCTCCAGCGCGATCTCCGCCGCCTCGTCCGCGCCCTCGTGCGCCAGTGCGCGCAACTGCTCCGTCAGCTCCTCGCCTTCCAGACCGGGCGGCAACCGGAAGCCCATCCGCAGCGCAACCTCATCATACAGCCCGTCGCTGCTCGAATTGATCGCGCGCAGCTTCGCCTCCAACCGGTCAAATTCGCCGCTCCGCCCGTCATTAAACTGCTCGGCGAAGCGCGTCACCCGGTTCCAGAAATCGATCGCCACCTGCGGCGCGGTCGGCACCGGCGCGCCCGAGTGCATCCCCGGCTGGCGCAGCGCATAGGTGCCGTGCATGCTCCCGCGATAGCCGAGCACCACCGAATCCCAGCCGCTCGGCTCCCCGATCAGCGCGAACTCCGGCCGGTAGCGGTCGACGACGTGAAATGCCCCCGCCGACGCCCCCTCCTCGTCCACCGCGCCGATCACCGTCAGTCGCACACCCCGCAACCCGGCCTGTACCGCCCGCGCCGCCGCGCAGACGAAGGTCGCCAGCGGCCCCTTCGCATCCACCGACCCGCGCCCGTGCAGCACACCATCCTCGATCCGCACCGGGATCTCCCCCGGCACCGTATCGATATGCCCGAGCAGCACAATCTCGCGCGCCCCGCCGCCGATTGTCCCGACGGCGCTCCCCGCGCCGTCGATCTCCGTGACGAAGCCAAGCTCGGCCATCGCGGCGCACAGATATTCCACCGCCGCGCGCTCGTCCCCCGACAGGCTGGGGATCGCCACTAGGCCATGCAGCAACTCGACCTCGCGCGCCTGCCGTGCCGCCTCGTCCGCGCCCATCATCGCGCTAGCCGCCGACATTGACCGCCCCCGCCGTCGCGCGCCCATTCGCCGACGCCGCGACCCGCACGATGTAATCGGCCATCGCCCCCGCGATATCAACGCCATCGGCCGCAAAGCTGCGGAAATCGTCGAGCGTGCCGACATCGTTCACCAGCAGCCCGCGACTCGTCTCCAGCAGCCCCACCTCCAGCAGCCCGCCACCGAACGCCTTCGCCGCGCCGCGCGCCAGCGTGGCAATCTCGTCGGTCAGCGGGCAGGGCAGGTGGACCGCCTTGCGGTCGCGCGTCGGTGCCCAATCGCCCGACTGCCGGTACTCGGCCGCCAGCGGCTCCTCGCCGATCACCAGCACGCGGATATCCCGCCCCGGCCGCCCCACGAACTCCTGAATGAAATAGACGTGGTGCCGGTCGGTCCCCAGCTTATCCTTGTGCTCCAGGATCGCCTCGGCCGCCTCGCGGTCCTCGACCAGCGCCAGCAGCGCCCCGTCGTCGCCGACCAGCGGCTTAATCACGACCGGATACCCCAGCTTCTCGATCGCCGCCAGCGCCGCATCCGCGCTCAGCGCCACCTCGGAGCGCGGCACCGGCAACCCCGCGCGGATGAGATACATCGTCATCAGCGCCTTGTTGCCGCAAAGATCGACCACCGCCGGGCGATTGAGCGTCCGCACGCCGAGGAATTCGAGCGTCCGCAGCGCCGTCTGCGACAGCGTGTAATCCTCGCAACTCTCGACGACGAGATCGACATCGCCGAAGCCACGCCCGTGCAAATCGAACGCCACCTCGTCCTCGTGCAGCAGCGTCACCGCCGCCCCCCGCGCCTCCAGCGCCTCGCGCAGCCGCCGCTCCTCAATCCGCACCCGCGAATGCAACAGCCCGATCTTCACTCCGCTTCGCTCCGTTCCAGTAATGAGTAACGAGTAACGAGTAACGAGGAGAGGCCGTCCTACTCGTTACTCATTACTCATTACTCGTTACTTCGTTTCCTACTCGCCCCAGTCCTCTTCCTCTTCCGGGGCCAGATCGAGCTCGATCGGGTCAGTATTGACCACTTCCAGCTCCGCGCCACACTCGGCGCATTGCACGATCTCGCCCTTCTCGACATCCTGCAACGTCAGCTCGGCCTCACACTCCGGGCAGACACCCACCATCACCGCAGACATGCTCGCATCCCTCCATATGTCTCTATCATCACCTGCGCCATCGCCTACCACAGGCAACGCGCATGGCATCCCTAATTGTACCGCCTCCCAGAATACAACTCGCTCTGGAAAGCCGAGAGTCCATCCCTTCCCCACGCTCAGAACGCCACTCCGCAGGCCACCGCCTTCCCCTGTCATCCTGAGCGGAGCGAAGGATCCGTCCCCTCTTACGACTTACGACTCACGACTCCTCATCGTTCGTACTTCGTCGTTCGTACTTCGTACTTCCTCAGCACTCAGCACTCAGCACTCGGCACTACCCCTCTCCCCGCAACAACCGTTCCTTCACCGCCGCCACGCGCCCCTGCTCCGCCTCCAGCGCCGCGCGCTCCTCGGTCAATTGCGCCCGCAGCAGATCCAGCCCCAGGTTGCCCGCCGCGCCGATGTGCGTGCGATTCCGCAACTGCTCATACGGGTCCATCGGCTCCAGCGTATCGAGCCGCGACGCGATCTCGCGATACGCATCCCGGAACGGCATCTCCTGCTTCACCACCAGGTTATACGCGTGGTCTGTCGCGAAGAGTTGCGGCGAGCAGGCGTCGCGCATCTTCTCCTCCTGCGGCTCCAGCCCCGTCATGAAGAGCGCCATCACCTTCAAGGACGACGACGTAATATCGAGCGCCTTCATGAAGGCCCCCTTCGTCTCCTGGAAGTCCATGTTGAACCCGGATGGCAGCCCCGCCGCGATCCCCAGCATCTGCGCCTGGCAGCCCAGCACCACCTGCGCCCGGCCGCGCACCAGCTCCATCGCGTCCAGGTTGTGCTTCTGCGGCATGATGCTGCTGCCCGCCGTCAACTCCGGCGCGACGTGGAAGAAGTCATACTCCGAGGTCGTGAAGAGCAAAATATCTTGCGCCAGCCGCGACAGATCCACCATGATCTGCGCCATCGCCTGCACGATCAGCCCCTCGAACTTGCCCCGCCCCGCCTGCGAATACAGCACATTGCGGTGCACCTTCGCAAACCCGAGCAAGTCGGCTGTGTACTGCCGGTCAATCGGGAACGGCACCCCGTACGACGCCGCCGACCCCAGCGGCGACTGGTTCGTCACGTCATACGCCGTCTTCAGCACGATCAAATCGTCGAGCAGCGCCTCCGCGAACGCCCCCGCCCACAGCCCCACCGACGACAGCATCGCCCGCTGCATGTGGGTGTAGCCCGGCATCGGCATATCCTTGCCATGCTCGGCGAACGCGATCAGCGCCTCGACACAATCGAGCAGGTCGCCCATCACCTTCGCGACCTCGACCCGCCCGAAGAGCCGCGTATCCACCAGCACCTGGTCATTGCGCGACCGCGCCGTGTGGATCCGCTTCCCCGCGTCCCCCACCGCCGCCGACAGGTGATTCTCGATCTTGGTATGCACATCCTCGTCGGCGAGCGTCACCTCGAACTGCCCCGCCTCCCACAACTCGGCGATATGGGCCAATTCCTTGTTCAGCGCCGCGACTTCTTCCCCCGTCAGCAGCCCGATCTTCCCGAGCATCTTCGCGTGCGCGATCGACCCGAGCACATCGGCCTCAACCAGCCGCGTGTCGAGCGACGCCTCCCCCGCCAGATAATGCTCAATCAGCGGGTGGAGCGTATACCCCTTCTGCCACAACCGCACCGGCGCATTACTTGCCATCCAACCCCTCACCTTCCCAACGTCGGAGGACGGTTTTACCGCAGAGAGCGCAGAGTTCGCAGAGAAGAAAGAGTGTTCAACCTTGCTGAGCGAGATGACAATCTCAACAGCCCGCGCACTCTTCCCTTTTCTCTCTTCTCCCCTCCGTCTCTGCGTCCTCCGCGTCCTCTGCGGTTAAATTCGTCGTCCCTTCTTGGCGTCTTGGCGGTTCAACCGTCCCTTACTGCCCCGGCCGCTGCGCCCCCACCGCCGACCACCGCATCCGCGCCGCGCGCCGCGCCAGCACCTCGTACGGCAGCCCGCGCAACTGCGCCACCGACCCGCTCAACTGCTGGTTGAACGAATCGGCCGTGATCGAGCGAATATCCGGCGCAAACAGCGCACTGTTCGAGTCGCGCTTCACGATGTCGATGTTCCCCTTGTAGAGGGTGATCGTGTACTCACCGTTCACCACCCCCTGCGTCTGCTGGATGAACGCATCCAGGTCCGCGCGCAGCGGGTGGAACCACTCGCCGTTGTACACCAGCGTCGCCCAGCGCTGATCGACCGTCTTCTTGAAGACAATCTCATCCTTCGTCAGGCACATCCCCTCAAGGTCGCGGTGCAGCTTCAAAATGATCGTCGCGGCCGGTGCCTCGTACATCTCGCGCGACTTCAGATCCATGATGCCGTCTTCCCAGACATCCAGCTTCCCGATGCCATGCTTCCCGCCGATCGCATTCAGCAGCGGCAGCATCTCCTTCAGCGAGAGGCGCTGGCCGTTCACCGCGACCGGCACCCCCTCCTCGAAGCGCATCGTCAGCGTCTCCGGCTCATCCGCAGCCTGCGGCGGCGGCACATACCAGAGCCAGAGGTCATCCGGCAGCTCCGTGTCGAGATCCAGCCCGCCCGAGACCACCGAGCGACACCACATCGTCGTGTCGTTCCCCCCGACCAGGCTCTCGCCGACCGGCATCCCCCAGTGCTCGCAGAGCGCCGCCTCCTCGCCGCGCGTGAAGTCGAAATCGCGCACCGGCACCAGATGCGGCATACCCGGCGCGAAGAGCGCGAAGACATTGTGCATGCGGAACTGATCGTTCCCCTTGCCCGTCGAGCCCTCCATCAGCGCGTCGCAGCCGATCTCCACCGCGTGCTGCGCCACCACCGCCGCGATCAACTGGCGGGCCAGCGAGGTCGAGCAGGGATAGCCGTTGTAATCGACGTTCGCGCGAATCGCCTTCCGCAGCCAGATCCCGCTGAACTCATCCTGCACATCGAGCACCACCGGCGTCAGGCCAAGCTGCATCGCCTTCTCGCGCGCCTCCTGCACCTCCTCGCGCCCCTGCCCGATATCGACCAGGATCGGGATGACCTCTTCCGCGCCGTACTTCCTCGTCGCCAACAGCGCGCACAGCGTCGAATCCAGCCCACCCGCGAACGCCAGCGCCAGCTTCCGCACCTGCGGCACCGGCGTCTCCTCAACCTTCCGCAATGCCGTCGCCAGCACACCCTCGGTCATCGCGCCATCCCCGTAGTGCTCAGTGCCAAGTGCCAAGTGCCAAGTGCTGTGTGCCAAGTCGCTATCTAACTACCCGACTAACTGGCCCACTGAGCACTGAGCACTGAGCACTCCGTCAGACACAAAAATACCCCGCCCTGCAATCAGGGACGGGGGTGAAAACTCCCGCGGTACCACCCTGCTTGTCGCGCCCTCTCGGCTGCGACCGCTCTTAACCCCTGCCGGTGTGTGGGGTGATCACCCGACCTACTTGTCCCCGATTGGCGGGGGGACGTTCTTCGGTCGGCCGCTCCTGGGCTCGTTCGCGCTCGGATGACCCCCCGGGCTCCCACCATCCCCAGGTCGCTGTTGCCGTCCGTTCGACAGCGCTACTCTTCCCACTCAACGCGGGCCTGTAACAAGTGAAAACTATAGCCCCCCCTCACCAGACTGTCAAGTAAAACCGCGCACTCCCATCCGGTAGGGGCGGGTCACCGGCCCGCCCGCGTGGGGACAGCACCCGCACCGCCAATCACCACAAATCCTGGCTCACCCCAGCCCGCGCAGGCGGGCTTTGCGGTGCGCCGCAGCGCACCCTCAGCCCAAGGCTTCAGCCTTTGGGCCAAACGCCACCCCTTACTCCCCACCCCGCTTCAACTCGATCACATAATTCCGGTGCCGCTTCTCCCCGATATTCGTCAGCCGATTATCGACCTTCCCCTCCCCCCGCACCTCGATGAACTCCACCTCCCCATCCACAAACTGCAGATCGAAGAAATCTCCCGCATCGTCCGGATTCGCGAACCGGATCAACCCGCCCGACTCCACGATGAAGAAATAATCGGTGCGGTGAAGATGCTTCTCCAGCGACTCCCCCGGCGCAAGCGCCAGATCCCACACCCGCACCCGGTCGTTCTCGAACAGCAAGCTCGTCCCCACCAGCTCGGTCGGCGGCGTCGCCATCGCCCCACCTCCTCCTCAAGTCACCCCAGGCGTCATATCCCATCCGGCGATGTTCCGGGTTCGAGGTTCCAGGTTCCTCATCCCAGACCTTGAACCTTGAACTTTGAACTTTGAACTTTGAACCAACCCTTCGAACCCGGATGGTATCATATCCCCGGTGCCGATCTCGCGAGCGCAGGAGGGCGCGATGGCGACCCCGGAAGATCAGATACCCCTCAAACATCTCCCCCTCGACGTGCTGCGCCAGCTCATCGCGCGGCGCGAGGCCGAGGCGCAGCCCGCACCCGTCGCCGCGCCCGACTCCTCATCGAGCGAAGTGGACGCCCTCCTTGCCAGCATCGGCCTGCGCGTGCAAGCCGCCCCCGCCGACGATCTCGAACCCCTGCGCGGCGAACTCGCCCGCCGCATCGACGAAGGGCGCGAACTCGCCCGCCTCCGCTCCGCCCTTTACCGCTCCCACCGCAGCGTCGGCCTGCTGCAATATCGTGCCAAGCTCACCCGCACCGGCCTCGACCGCTTCATCCTCGAAGCCGGCGAACAACTCTACGACGAAGCGGGCACCCCGCCCGTCTACCTGCTCGTCCCGCGCCCGATCTATCATCGCCACCTGATCGGCGTCTACAACGTCTACGGCGCGGCCATCACCGGCCAACCGCTCGTCCTCAGCACCCCCTTCGGCCCCCTGAAAATCGTCGAATGCGACCTCGTCGAACGCATCACCCTCGTCTGATTGCGGATTTCAGATTGCGGATTGATGGACGGAATAGCTATCCTACGGCAGACGTTGCAGGGGCGGTACTCATGAGTATAGAGAGGATACGAACCGCATGACCGCCCAATCCGCAATCCGCAATCCGCAATCCGCAATGGTCGTCGCCCTTGCCGGTGGCGTCGGCGGCGCCAAGCTCGCCCAGGGCCTCTACCTCGCCCTGCCGCCCGACACCCTCACCGTCATCGGTAACACCGCCGACGACTTCGAGCACTTCGGCCTGCGCATCAGCCCCGACCTCGACACCGTCCTCTACACCCTCGCCGGCATGGCCAACCCCACCTTCGGCTGGGGCATCGCCGGCGACTCCACCCGCACGCTCGACCTGCTCAAGCGCTACGGCGCGGCCGACTGGTTCCTGATCGGCGACCTCGACTTCGCCACCCACATCTACCGCAGCCAACTCCTGCGCGAAGGCCACAGCCTCACCGATGTTACCGCCACCCTCGCGCGCGGCCTCGGCCTCCACGCCGCCATCCTGCCGATGTGCGACGAACCGGTCATGTCGATGGTCGAAACCCCCGTCGGCGAACTCCCCTTCCAGGAATACTTCGTTCGCCGTCGCCACGCCGACGCCGTCAGCGCCATCCGCTTCGCCGGGATCGAGCAGGCCCAACTCCCCACCGGCGTCGCCACCGCTCTGGAGAGCGCCGCCACGATCATCTTCTGCCCCTCGAACCCCTTCGTCAGCCTCGGCCCCATCCTCGCCGTCGCCGACTTCCGCGCCCGCCTCGCCGCCGCGACCGGCGTCAAAGTCGCCGTCAGCCCGATCATCGGCGGTCGCGCCCTCACAGGCCCCGCCGACCAGATGCTCGCCGGGCTCGGCCACGATGTCTCGGTCCTCGGCGTCGCGCGCCTCTACCAGGATATCCTGCACGGCCTCGTGATCGACCACGAAGACGCCGCCTTCGCCCCCGCGATCGAAGCCCTCGGCCTGCGCGTCCTCGTCACCCAGTCGATCGCGGGTGCCGCCGACGATCGCCACCGCCTGGCCGAGGAAGTCCTCGCCTTCGCCGAATCCCTGCGGGCGGAGCGCTAACGCGTGCGCACCGTAGCCGTCGTCCCGTCAAAGCCCTCACGGCGGCCAAAACCCGCCTTCGCCACCGCGCTCGCCCCGCCGAGCGCGCCGACCTCACCCTGCAAACCTCCGGCGCGTCCTCCTCGCCGCGCCTCGACCAACCCTGCATCGCCGCCCGTCTCGTCGTCAGCCCCGACGCCGCCGTCCTGCGCGCCGCGCGCGACGCAGGCGCGCTCGGCCTCCGCCAGGACCAGCGACGGCCTCAACCCCCGGCCTGGAAGAAGCCCGCGCCTGGGCGCTCGCCCACGACGCCGAAGCCCTTCTGATCGTCCTCGGCGACCTCCTCCTCGCCCCCGAGCACACGCCGCCATCCTCGCCCACGCCGATCGCCCCAACTCCATCACCCCTCGCCCCCCGACCGCCACGGCAGCGGCACCAACATCACAGCCCTCCGCCCCCCGACGCCATCCCTCACCCGGTGTCAACAGCCTCGCCCGCCACCGCGCCGCCGCTCAGGCCCGCGGCCTCACCATCCACACCTACACCGGACCCCGCCACCGCCCTCGACCTCGACACCCCCGACGACCTCGCCGCCCTCACCAACCTCCTCACCACCACCATCGCCACCCGCAAAACCCGAATCCCACCCAACAAAAGCGGGCGACCCTCGCCCCCTGCCTCAAAATATCCATCGCCCACAACACCTCGTAGCGCCCCCACCCCACCTGCGAGGAGCGGGTGGCCGCCGCAGCGGCCGGGCGAGGTCCGTTCTGACGCACCGACACACTGTCCATCGCCCTCGTCCCCTCTCTCCGCGGCCGGGTACCCACCGCAGTGGGTGGCGGGGACCGCTCTCGCAGGCGGCGGGGGTGAGGTCCACCCCACTCTCCTCTCTTCGTCCCTTCTTGGCGTCCTTGGCGTCTTGGCGGTTCAACCGTCCCCTTTCTCCCCCTCCCCCTCCCCCCTCTGCTATACTCCTCCCCGCCCCGTGCCGCCCCGCGCCGCGCCGGGCCACGCACGTTGGAGGTTCGATGGCACGCCAGAAGGACGCACCGACCCTGCTGTCGGTGATCGTCCCGGTCTACAACGAAGCCAAAACCATCCGTCAGATCCTCGCCCAGGTGCGCGCGGTCGATCTCGGCCCGAATGTCACCTGCGAGATCATCGTCGTGGACGACTTCTCCACCGACGACACCATCGCCGCGCTCGAAGCGGAGCGCGAGCACCCCTGCACCTACGTCATCCGCCACCAGCGCAACCGGGGCAAAGGTGCCGCCGTCCGCACCGGCCTCGCCGCCGCGCAGGGCGACATCCTCCTCATCCAGGACGCCGACCTCGAATACGACCCGCGCGACTACCCCGCCCTCCTCCGCCCCATCCTCGAAGGCCGCGCCAAGGCCGTCTACGGCTCGCGCTTCCTCGGCGAGCACAAGGCGATGTACTTCTGGGTACACCGTCGGCAACAAATCCCTCACCCTGATCACCAACATGCTCTTCGATACCACCCTCACCGACATGGAGACCTGCTACAAAGTCTTCACCGCCGACGTCGCCCGTTCCTTCCGCCTCAATTCCGACCGCTGGGGCATCGACCCCGAGATCACCGCCAAAATCCTCAAGCGCGGCCACCGCATCTACGAAGTCCCGATCGCCTACAACGGCCGCGAATTCTGGGAAGCGCAAAAATCTCCTGGCGCGACGGCTTCCGCGTCCTCGCCGCCCTCATCCGCTACCGCTTCTCCGAGTAATTGCGGATTGCGGATTGCGGATTGCAGATTGGTGAAGGGGACGGGCGCGGAGCGGAAACAATTCAGCTGCCAAGCTGCCAAGAACGCTAAGTGACGAGAAGCAAAGGAGAAGGGTGTAACGTGTCAGACCCCATCCGCAATCCGCAATCCGCAATCCGCAATCCCCCCGCCGTCCCCCGCCGCGCCGCCTGCCATCCTCCTGCGCGAAAGCCCGAGCGGCGGCGAATTCGAAGTCTTCATGCTGCGGCGACCCGCCGACGCCCGCTTCGCGCCCAACAACCACAGCTTCCCCGGCGGTATGCTCGACGCCGAGGACACCGCCGCCGCCGCCCGGTTCACCACGCCCGCGCCCGGCATGACCACGACGACCTACACGCCCGCATGGGCGGCGACGGCCTCTTCGCCTCGCCCGATCCCGCCACCAGCGCCGCCCTCCTCTATTGCGCCGCCCGCGAGACCTTCGAAGAAACCGGCGTCCTCGTCGCGCGCGACGAAGCGGGCGCCTACGCCACCCTCGCCGACGAGGCCTACTCGGCCACCTCGCGCGACGACGTCCTGGCCGGTACGCTCCCGTTCGACAACGTCCTGTCGGCGTCGACTGACGATCTCGCTCGGTGATCTGATCTATTTCTCCCATTGGATCACCCCCGAGACGTCCCCCTGCGCTTCGATACCACTTCTTCCCTTTCACCACCCCGCCCCCCGGCCAGGTCGCCACCCACTGGCCCGGGGAGATGGCGGACGGCGAATGGCTGACGCCACGCGCAGGGCTGGAGCGGTACGAGGCCGGGCGAATGCCGATGTTCCCGGTGCAGGTTCAGCACCCGATGCGCTTCTCGCCCGCTTCGCCTGCTCCCTGAACTCCTAGACTTCGCGCGCACCAAGCCGATCCTCCCCGTCATCCCGATCATCGGCCCCCACGGGCGCGAGTTGAACCTGCCGAAGGAGTTGGCGGAATGCTGGTGAAAGAACTCCCCTACGTCGGCCGCATCCTCGCCCCCAACCCCTCGATGATGACCGGCAAGGGGACGAACACCTACATCTTCGGCGGCTCCGACCTCGCCGTGCTCGACCCCGGCCCCGACGACGACGCCCACATCGACGCCATCGAAGCCGGCATCGCCGAGATGGGCGGCACCGTGGCGATCATCCTGATCACCCACTCCCACTCCGACCACCTCCCCGGTGCCTTCTCCCTCCAGCGCCGCCTCCAGGTGCCGATCGCCGCCTTCGCCCCGATCCTCGGCGTCGATCTCGCCCTCCGCCACGACCAGCGCATGACCATCGGCGGCCACCCCCTGCGCGCCCTCCACACCCCCGGCCACGCCGCCGACCACCTCGCCTTCCTCCTCGAAAACGACCACGTCCTCTTCTCCGGCGACCTGATCGTCGGCGAAGGCACCGTCGTCATCGGCCGCGACGGCGAACTCGACGAATACCTCGACTCCCTCCGCTCCCTCCTGCCGCTCGACCTCCGCCTCATCCTCCCCGGCCACGGCCCCGCCATCACCGACCCGCGCGCCCGCGTCGAGGAATACATCGCCCACCGCCTCGCCCGCGAAAACCAGATCCTCGACGCCCTTAACCACGGCGCCTCCACCACCGCCGAAATCGTCGCCGAGGTCTACGCCGAAATCGACCCCCGCCTCCACCCCGTCGCCGCCCAATCAGTCGACGCCCACCTCCGCAAACTCATCCGCGAATCCCGCCTCACCACCTACCTCGAAGACAACACCACCCACTACGAAGTAACGAGCAGCGAGTAACGAGGGACGGTTCGCAGGTTCGCAGGTTCGAAAGTTGGGGCGGTAAACTTTCAAACCTTCAAACGTTTGAACCGTAACCCCATCTCTGACGCCCCAACACCCCCTCCCAAGGAGGCTCCCATGATCACCGGCATCTACCACATCGGCATCCAGGCCGACGACCCCGCCGCACTCGCCAACTTCTACCACGACGTGCTCGACATGGAGATCATCGGCGGCAGCGGCCCCGAGGACCAGTTCGGTGCCAGCGCCTTCCTCAGCAATCGCCCCGACGCCGAGAGCCACCACCTCGCCATCTTCAAAGATCGCCGCTACGCCCACACCGCCTTCAAAGTCGACTCCCTCGCCGCCCTGCGCGACCACTACGCTCGCGTCGTCGCGCGCGGCCTGCCGATCAAACTCTCCCTCAACCACGGCGTCTCGCTCGCCTTCTACTTCGACGACCCCGCCGGCAACCTGATCGAGGTCTACTGGCCCACCGGTCGCGCCTGCCACCAGCCCCACGGCGACCCCATCGACCTCACCCTCCCCGAAGCAGACCTCCTGCGCGACGTCGCCCGCTTCCCCCTCCCCGTAGACGGCCGCCTCTCCCTCCCCACGTAACGTCGGTATGGTTCCAGATTCCAGGTCCCAACTCCCAGGTGCCTCTCACCCAACCTTGAACCTTGAACCTTGAACCTTGAACACCCTCCCATCCCCGCTCGGCAGAACAACGCCCGACCCACACGTCGTGGGCCGGGCGCGACGCGCGCGGAAGCATCCGCGTCACGGTCTCATCGTCGCGGGTCCAAAGCGTGGTCCCGGACGTCGGGAGCCCGCAGGTGCCCGATCATCGCCACGATCAACGGCACCTGGGCCAGGCCATAGAGGAGATGCGCGAAGTAGTGGGCGACGGTCTGCTCGGGAACAAACGGCAAGAAAGGGAACGGGAGCACGGTGATCACCGCGCCGCCCACGAGATGCACCGTCCCCCAGCCGAAGAGCATCGCCGCCACCAGGCGCCGACTGCGCGAAAGCCGCCAGCCGACGACCAGGCTGGCGGCGATCAGCGCAAGCAGGCTATTCTCGGGACTCAGCGGGGTGAGCGTCGGTAGGGAAAGGGCGTTGTGGACAAATTCGCCCAGCCACGAGAGCGCCACGAGCATGGCGACCGGCTGCCACCGCCGAGGATCGTTCGCCGCGCGCAGCGTTACCATCATGCTGCCCCCCTCTCCTCGCGTTCCTGATCTGTCTCTGCCTCACATCGCGCCGCGCTCCGGGGTGAGTTGCGCCCGGTACCCCCGCCAGCGCCCCAGCGGCGCCAGCAGCGTCGCGAAGATGCGCTGCACGGGCACCGGCGGTCGCGTCACCCGGATCACCTCCCAGTACGCCGCCGTCAGCACCGCCAGGTGCAGCAGGCTCGGCGGCATCCCCTGCGCATTCAGCTTGCCGTCGCGCGCCAGCGCAAAGTAAGTCTCGAAAAAATCCTCGGTCCGCAGCGCCGGGCGAAACTCTTGAATTGCCTGCGCCACCTCCTCGCCATCGTTCCAGAAATTGTGCGGCGTATTGGCCGGAATCACGATCGTCTCCCCCGCGCGCACAACCTGCACCCGCCCCCGGACGTTGAAGTGCAGCGCGCCCGCCAGCACCCGGGCATTGCTCTCCTGCAACGGATGGACATGCTCCGGCTCGGCCGGACCGCGCGGATTGAACGTCTCGATCCGCAACAAGGCCCCGCCCGTATCGCCCGCCGTCTGCCTGAAAATCATCCGCTGCCCCGTGCGCGGATTGACGATCTCCTCGCCCGCGTTCATCGCGCCACCCCCTCGCCTTCGCTGACCGGCGCGGCCAGCCCGTCACACCGCGCCCCCCCGCTGACCAGGCGCGGGTGCGATCGTCGCCGCGAAGCCACTCGCCGCGACCCCGAGCCGCCCCGCCCCGCGCAGCGCGACGACGCCCGCGATCAGGATCCACAGCGTCACGGCGGTCGCGGCCACGACGAACACCAGGCTGGGCAGGGGCGTGCCCAGCAAGCCCGCCGCGCCCGTGGCAAGCCCGCCCGCCCCGCCGACCGCGCCAATCGCGCCGATCCAGCGCGGGAAGCCACCCCCCACCGCCAGCCCGGACAGCCCCAGCAGCAGGAATGGCGCGCCGACAAAGAATGCCGCCCAGGTGTAGAACAGCGCCTGCTGCACCTGCTCCACCGCCAGCGCGACGCGGAATGCCTCCGCCTTATCGGCACCCGCCGCGCCCGCCCAGCGGTCGGCCAGCGCCTTCAAGGCATAACCCTCGACGGCCACGCCCGCGAGCATGCTCCCCGCCCCGGGGAGCGCGGCGATCAGGCCCAATTGCGCCAGGCCCCGCGCCAACGGCCCCTGCGCGATCTGGCTCAAGCTGTACAGCCCACCGAGAATGAGCAGCGTGCTGACCATCAGCCCGAAATTGAGCAGCCCCCAATTCGCGTTCCCCGCGACGAGCGTCAGCAGCGCCTCCGGATTGTCAGGCCGAACCGGATAGAGGAGATTCACGACCAGCGCGAGCGCCGCGCCCACAATCGCCGACAGCGCGCCAAGCCTGCTCTGCGCACGTCGCTCCGCCCCTTCGCCCTGCGCCAGGCCCCCACCGCCATCGCCAGCCATCATCGCGCCCCCCCTGTATCTTCCGGCCACCCCTTCAGGCAGCCTCGGCCAATACAGGGAGCATAGCGGGTTCACTGCCCCCGCCACATCACGGGAATCCGTGAATTCCGGCGCTACTCCACGCTGTCCACCCCTTCCGGCAATGCCAGCCCCGGCCACTGCGTGTCGCGGAAGAAGCGCGCCGCCAGCTGCGATCGGCTATGCACCCCCAGCTTCTCGTAGGCGTGCCGCAAGTGCGCCTCGACCGTGTTCTCGCTGATGCTCAATCGCTCCGCCAACTGCCGGCTGCCGAAGCCGCGCAGCAGCAGCGTCACGACCGCCCGTTCCTGCGCGGTGAGCGGCCAGTCGGTCGGGAGCGCGGGCGGCGCGGGCGGCTGCTCCGGCGTCAGCACCACCGCGATCGTCCCATCACCGCCCCCCGGCGTCGCCTCGACCCGCAGCGGGCCAAGCGGCGTCCCCAGGCGAATCACCGCCGGCACGCCCGCCCGCGCCCCCGCCACGACCGACAGAATCACCAGCGGCAAGCCCCGTTCGCCGCCGTGCTCGACCTCGCGCAGCACGCCCACCCACCGCTCCGCCGCCGGCGTGTGGTAGAGCACGCGACCATTCGCCGCCAGCACCAGGACGCCCGAAACGACGGGAGCCTCCTCGTGCGCGGCTAACCGTCCTTCCGCGCGCTCGCGGTCAAGCGCCGTCCGCAGCGCCCGGCCAATGGTCGGCGCGACCAGGCGCATGAACGCAACATCGCCGCGCCGGAAAGGCTGCCCCGGATCGAAACGGAGCAATTCCACCGAGGCAACCCACTGCCCCTCCACGGGAAAAGCCGCGCGCAGCACGCCACCCTCCGGACCGGGGATCGCCCGGTACGTCTCGGTATGGGCGCGGGCGGAGACCTCGGCGGCGACGGCGGGCGGAATCCCCCAGGACTCCTCCAGCCGCTCATCGATCACGTGCGCACTGCTCCCGGCGCGCATCATCCCCGGCGGCGTCAGCCCCCACGCCGGATCGCTGAGGTAGACCGAGTGGAGATAGTGGCTGGCATTCGTCGCGAACTCGGGGGAGAGCGCCAGGACCCGATTGAACAGCAGCGTCCCCGGATCGACGCCCCCCATCCCGCCCACATCGGCCGGCACCGCCACCCGCAGGGCCGCGAGGATCGCGGCGGCCAGGCGCGCTGGCGGCAGCCCGCTCGCGGCCAGTCGCACAATGCGCTGCCGCGCCTCCTCCTGAGCCCGTGACAGTCGCGGCATCAGTCCCCCACGCGGAGTGCCCGCAACCCGGAATATCACGGCAATCCGTAATAGGAATTGGGAAGCCCCGCCCCTATACTACAGCGCAGATCCGGCGAAAGTAAACGCCCCATTGGGAGCATCAACCATGCCAATCACACCCACCACCCGCGAAGAAATCCGCGCCGAACTCGCGACCACGCGCGCCGCCTTCCTCGAACTCCTCGGCACCCTCTCCGACGCCGACTGGCGACGCCCCACCTCCAACCCCGCCTGGCACGTCGGCCACCTGCTCCACCACCTCGTCTGGAGCCTGGAACAACTACCCCGCGAAGTCGCGAGTGCCCGGCGCGGCAAAGGCATGTTCAACTTCCCGCGCTGGCTGCGCGACCCCCTCAGCGCACTCGTCACTCGCCTCGGCGCTCGCGGCCAATCCCTGACCACCATCGCCCGCCGCTACGGCACCGCCCACGCCGCCACCCTCCGCACCCTCGACACCGTCCGCGACGACGAATGGCACCTCGGCGCACCCTTCTGGGGCGAAGGTCACCTCACCATCGAAGCCCTCTTCCGCTCCCAAACCCACCACCTCACCGAACACCGCCACGACATCCTCACCACCCTGCAACATCCCAAAGAAGCCACCACCCCCACCTGACCAGCATCAGTCCGCCACCCGCGCCGTCCAGCGCCTCAAACCCTCTCCCTCGCAAGGGGGAGGGTCGCCGCCCGCAGGCGGCGGGGAGGGGTCTGCTTCGCACACAGCAAACCGCTTCGTCATCTCCTACCGCATCGCCCAACCCTCTCCCACTCCTCGCGAGAGAGCCGTTGCCACCCACAGGCGGCAGGGGTGAGGCCCACCCCTCTGGCTACTGACTACTGACTACTGACTACTCGCCCCCCCGATACAACCCCTCCCGCCCAATAAACTCCTCCACCGCCCCCGGCACCTGGAACGCGATCGGCCGCCCCTCCGCCACCCGCGCTCGCAGATCACTCGACGCAATCTGCATCTCCGGAATCGACACCAGATGAATTCGCCCCGCCAACCCCGGCACCCGCGCGATCACCGCGCCCGAATCCACCTCCACCCCCGGCCGCGCCACCACCACCAGCTGCGCCAACGCCGCGATCCGCCCCGGCTCGCGCCACTTCGGGAAATCCCGCAGCGAATCCTCCCCCATCACAAAAAACAGCTCGTGCTGCGCCCCCCAGTCCGCGCGCAACCGCGCCAGCAACTCCGCCGTGAACGACGGCCGGTCCTCCGCCAGGTCCAGCCCCGAGATCGCCAACTCCCCCCGCCCCGCGATCGCCAACTCCAGCATCCGCACCCGCTGCTCGGCGGGCGAAATCGCCTGCCCCCCCTTGTGCGGCGGCCGACCCGCCGGCATGAACACCAGCCGGTCCAGCCCCAGCACCGCGCAGACCTCGACCGCCGCGATCAAATGCCCGTGGTGGACCGGATCGAACGTCCCGCCGTAGACGCCGATGCGCGCCGGGTCCGCGCCGAACCGCACCTCGTTCACGCGCCCACCTTCACCCCATCCACAAACGTCACCGTGATATCCGCCCCCGGAAACGCCTCCCGCAGCGTCGCTAGCACCGCCGGCAACGGCGCACCCTCGCCGCGCTGCCAGTACTCCACCCCCAGCGTCGCGACATCCCCGCTCACCTTCTGAATCGTCAGCTTCGGCGCGGGCGTCCGCTCGATCTGCTCAAACTCCCCCAGCGCAGCATTCACCAGGCGACTCAAATCGGCGAACGGCGCGGTCACATTCGCCAGTTGCAGCGCCACCCGCCGCGTCCCATAGGCGCTCCGGTTCATCAGCACCTCGGTGAAGATGACATTGTTGGGGATCAGCACCTGCAACCCCTCCTCCGTCCGCAGGATCGTCGTGCGAATCTCGATCCCCTCCACCTGCCCCGCCACCCCCTTCACCGCCAGCTGATCCCCGATCTTAAACGGCTGCTCCAGCAGGAGATAGACCCCCGCCACGAAATTCTTCAGCAAATCCTGCAACGACAGACTCAGCGCCACCGTCGCCACGCTCAGCGACGCCACCACCGCCGTCCAACTCGCCCCCAGCGCCGCCAGCAGCCACGACAGCCCCAGCAACAACGCCAGCACAAAGACACCATTGCCGCTCAGCGCGATCACATTCGGCGCAATCCGCGACCGCCCCAGCAGCCGCGCCGCCCCATGCTTCACCTGCCGCGCCACCGCCAGCGTGATCCCCCCGATCAGCACAATCTTGGCCAGCTGGATCAGGAACCGCGCCAGATCATTGCCGCCCGGCAACCCGTTCAGCAACCCCGACCGAAAACTCTCCCAGAAATCCCGCAACAGCTCCATCATCCTCCTCACACTCGTCCGAGGGATTATACCGACCACCGGGAACCAGAACAGGAGAACAGGAGAAGCTGAGAACAGGAGACACCGCTTCCCCAGGCCACCACCCTCCGTGCAAGTCACCCCTCTCCTCGCGCGAGAGGGGGCCGGGGGTGAGGGCAATCCCTACTGAAGCACGAACGCACTGACGCGCAACCCCACTCAGCACTCAGCACTCAGCACTCAGCACTCGCAGTGTGATCTCCCTCACACCCCGCCCCCAACCCGTGATACCCCACGCCCCCCCGCCGTAGGAATGGACAAGCGGCACAGCCGCAGGAAACATGAACGGGAAACGTGAAACGGAGAACGACGATGAGCACGCAGCAGACCTCCTGGTGGCTCCCCTGGATGATGTTCGTTTTGGCCCTGGCAATCGTTCTCGGCAGCTTCTACTACGGCGGCACAACCCTCGGCCTACCCGTCATGATCGGCACCCTCGCCGGATCCCTCGCCGTCTTCTTCCGCCGCGCACGCACCTAACCCCACCCACCACATCCACAAGCAGGAGGGGCGGGCTGTGTGGCCCGCCCCTCCTGGCTTTAGCCCTTCTGAGCAGGATGCGCCGCCAGATTGGCCTGCAGCGCTGCGGCAGCCACGAATGAACGCGCGTTTGCCCCTGATCCGCGCGCAACCGGTCCGGAATTCGCCCATGGCGCTGCGCCGCGACGTCCGAATGCGGGCTCGCGCACCGTGCGAACACCACAAACACTGTCGGCAAACGCCGAACTCCAGGGCGGCGAGTAGTGAGAAATCACTACTCGCCGCCGCGCTTTGCGCCGCCTGGCCATCGAAAGACGCGACCAGAATTGAGAATTTTCCTCGATGGCGGCGGCGGCGGCGCAGGCTAAGCTGTGTCCATCGCCAGGAGATCCGCGCCGAGTTGAAGAGGCGGACGCGCAGGAGGCGGGCGATGGCGGCGCCGGGGTGAGACCCAATCACCGAGGTGCCGGAAGCATCTGTGTCGATTCCCTGATAGCGCGACCCCCCGACAACGCCCGCGTCGAGCGGCATACACGACTGGAGGGAAGTCATGGCCACGACATCCTCGCATCACTGGCGCGTCATCCCCGCGATCCTCGCCCTCGCCCTGCTCCTCGCCGCCTGCGGCGGTGCCCCGGCGGCAGGACCTCCCGCCTCCACCGCCACACCCGCCGCGAGCCAGGGTCCCAGCGCCAGCGCGTCGCCGGTAGCACCAGTCGTCACCCCGTCGCCATCTCCCACAGCGGCAGTCGTTACCCCGTCGGCATCTCCGGCGGCGGCTGTCATCACCCCCTCCCCATCGCCCGTCGCCAGCCCGACTCCCAGCCCCACCCCCGCCTTGCAGCTCTTCTCCAAAGTTATCGCCGATCAAGGACGCAGGCCCCACGGCAATTACGGGGTGGTCAACGCCCTGGCTTGGTCGCCCGACGGCCGGATTCTCGCCTCGGGCGGGCTCGACCACATCGTGCGCCTCTGGGATGCCGATGGACACTTGCTGACCACCCTCACCGCCCATGAGTCGGAAATACAAGCCCTCGCCTGGTCGCCCGACGGCAAAATCCTCGCTTCGAGTTCGTCCGACAGCACCGTGCGACTCTGGGCAGCGGATGGCGCGCTGATCGCGACGATCTCAGCGCGCGGAATCGACAGTGGATTGTTCTCCTGGTCGCCGGATAGTCGTATCCTGGCCGTCGCCGGTCGACTGGGGCAATCCTGGTTCTGGTCGGCCGATGGCACACTGCTGGCCACCCTCGCTACGGGCGACACCAACACATACATCACCGCGCTGGCCTGGTCGCCCGACGGCAGCACCCTCGTCACCGGCGACAACCATCAGCAGGTGCGGCTGTGGAAGGCCGATGGCACGCCGCGAACCACGCTCAGTTTTACCCCCGATCTTGACCCGCGAGGAGGCACGTATTGGATGAGCACGATCGCCTGGTCGCCGGATGGGCAGACGTTTGTCACGGCGGCAGCGGGCGGTATCGCGCGGTTCTGGGCCGCCGACGGCTCCCCGCGCGGCACGCTCGCAGCCGCCCAAGCGGTCGCCTGGTCGCCGGATGGCCGCCTCCTCGCCTCCACAACGCCTCAGTGGAGCCTGAACACTGCTCAACGCCGACGGCACCGTGCGCTCCACCCTGCCTGGCAAATACACGATGCTGCTGGCCTGGTCGCCCGATAGCCGCTTCATAGCCGCTGGCGCGTACGACGACCACACCACCTCTTCTCGGCCGATGGCCAGGATCGCGGCACGCTATCTGGCCACATGCAAGCTATCAGGGCGCTGGCCTGGTCGCCCGATGGTCACACCCTCGCCTCCGCTGGAGAGGACGGCACCGTGCGCCTCTGGCGCTAATCAATTCGCAGCCTCTTTCAGGCAGCATGCAACGCGGGCGGGGATCGTCACGATCCCCGCCCGCTCGACGTATTGCCCGCTACGGATTAGTCACGATGCTCCCCGCCAGACCATCGACGAGCGGCTCGACCGTGCCCCGATCACCCGGCAGCATGAAGCCGTTCACCTGGTAGAGATAGCCATTCGCCAGGAAGTAGATGCGCACGATGATCTCGGTCTGATTCTCGACATTCCGGTGCTGGAAGACGCGACGGTACGCCTGGTGCGTGCCCACCATCACCGTATCCTTGTCGATCGGCACATACTCATTCAGCCAATCGTGCAACTGCTGCTCGATGATCGGATCCACCTGCGCGATGTCGCTGAACGCCGAGCCATCGTTGAGCGCGATCTCCGCGCCCCACAGCGGCCCAGGCTTGCGGAAGATAACGCCCGCACCGGTCTGCTCCTTATTCGTCCAATCCTGCGGAACGCGCGCCGAGAAGCGCCCCTGCGGATCGTTGTAGGTGGTGTAGCCGCTCGCCAGCGGCGCGAGGGTCGGCCCCCACGGCGGCACCACCACCGGCGGCAAATCAAGCGCCTGGAAGATCGCGCGGGCGACCCAGGCGCGCGGGGCCGGCTTACTCCAATCAGTCGCATTCGTCGGCGCGGCCGGAATCGTCCCCGCGTAATGGTGATAGGTCCGCGCATCGTTCTGATGCACCGCCGGGATCCCGTTATACGGCAGCGCCCCGCCCGGCTGCGGCTCCCATGCGAACTCCTCGGCCGATTCCAGCGCCCGCGCGATGAAGCTGATCACCTGCGCATAGCTCACCTTGTCGTTCGGCCCGAAGCAGGGGAAAATCTTCCCCTTCGCCTCGCAGGACGCCGCCTCATACCCCTTGGCGACGCAACTGCCCCCCTCATCGCACCGATTGGCCAAAATCAGCGAAGAAGCGCGTAACTCGCCCGCCAGCGCCCCAAAATCGGTGAACGAGCGCGGCGCTTGCGCCTCCGCCTGCCAGTCCAGCGCGCGAACCAGGAACGCCGCAATCTGTGCACGAAGCACACTGTCATTCGGACCAAAACGCGGCGGATTCGTGGCGTACCCCGTGATAATCCCATTGGCCACGAGCGTAGCAATAGCGACGCAAGCGGCATTGCTCGTGGTCACATCCGTAAACCCCGCGCACTGCCCCGCAGCACTGCCAGCCGCGCCGACCGGCGGAACCACCCCACCACCAGCCGCAACCAGCGCAACGAGCAGCGCGACAGCCACGAAGCGCGCGGCGAACGGGCGTAGCATCAAATCCTCCTCCTGCTGCGAGCACACAGTCCGACTGGCACGGGGCACACCAGACCGTGCGCCGGGCAGGAACGAAAGATCGCCGGAACCCCGAGTGTAGCACAGGCCGCGACCAACCCAGCACCCCAGCCCACTAACACCCCCCGCATCCCCCCGCATCCCCAACCCTCTCCTCATCAGCCGGGTACCCGCTTGCGGGCGGTCGCCGCCCGTAGGCGGCGGGGAGGGGTCCGGCCTCCGTGCAGCAATTGTTTGTGCCATACACTACCCCAAGCTGGATTTCATCCGGCGGCTCTTAGGCAGCCTGGAGACTTCATCTCCGGGGGCGACGGATCGCCACCCGCGACAAGCAACACCACCCACAACAAGATAGGCGGACGTCATCACGACGCCCCGCCCATATTCGCTTCCTGATTATCAGCGACTCACCTCGCGTCGCGTATCACGCCCGGTGCGGCAGCCATCCAGGCCGCGCAAGCCGCCGGATCGATGCACGGCTCAGCCAGCATCCGCCCGGTCTGCCGCCCGCCCAATCGCGCGAGATCGCCGGCCGCCACTCCTGCTCTCGCGACGCCACCGCCAGCCACGCATCGCACCCAGACACCAATGCAATCGGTAACGCAATCGGGGACCCTGACTGACGACCGCGCCGCGCATGGCCCTCCAACCCTACCGCACCAGGCATTGCATTGGCACGGCCGCACCCCGCGCGCCGCAAACACACGGCCCCCGCCCGAATCAGCCCCAGCCAGGCGGGGCTGACTTCTCACCAGACAAATATCCCGACCATTCGTCCCGGGCCCTCACCCTTCAGCTTCCGACCCAGCCCATCCCCACCGCCTCTCTTGCCTCGCACCCATCCCCGCGCAGCACATCCCTGCCACCTCACCCGAACCTGGCAAGATTTCCCCCCCTCGACGGGTCCGTAAAGGTACGGGTGAAGCAAACGGCAACACCGCCACCCTCACCCCATGAAGCGGCCCCAAGGACGGCCCCCAGGCCGCGCGCCTCACCCACACCCGGAGGCATGCTATGTCCACTCACGCTCCCAGCCACCCGTCAAAGTCCCCCATGCCTGGGGGCTTGAGGGGGCCAACCCCACCCCAGCCACGCAGCCTCCCACACACTCCAATCACCCAAATCCCGCATTCCTGCGCGGATTTTGCCTTACCCTGCCCCGCCCCGAGTGAAAAGGAAGAGGAAGAGTTAAAATGCAAGAACAAACCTACTTTTCCCGTCATAATTCACTTACACGCTCCCACACCCACGCCCAGACGATCCCCACAGGTCCCCTGTCCCCCGTCCGACGATCCCCCGCACCACGCCCGCGCTACCCTGAGAGATGAGCGGGCCTGCGCGCCGCAACCCGGGACCCGCACACCACGGCAGAAGACCCGCCAGGGAGGGTGCATGGCCCCATACGTCCCCCCACCGCGCAGCTTCGTCACCGAAATCTTCGTCCGCGACATGGCGCGCCTGCCAAAAAACCTTCTACCAGGCCCTCGGCTTCACCCTGACCGCCGATTCGCGCGACTTCGTCGTTTTCACCTGGGAAGACCACGGGCTTTTACCTCGACCAACGCCCCAACCCTCCCGCCCTCCTCACCCACCCCCAGGCCAACCTTGCGCGTCATCCCCGACGTCGATCACTGCTGACCCAGGCCCAAACTCCTCGACTTCATCCTCGCCCTCATCGCCGACCGCAACTACGGCCTGCGCGACTTCACCATCTCGATCCCGACGGCTACGGCCTCCGCTTCGGCACCCGTCTCGCCACCCCCACCCCGACCCCATCCCGCGCTATACTCATCCCACGTCCCCGTCCACCCACTGACTACGTCGATCACTGACTAGTCGATCACCGGTCACCCACTCAGCACTCAGTACTCAGTACTCAGCACTTCGTAAGGAGGTCCCCATGGTAGCGACGACCGCACGCCTGGTCCGGGCCGCGCGCCTGGACGAAGTCCGCGAAGCCGGATGCCGCGTCGTCCACGTCGAAGGACGCGCCATCGCCCTCTACAGCCACGACCAAACCATCTACGCCGTCGAGAACCGCTGCCCCCATATGGGCTTCTCCATCGCGGCTCCGTCAAAGACGGCATCCTCACCTGCCATTGGCACCACGCCCGCTTCGACCTCGCCAGCGGCGGCACCTTCGACCAGTGGGCCGACGACGTGCTCGCCTCCCGTCACCGTGCAGGACGGCGACGTCTGGCTCGACCTCGCCCCCGGCGGCGACCCCCGGCGGCTCACCAGCGCGACCGCCTCCGCGTCGGCCTGGAACGCAACCTCTCGCTCGTCATCGGCAAGGCCGTCATCCTCCTGCTCGATCGCGGCGACGCCCCCGTCGCGCCCTTCCGCATCGGCCTCGACTTCGGCACCCACTACCGCCGCGGCGGCTGGGGCCAGGGCCTCACCATGCTCACCTGCCACCTCAACCTCGCGCCGCTCCTCGACCCCGAGGACCGCCCGCGCGCCCTCTACCACGGTCTCTCCGCCACCGCCCGCGACTGCGACGGCATGGCCCCGCGCTTCGTCGTGCGCCCCCTGCCCACACGCCGCCACCGACGTCCCCACCAAGCGCTGGTTCCGCCGCTCTCCATCGAAGCGCGACGCCGAGGGTGCCGAGCGCTGCATCAGCCCTGCCGTGCGCGCCGGGGCCAGCGGCCCCGGAACTGGCTGACCTCCTCTTCGCCGCCGTCACCGACCACCGCTAAGATCAGCACCGGCCACCCGCTCGACTTCACCAACAGCGCCCTGAAGCCCTCGATGCCATCGGCTGTGGTTTCCGAGGCGACCGAGGCCGCTCTCACCAGCCTCGCGCGCGGCTACGCCGAGGCCAGCCGCATGGAGGAGTCGAACGCCTGGCGCAACCCGATCGACCTGATCGCCCTCCTCGACGACGGCCTTCGCCGCCCTCCCCGCCGCTCCCTCGACGCCAGGGCGCACCCACTCTGGCCACTGGGACGCCAGCGACACCCTCCTCCCCACTATCCTCGGTGACGACCCCGCCGCCAGCATCGCCGCCCTTGAAGAAGCCCTCCGCGCCGGCTGCACCCCCGAGGAACTGGCCGACCGTCGCCCACGCTGCCGCCCTTCCCGGCACTGCCCGCTTCCACACCAGCAACGAGTTCGGCGACTGGGACACCGCCCTCCACCTTCACCTTCGCCAACGCCGTTCACCAGGGCCTCCGTCGCGCCCCCTCGCCCGAATTGCTGCGGCGTCTTCGACGCCGCCATGAGCACCTACCTCGACCGCTTCCTCAACATCCCCGCCGCCCGCATCCTCTGGAACCGGGCGACAACCCCAACGGACACGACCCTGCCGTCCTGCTGGCCGAACTCCTCCATCCTCCTCGACCGCCAGCAGCAGGTCAACGAGGCGGGCGACCTCGTCGCGCGCTACCTCCACGGCGGCGGCGACCCCGACCGCCTCCTCGCCCTGCTCGGCAAACTCCTCCTCCGCGATATCCAAGGGACTTCCCACACCATCAGAGCTGCCGCGCGCCAGTTTGCCCGCCTGCGCGGCACCCCGCCGGGGTCCACACTGTCGCCGCCGCCCGCTATCTCGCCGCCCACGCCCCCACCACACCCGCGCCCAGGGCCAGACCTACCAGATCGCCCAACGCCTCTACCGCGGCGAACGCCTCTTCGAAGAGTCGTGAGTCCGAGTCGTGAGTCGCGCGTCGTCAGAACTACGTGCGAGCGGACGAGCGGGCTGTGGCCTGCTCGTCCGCCGCTTCCCTCCCAGACAAGTCACCCCCTCTCCCTCGCGGGAGAAAGGGCCGGGGGGTGAGGTCTCCCCTGCCCGACTGCCCGACTCGCGCCTACTCACCCTGGAGACTTTCGGCGATAATCCCCTTGCACGAGCATCCGCTGCTCGGCGCGGCTACCGGGCGGAACGCTGAAACTCGCCAGGGAGTTATGAGTCAGGAGCGCCTGAAGCAGCGACGGCGTACCTGGTGGACCCTGCGCCTCCGGCCCACCGGGCGCGACGGCCAGGCCGCGCTCGTCGTCACCCCGGCCTCGGTCAACGAGCCCTGGGTGCGGATGCGCGGCCCGCTCCTCCTGCTCCTCCTCTCGATGCTCTTCGGCACCCTCGGCTACATGATCATCGAGGGCTGGTCGCTCGGCGACTCCGCCTACATGATGATCATCACCCTCGCCACCATCGGCTACGGCGAGGTCCGCCCCCTCTCCGACATCGGGCGCGTCTTCACCAGCATCCTCATCCTGGTCGGGGTGGCGGTCCTCTCCTACGCCTTCACCACGGTCATGGGCACCTTCTTCGAGGGACACCTCACGCGGCAATGGGAGCGACGGCGCATGGAGAAACGGGTGCAGCAGCTGGAAAACCACTACATCCTCTGCGGCTACGGCCGCGTCGGCTGGCAGATCGCCCGCGAACTCCTGCGCGAGCACGAGGCCTTCGTCATCGTGGACACCGATCCGCAAGCGCTCGATCAAGCCAGCGCCGCCGGGTTCCCCATCGTCACCGGCAGCGCCTCCGAGGACGACATCCTCCGCGCGGCGGGCATCGACCGCGCCAAGGGCCTGATTTCCGCCGTCAGCAACGACGCCGACAACGTCTTCATCACCATCTCCGCCCGCGCCCTCCGCCCCGACCTCCCGATCATCGCGCGCGTCACCCAGGACGAGTCCGCGCCCAAGCTGCGGCGCGCGGGCGCGACCCACGTCGTCTCCCCGTTCGCCATCGCCGGGCACCAGATGGCGATGCTCGCCGCCCGCTCCTCCACCGTCAGCATGATGGATCTGCTCAGCCAGGACGACGACGACCTCGCGGTCCTCGAAGTTCGCATCGACACCGACTCCGCGCTCGCCAACCTCATCCTCGCCGACGCCCGCACCCACTTCGACCGCGACCTCACCATCCTCGGCCTCCGTCGCGGCAGCCGCATGCTCGCCCCACCCCCCGAAGACCTCCCCTGCAACCCGGCGACCTCTTCGCCGTCTGCGGCACCCGCGACCAGATCCGCACCATCGAGAACGCCTGCGAAGGCCCGAAGTAAGCCCCGGGCGCGTAAGAGAGAGATTCCTCACTGGCGCTCAGAACGCCCCCACGGAGGCCGCCCCCTCACTCTGTCATGCTGAGCGCAGCGAAGCATCCGACCTTCTCTCTCATCGTCTCCGCGTCGTTCTCCGCGTCTCCGCGCCTCGCGGTCTTTCTCCGTTCTCTCTTCTCTCTTCTCTCTTCTCTCCACGCTCCACACCCCACCTCACCCCAAACGACAAGTGGCCCGACCGCATCAAATGCGGCCGGGCCACGCTCATCACTCGTTACTCGTTACTCGCGTCAGTGCATGCCCATCGTATCGAAGTTCCGCGCCCCCGCGTGGCCTAGCACATCGATCGCCTCGTCGATCTGATTCGTCCGGATCGCCACCAGGAACGCCCCCCGATCCAGGTCGCCGGTGAAATAGCTGACATCCTCTTCCGGGATCGGCATACCCGCGAGCGTGCCGCCCCAGGCTCCAAGCACGGCGAAGATGACGCCGCAGATCGCCATCGCGATCGATGGCTCGAGACCCTCCAGCCCGGGGAAATTGATGATGGCGAGCCCGGTAGCAACGCCCGCGCCCGCGCCCGCGAGGAGTCCGATCAGCGTGCCGACATTGACCCTCGTCCCCTCCGGCTCCGTATCGACCGGCGTGGGCAGCGCCGACTCCACCATCTGCCGCGCGGTATTATCCCCCTTCGACAGCAGGTTAATCTGCGACGAGTCGAAGCCCGCTTCGTGCAGAGACTTCACCGCCCGTTCCGCACCCTGCTGGTCGCCGAAGACGCCGACCAGTACCTGGCGCCATCGACTTGAGTCTCGACAAGCTCTCGCCCATGTCCTGCCATCGTCGCACTCTGCTGACCACCCGCGCCTCCCTCCGTGACGCTTGCCGTCGGCTGTGCCGGTGCCATTATACGCCGTTATCGCCCGGCCGGACGAGTCACCGGTGCCACCAATGCCCCCCGACCCCTCCACTATGATTGTACCATCGCTCGCCGTTACCGCCGCACCCCTCAAAACCACACGCCATAACCATACACGCACAAAGCCTCGAATTCTTCCCTGCGCGCCCCATCCTCCCCCATTCGCCCCCCGCTTCTCTCCACTCGCTTCTCTCCACTCTCCTCACATCGACTCATCCGGCACCGCTCGCTTGACAGGCCCGTGTCTGGCCGATATGCTCCGTCCGTTCGCGTCGCGCAAGTGCGGTGGCGCAGTCGCTTGGGTGATCAGGCGAGTCGGCGTATAATTCCGACAGGGTGCCGGAGGGTAGCCCCGCCGTGTCCTGAGCGAGTGGTGGAGAGGTAGGAGGCGTAACGAATCATGCCAGGGAGTGAGGAGCGAGGGACGATACGCGCCAATCTGCCTCGGAGCGGCCCGGCGTTGCTGCGCCGGTTACGCACGTCGATGGGCATCCTGGCCCTGGTCGCGGTTGCCATCCTGCTGTCCGCCTGCACCTTCAAAGGCGACACGATGACAATCGATCCCGGCCATTCTCCAGAGAACAAGGAAATCTGGGGCCTCTATTCGATTGTCTGGTGGCTCGCGCTGATGATCTTCATCCTGGTCGAGGTGGCCCTCTTCTACGCGATCTTCCGCTTCCGGCGTCGCCCCGGCCAGGGCCTCCCGCGGCAAACCCACGGGAATAACCGCCTGGAGGTTGCCTGGACGATCGCCCCGGCCCTCCTGCTCGTCTTCGTGGCGATCCCCACCGTGCGCATCATCATCAATCAGTCGGCTCCCGCCGGACCCGACGCGGTGCATGTTCGCATCATCGGCCACCAATTCTGGTGGGAGGCGCAGTACCTCGATTATCCCGATGCCCAGGGGAACCCGCTGCGGACCGCCAACGAGATCCACGTCCCGGTCGGCAAGGAGATCGAGTTTCAGGTTACATCGGCCGACGTGCAGCACTCCTTCTGGTGCCCCTGCTCGGCGGCAAGATCGATGCTCTGCCGACCCGCGTCAACCACCTCAAGTACACCCCACAGAAGGTTGATCGCTACTTTCCAATGCGCCGAACTCTGCGGCACGGCCCACGGCTTCATGAAGTTCTACCTCGTCGTCGACACCCAGGCCGACTTCGATACCCGGCTCAAGGGCCAGCAGACCGCCGTGCAAGCCGCCACGACCGATCCTATCAAGCAGGGTGAGCAATTGGTGACCACCCTCTGTGCCGGCTGCCACTATATTCAGGGCACCTCCGCGCAGGGGCGCGTCGGTCCGAATCTCACCGGCTTCGGCAATCGCCAGACGATGGCAGCTGGCTGGGTGCCGACGACCGAGGAGAACATCAAGACGTGGGTCCACAACCCCGGCGATATCAAGCCGGGTGCCGTGGCCGACCCCTCGTATAGCGATTTCGTCAACACGATGCGCATGCCAGCCTTCAATACCTTGACGGATGAGCAACTGACGGCGATCGCGAAATACTTGCTGAGTCTGAAGTAAGCAGCCAGTAGTCAGTAGCCAGTAGCCAACAAGGGACTCGGACCCCCTGGCTACTGACTACCGACTACTGACTACTGGAACGAGCGGGAGCAGGGGTCAGGAGGACAGCGCATGGCAACGACTACCCAGGCACCACCACGGGTACTCCGGCGCCCGGTCGAGGCGCCAACCGGGCTGTGGAGTTGGTTGACGACGGTCGATCACAAGCGGATCGGTATCCTCTACGGCGTCAGTGCCTTCATCTATTTCCTGATCGGCGGCATCGACGCGCTGGTGGTCCGTTTGCAACTCGGCAAGCCGGTGAACGAGCTGGTCAACCCCGACCGCTACAACGGCTTCGTCACGATGCACGCCACGACCATGATCTTCATGGCGCTGATGCCGATGAGCGTGGCCTTCTTCAACTACATCGTGCCCCTGCAAATCGGGGCGCGCGACGTTGCCTTCCCCCGGCTCAACGCCTTCAGCTACTGGACCTTCCTGATCGGCGGCGTCACCATGTCCCTCAGTTGGTTCATGAACGCCGAGCCGAATTCCGGTTGGTACGGCTACTCGCCGCTGACCTCGAAGGAATTCTCCCCGGGACTGAACGTCGACTTCTGGGTTGTCGGCCTCCAGATTCTCGGCGTGGCGACCATCGCCGGTGCGATCAATTTCTTCGTCACCATCATGAACATGCGCGCACCCGGCATGTCACTCATGCGCATGCCGATGTTCTGCTGGACGACCCTGATCACCACCATCCTGATCCTGCTCGCCTTCCCCGTTTTCACCATCGCCCTAACCGCTCTCCTCTTCGACCGCCACTTCGGCACCGTCTTCTTCGACACGACGCGCGGTGCCGACCCGCTGCTCTGGCAGCACGTCTTCTGGGTCTTCGGCCACCCGGAGGTCTACATCCTCATCCTGCCGGCCTTCGGCATCGTCTCGGAGATCCTGCCGGTCTTCTCGCGCAAGCCGCTCTTCGGCTACGCCGCGATGGTGCTGGCGACCGCCTCGATCGCCTTTCTCTCCTTCGGCGTCTGGGCACACCACATGTTCGTCACCGGCATCGGTCCGGTCGGCAACACCTTCTTCGCCCTCTCCACGATGCTGATTGCGGTGCCCACCGGCGTGAAGATCTTCAACTGGATCGGCACGATCTACGGCGGCTCGATCAGCTTCAAGTCGCCCACGCTCTTCGCGCTTGGCTTCGTCTCCATGTTCATCATTGGTGGCCTCAGCGGTGTTATGCACGCCTCGCCGCCGGTCGATACCCAGCACAACGACTCCTACTTCGTCGTCGCCCACATCCACTATGTCCTTTTCGGCGGCACGATGCTGTCGCTCTTCGCGGCGATCCACTACTGGTTCCCCAAGTTCACCGGGAAGCTGCTGAACGAAACGCTCGCCCAGTGGACCTTCTGGCTGATGATGGTCGGCTTCAACGTCACCTTCTTCCCGATGCACTTCCTCGGGGTCGCCGGTATGCCGCGTCGCATGTCGATCTACCCGACCGGTACGGGCTGGGACTTCTGGAATCTGGTCGCAACGACCGGGGCCTTCTTGCTGGCAGCGTCAGTCTGGCTCTTCGTCATGAACGCCTTCATCTCCCTGCGGCGCGGCGAGGTGGCGGGGTCCGATCCCTGGGACGGTGCGACGCTCGAATGGGCCATCGCCTCGCCGCCTCCGGTCTACAACTTCGCGAAGATTCCGACGATCACCGGCCGCGATGCCCTCTGGATCGAGAAGCGTTCCGAGGAAGCGGCGGAGAAGCTGGGTCTCCCGGCGCGGCATCCGGTGCCGATCCATCCCGACCCGCACGTCCAGCGTGTCCACATGCCGAATACCTCGTTCTGGCCGATGATCGCTGGTATCGGTTTGAGCATGATCTTCATCGGGTTCCTGACGCCCTTCCTCGTCGGTGCCATCCCGACGCTCACCCTGATCGGGATTGTCACGCTGATTATCAGCATCTATGGCTGGTCGTACGAACCGGCCGGATAGGCGGCTAGCACCCGGGAATCGGTGGCCAGGGCGGCGAACCGCCGGTCATCGATTCCTGACGACTGACTACCGAGTGGCAGAGGGAGGGTAGTGTGACAGCGGCGATTTCATCCGGCGGCGACCAGGTATTAGAGCACGGGCACGGTGGGCACGACGACGCGCACGACGATCATGGCCACGAGCCGCACTACACCTCGATGGGTCTGGACAGCGTCAAGTTCTTGATGTGGTCCTTCATCGCGTCGGAGTGCATGCTTTTCGGCACGCTGATCGCGGCCTTCCTCGGCTACCTGAATAAGGCGCATGACTTGCAGTCGCGTGGCCTCGACAAGCTCGGCTTGCTGCATGTCCCGGTGTGGGAAGGGCCATTGCCCCATGAGGTCTACGACATCCCCTACACCTCGGTCAGCGCCTTTGTGCTGCTCCTCAGCAGTTTGACGATGGTGCTGGCCCTGGCGGCGGCACAGGCCAATAACCAGCGCCAACTTCGCATCTGGTTGGTGGCGACCGCGTCGCTCGGCCTGATCTTCCTCGGCGGGCAGTTCTTCGAGTTCACCACGTTCCGTTCCGGCGGGCACCATGGCGCGGAGAACGCAGTCTGGCTCGACAGGAATCAGTTCGGCTCGACCTTCTTCACGCTAACAGGCTTCCACGGCGCGCACGTGACGGTCGGTGCCGTCTGGCTGCTCTCGCTCTGGATGTACTCCTTGCGCAAAGGCATCCCACCGGCAAAGAGTCTGATGGTCGAGATCGCGGGGCTCTACTGGCACTTCGTCGACGTGGTCTGGATCGTGATCTTCACCGTGGTCTATCTCGCACCAACAGCACTGAAGATCTAGCGCGACCCGCCGTGCGATGATGCAGCAGATGGGGTAAACGATGGCAGTACACCATGAGTCACCGGCCCACAGCGACGCGCACCACCTGGCGCACGACGAGCACGCCCACCCGACCCCGAGGACATACATCCAGATCGCGGTCATCCTGACGGCGATCACGGCCTTCGAAGTCTTCGTCCTCTATCTGCCCGAGATGGGCGTGGAGCTGGCTGGCTCGATCATGGTCACCATCTTCGCTCTCCTCTCGGTGGCGAAGTTCCTGATCGTGGTCGGCTGGTATATGCACCTGAAGTTCGACCCGCCGATGTACCGGCGCATGTTTGGCTTCGCGCTGGTCGTGGCGCTGACGATTGGGACAGCCTTCATCGCGCTCTTCCACGGCATCTATCCCTAAGCGGTGCAGGCTGCGGCACGGGGCTTGCTATGTAACTGGCGTAGTAGCGAGCGATGGGGATGAATGGCGGCGTGAAGGAGGGGAGGCATGCAAGCGCAACGCTTCAAGCCCCCACCGCGCAGCACTCGCCCGAGGCCGGTACTGCGCGGCGAGGCGGCCGAACAAGCGGAATGGAAACGCGCCGCCTGGACCTGGTTCTGGATGCTGGTGGCTGGCAAGCTGGTGATCATGATCGCACTGGCGATCGTCGGTTACTACCGCCTGCGCCCGGCGCACCGCAACATCTCGGTGTTGCTCCTACTGAACTGGTCCTGGATTCTGCTGGCGGTTCTTCTGGTCACCGGGCCGGTTGCATATTGGTGGCGCTTGCGACGAGCGCGCCGCAAGCGGGAGGCGTTGATCCGCGCCGAGTGGGAAGTCGATTGATCGGGGCGCAGCGGCGCGAGGAGTAGAGGCAGATGCTCAACCGGATGTTCCCTTTCATAGTCCCTGTGCTGGCCTTTCTGGCCGCCATCACCGGCATCGTGGCGATTGGCGAACTCTTGCTCGCCGTGGCCCACACGTTCGACTACGATACCTATGGCGAGACGGGCTTGTTGGCCGCCCCCGCCGTTGCGTTGAGTCTGGTGGTCCTGATCGGCGTGATCAGCTTCGCGCTATCGGCGCGAGCGGCCAAGATGCCGCCGGTGAAATGGCCCGATCCGAGGCCGACCGAGCCGGTGCGCCGCCTCGACCTCGGTGCGGGCTACATCGTCGGCCAGTTCATCTTCTTCTTCGGCCTTGGCTTGCTGCTCCTCTTCCTGATTCTGGTGATCAAGTGATCGGGCGTCAGTCGCCGGTCGCCAGTCGGCAGCGATTGGTTTCTGACCGCCGACCGGCGACCGGCGACTGACGACTGGCGATGTTCGGCGCAGAAGTTCCACTCCGCTGGCCAGTCGAGCCCAGTGTGCTGATTGGCACACTCCTCCTCACCGTCCTCTACCTGGGCGCGGCGACGCGCTGGCGGTCGCGCTTCCCAAACTCCCAGCCGATCCCGCCGGGTCGCATCGCCGCGTTTCTCCTGGCGATGCTGACCTGCTGCTGGCGCTGCAAACCCCGATCGCCGACCTCAGTGACCACTACCTCTTCAGTGTTCACATGGTTGAGCACATGCTGATCACGCTCGTCTTCCCGCCCCTGCTATTGGCGGGCGTGCCGGGATGGATGCTGCGCCCGCTCTTCGTCCGGTTCCCCCTCTTGCTCAATATCGGGCGCGGTATCACCCACCCGATCCTCGCGTATGGCCTCTTCAATGCCGTCTTCCTCGGCTATCACCTGCCGACCATCTATGACCTTTCGCTCTCAATGCCATTGCTGCACGTCGTCTTCCATCAGGTCTTCATCGCCACGTCGATTCTTACGTGGTGGCCGATCCTGAGTCCGCTGCGCGAATTGCCCCCACCGCCCGCCCAGCTGATCTATCTGTTTGGGCAAACACTGCCGACTGGCCTCCTGGGCGCACTGTTCACCTTTGCCGAGGCCCCGATGTATCCGCCCTATGTCGAGGCCCCGCGCGTCTGGCTTTCCTTCTCGCCGCTCGCCGACCAGCAACTCGGCGGATTGATCATGTGGGTGATCGGTGGGACATTTTTCCTGGTGGCCTTCGCGCTCGTCTTCCTCCGCTGGGCACTCGCCTCGGAGGCGAAGGACCGACGGCGCTATCGGACGAGTTATCAGTAGCCAGTAGCCAGTAGCCAGTCGCCAGTAGTCAGTAAAGGGTTCGGACCCACTGGCTACTGACTACTGGCTACTGACTACTCGTTAGGAATTCGCAATGACGCGAGCTTGGTGGAATCGCATATCTTCGCTGGTGCTGGCCGTCCTGCTCGGTGCGGCGCTGGTCGCTTGCGGCAACATGGATTCTGGTGGCCCGGCCACGGGCGGCTTTTCGGACGAGGTGTTGCCGAACCAGATTGCGGTCAGCGCCGACCCGAAGGGGACGTTGCGCTGGGAACTGCAAGCCTATGAGGGAAAAGCTGGTGACGTGACCTTCGTGGTGAAGAACCCCAGCACGATCGCCCATAACTTCGTGCTCGAGGGCGACGGGGTGAAGGTCTCCTCGAAGACGATCGGGGCCAAGAAGTCGCAGAACCTGACGCTGAAGGGCCTGGCAGCGGGCGAATACCAGATTATCTGCACCCTACCCGGCCATCGCGAGGCGGGTATGGTGGCCAAACTCACGTTGAAGTAGCCGATAGACCCCATTGCGCCGCCTGGGATCGCAAGCCGTAGTATAATGACGCCCGCGAATGGAGGGGGCGCATCTCGTCGGTGCGCGGGGATCTTTGGGGAGGACTGCGGCGTCGCCGCGTGTCGATGGAGGACGTCAATGGCCGGGATGACCCTACAGCGACCGATGGCGCAGCGCGCGGGCGGGGTCGAACTCTTCGCGTGGTATTTCCTGCGAGTATCGGGCCTGGCCTTGGTCGTGCTGGCACTCGGCCACATCTTCATCACCCACTACCTCACCGTCCCCGCCGAGACGACGAGCTCGTTCGTGCTCGACCGCTGGCGCAATCCCCTCTGGCGGACCTTCGATTGGCTGCTGCTGATGGCCGCGATGGCGCACGGGCTGATCGGCCTGCGCCTCTCGATTGACGACTATCTGCACAGCGCCGGGGTGCGGGTCTTCGCCCAATCGGTCCTCTGGATCATCGGCTTCGTCTTCATCGGCCTCGGCTCGGTCACGATCTTCACCCTCAACGTTGATTCGGAGCATCCCGGCGTCTTGAACGAGCAGCACTGGATCGCGACGCTGATTGACGGGTCGCTCGTCCTGATCGCCATCCTGACCTACGTGAGCGCGATTGCCTTCGTCGCCTGGGCCGTCTCCACGATCGCGCGCGGTGGTGCGCCGGTCTACTGGGGCGATCCCGGCCAGTATGCCTGGGTGCTGCACCGCGCCACCGGCATCGGCGTCCTCTTCTTCCTGCTGGTCCACATCATCGACATCGCGCTGATCGGGTTGGGCAAGGACCTCTACAACGAGACGGTCTCCTTCTACGGGACCCCGTTCCTCATCCCGATGGAGATCGCGCTGGTCGGCGCGGTCATCTATCACTCGCTGAACGGCATCCGCATCGTGCTGATCGACTTCTGGAAGGCGGGCGGTGTGCGACTGGAGCGCCCGCTCTGGTACGCGATGATGGGTCTCACGGTCCTGCTTACTATCCCCAGCGGGATCATCATCCTGGCGCACGCCATGGGCGGTTGAGGCACCCAACGATTCCACAACCACGCTGTATATGATCGGAGGCCGGGTGGACTGACTGTCCCCCGGCCTCGAATTTCGGTACCTCTCCGGCATTCGGACGGTGATACACTCTCCACGGCTCACTTCGCGCTGGCCGTGGCTGGCATATGCCGGGACGCTACGGGTAATCCGGGTGCTGCCGTACCGTCACACGGTCTACTGATCACTCACGCAGAGGAGGGATGCGATGGCGATGATGATCGTGCGCGGCGGGACAGTCGTGACCGAGACCGGAGTCTTCAAGGCGGACATCGTCATCCGCGATGGGCTGATCGCCGGGTTGACCAGCGACGCGGGCGACCTGGCCGACCGGGCGGACGAGGTGATCGACGCGACCGGGTTGACGGTGCTGCCCGGCGGGATCGACGCCCACACGCACATGCGCGAACCCTCCACGCGCGACCGCGAGGGGTTTGCCACCGGCACGGCGGCGGCGGCGGCGGGCGGCATCACGACGATCGTGGAGATGCCGCAGTCCGACCCGCCGGTGACCGATGCGGCCTCCCTGGCGACGAAGCGGGCGGGGGTCGAGGCCCACGCGATCACCGATGTGGCGCTCTATGCCGGGGCGATCGGCCAGGACCAGGCGAAGCTGCGCGAGCAGGCCGAGGCGGGGGCGGTCGCCTTCAAAGCCTTCATGTGCGGCTCCAGCCCGGAGTTCCCCGGCATCCAGGACGCCCAGCTCTGGGAGGCCCTGCAGACGGTCGCCGATCTGAACATGCTGCTGACCGTCCACGCCGAGAACGACTTCCTGCTCACCGCCGGGATCAAGCGGATGCAGGATCTGGGGCGGATCGATCCGCTGGCCCACTGCGAGTCGCGCCCGCCGCTGGTGGAGGTGGAGGCGGTGCGGCGGGCGATCTATCTGGCGGGTGAGGCGGGCGCACATCCACATCGCCCACGTCAGCGCGGCCGGGTCGCTGGCGGCGATCGACGAGGCGAAGCACCATGGCATCTGGGTGACGGCCGAGACCTGCCCGCAATACCTGCTGATGACCGAGGATGACGTGGTGCGGTTGGGGCCGTGGGCCAAGTGTGCCCCGGCGATCCGCACCCGCGACCATGTTGACGCGATGTGGCGCGGGTTGGCCGATGGCACGCTCGACTTCGTCTGCTCCGACCACGCGCCCTACGCGCCGCACGAGAAGGAGCCGGGCTTCGAGTCGATCTGGAAGGCCCCGCTCGGGCTGAACGTGGTGCAGTTCATGTATCCGGCGGTGCTGAGCGAGGCGATCCACACCTGGGGCTTCCCGCCGGAGCACTGCGCGGCGATCACCGCGACGAACGCGGCGCGCATCTTCGACCTCTACCCGAAGAAGGGGACCATTCAGGTGGGCAGCGACGCCGACCTCGTCTTCTACGACTTCACCAACGAACACACGCTCCGCAACGACGATCTCCTCACCCGCCACAAGCACTCGCCGCTCGATGGGCGCACCGTTCGCGCCCGCGTCATCCGCACCATCCTGCGGGGTAAGACGATCTACGCGGATGGCAAGGTGACGGTTGAGCCGGGGTACGGGAAGTTCGTGGGGCGTGAGGGTGTGGGGCGTGAGGGCGTGAGGGCGTTGAACGGGAGAGCGGGGGGCGGGCGAAGTTGTTAGCAAGTTATGCGATGCGGATGCGGAAGCAGCCGAGACACAAACTTGGCTGGACGTTGCACTCGACTGTGGTTATCTGGCTCGCGAAGACCATGAGCGGCTACTTGATCGCTACCGACATATCTGCGCCCAACTCACACTGATGATGGATGATCCTGATCGTTGGTGTGCTGCTTTCCAGCGTCCCCAACGCAACCATTAGCTAAGTCGCAAAGCCTGTGTCACATGCTCTACGCTCTACGTCCTACGTCCCACGCTCTACGCCCCACGTTCTAGTGCCCACACGGTATAATTACCCGCACGAACCGGGCCGCGTTGCCACGATGCGGGAAGACCCGGTTTGGCCGGAGGGACCGATGGCTGACAACGATATCATTTATAGCGAGCGGCCAACGCTGCGGAAGCCGATTCTCATCGTCGCCTTCGAGGGGTGGAACGATGCGGCCGAGGCCGCCACATCGGCGGTTGAGCATCTGCAAGAGATCTGGGACGCCACCTCGTTCGCCACGATCGATCCGGAGGAGTTCTACGACTTCACGGAGGTGCGCCCGACGGTGCGGATCGTTGGCGAGAACCAGCGCCAGATCGACTGGCCCATGAATGAGTTTTTCTACCACCAGTCGCCCGAGCACGATCAGGACTTCATCCTGCTGCTGGGGGTGGAGCCGTCGCTGAAGTGGCGGCGCTTCACCCAGGCGGTCATTGGGGTAGCGCGCGAGTTCGGGGTGACCACCTTTGTCTCCATCGGCGCGCTCCTCTCCGATGTGCCGCATGGCCGGGAGGCGCGCGTGACGGTGAGCGCGACCGACCCGAAGCTGCGCGAGCGGATCGGGCGCGTGCGCAGCGGATCGCGCTACGAGGGGCCGACCGGCATCGTTGGCCTCCTGCACGATGCGTTCACCAGGGAGGGGATCGCGGGGGCGAGCATGTGGGGCCACGCGCCGCACTATCTGTCCGCCTCGCCAAACCCGGTGGTCACGTTGGGTATCCTGCGCCGAGTGGCCGAGATCTTCGAGCTTGAACTCGACCTGCAGGAGCTTGAGGGCGAGGCAACGACCTTTGTGTCGCAGGTGAACGAGGCGGTGTCGCGCGATCCCGAGGCCTCGTCGTATATCCACCAGCTTGAGACGCAGAGCGATGAGGACGAGGAAGACGATACCGAACCGACGCCGCATCAGCCGAGTACCGGCAAGAGCCTGATCGAGGATGTCGAGGACTTCTTGCGGCGACGCTTCGATAAGGATTAGTGCGGGGTAACTCGCGGGCAGTATAGCTTGAGGTGATGAGCACCGGCGCGACGGGTATCTGTCGCGCCGGTGGTGTCTTTGTACGCGGGCGCGGGCAGCGCCGGTGTCGTCGTAGGGGCGTCTTTCTGCTTCAGGCTGGGTCGCGGGCGATGACGCCGGTCATGCAATGGACGGAGCCGCCGCCCTTGAAGAGTTCGGCGACGCCCGCTTCGTGGACCTCGATGCCCCAGTCTTCCAGGGCGCGGCGGGTGCGCGGGTTGCCGCCGGGCATCAGGACGACGCCGGGGGCGAGGGGGACGAGGTTGAGCGCCGCGCCGCAGGCGGTCTCGCCCTCGTCGGGGGCTTCCATGATGTCGTAGCCGAGGCGGCGCAGCGTCTCGTAGGCGCGGAGCGGGCAGTGGTAGGGGCGGGCGATGGCCTTGCGCCGGTCCACGATGGTCAGGCCGCCATCGAGGTGGCCGGTGCCGTGCGGCATCTCGACGATCTGCGGTTGCAGGCCGAGTTCGGAGAGGAGGCGCGCGACCTGGCGGCAGCCTTCGTCGTTGGAGCGCATGCCGCGCGCGACGAGCACGACGCCGCCGGCGAGGTAGAAGATGTCGGCCGCCTCGAACGTGCCCTCGCCGTGGACGGTGAGGAGGATCGGCACGCCGACGCGGGCCAGGGCGGCGGCGGAGTGGCGCTCCTCACCGGCACGGGCGGCCGAGCCCATGCGCGAGACGACCGCGCCCTGCGGCGTCATGAAGAAGTGGTCGCGGCAGAAGTGGAGGTTCGGCGTGCCGAGGCCGTCGTGCTCGATGTAGGAGACGCGGACGCCGAAGCGCTCGTAGGCCGCCGCGAGGGCGGCGTGCTGCTCATGGAGGAGCGTCAGGTCGGGGAAGGCGTCCCAGAGGGCTTCGGCGGGGTTGTCCATGCCTTCGATCGCGGGGCAGGGGTGGCAGAGCAGGACGTGCCGCAGCGTGCCGACTTCGCTGGTCACGCCGCAGGTGGCCCAGTGGGTGCCGATCTCGTCGCGCAGGCTGCCGGTGCGGGGCTGCCAGCCGGGGCCACCGTGGGCGGAATTGAGCGCGGTCACCGATTCCCTCCTCTCGCCGGGGATGGGTTGCCCGGCGGCTGTGTGGGCCAGCGTTCGATGGGCGGAAGTGTAGTGGATGCTGGCGAGGTGTGGGGATGTACGCGTGTAATGGTGTAAGCGAGGTGTCGCGCTTACGTGGGGGAAAGTAGGTTTGTTTTTGCATTTTCACTTTTTTCTTTCTTCCCCTGGTGGGCCGATGCGGGTGGCGTGGGCGTGCGGGGAGGCCCCCCTCCATCCCCCCAATCCTGGGGGGACTTTAAGCTGGTGGCGATTGTGGAGAGTTGGGGTTGGGGCAGGGTTGGCCCCCTCAATCCCCTGCATGCGGGGGACTGTAAGGCGGTGCTCGGGGTAAGGTGGGGGTCATGGCGGGGCTCCTTCGTGGCTTGGGGGATGGGTGGCCCATGGCGGTGCGGGTGCCGTTCCCACGCGGGCGGGTCGGTGACCCGCCCTACCAGGATATGGGTGAGGGCGGCGGCGGTGCGGCGGTGTGTCTGATGCCGCTGTCTATCCGGACCCGTTGAGGGGGGCGAATCGTGCCAGGTTGTGTGGAAAGTTGCGATTTGGGTGTGGGGATGTCAGGGATTGAGGAAGTGGGCGAGGCTGGGGACGCGAATGAAGGCTGGGGACATATCCCCTTAGGTTGCTTGGGGAACGGTGATATCTGCGAATCGGGGGAATGTGTGCGGCAGGAGCGGAGGGGACCTCGCCCCGGCCGGGTGGTGGCTGGGGGTTAGCGCCAGCGGGTGAGCATGATTTCGCGGTCGAAGAGGCGCAGGGAGAACCAGGTGGCGAGGGCGGCGAGCATGGCGAGCAGGGCGGCGGTGCCGAGGACGAAGGTGTTGCCGAGGACGAGTCGGCCGGAGAGTTGGGCCATGATCACGCCGACGAGGGGCATGATCAGGAAGCCGCTGAGTTGCTGGGCGGTGCGCGGGTCGCTGACGCGCGTGGAGACGGCGACCATCAGGGCGATCGCCAGCAGGGCGAGCAGTGGGCCGCAGAGGAGGACGACCAGCAGCCAGGTCTCGTTGATGATGAAGGAGAGGGCTTTGGCCGAGACGACCATCTTGTACATGCCGACGGTGTAGACCGCTGCGGCGACCCAGGAGAGGACGAGCGAGGGGATGAGGGAGGCGAGGAACTTGCCCGCGAGCAGCTCCCAGGAGCGCACCGGCGTGGCCAGCATCGGTTCCAGGGTGCGGCGGGTTTTCTCGCCGACGATGCTGTAGGAGGCGATCACGCTGGGGATGATCAGGGGCAGCATCAGGAAGAGGATCACCGCTTGCTGGCCGATCAGGGCCTGGCCGAGCTCGATGCGCGACAGGCCGGCGTTGGCGAGGTGGGGGAATTGTTGCACCGCCGAGGGGGCTTCGCCGTCGCTGAAATTGGTGGCGACCCAGGCTCCCAGGAGGGGCAGGGCGGTGAGCACCGCCGTGGGGATGACGGTGCCGAGCAGGATCATCTTGTCCTGCCGCAGGTCGGTCCATTCTTTGTGGAGGATGGCGCTGATGGGGTTCATGGGGGCTCCGTTAGTAACGAGTAACGAGTAACGAGTAACGAGGGACGGGGGGAAGTGATGAGTGATGAGTGATGAGTGATGAGTGGGGTTTCGTCTCTCCTCATCACTCGTTACTCGTTACTCGTTACTTCTCCGTTAGCCCATGTGGCCGCTGGCGATGCGCATGATTTCGCGGACGTGGCCGGTTGGTTCGCCGGGGGCGTGGCCGTTGAGGAGGGCCAGGTAGGCTTCCTCCAGGGAGCGGCGCAGCGGCTCGACGTAGCGCACGGGGGCGTCGGCGTTGATCAGGGCGCGGATGAGGGCGGGGTTCTGCTCGTCGGGGTTGTCGAGGGTGACGGTGAGGGCGCTGCGCAGGGTGTCGGAAGCGTCGGCGACATCGACCGCGACCGAGCGGACGAAGGGGAGGGCGCGGGCGACTGCGAGCCAGGGTTCGGCCGATCCGGCGAAGTGGACGACCGCGCCGCGCCCGAAGAGGGCGTCGCGCAGGCTTTGCTGCGTGTCCACGCGGATGAGGTGCCCCTTGAAGACGCCGATCAGGTCGCAGAGTTCTTCCGCTTCGGCGAGGTTGTGGGTGGTCAGGAAGATGGTGCGGCCGGCCGAGCGCAGCTCTTTCACCACGTCGCGGACGATGCGCGCCGCCTCGGGGTCGAGGCCGCTGGTCGGTTCGTCGAGGAAGACGATCGTCGGCTCGTGCAGCAGCGCGCGGGCGATGGCGACTTTCTGGCGCATCCCCTTGGAGAAGCCGCCGATCGGCTCGTCGCGGCGGTCCCAGAGGCCGAAGAGGTGGAGGTAGTAGGAGGATTGGCTGGCGATGCGCTTGTCGTCCATGCCGTAGAGGCGGCCGAAGAAGCGGAGGTTGTCGAGCGCGCTGAGGCGGTCGTAGAGGCCAGGCGTTTCGGTGAGCAGCCCGACGGTGCGGCGGATGGCGGTGTCGTCCTGGCCGAGGCGATAACCGGCCACGATGGCGGTGCCCGCCGATGGTTCGATCAGGGCGGTGAGCATGCGCACGGTGGTGGTTTTGCCCGCGCCGTTGGGGCCGAGGAAGCCGAAGACCGAGCCGGAGGGGATGTTCAGGGTGAGGGCGTCGACGGCGCTGTAGTCGCCGAAGCGGCGCGTCAGGCCCTCGGTTTCGATGGCATGGGGCATGGTGGCGTCCCTCATCTTGAGTGCTGAGTGCTGAGTGCTGAGTGCTGAGTGGGGTAACGAGTAACGAGTAATGAGTAACGAGGACCGGGCTCTCTACCCGACTATCCGACTACCCAACTCATTCCGTATTCCACACTCACGCTTGATTGCGACCGGGGCCAATCCCTGGCGCAATGCTCCGCTTTCTACGATAGCTGTAGCGCGTGCATTTGCCCATGGACCAGCGATGTACGCGGCAGGGGGAAATTCGTCGGTACGAAGGTACCAGGGAGGGATGGGGGCGGGCGCGCTGGCCGTGGAATGTATCTTGCGGGCACTGTTGGTGGGGGATTCGACCCAGCGCTATACTCGCGTCCCGGCGTTTTTTGAGATGCCTTATGGGACTACGTTTTTTCGCTGTCACCCAGACGCAGTCAGGCAAGGAGTTCGCGATGAAGCCCGCCACCCTGACACCACCAAACCGCAGCGCGCTCTGGTCCAGGCTCGCGCTGACCAAAGCGCAACTGGCCGAGCTGTGCGGGGTGACGACCCGCCAGGTGAGCCACTGGACGCTGAAGGGGTATATCGGCACCTCCGGGCACCACCCGGATCGCTACAGTGGCGAGGCGATCGATCTGTGTGTCCTGGTGAAGCAGGGACTTGACCAGGGGCTGCCGCTGCGCCGCGCGGTTGGCCAGGCCCGCGCCTTCCTCTCCGCCGATGGGGAACATCGCCCGGCGGTGGGGGCGATCGAGCCGATGGCGCTGGCGGACATCCACACCCGGTTGCAGGGCGCGCAGGATGCCCTGACGACGGTGTTGCAGGTGGTCGAACCGTTGGTGCCGAGGGTGGGGCAGGAGGGGGTGGGGGGAGATGCAGGGGTGAGGCGTGTGGCTGTGCGGCTGTGCGGTTGTGCAGCGGCGGTTGCGATGTTACATCGGCGGTTGAAACCGCGCCTGAGGGCGACTGCGGTCGCCACGAAACCGCCCTGCGGCGGTTAGGTTCCGTGGTCGAGGGTGGCGGGCGCTTGAAACCGTGCCTCGTAGGCCCTGTGGGCCATACCGGGACTGAAGTCCCGGCGAAGGGCTGCGGCCACGAAACCCGCCTGCGCGGGTTGGGTCCCAGGCTACGCAAGTGGGCTTCGTGGCGCGTGCGTGGCGGCGAGATTAGGGACCTTGTGGAAGTTTTCGTCGCCAGCCATCGCCACTGTAACCCCATCGGATTTGCATAACCGGATATTCGTCGTGCGTGTTGGGCAGCGGCTATACTTTGTTGTGTGATGACGATTGCTGCTGGTCACCGTTCCCATGCCGATGCGAGTGCTGAGTTGATCGCGCCGATCCCGGATCTTGATCCGGGGGTCGCGCCGTTCGGCGTCTATCTGCATGTGCCGTTTTGTGTGCATAAGTGCCGGTATTGCGATTTTGTGACGTATGCCGGGCGCGAGGCGCTGATTCCCGCGTACGTCGATGCGCTAGTGGCGGAGATTGAGCAGGTGCCGCGACGTTGGGGCGGGGCGCTGCCGCCGGTGTCGTCGGTGTTCTGGGGTGGGGGGACGCCGTCGCTGTTGCCGGCCGAGGCGTTCGCGCGGGTGCATGGGGCGATCGGGCGCGTGTTTGGCTGGCGCGGGGGCGATCCGGGGCTGGCGGAGATCACGGTCGAGGCGAACCCGGAGACGGTGGACGAGGCCTACTGGTCGGCGCTGCGCGCGGGCGGGGTGAACCGGGTGAGCCTGGGGGTGCAGAGTTTTCAGGAGGCGGGGCTGCGGGCCCTGGACCGGGACCACGATGCGGCGACGGCGATTCGGGCGCTGGAGGCGGCGCGGCGGGCCGGGATTTCGCAGGTGAGCTTCGATCTGATTTTTGGCTGGGCGGGGCAGACGGCCGAGGAATGGCGGGCTGATCTCGACCGGGCGATCGCGCTCGGGCCGCAGCACCTTTCGCTCTACGCGCTGACGATCGAGGAGGGGACGGCGCTGGCGGCCGACATCGCGCGCGGGCGTGTGATCGCCCCGGACGACGACCGGCAGGCCGATTTCTACGAGATGGCGGTGGCGGCGCTCGGCGCGGCGGGGTACGAGGGGTACGAGATCTCGAACTGGGCCTACGCGCCGCCCGGTGCGACGCCGGGGATGAATCGTTCGCGACACAACAGCCTCTACTGGCGCAATGGCGAGTATCTGGGCTTTGGGGTGGGGGCGCATTCGCATTTTCGGGGCGAGCGGTTTGGCAATGGGCGGTTGGTGCGGCGCTACATCGAGGCGGTGCAGGGCCACAGGCACGCCCCGGCCTTCCGCGAGACGATCGACGCGGCAACGGCGATGGCGGAGACGCTGATGCTTGGCTTGCGGTTGCGCGAGGGGGTCTCGCGTGATGCATTCGAGGCCAGGCATGGTGTGGCGCTCGATGCGGTGTATGGGGCGCAGGTGGGCGAGGCGGTGGGGCTGGGGGTGCTGGAGGATGATGGGGTGGCGGTGCGGTTGACGCAGCGGGGGCGGTTGGTGGCGAATGAGGTGATTGTGCGGTTTGTGCCGGGGTGAGGGGGACGTGAGTCGTGAGTCGTGAGTCGTGAGAGGGACGGACCCTCCCCGCCGCTGTGGCGGCGACCGCCACCTGCAAGCGGGTATCCGGCTGATGAGGAGAGGTGGTGGGGTGGCCAGACGCGAGTGGCGTGGGTGAAGGTGTGTAGCGTTCCAGATCACACCCGGAGATGAAGCCTCCGGCCTATACACGTGCCGGATGAATCCGGCTTTGGCAGGGCCTGGGACTTGGTGGGTTTTGTCGTAGTGGTTGTGTTTTGTGGTGGTGGTGTGTGATGGGTGGGCGTTGCGGATCGTTCATCGGGTGAGGGCTGCCCATATTGTTCGTGTGAGTGGTTGTGATCATCTGACGCATACGACCGTGGGCGGTAATCGTTGTGTGCGTTGAATTTTTCGGCCGGTGAGGCGCGGACCGAGAGCCTGTGAGGGGGACAATGGCCCGGTGATTGCTGGCGGTATCCCGGCGTTGTTGCGTGGGCTCAGGGGCGTGGTCGAGGTGCTGGACGACGAGGTGCGGGTGCTCGATGAGGCGGCGCTTCAGGCGAGTACCGATAACCTTCGTCTACAGCGCGGTCTTTGGCACTGATAGCGTGCCGCATGGCGCGGCTGGATTATCTGGACGACGGCGTGCAGGCGGTCGGTATCCACCCGGCGTCGATCCACGAACTCTATGTGGCGGCGGGGCGCGGCGAGTATGGTACGCACGACCCGGCGATCAATACGTGCGATGTCGTATGACTTCGCGCGGACGATTATCCGCACCGCGCAGCAGCTGAACACCAAGAATTACATCTTCGAGATCGCCCGCTCGGAGATGGGCTACACCGAGCAGACGCCGGAGGAGTTCGCGACGGTGATGCTCGCCGTCGCGCTGCGCGAGTGGTCGTACGCTTCCTCATCCAGGGCGACCACCAGCAGATTAACCCGAAGCGCTACAAGGCCGATCCGAGCGCGAGCTGACCAGCTTGCGGAAGCTGATCGAGGACTCGGTGTCGGCGGGGTTCTACAACATCGATGTGGATGCCTCCACGATTGTGGAGCTGGACAAGCCGACCGAGTTCGAGCGCCAGGAACTGAACTATAAGCACACCGCCGAGATGACGGCGTACATCCGCGAGATCGAGCCGGAGGGGATTACGGTCTCGGTCGGCGGTGAGATCGGCGAGGTCGGGACGGCGGATAGCACGCCGGAGGACCTGGAAGCCTTCATGCAGGGCTACGTGCCGACGCTGAAGTCGCTGGGCGACAATCTGGCGGGGATCAGCAAGATCAGTGTGCAGACGGGGACCAGCCACGGTGGTGTGGTGCTGCCGGATGGGTCGATCGCCAGCGTGAAGCTGAACCTGCAGGCGCTCGGCGATCTCTCCACGGCGGCGCGCACCTATGGCATGGGGGGCGCGGTGCAGCACGGCGCGTCCACGCTGCCCGACGACGCGTTCGACAACTTCCCGAGGGTCGGGGCGGTCGAGGTCCATTTGGCGACGGCGTTCCAGAACATGATGTTCGATGATCTGCCGGAGGAGTTCGTCAAGACGATCTACGAGCACCTGGACGAGAACCACGACGACGAGCGCAAGCCGAACATGACCCCGACGCAGTTCTACTACACCACGCGCAAGCGGGCCTATGGCCCCTTCAAGCGGGAGTTCTGGTTCCTGCCCGACGACGTGAAGGCGCGGATCACCGAGCATTTGGGCGCGAAGTTCGCGTTCCTGTTCGAGAAGCTCGGGGTGGTCGGGCAGGCGGATCTGGTGGACAAGCATGTGACGCTGGTGAAGGTGCCGAAGGTGATGCCGGAGGCGCTGACGAACGCGATCCACGCGGCGATCGGGGAGTGACCCCTCCCCGCCGCTGCGGCGGCGACCCTCCCCCTTGCGAGGGAGAGGGTTTAGGTTCCAGAGGAGAAGCGGTGGCTGAAGGCAGAGCAGTTGCCTGCCCCGCAGCAGACCCCTCCCCGGCGCTGCGGCGCCGACCGCCACCCGCAAGCGGGTACCCGGCTGATGAGGAGAGGGTGGGGATCTGGGGATAGCGGGTGGTGTTTCGGGGTAGTTGGTTTGGCGGCGGGGCGGTTGTGGACCGTCCCGCCGTTGTGTTGAGGGGGATGGGTGTGTCCGAGTTGGGGATGCGGCTGGCGACGGTGGGGGATGCTGGGACGATTGCGTCGCACCGGGTGCGGATGTTTCTGGAGGCGAAGGGCTGGCCGGAGGAGCGCGGGGCGGAGTTGCTGGCGGTGTTGCCGCCGTTTCTGGAGCGGGCGATCGGGGCGGGGATGTACCGGGGCTGGTTGCTGGTGACGCCGGGGGGCGAGGTGGCGGCCGGGGCCGGGGTGCAGGTGCGGGAGTTGATTCCGCGCCTGGAGGTGCTGGAGGGGCCGGAGGCGCTGGTGGTCAATGTGTTTGTCGAGCCGCCGTATCGTCGCCGGGGGCTGGCGCGGCAGCTGATGGTCGCCATCCTCGACTGGTGCCGGGAGGAGGGGATCGGCAGGATCGTGCTCCACCCGACCGACGCCGCGCGGCCGTTGTACCAGTCGCTGGGGTTTGCGGCGAGTGGGGAGTTGATTTTGTATCAGTGAGTCGGTGTGTCTGTGCTTCCGATCTGACCTACTGACTTGCTGACGCACTGATGCACAGAAATACGGACGCACAACGATGTGGCTTCTGCTCGGCGTCGCCTCCGGCCTGTGCTGGGGGGTGGGCGATTTCATCGGTGGGTTGCAGTCGCGGCGGTTGGCCGCGCTGGCGGTGGCGTTCTGGAGCCAGTTGGCCGGGACGCTGGCGCTGGGGCTGGTGCTGATCGCGCGCGGGGAGGCACCGGTCCAGGGGAGCGTCGTTTGGGGGCTGGTGGCGGGGTTCTGCGGGGCGTCCGGGGTACTCTGCCTCTACCGGGGGCTGGCGGTCGGGGTGATGTCGCTGGTCGCGCCGCTGGGGGCCTGCGGGGCGCTGGTGCCGGTGGTGATCGACCTGACGCGCGGCGATCGGCCCGGGGTGGCGGCGGCGATCGGGATGTTGGCCGCGCTGGGTGGCGTGGTGCTGATCTCGATGCCTTCCGGTTCCCCGGCGGGCGCGGTGATGCTCTCGCGCCAGGCGCTGGCGCTGGGGCTCGGGGCGGCGCTCAGCTTCGGGCTCTTCTTCGTCTTCCTGGGGGCGGGGACGGATGTGGCGGGGGGCTCGTCGTTCTGGACGGTCGCCGGGGCGCGCGGCAGTTCGGTGCCGCTGCTCGGCCTGCTGCTGGTTGGCGGCACGCGGGGGATCGGCTGGCCGGGGCGGCGGCTCGGGTTGGTCGCGCTCGGCGGGGTGCTCGATACGCTGGCGAATTTGCTCTTCACGGTCGCGGTCGCGCGCGGCCCGCTCGGGATCGTCAGCATCCTCGGCTCGCTCTATCCGGTGGCGACGGTGCTGCTCGGGCGGTTGGTGCTGGAGGAGCGGCTGACGCGCGCCCAATGGGGCGGCGTGGCGCTGGCGCTGGCCGGGGTCGTGCTCGTCTCGGCGTGACGAGTGTGCGCGGCAGAACTGATTTGCTGGTGTGGACGTAAGGATAGGGCAGATGCCCGCTGCGCCGGGCGCGGGCGAGATTGGGGCGATGGGACGCGCTATACTCCGCCGAATGATCGTGGATTGACCGGGACACGATTGCTGACGTTCCCTGGTCGCAGGAGCGCGATGCGGCGATGCAAGAGCCACAGCCAGGCCAGTACCTCGGGCGCTATCGCCTCGATGCCCTGCTCGGCGAGGGGGGGATGGCGCTGGTCTATCGCGCCGTCGATACCAAGGTCGGGCGCGACGTGGCGATCAAGGTGGTACATCCCTCGCTCGTGCGCGATCCGGCGTTCGTCGCGCGGTTCCTGCGCGAGGCGAGGGTGGTTGGCCGCCTCCAGCACCCGAACATTCTCCCCCTGTACGATACTGGCGAGCAGGATGCGCTGCCCTTTCTCGTGATGCCCTACGTGGCGGGCGGCACGCTGGAGGACTGGCTGGCGCGGCAGCGCACCCACGCCGAGATGCTGGCGATGATCCGGCCGATCGCCGCCGCGCTCGACCATGCGCACGAGCGCGGGGTGATCCATCGCGACGTGAAGCCGAGCAATGTGTTGATCGCGGCCGATGGCACGCCGCTGCTGGCCGACTTTGGCATTGCGCACGCGATTGGCGACAGCAAGCTCACGGCGACCGGGATGCACATCGGCTCGGCGCTCTACATGGCCCCGGAGCAGGCGCAGGGGATGCCGCTGACGGGGTCGGCCGACCAGTATGCGCTGGGATCGATGCTGTACGAGGCGCTGGCGGGGCGTCCGCCCTACACCATGGAGCGCGCCGATACGTCGTTCTCGCTGATGCTGCGGAAGCTCGCCCAACCGCCACCGGCCCCATCCTCGGTCAACCCCGCGCTCTCGCCCGCGTACGATCCGATCTTGCTGCGGGCACTGGCGCGCGAGCCGGAGCGCCGCTTTCCGAGTTGCGTCGCGCTGGTCGATGCGCTGTCGTTTGCCCTGGAGCATCCGTGGGCTCCGCCCCCGGCCGTGACCGCGCCGCCGCCGCTGCCGCCGCTGATGCCGATGCCGCCGGGGTTCGATGCGGTGAGTACGCCTCCCGCGCGCAGGGGGCGGCGGCCCTGGTTTCTGCTCGCGTCGGTGGGCCTGGCGCTGCTGCTGTGTCTGGGGCTGTCGGTGACGCTCGCCGCCCGGCGCATCGCCGACCGCAATGCCCCGACTGCCTCGGGCGGCGCGGGGCGGACGCCGACCGCCGCATTGGGTGGTGCTCCGCACGCCGACGCGTGTGAGCGGCGGGCAGCAGGGTGGGAGTATCGGCAATGTGGCGACATCGGATGAATTGACGAATGGCAACCGGGCGGGGCGGAAGACGACGGAGTTCCGGGTTGGTGAGGAGGTACATCACCTACAGCGCGCCAACAAGGTGGAGGCCGGGCAGTACGTGGATCTGAAGATTCTCCGCGACAACGGATCGACGGCCTATACCGACCGGAACACGTTCGACAAGGCGGCGAGCGACACGTTCTACTTCGTGTTTATGCCGAACGTCGCCGGGAGTTATCGGATCGAGCTCTTTTTCAATGGCAATGGATCGCCGAGCCAGGCGGGGGGGGGGGGGGGGGGGGGGGGGGGGGGGGGGGGGGGGGGGGGGGGGGGGGGTGAATATCACGGTGCGGTAGCGTATCAGCGTCCGGACCGCACCCCCGCCACCCACTGCGGTGGGTCCCCGGCCGCGAGGAGCGGGGAAGAAGTGAAGCGAACCCGACAGGCATGTATGAACCGACGTACTCGTTTTGACATAACTCTCAATACTGGATGTGGACTGTACGGTTTATGCGAAAACTACGTCCGCGTAGATATCGGCGAGGGCGAGGGTGCAGTTGATCGAAGGCAAGGTGATTGTATCGGTCAGTTGTTCGGCAAGCGACCAGAGCCACTGATCGTCGGTCTGGCGGACAAAATGCTCGATCTTGGGGGTATCCTGGGCAATCAGCAGGTATTCGCGCAAGGTGGGAATCTGGCGGTAGCGCGCGAACTTCTCGGTGCGGTCGTAGAGCGCGGTGGACGGTGACAGAATTTCGATGATGACGGTCGGGTTGAGGAGGTTGTCGCGGCGATCCTCATCGAACTGAGAATTGCCACAAATGATCGTGAGGTCGGGATACATGTAGGAGCGGCGCGCGGGAACTTTCACGCGTAGGTCGCTGCCATGAATCTGGCAACCCCGGCGGCGAAGCTGGAAAAAGAGCAGGGCATTTACCGTAGACTGAAGCAAGCTGTGATTTTCGCTCGCACCGGCCATTGCGACGATACGGCCGTCGAGATACTCGCTCTTCGTCGCCGCCTTGCGCTCTCGCGCCAGATATTCCTCCGGTGAAATGTAGCGCGGCTCGGCTGCCATCGGGCTTCCCTTTCCTGAGCGCCTTCGTGCGACATGCTTCGTCACGATAGCATCGTGTCATGCGGATGACAAGGGATCGGCCAGGGCGGCGACCTCTTGCGCGAGGGCGCGGAGGGCGGCGCGGAGTTCGGGGGGATCCTGGATGGTGATGGGGTGGCGGAGGAGGATGAGCCAGCGGGCGAGGCCATCGAGGTCTGCGAAGCGGCCCGCGTAGCGGATGCCGTCGGCGGTTGGCGTGAGGGTGACGTAGGCGGCGAGGGTGGAGCGCTGGGCGTCTTCGAGGGGCATGTGCAGCAGGAGGGTGACGGACCACTGGCCGGGGTAGGCGACCATCGCGCGGGCGACGTAGGCGTAGGGGTCGAAGTCGGGCGGCGGGGTGAAGGTGGCCACGAGCGGTTCGGCGGCGAGGATGCGGTCGAGGCGGAAGAGGCGCGTGCCGCCGCGCAGGTGGCAGTGGCCGACGAGGTACCAGGCGCGCGACCAGTGCGCGACGCCGTAGGGATCGACGGTGCGGTCGCTGTCGCCGCGCGCGGAGCGGTAGCGGAGTTGCACGCGGCGGCCGTCGCCGGCGGCCTGGCCGAGCAGGGCCACCAGCGCGCCCTCGGCGGTGGCAGTAGAGGGGGCGGGTTCGAGCGCGATGCCGGCTTCGAGCGCCTGCACGCGACCGCGCAGGGGGGCGGGGAGGACGCGCTCCAATTTGGCCTGCGCGCCCGCGACGGTGGCGGGATCGAGCGCGAGGCCGAGGCGGGGGAGTCCGGCGAGGCCGATGGTGAGCGCCACCGCTTCCTCGTCGGTGAACATCAGGGGCGGGAGCTTGTAGCCGGGGCGGAGGCGGTAGCCCCCGGCCGGGCCGCGCACGGTCTCGACCGGCAGGCCGATCTCCTGGAGCATCGCGATGTAACGGCGCACGCTGCGGTCGTTGACTTCCAGCCGCCGCGCCAGTTCCGCGCCGCTGACCAAATCGCGGGCCTGCAGCACTTCCAGCAGGGCGAGCAGGCGGGTGGTGGGTCGGGGGATGACCACGGCTATCCCTTCCGCAATATTCTCGCTAATTAGGACGGAGTATAACCTGTACCGCTGCTATCCTGGGGAGGTGGCACGCTGGCGAAGCGCGCCGGAGTAACCTGGGAGGTATCCGATGGCAACGTTCGTGCTGGTCCCCGGCGCGTGGCTCGGCGGGTGGGCGTGGGGGCGGGTGACGCCGGAATTGTGCGCGGCGGGGCACGAGGTCTACGCGGTGACGCTGACCGGGCTGGGGGAGCGCGTCCACCTGGGGACGCCCGAGACGAATCTCGAGACGCACATCGCGGACGTGGTGAATCTGATCGAGGCGGAGGAGTTGCGCGACGTGGTGTTGGTCGGGCACAGCTACGCCGGGAGCGTGGTGGAGGGCGTGGCGGACCGGATCGGGGAGCGGCTGGCGCTGGTGGTCTACGTCGATACCGCGCCGCTGGAGGATGGGGAGGCGAATCTCGACTTCAGTCCGCCCGAGGATCAGGAGGCGACGCGTCGGCAGGTGGCGGAGATGGGCGATGGCTGGCGGATGCCGCCGCCGCCGTTCGAGCGGATGGCCGGCGTGCCGATGATGGCGGGGTTGAGCGCGGACGACCGGGCGCTGCTCGCGCGCAGGGCGACCGCGCAGCCATTCGGCACCTACACGCAGCCGGTGCGGCTGGCGCGGCCGAAGGAGGCGGGGGATTATCGGCGCGCGGTGATCGCTTGCGATGGGTTCCGCATGCTGGTGGGGACCGGGATGCCGCGATTGCAGCAGTTCCTGGCGGCACCGTGGGAGCGGCGCGACATCGAGACGGGCCACTGGCCGATGTTTTCGGCACCGCGCGAGTTGGCAGGGGCGCTGGGGGAGTTGGCGACGGAGTCGTGAGTCGTGAGTCGTGAGTCGTGAGTGGACGGGGAGTGACGAGTAACGAGTAACGAGTAACGAGTAACGAGGGGACGGATCCTTCGCTGCGCTCAGGATGACAGGGGTGGGGCTGTGCCTGTCCTGTGTCATCCGCAGGCGCAGCGAAGGATCCGTTCTTTGATGGTTGGGAGGCTGGTTATTGCATTAGCGGGCGGCGAGGAAGGTGACGATGCCGTCGGCGAGGGCTTTGGCGACGGTGGGTTGCTGGGTGATGAGGAGGTTGCGGTCGGCGGGATTGGTGAGGAAGCCGAGTTCGATGATCACGCCGGGGGTCTTGGGGGCGATGGCGTGCGTGAAGTTGCCTGAGTTGAAGGCGTAGTAGTAGATCATCGCGCGGGAGACCAAGCCGTCGATCTTCTGGCCGGTGGCGGGGCCGTAGGCGGCGGTGATCGCGTTGAGGAGCTTGTCGTCGGTGTCCGGGATGGCGCTGTCGCCGTAGCGGGCCAGCTTGAAGCCGCCGATCGCGGGGTCGTTGTTGGCGTCGCAGTGGATCGCGATGAAGGCGTCGGCCTGGTAGCCGACCGGGATGGTGGCGGGGAGGATGTCGACGGTGATGCCGCGCGCCCGGAGGCGTTCGGCCGCTAGCTGCGCGACGGCGTAGTTGATGTCCACTTCTTTGTAGCCCTCGGCGCTCGCGCCACCCTCGGTGCGGAGGGCGGAGAGTTCGGCGGGCAGGTTCGCCGCTTCCCAGTGGCCGACCTGGAGGCCGACGCGCGCCTGGATCGGCGTTTGATTCGCGGGTGTGGCCTTGTCGGCCTGGGCGACCGCCGGGGCGTTGTATGGCCCGGCCCCGCCACTCAGCGGACGCCACTCGGCGAGTTGGCCGCGACTGGGGGCGTGGACGAGGAGGAGGGCGAGAAAGGCGATGACGAAGGCCGCGCCGACGATCAGCACCGGGGAACCAGCCGGTCGCTCGGTGACGGGGACGCGCATGGTGATCCTCCTGCTCGGTTGTGGCGGCGCGAGGGCCGCGCGAGCGACGGTGTGTACGTACTATGTGTGAAATATAGAACGGATGTTCTTATCTGTCAAGTGGGTAATAGAACGATTCTCAAGGGTGAATTGAAGATGGGGCGATGGCATAGGGGTGATGGCAGGGGCGCTTCGTGTAGCGCCCGGTGTCCTGGCTTGCGGTTACCCAGCCAAGAAGGGCGCTTCACGAAGCGCCCCTACGAGAAGGCACAGCGTGGCGTTACTTGACCCAGGTGATAACCCAGATCGCGCCGTCGGTGGCGGAGCGGTAGGTGATGGCGTCGCCGGTGAGGGCGAGTTCCCACTGGTCCTGGGCGATCTGGAAGGGGATTTGGCTGGCGGAGACGACCGGGGCGCGGCTGCCGTCGGCGAGGAGGTAGCGCCAGAGTTCGTCGGTCGGCTGGTTGGGGGTGAGGGGGACGTAGTAGAGCGCGGCGTTGTCGGGGGACCAGCGGTAGCCGCCGGTGAAGGGGAGCTTGCGCCGGTTGCCGCCGCTGGCGTCGATGAGCCAGAGGCCATTGTTGTCGGGGTCCTCCTGCAAGGTGGCGGTGTAGGCGATCTGGCGGCCGTCGGGGGAGATCGCCACGTTCTCCAGGCCGCGCCCGGCGGCGATCCTGGTCGCCGCGCCGGTGGTGGCGTCGATGACCCAGAGCCCCGGGTTGTTGCCGTTCCCCTCCCGGCCGCTGATCAGGATGCGTTTGCCATCGGGGAACCATTGCAGCCGTTCGGTGCTGAAGGCCGGGGGAGCGCGGTCGCCGCGCCGGTGGAGATGGTGCCGACCGCGACGCGCACCGGCGGGTCGAGCGAGACCGACGCCGCTTCGACATCGCCGGCCGGGTCGAACCAGGCGACGCGCCCGCCCTGCTGCGCGAAGTAGACGCGCCCGTTCGTCTCCCAGGAGGCGAGGATGGTGCCGTCGAGGCGGGCGATGTGGGCGACCGGCCCCTCGGGGTAGGCGATGAACTGGCCGTCGGGGGAGATGATCCCGTAGCGCGAGGTGAGCAGTCGCGCCGCGCCGCCGCCGCGCGGGACGGCCCAGGTGCCGCTGGCCCCGCCGGACCACCAGTCCCGTAGTAGACGATGCTCTCGCCGTTCGGCAGCCAGCGTGGCTCGGGGCAGCAACCGTCGACCGTCAGCTTGCGGGCGCGCGGGGCGTTTGGATCGAGCGTTGGGGTGGGGGGCACCGGGGTCGGCGTCGCGGTCGGGCCGGGGGTGGCGGTGATCAGGATGGGGGGCTGGGTCGGGGCGCGGTTGCCGAATCCGGGATCGCTGCGCGCGGGCAGCGCGACGGTTGGCCCGCCGGGAGCGCCGCTCGCGGCGGCGGGCGGCCTGGCCGTTGAGATCCCCCGGTGATGATCGTCGGAGTGATCACCACCAGCGTCGGCGGCACGACGAAGCGGGTCGGCAGCGGGGTGCCCGGCGGAGCAGGCCGCGAGCAGGAGGCAGAACGCGGCGGGGGCAGCATACCCCGCCATCGACTCAGACGGCGAAGGCCGGACCTCGTGCCCAATCCGCAATCCGCAATCCGCAATCCGCAATCCTCTTACGGCCAGCCGCGCCCGTAGCGGTTCAAGAGTACGCCGCCGAAGGCGACATCCGGCTGATCGGCGATCGTCGCCCAGCGGCCGGGGTTGTCGGGGTCGCGCTCGAAGGTCGTGCCGTTGCGGCGGATCCCGGCGGTCGCGCGCCGCCAATCCAGGTTCATCAGCGGGACAGGGTTGACCGTTTCGCGCATGCCCGCGCGGCGAATCTCCAGGTGGAGGTGGGGGTCGAGGTCGCAGCGACCGGCGGGGTCGCCGCTGAGGGCGACCGGGTCGCCCGCGCGCACCGGCGTCCCGACCGCGATGGTCGGGCGCTCCAGCAGGTGGCCGTAGAGGGAGAGGAAGCCGTTGGGGTGCTCGATCACCAGATTGTGCGGGGCGGCGCCGTAGGGGCCGTCCACGGCGAAGACGACGCCGTCGCCGATCGCCAGGACCTGCGTGCCGCAGACGGTGTTGAAGTCGATGCCGAAGTGGAGTCCCTGGCCGGTGGAGTAGGGGTTGTCGTGCGCCCAGATGGTGTTGCCGTACCACTGGCCGATGAACCAGCTCGTCGGGCCGGGCAGCGTGGCGAAGGGGGACCGGAAGGCCTGCTCGGCGGCGCTGCCGGGCGTGACGACGACCAGCCAGCCCACCAGGGCGAAGCATCCGAGCAGGGCATAGCGTCGGTGTCGCACCATCGCGCTCCTCAGCGAACGCGGTAAGGATAGCAGTGTACGTACATATCGGCAACGAGCGGGTACCCGGGGGCAACGGGCGGTCGTCCCCCGGAGAAGGAACGCTGCGGTTGTCGCGCCGGTAGCGCGACCGGGCGGGCCGATGCTCGCGCAGCTCGCCCGGGGCGTGTTGTCAACGCTTCCCGCCGATGCGGGTATAGTCGGCGTAGTGGTCGGGGACGAGCGGGTGGGCGTCGCGCGGCGGGCGGATATAGTGCTCGTCGGCAGGAGGGCGCGGGCCGAGCCCGACCGGGGTGGGCGACACGTCCTGGTAATTGAACTGGCCCAGGAAATGTCGCATGCAGTTGAGGTGCGCACGCCGCTTGTCGTCCGATTCGAGCTGATGCCACCGTGCCTCGGGAATATCGGTGTATTCCAGCATCGTGTCCTTGGCTTTGGAATACTCGACCCAGTGCTCGCGCGAGAGCAGGTCCATCGGGCTGAGTTTCCAGACCTTGGCCGGGTTGCCGGAGCGCTCCTGGAAGCGCCGCTCCTGCTCATCGTCGCTGACGGAGAGCCAGTACTTGCAGAGACGGATGCCGGAGCGCACCAGCAGCCGCTCGAACTCGGGGCAGGAGCGGATGAATTCCCAGTACTCGTCGTCGGTGCAGAAGCCCATCACGCGCTCGACCCCGGCGCGGTTGTACCAGCTGCGGTCGAAGATCACGATCTCCCCGGCGGCGGGCAGGTGGGCGACATAACGCTGGAAATACCACTGGGTCCGCTCGATGTCCGATGGCTTGCTGAGCGCGACCAGCCGTACGCCGCGTGGATTCAGCGGCTCGATCAGCCGTTTGATCAGCCCGCCCTTCCCGGCGGCATCGCGCCCTTCGAAGACGATCAGCAGGCGCTCGCCGCGTTCTTTCACCCAATATTGCAACCGGACGAGTTCGAATTGGTAGCGTTTCAGCTCGCGCTCGTAGAAGGACCGCGCGAGCCGTTGCGGCGGCGTCACGGTGACCTGGGCCGTTGCCGGGCTGCCGCCAGTCGTACTCTCCCCTTGCTGCGCCCCAGACTCGCGTCCCTTCGTGCGTTTCCCCTTGGCCATCGTCTCTCTTCCTCTCTGCTGCGGCGACCCCTGGGCCGGTGTGAGGGTGGGCAACGTCTATGAGGCGGTCGGATGATCGGCCGACGAGCGTTCGCGCCTCGTCGCCGGCGCGCGGGGTGCCACCTCGCTACCCTGTCAGTTTACTCAGCTTGTCCGTCCTGTGCAGGAGTGCTAGGATCAGGCATGGAAGGGCGAGAGCGTCGCCCGGTTTGAACCGCTGGCATCGCGAGATGGAGGTACGTGGTCATGGCTTATGAACTGCCCCCGCTGCCATATCCCAACGACGCGCTTGAGCCGCACATCGACGCGCGGACGATGGAAATCCACCACGACCGGCACCACAACACCTACGTGACCAACCTGAACAACGCGCTGAAGGATCACCCGGACCTGGCCGCGAAGAGCATCGAGGATCTGGTCGGGAACCTGGATGCCGTGCCGGAGGCGATCCGCACCGCCGTCCGCAACAACGGCGGCGGCCACGCGAACCACACCCTCTTCTGGGAGATCATGGGCCCGAACGGTGGCGGCGAGCCGAGCGGCGAACTGGCCGACGCGATCAACTCCGCCTTCGGCTCCTTCGCCGAATTCAAGGAGAAGCTGAAGGCCGCCGGTGTCGGCCGCTTCGGCAGCGGCTGGGCCTGGCTGGTCTCCGACGGCGGCACGCTGAGCATCACCAGCACGGCGAACCAGGACACCCCGCTGATGGAGGGCAAGACCCCGATCCTCGGCGTGGATGTCTGGGAGCACGCCTACTATAGTATCAGAACGTGCGCGGGCTACATCGACGCGTGGTTCAGCACGATCAACTGGGGCAAGGTCGCGGAAGTACGCGGCGAGCAAAGTAACCGTAGCGATACAGGGCGCGGGAGCGGGCGGAGATCTCCCCGCCCGCCCCGCCTGCCGTATTCCGGTGGTCGTTCGCGTTGTGTGACTTCCTGCGGAATATGTGCGCGAGGGCGGCGGGCGATTGAAACCGCCCGCCGCCCTCGTATCGGCTATGACTGGCGATGGCTTATCCGGGACGTGGCGCGTTTAAAGGGAGGGGATTGCCGCGTGTTGGCCGCAGGCACCGGATTGGGGCCACCCTCCTAGTACTCTTGGGAAATTGTCGCTGCCCTGGCGCTGTGGGACAATTGCAGCGAGTATCGCCCGCGAAGGATCACCGGATGACCGCCACGTCCAGTGCCACCTGCACGCCGGTGGCGATCGGGATCGTCGGACTGACGCCGACGCTCGCCGAATCGCTGCGGATCGTGCTGCGCGCCGGTGGCTACGAGTTGGGGCCGGTCTCCGACGTGCCGGGCGACGTGGCGCTCGTCACCGACCTCGATTCACCCGATGTGGTTGCCCCCTTGCCCTTCTCATCCTGGAACACCCGGATGCCCCGGCGTGGGTGGAGCCCGTCGGCGTGCCGCGCATCGGGATCGCCCCGCCATTCACGCCGGAACGGCTGCTGGTGACGGTGGTGGGGGCGCTGCGCGAGGCCGAGGTGCGCCGGGAGGCCGCGCAGCGCTGGTGCGGGTGGTCGCGATCTGCCGCGAGGCGACCGCGATCTGCGGCGACCTGGACCGGCAACCGCATGGTCGTCGCGGCGATCGTCGCCCTGCTGCGCGACGGGGGCGACGCTACGCCGACGTTGCGCTGGCGCTGGGCGACGTTCGACGCGGCGCTCGAGCCGGGCCAGATCCGCGTGCCGGTTGTCGTCGCGGCCCAGTCCAGGGGCGGCCGCGACGCCCGTTGCCGCTGCGGGCGATGCCGGCGCGGCGCTGGCGCAACGGCAACTGCTGGAGACGGTCGTCGTGCAGGTGGCGACCTACGGCCCGCCGCGCCGAGCGCGAGCGCGGGGAGCGGCTGCGCGCCGAGGACCGGCGGCGGGTGCAGGAACTGGCGGCGGTGAACGAGGTCGCGCTGGCGACCGCCTCGCTCGAACTCGACCGGGTGTTGGCGGAATTGCTGCCGCGCATGCGTGCGCTGCTCGGTGCCGACTACTGCACGCTGGTCCTGCGCGACGACGAGGGCGAGTCGCTGACGATTCGCGCGGCCGACGGCCCCGACACGAGCCAGATCGTCGGCCTCGCCATCCCGCCCGACACGAGCTTCAGCGGGCGCATCATCGCGGCGCGCGGGCCGCAACGGTGGGCGCAGGGTGGTGGCGATCCGGCCCAGGTGATGCCGGTTGCCGCGATCTTGCACCCGGAGACCTTGCCGCACGCCTCGATCGGCGCGCCGCTGCTGGTGCAGGACCGCGCGATCGGCACGATCGTGGCCGTCAATCGTCGCCCGGTCGATTTCACCGACGCCGATCTCCGCTTCCTGGCGACGATCGCCGCGCAGGCGGCGATCGCGCTGGAGAATGCGCGCCTCCATGCCGATACCCTGCGCCTCGCCCGCTACGACGCGCTGACCGGGCTGGCGAACCCGGCGCCTTCCTCGAACAGCTGGCGCGCGATGTCGAGACGGCGGCGCGCTACGACCGCCCGCTGGCGCTGCTGATCATCGACCTGGATCACTTCAAGGATATCAACGACACCTTCGGGCATCTCGCCGGTGACACCCTGCTGCGCGAGATCGCCATCCGGTTGCGCACCCGGTTGCGGCGCAGCGACTTCCCGGCGCGCTATGCCGGGGATGAACTGGCGGTCATCTTGCCGGAGACGGGGCTGGTCGGCGCGATGGCGCTGGCCGAGCGGCTGCGCTCGGCCAGCGCCGCAACCCCCTCCACACCGGCGAGGCGCGACCCGCCTGGCTGACGCTGAGCGTGGGCGTGGCGATCTATACCCCCGGCACCACTGTCACTGATTTCCTGCGCGCCGCCGACAGCGCGCTCTACTTCGCCAAGCACGAGGGGCGCAACCGGGTTCGTGGCCCGGATGCTGCGCAGGCGGCGCTCTCCGGTCCCACCGATGAGCTGGCGACGATCCTGCGGGGGGGCAACCAGGCGGTGATCGAGGAGAGCTGGCGGCGGCGGTCGATGCGCGCGTGGCGCAATCGGCCGGGCAGGCCGCGCAGGTGGCGGCGGTCGCGGTCGCGCTGGGTGCGGCGCTGGGGCTGGCGGCGGATGAACTCGATACGCTGCGGAGCGCGGCGCTGGTCCACGACATCGGCGAGGTCGCGATCGCGCCCGACATCCTCGGGCGACCGGGGCCGCTCGGCAGGCGGGAACTGGTGCGCGCCACCCGCGCCGCAGCTACGACCTGCTCGCGGCCGTCCCGGCCTTCCAGGGGCGCTGCCGCAGATTCTCCACCACCACGAGCGCTGGGATGGCGGCGGCTACCCGATGGGCTCGCCGGTGGGACGATTCCTTCGGCGCGCAGATCATCGCCATGGCCGACGCCTGGGTGGCGCTGACGACCGACCGGCCGCACCGCGCCGCGCTCGCCGTGCCCGAGGCCCTGGCCGAGATCGAGCGCGGCGCGGGCACGCAGTTCGATCCGACAGTGGTGGCGGTGCTGCCGCGCGCGGTCGCGCGCGGCGCGGGGCCACCTGATAGCGCGAGTTCCCTGGAAGCAAGGCCGAGGATCCGCCTGCTCGCCGCGTGCGGAAGGCCGGGCGCGCTGCGGCGGTGGTCGGATGCGCGGTGGAGAGCGTATGCTTGTGCCGCGAGGTGGGGCCGCGCGGCTGATGGTGCTTCGTTCGAGGGGTGGGATGAGGCGTTGGCTGGTGGTGATGGCGGTGGTGTTCCTGGCCGGTTGCGGGGGAACGACAGCACCGACAGCGACGCCCGCCCGCACGTCCAGCCCAACCGCTGTCCATACGGAATCGCCCCATGTGAGCGGTGCGCCTGCGGTCTCGCCGTCACCCTCGCCGACCGCCGTACCGCCGACGAGCACCGGCACCACGGCGGTCACTCCCGCCACGCCGAGCGCCCAACCCACCACGCCCGCCACCCCGACCAGGCCAGTCGCCACGCCTCTCCTGACGCCGACCGCTGCCGCCGCCCCGACGCCGCCGGGGCGGGTCGAGGTCGCGGTGGAGCATGTCGGGAACTATCGCAGCGCGTTCGGCGTGCTCTATTTCATCGGCGAGGTCGTGAATACGGGCGATCTGGAAGTGACCAACCTGCAGATCGCGATCACCCTGCTCGGCGACGCCGGGCAGGTGGTTGCTTCGGGGCAGGCCAACGCGATCGGCGTGAATGTGCTGTCGGCCGGCCAGCGGACGGTCTGGGCCGCGCCGATCTCGAATGCCCCCGCGCAGTGGAAAGAGGAGCGCGTCCGGCCGCAAGCGGTGGCCGCGACGGCGGAGACGCGCGCCCCCTTCGCCGCCGGGCTCACCGTCGAGCGCGCGGAGGTGAACCCGCCCGCCGATCCGGCGGCGGGGCTGACGGTGGCCGGATTGGTGCGCAATTCCGGCACCGGGGCGGCGCGGTTCCCGCTGGTGACGGTGGGGTGCTACGACGCGGCCGGGAAGCTGATCATGGTCGATAGCGGCCCGGCCCAGCAGCAGGAGATCGCCCCCGGCGCGACCGCGCCCTACCAGGTGGCGGTGCCGAACCTGAAGGAGCCGCCCGCGAAGGTTGTGGCCTATGCCAGGGCCACCGCCGTCCGGTAATCTGCTCGTGCGGCGAGCGAGCGCCCGAATTCCACTACTCTATACAACTGCCAGGAAAGTCGTACACGGTGGTACGCAATCGTGCTTGACGCTGCCGGGGCCATATGCTAGCGTTGCAATCGGCGGGACCTCCCCGCACAAACGCTCAATGGCCCTCATTCTTGACTGCATTTCAGCACCGGGCATGCTCGAATAACGCGAATATCTCAGGCACCACCTGGCCGCTTCCCAGGTTGGTCTTTTAATGGCGGACGTTGCGCGCTCGACGTCCGTGCTTCGCGTGCGCGTCGTTTCGGGCGATCTGGCGGCGTGATTGCGCCGGTTCTCGGCGTGGCGCACCGCCACCGGTCGCCGCCGGTGGTCTCGGTGGACTGTTGCAATCAGGAACGAAGGGAGGAAGAGGCGGCGCGAGCAGCTCGGGCCTGGTGTGGATGACGTTTGGGCGATGATCGGCACGGGGCGTGTCGGTCTGCACTCCGAGGGGGAGCGATGATCGGGAAGCGTGCCAGGGTCGGGCTGACCCTGGCGATCATACTCAACCTGGTATTTGCGGCGCTGGTGTTCGTGCCGGCGGTGGGGGCCGCCACGGTGGCGGTTACCCCGGCGAATCTGGGGAGTTGGACGATCCAGGATGCGACGTGCGGCGGCAGCAACACCGGGATCTACGACTTCATCGCCGGTCCGGGCACGCCCCCGCTGGGGATCGGCAGCGCCCGCTTCCGAATCGGCACCGATGGGGATTCCTACGGCGGTTTCCGCAGCACCGATCTCGATGGTGTGCGGCTGGACGATCTCGATACGCTGAGCTACAGCACCTATGTCAGCGCCAATGTCGACGGGCAGGCACCCTACATGACCCTGTCGATCGATGCCGACGGGGAGGGGGAATTCACCCCCGGTGCCAATGGCTCGAACGATACCACCCTCTTCTTCGAGCCGGTCTATCAGAACGGTACCTACGGCGGCGACCCGGTGCCCAACCAGGGGAACGTGACCCTGAACACCTGGCAGACCTGGGACGCGTTCCACGGTGGGTGGTGGGATAACAATGGGGCCGGTGGCCCGCCGCTGATCACGCTCGCCACCTTCCTCGCCGCGAACCCCGACGCGGAGATCATCTCGCCCGGCAACCCTGCGGGCGGGCTGGCGGTGCGCGCGGGCTGCGGCGGCGCGGCCTGGGCCAACTTCGTCGGCAACCTGGACAATCTGAGCACCGGGAGGAGCCTGGACAACCAGCCGAACGAGCGGGTCGATACGACCTACAACTTCGACTCGATCCCGCAATGCACCACCACCTGCTACGTCAACGTCGCGACGGGCGATGACTTCACCAAGGGGGGCACCAGCCCGGCCGACGCCAAGAAGACGATCCAGGCGGCGGTGGACACGGTCTCTTCGGGCGGCACGGTCGTTGTGGCGGCGGGCACCTACCCGGAGCATGTCGTCATCGGCAAGCCGCTGACGCTGCAAGGGCCGAATGCCGGGGTGAACCCGAACCTCAGCTCGCGCAACGCCGAGGCGCGGGTGGTCCCGCCCGCGAATAACTACAACGGCAATTCCGTGTCGAGCGCGGTGATCGTGCTCAATGCGGACGGGATCACCCTCGACGGGTTGCTGATCGACGGCGACAATACGGCGGTCGGCGGCGGCGTGGCGATGAACGGGGCCGATGTTAACGCCTTCTACGGCATCGTCAACAACTTCGCGGATGGCACCTTCGCTATCCTGGCCTATGCCGAGGAGACGACGATCCGCAACTCGATCATCCGCAACTTCAGCGAGGGCGTGGACCTCTTCGCGACCGGCAGCACCTCGAGCGGGACGGCGATCACCAACAATCGCTTCGACAACATGGCCTCGCGCGACGACAGCAGCCGGGGCATTGTGATCGGCGACAACTTCTACGCGGCGATCACCGGCAACGTGATGACGCGCGTCTACAATGGCGTCCAGACCAACAACTACAATCTCGCCGGCTCGCCCGCGACGATCAGCGGCAACCAGATCAGCTCCTACCGGGCCGGCATCCTGCACAATCTGCACTATCAGGACGCCTCGACCTTCACGATCGCCAACAACGTGCTGACGACCGCCGACTACACGGCCTGGAGCGCGCCGGGGGCGGTGACGAACGCGAACCGCAACTACGGCATCCTGATCTGGTCGATCCAGAGCGCGGTCGGGGTGGACATCAGCGACAACATCGCGAGCGGCAATTTCGTCGGCATCGGCGCGTGGAACGTGCCGACGACGAATACCCTGACGGTGAGCGGTGGGACGCTTTCGGGCAATCAGTACGGCGTGCAGCTCTACTCCTGCGACGAGCGCTACGGAGCCGGGGCCGCCGGCACGCTGAAGGTCCGGAATGTCACGGTCACCAACTCGACCGTCGCCGGGTTGGCGGTCCTCGACAATCCGCAGGCGAATGTGGGCTGCATTATCACCAATCCGCAACTGCTCGATGCGCGCGAGGTCTACGTGTCCGGCTCTAGCCAGGCCGGTATCCTCGCCGATGGCGCGCAGGCCAGCCTGACGGTGACCCGCTCGTCCATCCAGGCGAACACGACCGGCATCGCGATCTCGAATGGCGCGCAGGCCGCCCCGGGCGGGTTGCACTTCAACGTGATCCTCGGCAACGGCACCGGCCTCAACGCCACGGGCGCGACCGGATCGGTCAATGCCGAGAATAACTGGTGGGGCTGCAACGCCGGGCCGGGTGCGCCCGGTTGCGACACCATCGCCGCCAGCGCCGACGCGAATCCCTGGCTGACGCTGCGGCTGACGCGGGTGCCGGGTGGCGCGACCGCGGCGGGCGGCACGGTCTTCGCGGTCACCGCCGACCTGATCATCAATTCCGATGGCCAGGATACTTCCGGGATCGACACTGTCCTCGACGGGACGCCGATCAGCTTCGCAGTGACCTCGGGTGGCGGTAGCATCACCCCGACGACGACCGGCACCACCGCCGGTGTGGCGAACGCGACCTTCACCGCCTCCAACGCCTGCGGCCCGGCCACCATCGCGGCGACGAGCGACGATCAGACGGTGAGCTCCACGGTGACGATCGTCGCGCCGTGCGCCGTGCAGGTGACGCTCACCCTGACGACGAGCGGCGGCGGCGGCAGCAGCGTCGAGGTGACGCCGCCGGGCGGCTCCTACACCAGCACCACCCAGGTCTACGATGTCGACACCGTCGTCACGCTGAAGCCGGACGTCGTGAGCGGGTATACCTTCGCGGGCTGGATGGTGGATGGCGTCTTCAGCGGCTGGGCACCGACTCTCACCATCACGATGAACGACGACCGCGAGGTCGAGGCGGTCTTCTCCAGCACGCGCACCTTCTCCGATGTCGGCCCGCTGCGGGGCGACTACGAGGCGATCACCGAACTGGCCTCGCGCGGCTACATCCTCGGCTTCGGGGATGGCACCTACGGTCCGGATAAGGGGGTGCAGCGCTCCGAGATGGCGGCGCTGATCGCCCGCGCCACGCCGAAGTCGGTGGCCGACGACGCGCCGAACCTGCTCACGCCGCCCGACTGCGCCGTGGCCGACACCTGGGCCTGCGAGGTCTGGAACGACGTGCCCCTCAGCGACATCGGCGACCTGAACCCGGGCCTGCAGCGGAGCATCCGTACGCTCGCGCACTACCGCGTGGCGGTGGGCTACAGCGGAGCGACGTGCACCGCCGGGGGCAAGGCGTACCCCTGCTACGGGCCGAGCGATCCGGTGACCTTTGCCCAGACAATCTCGTTCATCACGCGGGCGATGATCGCCAAGGGCTACTGGATTGCCCATCCGGAGCAACCGCAGCTGTATGCTGGCGTTCCGGCGGTACACGACACCGACGTGCGCACCTTCATCTACTACACCGGTGGCGTGCCGGCCTTGCTGCCCGGTAAGGGCTGGAACGACGGGGCGACGCGCGGCTGGTTCGCCGAGTCGCTCTGGGCGGCGCTCAACTCCTACTGGGGGACGGATGGGCTGCTGCCCGACGGCCGCCCGGCCGGGGGCTACCAGCCGTAATCCGGTGGGCCAGGGCCGAGCCTGACGGGGGGGGGGCGACCAGCTGGTCGCCCCCCGCGCTTGTCCGCACCTGTGCAACCGCCTATACTCTGCCCTCTGTAGGGGGATGCGACCGATCACCCCGCCCGGTGTTTGATCGCGGCGGTGAGAGTGCGGCATGACCGGGGCGAGCGAGTCTTTCGATGTGATCGTCATTGGCGGTGGTCACGCGGCCTGCGAGGCGGCGTTGGCCGCGGCGCGCATGGGCGCGGAGACGCTGCTGCTGACCGCGAGCCTCGACACCATCGCTTACCTCCCCTGCAACCCCTCCATCGGCGGCCCGGCGAAGGGGCACGTCGTCCGTGAGATCGACGCCCTCGGCGGCGCGATGGGCGAGGTGACCGACCGCACTGCGATCCAGATCCGCATGCTGAACCAGAGCAAAGGTCCCGCCGTCCAGGCGCTGCGGGCGCAGTGCGACAAGCGGCTCTACTCGATGGTGATGAAGGAAGTGCTGGAGGAGCAGCCCCGGCTGACCCTGCGGCAGGAACTGGTCGTCGATCTGCCGCTCGATCTCGGCGGGTCCGAGCCGCAGGTGCGCGAGGTGGTGACGCAGGCGGGGAACCGCTACCGCTGCCGCGCGGCGGTGCTGACGACCGGCACCTTCCTGCGGGCGCGCATGAACGCGGGCGCGACCGTCGCGCCGGGCGGGCGGGCGGGCGAGGGTCAGCCAACGAACTCTCGGCGGCGCTCGGCGCTCCGGTTCCGCCTGCGGCGCTTGAAGACCGGCACGCCGCCCCGGATCGACGCCCGCTCGATCGATTTCGGGCAGACCAGCATCCAGCCCGGCAGCCCGACGCCGCTCTGGTTTAGCCAGGCGGGCGCGCACGGCGAATTGGAGCCGTTCGCCCGCCAGCCGTTGCCGATCTACCCGCAGGCGGGGGATGCGCCCTGGCGGCGGCAGATGGCCTGCTACCTGATCCACACCAACGCGGCGGCCCACGCGCACATTCGGAACAACATCGACCGCGCGCCGATGTACGACGGGACGATCGCCGGGGTCGGGCCGCGCTATTGCCCATCGATCGAGGACAAGGTGGTGCGCTTCGCCGAGAAGGAGAAGCACCAACTCTTCCTCGAACCGGAGGGGTGGCGCACGACCGAGGTCTACGTGCAGGGCGCGAACACCAGCCTGCCGCACGATGTGCAGTGGGCGATGCTGCGCGCGATCCCGGCGCTGCGCGATGTGGTGATCACCCGCTTCGGCTACGCTGTCGAGTACGACGCGGTCGATGTGGGGGAGTTGCTGCCCACGCTGGCCGCGAAGCGCGTGCGCGGCCTTTTCTGCGCCGGGCAGGTGAACGGCACCAGCGGCTACGAGGAAGCGGCGGGGCAGGGCCTCCTGGCCGGGATCAACGCCGCGCGCCACGCCGCCGGGGCCGATCTGGTGACGCTCGGGCGCGACCAGGCGTACCTCGGCGTGATGATCGACGATCTGGCGACGCAGGAGTTCGTCGAACCCTACCGGTTGCTCACGTCGCGCGCCGAGCACCGGCTGCTGCTGCGCGGCGACAACGCCGATCTGCGCCTGACGCCGCTGGCCTACGACCTCGGGTTGGTCTCGCGGGCGCGCTACGACCGGGTGCTGGCGAAGGCGGCGCTGCGGGACACGCTGCGGGAGGCGCTGGCGGCGACGCGCCTCACCGAGACCGCCGCGACGCAGGCGGCGCTGGGCGCGGCGGGGATCGAGCCGCTGGGTGGGCCGACGACCGCGCTCGATCTGCTGCGGCGCCCGCGCATCACCTGGGGCAGCCTGCAAACCTTTCTCTGCGACAATCTTCCCGCGCCCGACGCGCTGGGCGCGGCTGGCTGGCGCGTGCCGGGCGATGTGGCCGAGCAGGTGGTGATCGAGACGCTCTACGACCACTACATCGCGACGCAGCAGGCCCACGTGAAGCGCCTGGCGACGATGGAGTCGCGCGTCATCCCGCGCGATTTCACCTACTGTTCGTTGCCCAATCTGCGCGCCGAGGCGCGCGAGAAGTTGCAGAAGGTCCAACCCGCCACGCTCGGCGAGGCCGGGCGCATCGCCGGGGTCACGCCGACCGATCTGGCGGCGCTGTTGGTCGCGCTGGAACGGGGACGAGTCGTCAGTCGTCAGTCGTCAGTCGTGGATGCTGACGGACAAGAGGCCGTGCCCATTGCCCTGATCTGGCGGTTGCCGACCTTCTGGCGACTGACGACTGACGACTGACGACTTCACCGGAGGGACGATGCGAGTACTGCTCATCACCGACATCCATGCCAATCTCGTCGCGCTGGAGGCGGTGGCGCAAGACGCCGGGGAGGTCGACGCGATCTGGTGCCTGGGGGACGTGGTGGGCTACGGGCCGCGCCCGAACGAGTGCTGCGCCTGGGTGGCGGAGCACGCGGATATCACGGTGGTCGGCAATCACGACTGGGCCAGCCTGGGGCGGATCGATCTGGACGATTTTAACGAGAGCGCCCGGCAGTCCACGGCCTGGACGATCGAGCAACTGACCGAGGAGTGGAAGAGCTGGCTCGACGCGCTGCCGAACCGCTTCATCGAGGGGGATACCACCCTCGTCCACGGCAGCCCGCGCCACCCGGTCTGGGAATACCTGCTGCGCCCGGCGCAGGCGGTGGCGAACTTCGAGTACTTCGACACCGACATCTGCTTCGTCGGCCACACCCACGCCCCGGTGATTTTTCAGGAGTCGCAGGTGCAGCGGGGCGAGCCGGGCTACCCCCCGCCGCCGGGTGAGTCGATCGCGCTGACGAGCGGGCGCTACATCGTCAATCCGGGGAGTGTCGGGCAGCCGCGCGACGGCGACCCGCGCGCGGCCTATGCGATCTACGACCCCGAGACGCGCCAGATCGAGTTCCGCCGCCTGCCCTACGACATCGCCCTGACGCAGCGACAGATGCGCGAGGCGGGACTGCCGGAGCGGCTGATCGCGCGCCTGGCGATGGGGATGTGAGGGACGAGAGGTCAGAAATCAGAGGTCAGAGATCAGAGGTCAGTGAGTCCGTCCCTTCTGACCTCTGGCCTCTGACCTCTGACCTCTAGCTGGTATACTGTCCCCGTGGCGTTGACCGAAGGATGTGGGGTGGCGTGGAGATCGCGCCGAGTCGCGAGAATCTGGTTCTGGTTCCGGTGAACGGCAGCATCGTCGATGCGCGGGCGGTTGATGTCGCGCTGCTGATGGCGCGGCGCTACCACGCCGAGGTGACGGCGATCCACATCGTGGAGGTGCCGCAGCGCCTGCCGCTCGACACCGAGATGACCGCCGAGATCGAGCGCGGCGAGCAGGTCTTGCAGGCGACCGAGCGGTGGGCGGCGCAATATGGCTGGAATCTGAATGTGGAGCTCCTCCAGGCACGCGCGGCCGGGCCGGCGATTGTGGACGAGGCGATCGGCCGCCAGGCGCGGCTGATCGTGCTCGGCACGATGCTCTACCGGCGGGCGGGCGAGTGGACGGTCGGGCGCTCCACCGTGCCCTATGTGCTGAAGAATGCCCCGTGCGAGGTTGTGGTCTGTCGGCATCCGTTGCCGGAACGGTGACGGTTTGCATGGTTCGCATGTTCACAAGTTCGAAGGTTCAGGCTACGGCTCTCGAACGTCTATGGCCCCCAACTTTCGAACTTTCGAACTTTCGAACCTTGAACCCGTAAGGTGCGCTATGCGAATCGTCATCATGGGCTGCGGGCGGGTCGGGTCGCAACTGGCGGCGCAGCTCTCTCGTGAGGGTCACGAGGTCAGCGTCATCGACATGTACCAGAAGTCGTTTCGGCGCTTGCCCGACGATTTCCGTGGTCTGACGGTGATCGGCACGGGGATCGACGAGGATGTGCTGCGCGCCGCCGGGATCGAGGGGTGCGACGCCTTCGTGGCGGTGACCGAAGGGGACAACCGCAACATCATGGCCGCGCAGGTGGCGCGCGAGATCTTCGGCGTGCCGGAGGTCGTGGCGCGCATCTACGATCCGGGGCGCGAGGCGATCTACCGCGAACTCGGCCTCGATACGATCTGCCCGACGACGGTGATCCAATCGCTCATCCAGGACCGGCTCGCCAGCCGGTTCGCGCGGCGCGCGTGAGGTAACTGTTGCAGGTTGCAGGTTGGCAAGTTCCAAGTTGAGCAACCTGCAACCTGTCAACTTGGAACTTGCAACTCGGAAGGCGCACATGTACATCCTGATCGTCGGCGGCGGGAAGGTCGGCTATTACCTCACCAAGACCCTGGTCAACGAGGGGGCGCACGAGGTGATGCTGATCGAGCGCAATCCGCAGAAGGTCGAGATTTTCACCGAGCGTTTCGGGCGCGTGGTGATGCACGGGAACGGCGACGAGGTCGCGACCCTGGAGAATGCCGGGGCGGGCCGGGCCGATGTCGTGATCGCGGTGACGGGGGATGACGAGGATAATCTGGTGATCTGCCAGGTTGCCAAGCAGCGTTTTAATGTGCCCCGCACGATCGCCCGCATCAACAACCCGAAGAACGAGGATCTGTTCCGGCGGCTCGGTATCGACACCACCGTCAGCGCGACGAACGTGATCCTCAACCTGATCGAGCAACTGATCCCGCAGCGCCACTTTGTCCACCTGATGACGCTGCGCCACGGCGATCTGGCGATAGTGGAGGGGATCATTCCCGACGACTCGCCGGTGAACGGGCGGACGCTCTCCGAGGTGCCGTTCCCCAGCGGCGTGGTGATCGCCGCGATCTTGCGCGGACCCGAGCTCATCCTGCCGACCGGCTCGACGCGCCTCGAAACCGGCGACGAGGTCGTCGCGGTGACGAAGCGCGAGCAGGAGACCGCGCTGCGGGAGCTGCTGGCACCAATGTAGAAGTACGAAGTACGAACGACGAAGTACGAAGTGGGCTTCTCGCTCGTGAGGTGCTACCTATTCGCCGGCTATTGCTTCGGATGAGTTACTTCCCACTTCCCACTTTTCACAAAGAGCCGTTCGGCTTTGCCTTCCAGCACCTCGTGCCAGGCGGGGTCGTCGCGCAGGGCGGTGGCGAGCGGGCTGTCTTTTTCCACCAGGACCAGGCGAATATCCCAGCGGTCGAGATTCGCGCGCCATTCGGGCGCGAGGCGTTCGGTCGCGCGTGCGCTGGTGACGAGGGCGTCGCCGTGGACATCGGCGCGGCCGTCGATGAAGACGCGCCGCTCCGGGTAGAGCTGGTCGATCAGGTAGCCACCCCAGGCGTAGGTGTTGAAGAGATTGCCCGTTAGCTCCGGGTGGGCCTGGAGGTAGGCTGTCCCCTCGGCGGGATAGCCGTCGGCGAGCGGCTCGCGCCCGGTTTGTAGTGGTAGTGAGCCGCTGCCGAGCAGGAGCGCGCCCAGGCCGACGACCGCGAACGCCCAGCCGAAGAGGGGGAGCGCCGCCGAGAGCGTGGGGCGCAGGCGTTCGAGGCGGCGCGGCCAGCCGGGCAGGATCTCGCTCAGCCGCGCGCCGAGCAGCGGCAGGGTGACGATCGCGTAGAGCGGGGCGTGCCGGGTCGATTGCAGCGCCATCAGCGCCAGCGTGGCGACCCAGAGCAGTTCGCTCGGCCGCCAGCGGTCGCGCCGGTAGCCGACCAGCAGCCCCAGGATCAGGCTGGCCGCGAGCGGCAGGAAGGTGCCCTGGTGGAAGTCGGGCGACTGCCACTCGGCGATGAAGCGTTGCGAGGCGTTGCCGGTCCCGGCGTAGGTGAAGGGGTAGCGCAGCGCCTCGATGCCGTTCGGGCTGAGCAGCGTGGCGAGACCCGCGCCGATTGCGGCCAGGATCAGCGTCCGCAGGTTGGCGACGGGGCGACCGAGCGCCAGCGCGATCCCCTCCCCGACGATGGTCAGGCCGATCATCACGAGGCCGATGACGTAGCCGCCGTGGAGGTTCACCCAGAGCAGGAGCAGGGGCGGCAGGAGCCAGATCGCGCGCGTCGCCCCGTTGAGGTAGCGCGTGAGGAGCAGCATCGTGACCGCGAGCAGGAGCATCGTGATCATCTGCGGGCGCACGTTGGTCAGCGGCAGCATGATCGCGTAGGCCCAGAGCATCAGCAGCGTCGCGGCCTGCGCGCCGAGGCCGCGCTCGCGCGCCGTTGCCCAGACCGCCAGCGAGGCACCCGCGCCGAGCAGGGCGCAGAACACTACGTTGCCGACATAGCCGAACTGGCGGTCGATCAGGGCGAAGATGACCTCCGTCAGCCATTCGTGCGTGACCCACGGTGCGCCACCCGAGGTGAAGGAGAAGGGATCGGTGCGCGGCAACTGCCCGGTCTCCAGGATGAGCTGCCCGGTGCGCAGGTGCCACCAGTAGTCGGGGTCGGTCTGGCTGAGCCAGAAGGTGCAGGCGATCAGCGCGAGGAACGGCGCGACGATTAGCGCGGCGCGCGGGATGCGGAGCGCGGCGAGACCCACAGCGCGGCCTGGGAGGGTGGATGCGGTCGTGTCCATGCCTTCTCTTGCTCAGTGGTCGATACCCTGGAACAAGGGTAGCTATTTCCCCCCCATTGGTCACTCACCCGATGGTCCCGGTTTGTCCTGCCCGGAAGCCACGTTCGCGCAACGTGGCATGGTTTGGCCTCCCCGATGGGTCCGAGAGGGTAGGGACGTAGGACGTAGAGCGTTGAGCGTGGAACGTGGGGCGAGTGGCCGACCCCGACCCGCGCTCTACGCTCAACGCTCTACGCTCTACGTCCCACCGTCCACCGTCCACAGAAAGGGGGCCGCGATGACGATCGATGAGGTGGGTGCGCGGCGGCGCAGGCGAGCGGCGCGGCGGGTGGGCGCGGGCGGTGGTGCCAGCCCGCTCGATCTCGATCCGCACAGCGCCTATGAACTCCTCACCCGGCAAATGGTGCAGGCGCTCACCGAGGAGCTGCGCGAGATCCGGCTGCGGTGAATGGGCTCATTTTCGTCACGATCGGCGCGGTCTTGACCGAGGTGCTGCTGCGCTTCGTGCGGTAGGGGACGAGTTAACCGCCAAGACGCCAAGGACGCCAAATGAAGGGGGAGGGAGAAGGGCGAAGGACGATTTAACCGCAGAGGACGCGGAGGACGGCGCAGAGCACGCAGAGACGAGGAGAGGGAGCGCGAGAAGATGCATCCGTCCTACCCTCTTCTCTCTTCTCTCCCTCTCTCTCTGCCTCGCCTCTGCGTCCTCCGCGCTCTCTGCGTTGAGTCGTTCCCCTCTTGGCGTCCTTGGCGTCTTGGCGGTTCATCGTCCTCTTTGTCTCTCACGACTCACGACTCACAAGGGGGATGCTATGGACAGCGAGGGGGCGCGCGAGAGGGGGGACGCGCTCGCCCGCATGTTCGGCGACGTGGGCCTCTTTTCGCGCGGCTTGTGGCCGGAGCGGACGTTGCGCCGCTATCAGGAGGAGGTGGCGCGGGCGATCATCGAATCGGTGCGCGGTGGGTTGGGGCGGCAGTTCGCGGTCGTCTTCGCGCGGCAGTCGGGCAAGGACGAGTTGCTGGCGCAGACGATCGCCTACCTGCTCAACCTCTATCGCGACGAGGGCGGCTCGATCGTCGTGGCCGCGCCGACCTTTCGCCCGCAGAGCTGATCGCGCGGTCGCGGCTGCTCGAACGGCTCGATAATCCCTACAATCGCCATTATCCGCCGCGCCCGGTGGCCGATGCGGGCTATATCGTGGCGCTGGGGCGGGCCTCGGCGCGTTTCCTCTCCGCCGGGCCGACCGCCAACGTGCGCGGCGAGACGGCGTCGCTGCTGCTCGTCTGCAACGAGGCGCAGGATGTCGATCCCGACCGCTGGGACGCGGCGTTCGACCCGATGGCCGCGAGCACGAACGCCACCACCGTCTTCAGCGGCACCGTCTGGTCCGACCGCACGCTGCTGGCGCGGCAGATGCGCCACCTGCGCGCCCTGGAGCGGGCCGACGGCGCGCGGCGGGTCTTCACCGTGCCCTGGACGCGCGTCGCGGAAGACCTCCCGGCCTACGGCGAGCGCGTGCGGGCGCGGATCGCGCAGTTCGGCCGCGACCACCCGTTCATCCGTTCGGAATATGAGCTGCAGGAACTCGCGGGAGCGGGCGGTCTCCTACACCCCGGCGCGGCAGGCGCAACTGCGGGTGACCACCCGCGCCAGCGCAGGGCGACCCCCGGTTGCCACTACGCGCTGCTGATCGACGTGGCCGGCGAGGACGACGAACTCGCCCACCTCCCCGATGACGGCGCGCTCGCCCGCACCGGTCGCCGCGACAGCACCGCGCTGACCGTCGTGGAAGTCGTTTAGAGTCGGGCGGTCGGGTAGTCGGATTGTCGGATAGACGGGGCTCTACTGCCCGACCGCCCGACTATCCGACCGCCCGACTCCCCGCGTACCGCGTCGTCGATCGCCGCCTCTGGACCGGCGCGCGGCATACCGATTTGCACGCGACGATCGTGGACCTCGCGCGGAACGTCTGGCGGGCACGGCGGGTGGTGGTGGACGCGACCGGGATCGGCGCGGGGCTGGCGTCGTGGCTGGCGGCGGCGCTGCCGGGGCTGGTCATCCCGCAGATCTTCACCGCGCAGGCCAAGAGCGACCTCGGTTGGCGACTGCTGGCGGCGATCGATGGCGGGCGGCTGAAGGAGTATGCCGACGACGGCGCGGAGGAGACGCGCCTCTTCTGGCGGCAGGTGGAGGCGTGCGCCTACGAGGTGCGCCCTGGGCCGGGTAAGCTGCTCTCCTGGGGCGTGGACGATGCGCGCACCCACGACGATCTGCTGCTCAGCCTCGCGCTCGTCGGGGTGCTCGATGAGGTGGACTGGCGGCCACGGGTGGCGCGGGGGATAGGCGGCTAACCTGGATCGCCGGTGAAAGCTGCCCGAGAACAGGGGCAACACGATCGGACCGGAGGCGGCGCGAAGCACCAGCCTCCGGTCCGATCGCATCTGGTCGCCAGGATACGACGGTGCGCTACGCGTAGATCTCGAAGCGCGGGGGACCCTCCACCCCGCCCTGCTGCATCGCGCTCTTCAGCTCGGGGTTGGTCAGGAATGCCTGCGCCTGGGCGACCGTCGCGAAGTGGTGCAATACCAGGACGGTGTTGGGCGCGCCGGTGAGCTGGTGGACCGACTCCGCCGTGACCCCTCCGGCCTTCTGCACGTCGCTCATCGAGTCGTAGATGGCTCGCCATGCCTGGTAGTCCCGCACGTTGTGCTGCACGGTAAGCAGTGCCATGGTCGTCTCTCCTTTGCGATCGGCCCACCTATCCGGTGGTTGCCACACATCCCGACGGTCACCGGTGATCGCTGTCTACCTTGTTGGTACGCTCTCCGCTGTGTTCTCCACGATTGCCCGAACGAGTGCCGCCATGTGCCTGGCTAGTCCGCGCTGAGCGGCGGCCCCAGGAGTGCCATGTCGTGGCGCGCGAAAACCTGCGCGACGGCCTTGGGATCGGGCGCGCCATTGCGCGTCACCGGCCCTAACTCCTCGAAGAACTTGTGCCCACCGCCGGGGGTGAAGACGACGATCAACTCGCCCGGCTCGTCGGTGACGTTCACGAAGGCGTGCGGCACGTTGGGCGGCAGATAGGCGAAGCCCCCTTCGGGGCAGAAGAAGATTTCGTCGCCGATCCTGACCTTGTATCGCCCCTTCAGCGCGTGGATCGTCTCCCCCTGGTGGTGGTGGACATGGAGGGGTGGCCCGTTCTTCGGCGCGACCCCCACGATGAAGTAATCGAAGGCCCCGCCCGTCTCGTCGCCGGTGAGCTTAAAGGTCAATTCCCGGCCCGGTTCGGATCCGATTTGCAGCCCCTCGCCCGGGGCCAAGACGGTGTAGTGCTGTGTTGGCATGGCTCCCTCCAGCGGTAGCGGTTGTTGAGACGGACGAGTGTCGATTGGCCGTGGGGTGTCCACCGCGCCGATGACCCCCCCTTGTTGCGTCGAGTGGTCTGTCCGGGAGATGGCATCAATTTGGTGGGCTACTGCTGATACTCTAGCGGTTCAGCAGCGGTTCAGCATCGGGGAGCCCCCCTATTTTTCGGGGCATTCGTGGGCGATCGGCCCCCTGGATTCCCTAGGGAGATCCCTCGATGCTGCCCCGCTACTGGACCTGGGTCAGACGAGTTTTTGTTCCAGGGCTATGCGAGTGGCGGCGGTGCGCGAGGTGACGCCGAGTTTGCCGTAGATCGCCCGGAGATGGGCGTCGGCGGTGCGCGGGCTGATTGAGAGCCGCTCGGCGATCTGCGCATAGGTCAGGCCGAGGGTCGTTAGCCGCAGCACCTCAACTTCGCGGCTGGTCAGCCCGAAATGCCTGGCGGTGCTGGTGGCAGGCTCGGCGGGGAGAGGCGCGGCGTCCGCCGCCGGCGCGGGCGGGGGCGCGCTCGCCGCCGCGCTGTCCAGGCTCAACGCCAGGGTGATCGCCCGATCCGGCGGGAGCGCCTGTCCCGCTGTCCAGGCGGCGGCATAGGCCGCTTCGGTGAGCCCCTGGCGAATCTCGGCGACGATGCGCCGGTAGAAGGGCTGGTCCGAGGAGGGCAAGGGGATGCCAACCTGGGCGCGAATCGCATCGGCCGCCCCCGCAAGGCGCGCGGCGTCGCCGGGATTGTGCAGCGCGTTCGCCACGCCGGCCAGCCCTTCGAGTGCCACCGCGATGCCCCCATTGTCGCCCAGGTCGCGCCGCAGGAGCAGGCTTTCCGTGAATTGCGCCAGCGCCGAGGCGGGATCGCCATCGTAGAGCGCGATGCGCCCGAGGATCGCGCGGGTGTGGGCCATCCCACCCCGATCGCCCAATGCCTGCCGGATCTGCACGGCTTCGGCGCAGAGCCGGTGCGCCCGCGCGCTGTCCCCCTGCTCCAACACGGGAATGGCCAGCGTTGTCAGCGCACCGGCGATTCCCTGCGGGGTACCCTCTTCGCGCGCCAGCGCCAGGCCCTCCTCGCAGAGCGCCGTCGCCCGCGCGTAGTCATCCAGGCAGAGGCAGGTGAGCGCCAGCCCGGAGAGCGCGAATCCGATGACCCGCCGGTCGCGCACCGCGCGCAACAGCGGCAATGCCTCCTCGAAGTGCGCGACCGCCCGCGCGTAATCGCCTGCATTGTGTGCGATCAACCCCAGCGCGTGGAGCATATGCCCCGTGCCCTGCTGATCGCCGAGCGCCCGCCACAGCGCGAGACCCTCGGTGATCAGGGCCGTTGCCGGTCCGTCATCGTTCTGGTACAACGCCAGCAGGCTCGCCCCGCGCAACACCGCCGCTCGCAACGCCACCGGCGTTTGCACCTGCGCCAGCGCACGCTCCAACCAGCGCCGACCCTCGCTCAAATAGCCACGGAAGAGCCAGAAGTGCCAGATATGCGCGCCCAACTGCGCCGCCTGTGCCCCGTCGCCCCGTTCGAGCGACCAGGAGAGCGCCGCGCGCAGGTTATCGTGCTCCCGCTCCAACCGGTCGAGCCAGATCACCTGCTGCGGGCCGATCAGCCCGGCATCGGCGCGCTCTGCCAGCGCCAGGTACCACGCCAGATGCCGCCTGCGCGCGGCCTCCTCCTCGCCTGCCTCCACCAGTCGCTCGTAGCCGTATTGCCGCAGCGTCTCCAGCAGGCGATACCGGGCCTCGCCCCAGCGCAGATCGACGAGGATGAGCGACTTATCGGCCAGCCGCGAGAGCGTGTCCACCATCGCCTCGTCGGCGTCGGCCGTCGCCGCACCCTCGGCGCAGATCGCCTCGATCACCTCCAGCGTCCCGCCACCGGCGCAGACCGCCAGGTGCCGGAAGACCAGCCGCTCCGCCTCCGGCAGGAGGCGGTAGCTCCAGTCGATGGTCGTCCGCAGCGTCTGGTGGCGGGGGAGCGCCGACCGGCTGCTACTCTTCAGCAGCCGCAGGGCATCGTCGAGCCGTCCGGCGATTTGCTCCACGGACAGCACGTTCGCCCGCGCCGCCGCGAGTTCGATGGCGAGCGGTATCCCGTCCAGCCGCCGACAGATCTCGGCGATTGCCTGGATATTCGCGGCGGTCACCGTGAAGGTCGGCATCAGCGCGGTGGCCCGCTCGATGAACAATCGCACGGCTTCCGAATCGTGCGGGGCCGCGCCGTTGGCCGAGGGCAACGGACCCGGCAGCATCAGTGGGGGCACCGGCCAGCTCGTTTCCCCCGGGATGCGCAGCGCTTCGCGGCTCGTCGCGATGATCCGCAGCGCGGGACACTCCCGCAGCAAGGTCTCGGCGAGGAGCGCGACGGCGTCGATCAGGTGCTCGCAGTTGTCGAGCAGGAGCAGGGCGTTGCGGGGATACAAGAGATCGGTCAGGGTGGCCGACAGCGCGCGATCCGGCTGCTCTTGCCCCCCCAGCGCCGTGATGATCGCCTGCGGCACCAGCGCCGGGTCGGTCAGTGCGGCCAACTCCACCCACCAGACGCCATCGGGGAATGACGACCGGGCGGTGGCCGCGACTTGCCAGGCGAGGCGCGTCTTGCCGCAACCGCCCGGGCCGGTGAGCGTCAGGAGTCGCACGGAGGCGAGGAGCGCGACCAATTCCTCCAACTCGCGCTCGCGCCCGATGAAGCTGGTCAGCTGCGTGGGGAGGGTGTTCGCCCCCGCTGCTCGCGGCGTGGCAGACATCCCTCACCCCCTCCGTGCTGGCCCCGCGCCCGCTATTCAGATCAACTGCGTAGCGCCAGGCAGTATAGCAGCGTGGCCTGCATCGCACCCGGTCCGTGTGCGTTTGCCGTCTCTTGCGGTGGTCTGGTACCTCCCAGGCAAATCCACCCATACTCCCGTAGGCGAATGATTCGGGCGAACCCGTACATTTTTCCCCCGCGAGATCGGAACCGCGACCGCCGTTTCGACGTAAGATTAGGTGCCGGTGTATCGCCGTGTCGTGCCGTTGAGGAGCCTCTGCATGTCTCGCCTGTTCGCGCCGCTCGTGCGGCTGTTGGTGCTCACGCTGATCGCCTCGTGGCTGTCGGGCGCGACCGCCGCGCTGCCGCCCGCGCCCGACAGCGTGCTGGGCGCGCCGGTCGTGCTGAACGATGGCGGGGGCGACGCCGTTAGCTACGTCGCGCCGCTCGCGGCGCGTGCTGCCGCCGCGCCATTGAGCACCTTCGAGGTGGACTACGACAATTTCCCGCCCGAGGCCGAGGCGGCGGTGCAATTCGCGGTGGAGATCTGGCAGTCGGTGCTCGTCTCGTCCGTGCCGATTCGCGTGTCGGCCTCCTGGGAGCCGATGGAAACGGGTCAACTCGGCGCGGCGCGGGCGACGCGCTACCTGCGGAACTTCCCCGGTGCGCCGAGGCAAGATACCTTCTACCCTGCCCCGCTGGCGGATGCCCTGGCGGGGGCCGACCAGCGCCCCGGCGAGTCGGACATCACCATCACGCTCAATAGCGACAACAACAACTGGTACTACGGCACCGGGGCCACCCCGCGCCGTCAGTCCAGCCTCGTCTCGGTGGTGCTGCACGAGATCGGCCACGGCCTCGGCTTCAGCGGCACCGCCATCATCAGCGGCGGGAAGGCCACCTGGTCCACCGCCATCCCGCGCGCCTACGACCTGTACGTGACCAATGGCGCTGGCGAACTCCTGCACGATGCCAACCGCTACCCGACCTACTCGGCGGAGCTGAAGGAGGCGTTGCAGGGTGGGGATCTCCACTTCGCCGGGCCGCACGCCACCGCCGCGAATGGCGGCGTGGCCCCCTTGCTCTTCGCCCCGCGCACCTGGGAGCAGGGGTCGAGCTACGGCCATCTCGACGAAGATGCCTACCCGGCGGGTGACCCGAACGCGCTGATGACCCCCTACCTGGATCGCGGCGAGACGAACTATGAGCCCGGCCCGATCGCGCTCGGTGTGTTGGCCGACCTCGGCTGGACGCTGGCCGATGGCGCGGCACCCGCGCTGCCCGACAGCGCGCTCGACCTCTCACCGGGCCTCCTCGATCTGGGCGAGGTGATCGTGGGCGCGACCGGCGCGGCACAAAAGGTCACGCTGACGAATGTCGGCACGCGCGCGATCACCCTGGCGCAAGGCGGCAAGTTCGGGCCGAGCGGCAAGGGCTTCGCGACGACGGCCGAGACCTGCACCGCCGCGCCGGTCGCGCCGGGCCGCAGTTGCACCATCACGGTTGCCTTCACGCCGACCACCCCCGGTCTGGCGACGCTGACCTGGCAGGCCACCGGATCGGGCGGCGAGTCGCTGGCGACCCTCACGCTGCGCGCCAGTGGTATCGCGAAGGTCTCGGCTGGCGATGGCCTGGTTGACGATCCGCGTTGCGTCGCGCGGGCGGGCCGCTGCTTGCGGGTGCCGGCCAACTCGGTCCCTAGTCGCTAGTCTGCAATGCTCCCTCGCCTCACGGTACCATCCGCAATTGTGTCGTCACTGCCGCGCTGACTGGTATACTCGCCCACACGCGACGACATAACGGTGAGGCGGTAGTGATGGAGCGTCCGAGCATCTGGGAAATCTCGGACAATGCTGGCAAGGGGTTGGTCGGGCGGGACCGCGAACTGGCGGTGCTGCGCGACGCCCTTTCGTCGGCCTTGAACAGTCGCGGCTCGCTCGTTCTCATCAGTGGCGAGGCGGGCGTCGGTAAGACGACCATCGCCGAAGCACTGCTGGCCGAGGCGACGGCCCAGGGCGCGCTAGCGTTGGTGGGGCGCTGCTACGACCTCGCTGAGACGCCACCGTACGGCCCGTGGGCAGAGGCCTTCGCCCGCGCGCCGCGCGTCGATGGATTGTCGTCACCGCCCGACCTTGTCACGGGTGCGGGTGCCACCAATCAGATAGCCCTCTTCGCGCGGATAGATCAGTACCTCGGCTGCCATCGCGGCGCAGTGCCCACTGGTCCTTCTGCTGGACGATCTGCATTGGGCTGACCCGGCCTCCCTGGAACTTCTCCGCGTCCTCGCGCGCGGGCTGGCTAGCAAGGCAACGTTCCTCCTCGTGACCTATCGCGACGACGAGTTGACGCGCCGCCACCTGCTCTATCAGATGCTACCGATCCTCGTGCGTGAGACACGGGCCATCCGACTTGACCTAAGTCAGCTCAACTGGGCAATGCTGCTGACGCTGGTGCAAGCGCGCTACGCACTCCCCGCTGCCGATGGAAAACGCCTGGCGACGTACCTGGCTGACCGGGCGGAGGGCAACCCGTCTTTCTCCGACGAGTTGTTGCGCGCGATTGAGGACGCTGGCGCGCTCGCCCGCGAAAACGATGGCTGGGCTCTGAGCGACCTTGCGGTGGTGGGCGTGCCGCCGCTGCTGCGCCAGGTGATCGACGCGCGGATTGACCGGCTTGGTGAGGATGCGCGCCGACTGCTGGCGGTCGCCGCAGTGGTTGGGCAGGAGACTTCCTTGCTGCTCTGGGCTACCATTGCCGGAGTGGAGGAGGACATCCTGCTCGGCCTGGTCGAGCGAGCGGCCGAGGCGCGGGTGCTGATGCCGACGGCCGATGGTGCGCGCTTCACCCACGCGCTAATCCGCGAGGCGCTCTACGATGGCATGCTGCCGCTGCGCCGTCGTGCCTGGCACCGACTGATCGGCGAGGCACTTTCGACGCAGCCTCGCGCGGACCCTGACGCGGTCGCCTACCAGTTTCGCCAGGCGGGCGATCCGCGCGCGGTCGCGTGGCTGGATCGGGCAGCCGAGCGCGCGTTCCGCGCCTACGCCTGGATCTCGGCCGTTGATCGGCTCGAAGCGGCGCTTCCTCTGCTGGAGATGGCCGAGATGGGTGCCGAGGAGCGCGCCTGGTTGCTCTACCGCCTCGCCAGGCTGCTCCGGCTGAGCGACCCCGAGCGCGGGCTGCGCTACCTGGAGGTAGCTGCACCGTTGGCGGCTGGCAGCGGCGCGGCTGCCCTCGCCGCCTACATTACCTTCGACCGGGGGCGACTGGCCGGTGGGATGATAACGAGGTACCAGCACCGGATCCTGGCGGACATGGCGGAGGGTATCGCTGCGCTGGAGGCGCTGCCCGACACCGAACGGGTCGTTCGTGGTGGGCGAGAGGAACTGTGGCTCGCGGACGCGCTGTCTGCGGAGGATCCGACCGGAGCATTAGCCGCAGCAAGCCATACTACCGTTGGTATGAACATCCGGCTGGGTACGTTCGTTGTCTGGCTCGGATGGTTCGGCCGGTACGCCGAGGCGCTGGCGCTGGGTGAACAGGCACTCGCCGAGACGGCCGCGCACATCCCTGGCAATGTCTACGCCGTGATCTCTGCCGCCGATGCCCACCAGGGTCTGGGCTACACCCACGCCGCCCAGGGTCGGCCGGAGGCGGCACGCGCGGCGTTGCGACAGTCGGGCAGCCTGAATCTGCTCATCGGGCACCACATGTTGGCGGCGTTGGCGCTGATCCGTGAGCTCGATATGGTCACGCTGGTCTATGCCACCGACGATCCGGCCGCGCGCGAACGGTTGGCAGGGCAGATCGAGCAGGCGCTGGTGCGGGCAAGCGGGCTTTACGCTGAGCACCGCGCGCCGCGGGCCTATCGCGTGCCGCTCCTGTATCTCGCGGGGCACTGGGCCGAGGCACGGGCCGTCGCGCAGGTACCGGAGAACTATCTCACCTGGCTTGGGATGATCGATCACGCGCGGGGAGATCGGTCGGATGCCTGGCGGCTCGTGCAGGATGCGCTCCCCGCTGGTCCTGCCACGGAGCCGGGCGGTATGCCCCTGATCCCCGCCCTTGGGCTACAGCGCCTCGCCGCCGCGCTGGCGTTGGATGAGGGCGATCTATCCTCTGCTCGCGAGTGGCTGGAGGCGCACGACCGCTGGCTCACCTGGGCTGGAGCGGTCCTTGGGCAAGCGGAAGGGTACCTTGCCTGGTCGCCTACCACCGCGCTGCGGGTGATACTGCCCAGGCATGGCGAGTGGCCGAGCAGGCCCGAAGGATCGCCAGTGAGCCGCGCCAGCGCTGCGCTCCTCGCTGCTCACCGCATACTCGGCGAGCTTGCCAACGATGCGCGCTCGTATGATGAGGCAGCACCTCTCCGCGGAATCATTGCTGCTGGCCGAGACCTGCGTCGCATCCTATGAACGCGCCCTCACCTTACTCGCCCTGGCCGAATTGGATCAGGCTACCGAGAGGCGCGAAACTGCCCGCTCGTCCCTGGTCGAAGCACGCACGATTCTCTCCGCGCTCGGTGCGCGGCCCGCCCTCGTCCGCGCCGACGTGCTTCTCGCCCGGTTGGACGCATCCGCGCGTCGGCCCCCACGCCTAGCCCGCCGTCCCCTTCGGACTTTCGGTGCGGGAGCTGGATGTGCTACGGCTGATCGCCGAGGGTCTGACCGATGCGAGATCGCCGCGCGACTCTACGTCGTCGCAATACCGTCAACGCGCACCTGCGGAGCATCTACGGCAAGCTCGGCGTCAACACCCGCGCTGCCGCCGCCCCTCGCAGTGGATCATCGCCTTGCCTGAGTTGGTACCTCTCCTCCCCTAACTTCGCTACTCCCTCACTCACATCCCTCACCTACTCACGCCGTATCACTCATTCGCGCTACTTGCGGCCTCGCGAAGTCACTCGCCGCGATTCGCGAATTCGAGTGATGTGGCACCCTGCCCCGCGCCCTATGCTGATACCAGAGAACAGCAATGAACGCGGCGGCAACTGAGCAGTCGCGGAGGGCAACAGAGGAGCACGGAGATGGCGACGACGAGCAGCAATCTGGTGGCGGGCAAGGCGTTGGCGGCGGGCAAGGCGACGACTGGACGGGGGCGGCAACAGCAAAGGTAGCAACAAGGGCGCGCGGCGGTTGTCGCGACGGCCGCCCTCGGACTCAGCCTGATGGTTGGTGGCTTGCTCGGCCACGGCCAGCAGACGCAGCAGGCGGCGCAGCCGAGCGTCGCGCCGTTCGCGAGCGACACCCATGTGGTGACGATGTGGGACTTCCGCGAGGACCGCCGCGCCGAGACGCGGATCGCTTCATCGTGGACCAGTTCACCTATCGCGAGGATCGGCGCGTGGAGGCCAGCGACCTGTTCGCGCCAGACCAGTTCACCTATCGGGAGGATCGGCCGCGTGGAGAGCGCCAGCGCCGCCGTCGCCGCCGACCCCTTCCTCTACCGCGAGGACCGGCGGGTGGGCACCAGCGTCGAGTTCGCGCCCGATCAGTTTACCTACCGCGAGGATCGGCGCGTTGAGAACATTGCCCCGGCCTGGGCACCGGACTTCTGGACCTACCGCGAGGATCGGCGCGACCACTAATCACCAACGCCACACCCATCTCCCCATCGTTGGCCGAGGCGCTTCTCCCCGGAAGCGCCTCGGCCCTGTATGTTGTGTGTTCGGGGGTAGGCAAAGAGTGGGAGCGCCTGGCGCTAGCGGCTAGCGCGGATCCACGCGCTCGTTCTTCCCGACGACGACAATGCCGTTCCGGGAGACGGAGAAGCGGGTGCGGTCCACATCCGTGTCCACGCCGATCTGCATCCCCTCGGCGACCACGACATTCTTGTCGAGGATGGCGTTGCGCACGACCGCGCCGGGGCCGACGCGCACGCCGTTCAGCAGCACCGAGCCTTCCACCAGCGCCCCATGCTCCACGCGCACGTCGGGCGAGAGGACCGAGCGCCGCAGCGTTGCCCCGGCGATGATCACGCCTGGGCTCACCAGCGAATCGAGCGCCTGCCCCGGGCCGTAGTGGTAGACAAACTTGGCCGGGGGGAGCGGCGGCTGCCAGGTGTGGAGCGGCCACTCGCGATTGTAGAGGTTGAAGATCGGCACCGGCGCGATCAGGTCCATGTGCGCGTCGTAGTAGGCGTCGATCTCCCCCACGTCGCGCCAGTAGGCGTGATCGGCCTCGGTTGCGCCCGGCACGATGTTCTGCTGGAAGTCGTAGTAGGCCGCGTCGCCCCGTTCCACGAAGCGCGGGATGATGCTGCCGCCGATATCGTGCGCGCTCGTCTCGTCGGCTGCGTCGGCGACCACCGCATCGACCAGCGCCTGGGTGGAGAAGATGTAGTTGCCCATCGAGGCGAGCACCTGGTCGGGCGCGTCGGGCAACCCCTGCGCGTCGCTCGGCTTCTCGCGGAAGGCCCCGATCCGGCCATGCTCCCCCGGCACGATCACGCCGAACGCGCTCGCCTGGGCGAGCGGCGCGCGGACGGCGGCCACGGTCAGCCCCGCGCCGGACTCGATGTGGTGCTGCACCATCTGCTGCGGGTCCATCCGGTAGATGTGATCCGCGCCGAAGACGAGGATGTGGTCGGGGCGCTCGTCGTAGACGAGGTTGAGGTTCTGGAAGATCGCGTCGGCCGAGCCGAGGAACCAGCGCGGCCCCTGGCGCATCTGCGCGGGCACGGTGGCGACGTAGTTGCCGAGCATCGGGTTGAGCCGCCAGGTCTGTGCGATGTGGCGGTCCAGGCTGTGGCTCTTGTACTGGGTGAGGACGACGAGCTTGCGGTAGCCCCCATTGACGAGGTTGGAGAGGACAAAATCGATCAGGCGATAGGCCCCGCCGAACGGCACGGCCGGCTTGGCGCGGTCGGCGGTCAGCGGGGCGAGACGCTTCCCCTCGCCCCCGGCGAGGACCATGGCGAGCAGCTGCATCGGTCCCTCCCTGCGGCGTGGAGCGTGGGGCGTAGGGCGTGGAGTGTGGAGCGTGGAGTGTGGAGCGATCTCCCCAATCGCTTTACGCTCTACAGCCTACGTTCTACGCACAACGGCCCATCTGTGGGGCGCGGACGGATCGCGCCCGGCGGTGAGATTATGCGGCAAACGCGCCGATTGGAAAGTGGCGAGACACGTTGCGATGCGCGCCCCGTGCGGCGATACTGCCTCTTGTCACTGACCTCTGATCTCTGGCCTCTGACCACTGGAGCACCCATGCTCAAAATCACCAACATCAAAACGTTCATCGTGGATGGCGGCTTCCGGCCCTGGACCTTCGTGAAGATCGAGACGAGCGACGGCACGGTCGGCTGGGGCGACTGCACCGACTGGGGCACACCGAAGCCGATCGTGGCGATGGTCGAACGGATGGCCGAAACGATCATCGGGCGCGACCCGATGCAGGCCGAGGCGATCTGGTGGGACCTTGATGCCATGTCGGTGCGCCACACCGGCGGCATCGCCTACAAGGCGATGAGCGGCATCGACTCCGCGCTCTGGGATATCCGGGGCAAGGTGCTGAACGCGCCGGTCTGGCAACTGCTCGGCGGCAAGCTGCGCGACGAGTTGCGGCTCTACTGGTCCCACTTCGGCTCCATCCGCGCCGCCGCCCCCGGCCGTCCCCATCGCGGCGAGCGCTACGGCCTGCCCCGGTTGGAGACGACCGACGACCTGCGCGCCCTGGCCGAGGAGGCGAAGCGGCGCGGCTACACCGCCGTGAAGACCAACCTCTTCCCGCTCGCCGACCGCCCCGACGCCGACCCGGTCAGTCTCCACGACACCGGCGGCGACCTCCCCGGCCCGTCGCGCCGCAACGCCGAGGCGATCATCGGCACGCTGCGCGAGGCGTTCGGGCCGGACACCGGGATTGCGCTCGATGTCGCCTTCCGCTTCAAGCTCGGCGGCGCGATGAAGCTGGCCCAGGCGCTCGAACCCTACGACCTGATGTGGCTGGAGGTGGAGACGTTCGATCCCGAGGCCCTGCGCATGATCCGCGACGCCACGCGCACGACGATCTGCACCGGCGAGAGCCTCTTCGGCACGCTCGGCTTCAAGCCTTACCTGGAGCGCCACGCCCAGGACATCATCATGCCCGACCTTGCGTGGAATGGGATCACGATGGGCAAGAAGATCGCCGATATGGCGCACGCCTACGACGTGCTCTGCGCCTTCCACAATTGCCACAGCCCGCTGACGACGCTCGTCACCGCCAACGTCGCCGCCACCATCCCCAACTTCTCCATCTGCGAGATCGACGAGGACGACCCGCCCTGGCGCGATGACCTCCTCACCCACCCCTTCGAGATCCGCAACGGCGCGCTGCAACTCCCCACCCGCCCCGGCCTCGGCTCGGACCTGATCGAGGAGGAACTGCTGAAGTATCCGGCGGTGGACTATCCGGGGGCGCGATAGAGTCGTAAGTCGTAAGAAGAGAGCGGCCCGGGGAGCACAATACTCTCCGGGCCGCTTCGTCACCATCGCCTATCGCCTATCGCCTTCTCTCCTCGTTACTCGTTACTCGTTACTCGTCACTCCCCGTCCCCTTACGACTTACGACTTACGACTTACGATTCCGCGATCACCGCCCCCCGGTCTTTCTCCGACAGGTGCTCGAACGTCTCGCCGGTGGCAGCGACGGTGCGGGTGACGTTGCGCCCGCCGTAGACCCAGTAGATGCGCAATTCGCCCGCGCCGCGATTGATGAAGCGGTGGGGGATGCCGCTCGGCAGCCAGGTCGTGTCGCCCGCGACGAGTTCGTGGCTCTCCTCGCCGATCACGGCGGTCGCCTCGCCGTCCAGCACCATCACCGTCTCCTCGACGTTGTGCAGGTGCATGGGGATCGCCGTCCCCGGCGCGAAAATCGTGATCCCGGTGGTGATCGCGCTCCCGGCCGTGTTCCACTTGCCGACCAGCGGCAACGTCCGCACCCCCGTCCCCCGGTCGAACGGCGTGATCTCGTCCTGGCGCAACACCAGCGGGCTATCAGCACTCACGTCAGCCATCTCCCCGCGTTCTATCCGACTATCCGACTATCCGACCGCCCGACTGCCCGATTATGTGCCAAACCCCACCGTGATCGCCTTGATGTACCGCTGCGCCGAGCGTTCCACGATCCCGCTCGCGTCGGTCGGGATGATCCGGTCCCACCACGCGCCGTAGATGCGGTCGTAGGGGAAGGGCGCGACCGAGTCGGCCACGCGCCGCACCGACGCGGCCGGGAGGGGGATCAGGTTGGGGTAGCTGTACATAAAACTAACCCAGTTGCGGTCGCTGATCACCTGGATGATGTCGCCGGTGAGCAGCGCCCCCTTGCCTCCGGCCCCGGCGGCCCAGTGGAGCACCTGGCCCCCGGCGTAGTGCCCGCCGCAGCGGATCAGCGTCAGCCCGTCGCCGAGCGGCTGCGTCTCGCCATCCCAGAAGCGCACCGCCGGGTCGGGGCGCATCACCCACTGGCGCTCCGCTTCGTGCAGGTAGATCGGCGCGTCGAACTCGTGCGCCCACTCGATCATCGAGGAGTAGTAGTGCGGGTGGGAGATCGCGATGGCGCTGATGCCCCCGAGCGCCCGCACCGCCGCGATCGTCGGGTCGTCGATCAGGCTGATGCAGTCCCAGAGCACGTTCCCCTGCGGGGTCTGCACCAGCAGCGCCCGCTGCGCGATGGCGAACGACGGCAGCGTGCCGATCCCGGTCAGCCCCGGCTCCACCGGCTTGATCACGTTGTGATAGTCGCGCCGCAATGCCGCCAGCGTCGTCCACCGCTGCCCATTGTGCCCGATGTACTGCCGCTCATCCTCGCAAATCGGGCAATGCTCCGGCTCGCGCTCCGTCTCCGCGAACTGCGTGCCGCAGGTGACGCATATGGAGTGGGTCATCGCTCACCTCCCGGTGGAACGTGGCACGTAAAACGTGGAGCGTAGAGCGCGGGTTCCCACGACGCTCTACGCTCCACGCCCTACGCTTCACACTTGGCGGTTTAGGGCACCTTCTCCGGGCCCTTGTCTACGAATTTGTTGTAGAAGCGTTCGATCGCCTGCTTGTCGACCTTGCCATCGGTCAGGGTGGTCTCCATCTCGTGATTCCAGGCGACCAGCGTCACCGGCGGCGTTTTCCCGTCGGTGAAGGGCTTCGAGTACTTCGTCGCGATGAACTTCACGTTGCCGAAGGCGCTATCCTTCAGGTCGTTGTCGTAGAGGCTCTTCAGTTGGTCGAAGATCGGCCCGCAGTTGTCGGTGCAGTTCACCAGCGCGACGACGTAGCCGTGCTCCAGGGCGTGGACCCAGTAGCCCTCGTTGACCTCCTGGTTCGCGTAGATCCCGGCGGGTTGGGCCGAGGAATAGTGCTTGCCGGAGGTGGGCGGGATATGCACGAAAGTCAGCGGCTCGCCATCGTTGACGTGCCCCGCGCCTTCGTCGGCGACTTCGACGCCGATTGTCTGGAGCGCCAGCTGCTCGCGGATGTAGAAGAAGGCGATCACGGCCAGGACGGCGGCGATCGCCAGCCCGATCAGCGCGAAGCGCATCTGGCGGCGCTGCTGCTGCGCCTTCGCCTCGGCGGCGCGCTGCGCCCGGCGCTCGGTTACCCCCACCTTCTGCGCCGATTCGGTCGGTTCCGATTTGGGTTGGGGCGGTTGATTCGGCTGACGTTTCCCCGAAGGGGGGCGTTGCTTGGCCTGTGCCATCGGCTGATCCCATCCTCGCTGTTAAGACTGATCTGGACCCGATTTGTCATGCCAGATTTGCGCAGAGGATACCATACGCGATGGTCGCTTGAGAATGTCTGGCCTGCGAATCGCCCGCAGCTAGCGCACCCTGCGCTCTCACTCTAACGAGCGGCACCTTCGTTCAGTTCATTCAGTCTTGACTAAACGAACTGAACGGAGTACGATGGTGCTGGGAACGGGCCGGTCGGCCGGTTCGCACTGGTGAGGCACCGATGGCCGAAGCTGTAGATCTCCCCAACCTCTCACCCGCGCAGCAGCAATTTGTCGAGAGCGTCGGGCTCTACTTCGAGCAGTACCAGGTCTCGCGCATCGGCGGGCGGTTGCTCGGCTTGCTGATGCTCCTGCACGGCCCGTTCACGCTCGACCAGATGGCCCGGACGCTCGGTGTCTCCCGCGCCTCCGTCTCGACCAACATGCGCGTCCTGACCTCCCTCGGCCTGGTGGACCACCTCAGTCGGCCGGGGGACCGGCGCGACTATTACCGCTTCTCCGACGACCCCTGGCAGCATGGCATGGAGGCGCGGATCACGAGCACCCGCGCCCTGCGCCGCATCGCCGAGCAAGGGCTGGCGACCGTCGCCCCGATCGAACCCGACGCGCGCGTGCATCTGGAGGAGTTGCTCGACTTCTGCGACTTCATGATCGAGGACACGCGCGGCATGATCGCGCGCTGGCAGGCCCGCCGCGCCGCGAATGCCGACCGCCGCCCGCGCGATAATCAGGCCCGCCTGATCGCCGACACCTGATTCCCCCATCCCCCCGCCCAACGCAACAACCACCGAGAGATGCGGACGAATGTCGCGCGGTCGGGCCAGCGTGCGCCCTGGGAGCGCGCAGCCCCGGCGCACGATGACCCACCGGAGGCATGGTTCATGACCACGATGATCGCGACCGAGAAGTTGACGAAGGAATATGGCGGCGCGCGGGGCATCCGCGACGTGACGCTGTCGGTCGAGGAGGGCGAAATCTTCGGCTTCCTCGGCCCGAACGGCGCGGGCAAGACGACGACGATCCGCACCTTGATGGGCCTGCTCCGCTCCACCGGCGGGCGGGCGACGATCGCCGGGCAGGACTGCTGGGCCGATGCGCCCGCCATCAAGCGCTTCGTCGGCTACCTGCCCGGCGAGTTCTCGTTCGACCCCGGACTCACCGGCGCGCAAATCCTCACCTATCTCGGCAATCTGCGCGGCGGCGCGGACCAGGCGCAGATCCGTCGGTTGACCGACCGCCTGGAACTCGATCTGAGCAAGCGCTTCCGCGAGTACTCGCGCGGCAACAAGCAGAAGGTCGGCCTCATCCAGGCGTTCATGCACCGCCCGCGCCTGCTCATCCTCGACGAGCCGACCGGTGGCCTCGACCCGCTCAACCAGCAGACCTTCAACGAGATCGCCCGCGAGGCGCACCGCGACGGCGCGACGATCTTCCTCTCCTCGCACATCCTGCCGGAGGTGGAACACCTCTGCCAGCGCGTGGGCATCATCCGCGAGGGGGAGTTGATCGCGGTCGATCAGGTCGCCAAGCTCAAGGATGTCAAGCAGCGCATCGTCGAAGTCACCTTCCCGGAGCGCCCCTCGCCCGACTGGTTCGCCAATCTCCCCAGCGTGCGCGCAACGGCGTCCGAGAACGACCACGCCCTGCGCCTCACCGTGCAGGGCGACCTGGGCGACATCTTGCAAGTCGCGGCGGCGCATCGCGCCACCAACCTCGTCTCCCACGAGCCGAGCCTGGAGGAGATCTTCCTCCACTTCTACGCGGCCGATGGGCGCGAGTTGTCAGAGGTCAGAGGTCAGTAGTCAGTGTCCCATATGAGGCGCATAACTTCACCGTTAGGGCACCGCAAAGGACAACTCACTGACCTGTGACCTCTGGCCTGTGACCTCTGGCCTCTGACCTCTGGAGCTAGCCATGTTCCGCTCGATCTTCACCAAAACCCTGCGCGACTGGCGTCTCGCGATCCTCCTCTGGGGGGTCGGGTTGGCGCTGATCGTCTGCGCCTACTTCCCGCTCTCCGCCTCGACGATCGTGAAGGGCAATCCTGAAGAAGTGCTGCGCCTGGCCGAGAGCCAGCGCTTCTTCGCCGAGCCGGTCGCGATCACCACGCCGGAAGGCTACGTGACCTGGAAAGTGATCGCCTCGCTGCCGATCATGCTCGGCATCTGGGCCGCGCGGGCCGGTGCGCGCCTGGGGCGCTACGGCGAGGAGCGTGGCGCGCTCGATGTCGTCCTGGCGACCCCCAACTCGCGCGGGCGCGTCCTGGGCGAGGGGATCGCCGCGCTGACCACCGCCACGCTGCTGATCGGCCTGCTGATCGGCCTCGGCGCGCTGCTCGGTGAGGTGCTGGCCGATGTCACGGTCGCCCCGGCCGGCGCGCTCCTGACCGGGCTGAACGTCAGCCTGATGTCGCTCGTCATCGGCACCCTGGCCCTCCTGCTGGCGCAATTCCTGACCAGCGCGGGGGCCGCCACCGGCATCGCCTGCGCGATCATGGTCGTCGCCTGGATTTTGGATGGCACCGGCCGCATCTCGGATGACCTCGCCTGGGTCGGCCGCCTCTCCCCCTTCCACCTCTACAGCCTCAGTAAGCCCCTGATCGCCTCCTACGGCACCAGTTACGGCGCGCTGCTCGCCACGGCCGTCCTCGCCCTCCTCTTCGGCGCGGCCAGTGTGCCGCTCTTCATCCGGCGCGATCTCGGTGCCTCCGCCTGGCCGCGCCGTCGCGCCGCGCGGCAGGAGAGCGGCGAAACGGTCCTGGCCCGGGCGATGCAGGCCATCTCGCTGCGCGGCGTCGGGCTGCGCGTGCTCCGCTCCGGCACCCCCGGCCTCGCCTGGTGGCTGATCGGGCTCGCGATCTTCCTCGTCTGGATGGCGGCGATCACCAAGGCGATCAAGGATACCCTGGTCGAACTCCTGGCCAACTTCCCGACCTTCCAGGATCTCCTCGGCGGCTCCGCCTTCGGCACCGACGCCGGCATCGTCTCCGGCATCCTCTTCGCCTTCCTGCCGATCCTGGTCGCCTTTTTCGCCCTCACCCAGGCGAGCGCCTGGGCGCGCGACCTCGATGCGGGACGCCTGGAGATGGTGCTGGCCACGCCGGTCCCGCGCTGGCGCGTCTACCTCGAAGCCTGGGGCGCGACCCTCGCCGCGCTGGTCATCGCGCCGCTCATCCTCTGCCTCATCCTGCTGGCGAGCCTGCAAGTCATCGGCCTGGAGGTCAACACCGGCTACCTGATCGCCGCCTTCGTCGGCTTCCTGCCGATCGAACTGCTCACCGCCGCGATCATCTTCCTCGCCGCCGGGCGCTTCTCGTCGGGCGTGGTCAACGGCGGCGACAGCGGCTTGCTGGCCGCCTCGTTCATCGGCGAATTCCTCAATCCGGTCCTGCACCTGCCCGGCTGGCTGATCGGCCTCTCGATCTTCCACCACTACGGCTCCCCGCTCCTCAACGGCCCGAGCTGGGCCGCCTGGGGCGTGATGTGCCTGCTCGCGCTGGTGCTCGTCGCTATCGGCCTCTTCCAGTTCACGCGCAGCGACCTCCAGCGCGCCTCCTGAGTGAGCCTGGGCTGTCGGCCAGCGCTGCATGCGGGGCGGCGCGGGACGCAAGAGGGCGGGGCACTTCGAGTGCCCCGCCCTGGTGTTGTCTACGACTCTTCTTTCCGTCGCCGCTGGGTGACGCGGCGCTTGCCGCCGGTGACGGAGCGGGTGGCGGCGCGGATGCCGGCGAGGGTGCTGCCGACGCTGATCACCGGCTTGACCGCCTGCTCGGTCATGTACTCGGTGGTGCCCTTGAGGCGCTGGGCGGTGGCGGTGAGCGTCTCCAGCAGCGGCACGACCTTATCCCGGATGGTGAAGACGAGCCAGAGCACCGCGCCGAGGATGGCGGCGAAGAGCGCGGTCGAGAGCACCGCGAAGAGCGAGATGAAGACGATCGAGATGTCGCGCAGGCGCGCGGTGACCGGCCCCTCATCCCCCCAGTACAAGAGCCCGATGATCAGCGCCAGGACCAGGGCCGCGATGACCCCACCGATGATCGCCCACTTCTTCATCTGCCGCGCTCCCTCTCACTTCCATCCCCGGCACCGCCCATTGTCGCGGTGCTGGTGGCGAGGAACCGTGCCAGGAAGCGCGGCGCGAATCTGGCACGCCGCTTGCCGATAGAAGGCGGGAACCATTGGAACGAGATGACCGCGCCCGACGTTCTGCGCGCAGCCGGAAAGAGGATACTCGATGCTCGACCGCCAGCCACCCGCGATGCCGCTGTCCGGGCCGTTTCCCGTCGCCGCCGCCGCGACCTTGCCGCTGGTCGGGATCCCGCCCTTGCCCGAGTGCGAGGCGACCGTGATCATCCCGGCGCGCGACGAAGCAGACCGGATCGGGACAACCCTCCGCGCGCTCGCTGAGCAGCGCGACCTCGACGGTCGCCCGCTCGACCGGTGGCGCTACGAGGTGATCGTCCTGGCGAACAACTGCGACGACGGGACGGCGGGCGTGGTGCGGCGTTTCGCGCAGGCCGAGCGGATGCCGACGCTCCATGTCAGCGAGTTGCTGCTGCCGCCGGATCTGGCGAATGTCGGGACGGCGCGGCGCTTGCTGATGGACGAAGCCTGCCAGCGCCTGCTCGGCAACCACCGGCCACGGGGCGTGATCGCCTCGCTCGACGCCGACACGCGCCCCGCGCCGACCTGGCTGGCGGCGACGTTGCGCGAGATCGCGCGCGCGCGGACGCGGTCGGCGGGCGCATCATCACCGACCCGGGCGAGCGGGCGACCTTGCCGCACGGCGCGCGGTTGCGCCACCTGCGCGATGTCGCCTTCCGGATGCTCCTGGCGGAGGTCGAGACGCTGCTCGACCCGGTCGCGCACGATCCCTGGCCGCGCCACTTCCAGCATTTCGGGGCGAGTCATGGCGGTGACGGCGGCGGCCTATCGCCGCGCCGGGGGGCTGCCGCCGGTGCGGGCGCTCGAAGATGTCGGCTTCTACTTCGCGCTGCGCCACGCGGGCGGGCGGATCCGCCACAGCGTCGATGTGCGCGTCGCCACCTCGGCACGCCCGGCCGCGCGCTCGGCGATCGGCTTCGCGCAGCAATTTGCCACCTGGGCGGCGCTGCACGAGGCCGGGGTACCTCAACTGGTCGAGTCGGCGGCGCGGATCGAGGCGCGGCTGCATGGGCGGCGGCGGGCGCGTGCCCTCTGGTATCGGCTGCGCCAGGGAGGTGCCCCAACGCCGAGCGAGATCGCGAGCATCGCGCTCGATCTCGGCGTGCCGCGCCCCTGGCTCGTCGCGCGCCTCGATCCCGCGCTGCCGTTCGGCGCGCTCGACGCCGACCTGGAGCGGCGGCAGCTGGCGCACGAGGCCGAGGGGCGCTGGACGCAGGAGATCACCGCCGCGACGCGCGATCTGCGGCTGCTGCGTGACCGGCTGTGGCGGTCGCCCCGGCGCTACTCAGCGGCGCGCGAAGAGATCGAGCCGATAGGTCTCGGCGCGCTGCCCGTCGAGGTGACGCAGGAGATCGCCGGGACGATCGAGGAATTTCTGATGCACGCGGTCGCCGGTGAGCGGGTAGTCGGGCGACGGCTGCGTCCAGTGGACCAGCAGCAGGTGCCCGCCCGGTGCCAGCCCGCCGATGATGCGCTCGCGGGCGAGGGCGAGGTCGCGTTCTGACCAGTAGTAGCCGACCTCCGACAGCACCACCAGATCGAAGCTGCCTGCCGGGTACTCCGCAGGCAAATGCATCTTCCTGAACTCGACGTGCGGCCAGGCGCGGCAACGCCTGCGCGCCCGTTCCAGCGCCCGATCGACCACATCGACCGCCAGCAGCGCGTCGCAGCGCGGCGCGAGTTGCGCGGTGAGCACCCCGATCGAGCAGCCGATCTCCAGCGCATTCTCGTAGCGCGTGCGGGGCAACGCCGCCAGCGTCGCGGCATATTTCTGCCGCTCATATTCGCTCGATTCGAAGCGCCACGGATCGGCGCTATCCGCATACATCCGGTCGAAATACTCGGGCGGCGTCGAACTGCTCGGGCCGACGTTGTGCGGGGTCATGGGCCTCCTTTAATAGTGCTGAGTGGGGCGTGGTGCCGAGGTAGAGTCGGGTAGTCGGGTGGTCGGATAGTCGGGTAGAGGACTCGCTCGTTACTTCGTACTTCGTCGTTCGTACTTCTTACTTGACTCCAGCACTCAGCACTCAGCACTCAGCACTTCGTTCTTCCAGGAACACTTCCCACGGTCGCGCGAAGTTGGCGAGGAAGTCGGGTTCGAGCTGGAAGGCGAACTGTGCGTCGGTGATCAGGTCGGTGAGCTGCGATTGGTGCGCCTGGATGGCGTGCAGCTTTTGCGGGAGCACCGGGCCGATGTCGAGTCGCCAGCCGGTGACTTCGCACGCGGTCGGGTCCCGGTGTGGCATAGCGCGCTCCCAGGCCAGATCGGGTATTCGAGCAGGCGCGGTTGTGGCGTTACCTGGGCTGCCGCCGCGCGCACAATCTGCCAGGAGGCGACGTGGTCGCAGTGGTGCTCGCCGCGCCAGGGCACCAGGATGGTCGCTGGCCGCTGTGTGCCGGCCCGGGCGACGGCGGCGACCGCGGATGTCGAAGCCAGGTTGATCCTCCCACGGCACGAAGCGGTCGGGCAGGCGGAGGAAGGTCGCGGCGTCGCCGGGCAGGCCGAGCCGCGACAGCGCCTCCTGCGCCTCCGACTCGCGGAGCGCCCGCAGCCGCTCGGGCGGGTAGGTGGGCGAGTCGCGGTGCGAGCCGGTGCCGTCGCTGACGAAAAGGACATGGACCGGCAGCCCGGCGCGTGCCAGCAGCGCAATTGTGCCACCACAGCCGAGCGATTCGTCGTCCGGGTGGGGCGCGACGACGAGCGTGGGGCGAAGCCTTCCACCGTCGCGGGGGGCAGCAGGGGCAGTTCCTCGGGCGCGGCCCAGCAGCGACTCGCGGGCGTGGCGATGGTGGCCGTCAGTCCGCCCATAGCCGCTCCGCCGGGGCTTCCGTCTCCAGCGCGTAGGCCCCGGCCGTCGCCAGCGCGGCGTCGGGGGCCGGTTGGCGCAGGTAGAGACGCAGGTCGCGCCCGATCCGCTCGACTGGGTGGGGGCGCAGCAGGCCGCGTCCGTCCCGATCGATCCACCAGTTCGAGGACGTGCAGGCAGGCCGCGTCGATCGCCATCCGCGCGAGATTCGCGTGGGCCACGACCTTTGCCGAGGTCGCCGCGTCCGGCGGCGGGTCGGCGCGCAATGCCGCCGGGAGCGCATCGAGTACGCTTGCCGCATCTTGCAACCAGAGCTCGCCGCCGCGCACGCGATCGCCGCTTCCCCGGCGCGGACGCGCTGGAAGGGGTCGCCGGTGCGGTCGCGCGAACCCGGAGGTCGGTGCGCGCGGCGCCTCGAACAGCGCCTCCGCCGCGCCGAGTTGCGCGGCGGCGAAGCGGATCGCCCCGCCCGAGAGCCAAGGGCTGCCGAGGTTGCGGGTCGCCCGGACCGCCGATCAGCGCGTCGGGTGGCACTTCGAACGCCGGTGAAATCGACCTTGTGGCTGACCGAGGCGCGCATCCCGAGCGGCTTCCAGACCGAGGCATCGGCCGGCACGCGCACCTCGTCCATGGGGACGAGACAGAGTTGCCAGCCGCCATCCGGCAGCTTGCCGCCGATCAGCGCCCGCTCGATTTGCAGCGAGCCCGAGGTGAAGAGCTTGCTCCCGGCTAGACGGTAGCCCCCCTCCGGCAGCGGCGCGAAATGGACGCCGTCGCCCCCCTCGGTGTTCCAGACCGCGAAGAGTTTTCCGGCGCGGGCGTCGGCGGCGGCGCGCTCGCGCTGCGCTGCCGTGCCGAACAGGCCGATCAGGAAGAGGGCGTTGACGTGCCCCTCGTAGATGCGCGCGACTGAGAGATCGCCGCGCCCCAGCGACTTTAAGACGCGCAGCAGCGGCAGCGTACACCCCGGCTCGCTGCCGAGCCCGAGGCCGCCGAGGGCGCGCGGCAACGGCGCGGCCAGCAGCCCCGCCGCCCGGATGCGCGCGAACGCTGCGGCGGGGAACCGGCCCTCCTCGTCGAGCGCGGCGGCTTCGCTGGCGCTCGCTGCCGCGATCTCGTCGGCGGATGCAAGCAAATCGCGCACCGCTGCGTCCTGGTCGGTCTCATGTTCGGGCTCGGCGACCGCTGTGCCGTTCTGTTGCAGCGGTCGCCAGGATTCCTCCAGGAGGGTGTCGTCGCGCATGGTGCTCCTCATCTCGCCCGGTTACTTCGCCGGGACGGCGACCGGTTCGGCCCCCTGCGGAATCACGCCCGGCGCGGGCAACTCCGGTGCGGGCGGCCAGGTGTGCGTCTCGTCGCTTGGCTTCAGCAGGATCCGCCCGCCTGCCTCGCGCACGTCGAAGGTGCGGAGCGGCGCGGAGGCGGGGCCTTGCGTCGGCCTGCCGTCGCGCAGGCAGAAGCGCGAGCCGTGCCACTGGCAGGTCACTGCGTCCCCCTCGATATCCTCCGGGCGCAGCGGGCCGCCCGCGTGCGGGCACCACGCTTCGACCGCCTCGACCCGGCCCTGGTGGCGACGCAGCAGCACCGGTACGCGCCCGATCTCGACCGTGCGCGCCCGCCCTTCCGGCAGATCGATGCTGGCGCAGGCATCGGTAAATTCGTCCGGCGGCTTGGGATAGAGCAGGTGGGTCACATTCACGCCGAGCGTGTAGACCAGTTCGCCGCCAAGCATGCCGCCGAGCGAGACGAGGCCGAAGCCGAGCCCGGCGAGGGTGCGCGCCGCATTGCGCTTGCCGCCCAGCCGCAGCGCCAGCGATCCGGCGTAGAGGCCGAGCGCGGCGCTGTTCACCAGCGCGTGGGCCACGCCGACTCGCCGCTGGTGGTCGTAGAGATCCGCCCAGTCGGCCAGCCCGGTCGCCGCTGTCGGCAGCGCGCCGACGATGCCGACACCGACGAGCAGGTCGGCGCTGTCGGACCAGCGCCCGTCCCCCTCGATCACGTCGAGCGCGTCGAGCAGCGCCGCCGAGGTCCAGGCCCCCAGCGGCACGGCGATCAATGCCGGGTGGATGCGGTGGCGGATCGGCGTGCCGTTCAGCCAGTTCTTCGCCTTCTGCATCGCCCCGCTCGCGCCGAAAAGTCGCTGGGTCGCGGCCTGGAGCGGCTCGGCGACACCATCGAGCCAGGGGAATCGTTCGAGCACCGCGCTGATCGTCGTTGCTTGCTTCGCCATCGCTGCCTCCTTGGGACGGAGTCGTGGGATGTGGAACGTAGGGCGTAGGGCGTAGGACATGGAGCGTGGCGGTCTGCCACGCGCGCGTATCGCCCCTCGCCTGCGAAGAGGCAAGCGGCGTGCCATATTGTGCGGCGGCGTCTGGCACATGGCTTGCCACAGAGCATCCCGCTGGCACGATGCTTATCCGCCAGCGAGGATGGGCGATCACAGGCTGGATGGAGGGCACGAGTGAAGGCATTACGGTGGTACGGCAAGAATGATGTGCGGGTCGAGAATGTCCCCGAGCCGACGATCGAGCACCCGCGCGACGCGATCGTGCGAATCACCACGACGGCGATCTGCGGCTCGGACCTGCATCTCTACGACGGCTACATCCCGACGATGGAGCAAGGGGACATCCTGGGCCACGAATTCATGGGCGAGGTCGTGGCGCTCGGCAAAGAGGTCACGAATCTGAAGATCGGTGATCGCGTCGTCGTCCCCTTCACCATCTCCTGCGGCGGCTGCTTCTTCTGCCAGAAGCAGCTCTGGTCGCTCTGCGACAACTCCAACCCGAACGCCGAACTGGCGGCGAAGGCGTATGGCTATTCCCCCGCCGGACTCTTCGGCTACTCGCACATGCTGGGCGGCTATCCCGACGGCGAGGCCAAGTGCCGCGCGGCCTGCCGTTCGCCGACGTCGACCCGATCGAAATCCCGGATGGCCTCGCCGACGAGCGGGTCACTTCCTCTCGGACATCTTCGACCGGCTACATGGCCGCAAGGGCTACAGCTTATCGGCCCGGCGACACGGTGGCGGTGTGGGGGCGGGACCGGTCGGCCAGTTCGCGATTCGGAGCGCCTATCTGCTCTACGGCGCGGAGCGCGTCGCCGCGATCGATCAGGTGGCCGACCGGCTGCAACTGGCGCGCGAGGGCAAGGCGCGGAGACGATCGACTTCGCGAACGAGGATGTACCCGACCAGTTGAAGGAGTTGACCGGCGGGCGCAGCCCGGACGCCTGCATCGACGCGGTCGAACTGGAGCGCACGGTATGGCGCTCGACGCGGTGGTGGATCGCGTCAAGGCGGCGACCTTCATGGCGACCGACCGCCCCCACGCGCTGCGCGAGGCGATCGAACCCTGCCGCAAGGGCGGGACGGTCTCGATCCCCGGCGTCTACGGCGGCGTGCTCGACAAGCTGAACTTCGGCCTGGCGCCCGGCAAGGGCCTGACCCTGGGAAGATGGGGCAGACGCACGTCAGCGCTACTTGCAGCCGCTGCTCGACCTTGTGCAGGAGGGCAAGATCGATCTCGTTCGTCATCACCACCGCCTGCCGCTGTCTAGTGCGCCGGGGGCTACCGAGACCTTCAAGGCGCACGAAGGCCGCTGCATCAGGGTGGTGTTGAAGCCGTGGGGATGGTTGAGTTTGAAAGTTCGGCGTGCCGGGTCAAACCTTCCGGCCTTCAACCTTCAACCTTTGAACCTTTGAACCGTGATGGCCGGGCAGTTCGGCGCGCATCTCGCGGAATCTTGGCGCGGCGCTCGGCCTGACGGCGGCAGGGGTGCCGGCGCTGGCGCGTGCGCGGCGGGCGGCGCGGCCGGATCGACTTTGCCAGGAGCGCAGTCGTGGTCGTCGGCGCGTCGCGCGGGTTGGGGTTGGCGCTAGCGCGCGAATTCGTCGCCGAGAGGCTGCGGGTGGCGCTCCTGGCGCGGGAGAGCGACGCGCTCCGCCGCGCCGCCGAGGAGTTGGGGACGCGCGGCACCGCCATCGCCATCCCCTGCGACCTGCGCGAGCCGGGCGGCGTGGCCGGGGCGGTGGAAGCGGCGGCGACGGCGCTCGGGCGGCTCGATGTGCTGGTGAACAACGCGGGCACGATCGTCGTCAGGCCGCTGGAGCACATGGGCGAGGAGGAGTTCGCCGCGACCCTCGATATCCACTTCTGGGGGCCGCTGCGCGCGATGCGCGCGGCCATTCCACGAATGCGGCAGGCGGGCGGCGGGCGGATCGTGAACATCGCGTCGGTCGGCGGCCTGGTGGCGGTGCCGCACCTCGCGCCCTACTCGGCCAGCAAGTTCGCGCTCGTCGGGCTGTCGGATGCGTTCCGCGCCAGCCAGCCAGCGAGCAGATCCTCGTCACCACCGTCAATCCCGGCCTGATGCGGACCCGACAAACGGCAACGCCACCTTCGAGGGCGGCACGAGGCGGGAATATCGCTGGTTCGCCGCCAGCGACACCTTCCTCCTCTCGGTTGCCGCCGATCGCGCCGCGGCGCGGCGAAGATCCTCGACGCCTGCCGGCACGGCGGAAATCCCTCGCTGACGATCGGCTGGCAGGCGAAGGTGGCCGCGCTCCTCGTGCCGCTCGCCCCGGGATGACGGCCAGGGGTAGCGCAACTCGCCGCGCCTGCTACCGGCCCGAACAGGGCCGCTGGCGACGAGGCGCGGAGCGGCTGGGAGGGCAGGGCAAATCCTGCTGCTGCTGCCCTGGCTCACCGACCTGGCCGAGGAATATGTGGACGACTACAACCAGCGGCCACCGAACGCGGTGGCCGCGCAGCTGGAGGTCCCACAATGCCCGAACGACGCACAACGCAGATCCCGCAGACCCCGTCGCAGGCCGAGAGCGAGCGCGACGTTGCCCAGGCCAGGCAGGAGCGTGGCGCGGACTCGCGGTGCCGGCAGCCGTCCGGCGAGCCCAGGCCGAGGGCGAGGCGGAGGACAGGGGAAATGGATGCGCCGGCCAGGAAGTGATGCCGGGGTCGCCAGCCACAGCGGCCGGTGCGCGCGGCTTACGCGCGAGCGGTGCCCGCCAACTCGCCCGGCAGGGCCAGGAGGGTGGCGATCAGGTCGAGGGCTTGTCGCGCTCGCGCGCGGCGGCCACGGCAGGTGGGAGGGTCGCCGCGACCGCGTCGAGTGACGCCAGACATCGCTGGCGAGTCGATTCTTGCCGATCGCCAGGTAGCGGAAGATCAGCATCTCGAGTTCGAGCGCCCGTTCCGCCCGCCCACGCCCGGCGAGGATGAACGCGGCCGTTGGCATCGTCATCAGCGCATTCAGCAGATCGCGATGCTCGACCGATGCGCCCAGCGCGTCGAGGACGTGGCGCTCGGCCTGCGCGGTGTCGCCGCGCAACAAGACGACGAAGGCCCAGCAGCAGCGACCAGACGACCGCCCCCTCGCCCACCACCGTCCGGCCGACCACGACCCCCTCGCGGAAGGCCGCCTCGGCCTCCCCGATCCGCCCCTGCCCCAGCAGCGCCATGCCGAGCATCCAGAGATCACCGGTCAGGTTGGCCGGGCTGCGAATCTCGCGATCGATCGCCATCGCTCGCCGGGCCAGCCGCTCGGTGTAGTCGTATTCGCCGAGCATGATCGTGGCGATGCAGAGCGTGTAGCAGGCGAAGCCCACTTCACCGAGCAACCCGAGCGATTCGTAGAGCGCGAGGCTCTGTTCGAGCAGCCCGCGCCCCTCGCCCGGTTGGCCGATCCAGGCGAGCGTCTGCCCCAGGTGGCGCAGGCCGGTCGCCCGATCGGCCGCGTCGCCGATCTCGTGCAGCAGGTCGTTGCTGCGCCCAGCCAGGTGCAGCGCATCCTCGAACTGCCCGGTCGCGGCGGCGACCTGACTCAACGATTGCAGCACCTGGGCGACGCCGCGCCGGTCGCCGCACGCTTCGCGCAGCGCCAGGCTCTCGCGTTGCAGGACGGCAGCCTCCTCGTACCTGCTCAGGCGATAGGCCAGGCGACCCAATTCCCAGAGCGCCAGCCCCGCTTCCCAGTCGCGCCCCAGTTCCCGGTAGAGCGCGATGCTCCGCTCGAAATCGGCGCGGCCTTCCGCATTGCCGCGCGCCCGGTCCAGTTGCCCCAGCCGCAGATAGGCGAAGGCCCGTTCGGCGCGCACCTCGCGCCCGTCGCGCTCCGCCAGATCGAGCAAGGCGAGGCTTTGGCGCAAGGTCCGCTCGGCCTCGTCGAGGCGACCGAGCAGGCGGGCGAAGACGCTCTGCCAGGCGAGCAGCTTCGCCCGCATCCACGGCTCCCCGTCCGCCGCCCGCTGCACGGCGGTGGCGGCGGCGCGGAACGTCTCCTCGCCCTCCTCGGCCGAGGCGCGCAGTTCGTAGAGGTGTCCCAGGCTATCCGCCGCTTCGGCCAGTGGTGCGAACAGGTGGCGTGCCGTCGCCCAGCCGAGCGCGACGCGCAGGTTATCCCACTCCCAGTCGAGAGCGCGCAGGCCACGCCAACTGCGCCGGGCTGGAGAGGTGCGTGCCTCCGCGCCCAGGTCGAGATAGTACCGCGCGTAGCAAAAGCGCTCGCGCAGGGCCTCCTCCGCTGCCGTCGGGTCGCCGCCAGTTGCCTCGGCGGCATCGGCGCGGACCGTCCTCGGCAGGTAGTAGCACCAGCAGGCGCCGTCCAGTTCCTCGTTGTTGCCAGCGCCGTCGATCAGGGTGGCGGTGGCTGGCCTGGCCCTTTCGCGCCATGTCGCCAGTGCGGCGTCGCCTCGGCGTGACTCCACGCGAGGGCCGCCGGTGCCGGAAAAACGCCCGCGCGCCGTCGTCAGTAGATCGTAGGTCCAGGCGATCATCGCGCGCAGAGTCTGGTGGCGATCCGGCAGATCGCGCGCCCCGACCTGGAGCAGTAGCCGCTGCGCCAGCCGCGCCAACAGCGCCACGAGCCGCAGCACCTGGTCTGCGCCGCCGCGAGTTCGATCGCCGGCGGCAACCCCATCGGGCGCTGGCGGATCCCCACCCACCGCCCCGCATTCGCGACGGTCAGCTGGAAAGCCCAGGCGGATCTCCCGCGCGCGGATCACGAAGAGTTCGACGGCGGCGTAGCTCGTCAGCGCGTCGAGTGCGGTCGTCTGCAAGGCCGCTGGCGATCGCGTCACCTGGGGAGGGCGAGCGGCGGGACCGGGAACTCCTGCTCGCCGCGCACCCGCACCCGGCGCGGTGCGGCTGGTGACCAGGATGCGCGGCTACCGGGCACTGCGCGGCGAGTTCGGCCACGAGGGCCCCCGCCCCGGTGATCTGCTCGAAGTTGTCGAGCACCAGCGGGAGTTCCGGCGCGAGCGCAGGTGCGCCAGGAGGGCTTCGCGCGCGGTGAGCCCGCTCGATTCGCCATGCACCAGCGTGCGAACAATCGCGGGGGCGACCAGGGCCGGGTCGCGCAGCGCCGTGAGATCGACGAAGGCCGTTCCTTCGCGCAGCGTGGGGGCGAGGTCGGCAGCGATCTGGAGGATAGGCGCGTCTTGCCGACGCCGCCGGGGCCGGTAGGGTGACGAGCCGCGCGCCCTCGCGCAGCAGTTCGCGCACCGCCGCGATCTCCCGCTCGCGCCCGACCAGCCCCGAGGCGCGCTGGCATGTTCGGCGATGGCGCTGTATCAGGATCGGCGGGCGCGGGGCGGTAGCCGGAACCGGTGCCGGGAGCCGCCCCCGCAGGACAGGGCGATCAGGGTGGCGCGATCCGTCGCCGACAGGCCGAGCGCATCCGCCAGCAGCGCGATCGTCTCCGGTCGCGGCGTGCGCCGCGCGCCGCGCTCCAGGTCGCTGATCGCGCGCACGCTCAATCTGGCGCGCTCGGCCAGCGCCTCCTGGGAAGGCTGGCGGCAAGCCGGTAGTGCTGAGAGTACACCGGAAGTCGGCCTGCACGTCCGTTCCCATGCACATGCTCAGGCAGCGGCGGACCGGCGCGAGCGCGCCACCGGTGGAGTATACGCGGAATCACCGCACAACGGAATGTTCCGGGATGCCAGGGAGTCGATTGGGATGCGGAATCTTCAATGATTGATACGCAGGAAGTCACCGGATGAGTTCTCCCCATGCCGGAGTTGCGTGGGTGATGCGTGGGTGCTGCTCGTGGTTATGTCTCCCGGCCGGGCGTAGTCTGGTGACAGGTTCACGAGAGACGAATGGACCGATGTGAGCGCGACGGAGGGGCCAGCATGGCGACCGCACGGGTGACCGAGGGCACTGCGAACGAACGGCCGCTGCGCATGGTTGGGACGACACCCGGCCAGGAGGCCAGCCTGCTGGGGGCTGCGCCGCCAGGGACCTCGCCGGCGCGGTCGGCCACCGGGCGGCTCCGGCTCGTGCCAACCGCGCCGTCGCGCACCGTTGCGCTGGCAAACGTGGCGCGCTTGGCGCCCGCCAGGAAGTGAACGAAGCGCAGGGCGTAGCCGCCTAGCCACGCCCCGTGCATCATGTTGAACCGTACTTAGCACCGCCCCAGGCGCTAGCGCACCGATGAAGAATCCCACCCAATTCGGCGCGATACTTCGCGACGGTGCGGCACACGCCCGCAACCTGCACCCCCTGGCGCAGCAAGCGGTCGCCGATTAACTTTATCCAGTCAGGCGCTTACCCGACGCGCGCTCCTGCACGATGATCTCGCGGATCATCTCCTTCACCGAGAGCGACGCCATGAAGTCGCTGGAAGGGATCACCCGCCGATTCGGCAGCAGCACGTATTCGCTGTGGCGCGGCTGACGGTCGATTCATGGACGCCGACCTCCGGCGCGACAGTCGCGCAGGTGAGCGGGCGCAACTCGCGCAGGCCATGCCGCGGGAAGTCTTCCTGCAGCGACACGACGCAGGTGGCGATCTTCTGGAGAAGTTCGCGCCGCTGGCGCAGGTTCGACAGGAAGTGCTTGCCGCGCAGCGCGAATTCGCGGACATGCTGCCGCTCACCCTCGCTGATACTCTTTTCCTGGGGTTGGTGCGACGTGGGTGCCGCCGCCAGTTCGGAGTAGAGCCCGCTCAGTCGCAGGTGTGCCTGGCGTGGTTCGACGACTTCGACGAAGAACTCCCCCTCGCGACAATGGATGATCACGTCGGGCGCGACGAAGGAAGCCTCGCTCGGGCTGTGCCAGGACTGCGCATCCTGGCTCTGAAAAGGGAAGGGGGTGAGGTACTGGCGGATGAAGTCGCGCGCCGCCTCGACCTCATCGGCGGGCAACCCGAGCATCCCCGCCACGGCGCTGCACTTGTGCCCGCCGAGCAGTTCAAGATGATCGGTCACCAGCTGGCGCACCAGCGGCGAAATCGTCTCCCCGCCGCGCTCCAGATAGTCGAGTTGCAGCAGCAGGCACTCGCGCAGATCGCGCGCGGCGACACCGACCGGGGCGCACTCCTGCACTACTTTCAGGACGCGCTCCACCCGCTCCGGGTGGATGTGCAGGTCGGCCGCGATCTCGTCCAACGGCGCGGAGAGGTAGCCGCGCTCGTCCAGCGAGTTGATCAGCCATTCGGCGATCGCCGCGTCGATCAGCCCGAGTTGCGCCCGGACATTCGCGAGCAATTGTTCCCGCAGGTTGGAGTGTGTGGCGACGAAGGTCAGCGGGTCGATCCGATCCGCGTCGGCCACCGCGCCAAGTTGGATGTGGCCGAGCGGATCGGCGAGTTCTTCGGTGAACGACGGTGTCATCTCGACCACCTGCTGACCCAGGCAGTGCGGGCAGTGCGGACCATCGAAGGGCCGTCCGCAGCTGGGGCAGGAGTAGAATTCCTCGACTTCGAGGGCGGGGTTGGCGGCGAGTTCTGCATCGATGAGGTGTTGTAATTCCTGACTCGACAGCATCAGAACGGCGTTCGCTTCGATCAGCCTGGGGAAGATCCAGGAACGCTGCTCCATGCCCATGTAGGCGGATGTTTCCAGGCCGATGCTCATCCATGCCTCCCTCGCCGGGCGTCCCCCGCGCGGACTGGGGCAGTATGACCGCTACCGGCGGTCATACCCCCGCTCGATCGGCCTCGTCCACGCTGTCATCCGGCCGGGCCTGGGGGTGATAGCGCGTCCCCGCGCCGCGCAACGTGAGGCGGTCGCGCTCGACATGGTCCACCGCGCCGAAGGCGATCTCATCGTCGTGCATCATGAAGCCATTTTCGTTCACCTGCTCCACAACGCCGATGAAGGCATCGTCGGAACCATATACCTCCATCCCTTGCAGGACAGTCGTCTTGTCAACCACGTTGCACCTCGCTTAGCTAGGCTGCACATACGCCTCGCGCCACCCCGATGCGCCGATAATCGGCCTCCCGCCCCGGAAGGGTGGGTTCATGCCGATGCTCGGGCGCAACGTTGCTTGTGGTGGCGGCTGGCCCTGCGGGCGTCGATGACAAAGGGGCCACGCCACCACAATAGGCAAGACTTGTGCCAGATAACGGGGGCAACCGGCACGGTCCAGTGGGTAGCAATGCCCGCGTGCAGCGGACAAGTGTGGCGCGATGTGGCAAGGAACTTGCCGTAGAGCGTGATAAGCGTTCGTGGCGGCGACCCAATCGCCCCCTCCGTGGCTGGCGAAGAGCGACCGGGTCCGACCGGCACAATCGTCCCCATTCCTCCTCTTCCCTCCTCTCCGGGCCGCGCGGTTCCCACACCGCCGACCTCCCCCACAACGAAGCGGCCGGTGTTGGCTGGCACCGGCCGCTTTCCTCATGCGAGCCCAGTGAAAGTAACGAGTAACGAGTAACGAGGAGGGGCGGCCCACTCGTTGCTCGTTGCCGTTACTCAACTCGTTGCTCAGCACTTCTCGCGGGACCAAGGTCCCGATCGAGTCAAGTACGGCGTTTTTCTCGCATTTGGGAGACATTCCTGCGGACATCCGTTATTATTCCGCGCTTCCAGGCCACTCCACGAGTAAGGGCGAGAATCTCACCAGCGGCGTCCGACACGCGGCGATAGCGCGTGCGCCCGCTGATGAACGCCGACCTGCACATTCGCCGCCTGCACCGTCCCGGCGCACGGCAAGCCGCGGCGTGGGTTATGTGCCTGGATAGAGAGCCGCCGCCGCGTGTCGCGGGGCAAGTAGTGCCAGAAAGAAAGAGGTCATGATGGGTCCGTTCGGATCGTTAGTTTGAGTACTTTTGGCGCTGATGATGGTGATGATCGTGGCCATGCTCGTGGCCCGGCAGCCATCAGTGCCGTGGCCGGCGCGGGGATCGCGATCAGCGTATCGCGCGTAGAGCAAGATTCGCCGCTAAGGCACTGTCGCCGCCACAATCGACCAGCCATATCGAGGGCGCAACCATCGCCCGTGCCGATGGCGTACGCGCCGCGCCGCCGGGCAACTGCCCGGCGGCGCTGGCGACCCAACTTCGTTGCCGGGTTAGACCCTGGCGCGACTACCGTCACGGCGCGCACGATCGCGATCAGGATGCAGGCACCCGGCCTGAACGCGACGAAGATCAGGCCGATATCGAAGTCATCGACCGGGTTAGGGTTGCCGGTGAGCACCGGGGAAGAGGAAGCCACCGATGAAGGCACCGACTATCCCGACGATGATGTCGCCGATGATGCCGAAGCCGCCGCCCCGCATCACCATGCTGGCGAGGAATCCCGCGATCAACCCGAGGAGCAACCAACCAAGAATCGTCATCGCTTCGTACCCCCTACGTATCGATTCACCTTCCACAACGCCTCGCGTCGCCCGGCCCCTCGATTGGCCGCAGCGCCGCACGTCTCCCCAATTGCAACCCCCATGCCAGATCGCACGGCACAGCGCGGCCCCGCCACGCATTCGGGTGGCGGGCCGACAGGTCTAGCTGTATGGCGCCGATGCCAGCGTGACCGCTTCGGGGACGCAGGGGGCTTCGTCCTGGATGTCCCCGACGAAGGTCGGCAGGTCGGTGTGGCCGAGCAGTTGGCGCACCGCCTGCGCCTCGCCGTTGTGGAACCAGTAGTGGTAGGCGACGCGCCGGATCATCGTCCCCAGCGTCTCGTCGTGCAGGCGGCCGTTGACCAGCGGCGGGCACCGCCGAACTCCTCGGCCACCAGCGCATCGAGGATCGGATCACCATCGCGACGACGGTGCGCCACGCCGCCCATCTCGCCCAGCGGCGGGAATTCCTGCCGGGCTGCCCGTAGCCGAATGCGACCAGCGCGGGGAGTTCCAGCGGGCGTTGCGCCAGGCCAACCAGGAGCACTGCTCCTGCGCGGCAAGGTGACCCGACCATCCAGCCGAGCGGTTGATCTGACGAAGCGTGCAGCCCTTCCGCCTCGGTCACCCCGGCCAGGCTGCGCGCGAATTCGCTGCGGGCAAAGCGCAATTGATCGACGATCGGGTGCGGCATCGCGTGAATCCCTCCACCTTCAGCATTCGTATATCTCTGGTGCCAGCGCGTCGTCATCCGAGTATAGCGACCGATGGCTGACACCCCTGTCATGCTTTCGCGGCACGCGGTACGTGCGGCGGTACCGGGCTGGGCGGAATGGGCTATTGTCCGCGCACCGCCCGATGGCAAATGATGGTGGGGGCAGGATTGTGCGCCGAACGGGCGGGCTGTCGCGAGATGCAATAGGAAGGGACGCGATGAACGGTCGGGCGCTCAGAACTCTGGTGGCGATCGGGCTGCTGATCCTCTCGATCGTGCTGGCGGCGCGCGGCGCGGCCCTGGTCTCGGCGGCACCCCTGCCGAAGATTGCCACGCCGACCACGGCCCATGTCAGCCTGGAACTCTCCGAGCGCATCGCCAACACGACATCGGGCGAGTCGTTCGAGGTGACGGCGAGCGGCCAGGGAGATATCGACAACGCCCGCCAGGCGATGCAATTCTCCTACGAAGTGAAGATCCCCGATCTCGGCGGCACCACCGGCGCGCAGCCCGAATCGCTGAAGATCGCGGTGGTGGCGGTCGATGATCGCCTCTACATGCTCGACCCGACGACGCAGCGTTGGACCTGGACCGCGCTGCCAGCTGGCTACGCGACCCAGGAGCTTGCCCCCGATTTCGGCGACTTTGCTGACCTCGGCGACGATTTCGCCTTCACCCAGGTTGGTCACGAGACGGTGAACGGCGCGGCGACGACGCACTGGCACATGGAGTTCGATTTCGCCAAGCTTTTCAGCGATCCCGATCTCGCGCCCGATCCGGCCTCCTCCGCGCTGCCGCCGATGATCATCGCCTACGACCTCTGGATCGGCGACGCCGATAGCTATCTGCACCGCGTGTCGGTCAAGATGAGCTTCTCCGCCCCCGACGACGCAGACGAGGGGCTGGGCGGCAGCTTCTCGATGCTGATGACGATGACCTACAGCGATTTTGACCAACCGGTCAAGATCGTCGCCCCCGCGAATGCCACCCCCCAGACCGAGGGCGATACGCCCGAACTCGCGAACGGGATCTTCTCGTCGCTCCTCTCCCTGCCGCTCGGTGGATCGTCGTTCGGCTTGCCGGCCGATAGCGGCACCACGACCGGGGTGCCGAGCGCCCCGGCGGCCTCGCCGACGCCGCGCCCGAATCGCGGCGGCATCGTCATCGCCACGTCCGAGCCGACTGCCACCGCAAAGCCGACATTCACGCCGACCCCGGCCGCGACCGCGACCAAAGTTGCCACGGCGACCCCGACCGCTTTGCCGCCGACCGCGACCCTCGCGATCGCGGCGAATGCCTCTCTCCCGCCAACCGCCGTCGCTCCGCCCCCGGTTGCCGCCGCCCCGGCGGCGCAGCAATCCCAGGTCGCCCCGGCAAGCCGTTCCCCCCTGCCGCTCATCCTCGGTTCGGTGGCCCTGGCGGCCCTGCTCGCCCTCTCCGGCGGCCTGATCGTCGCCGGGCGAAGGATGAAGTGATGAGTGATGAGTGAAAGACGAAAGACGAACCGGAAAGAGCGAGGAGGCGGCGAAGAACTCGCCGCCCCCTCATCACTCATCACTCATCACTCATCACTCGTTACTCGTTACTCGTTACTCACCTCGCGCATCCGCTCCGACTCGGCCTGGCGCGCGGCGACATTGGCGCGGATCTGCGCGTAGAAATCGGTGTCGGCGGCGGTTGGTCGGGCGGGCGGATCGCGGCGACCGAGGAGGTCGAGCACGATCGTCACGGGCATGGCGAAGAGGCCGAGCAGGGTGATATACGCCATCAGGATCAGCCCGATGTTCGCGGCGTAGTCGATCAGCAGGTAGAAGATGTTCGCCAGTGCCGCGAGGGAGAAGCCCGTCTTCTTGCCGAGGACGATGGTGGCCAGCCCGGCGTCGAGGCGCTGGCGGAAGAGGTAGAGCATGAAAACGCTCGAAAAACCGGCGATCAACACCACGACTTGCAGGATGTAGCCGCCAATGTAGCGCGCGAAGAGCGCCCCGGTCAGCAGCATCGCCGGGACGAGCAGCGTCAGCGTGACGGTGCGGAACTCGCCCGGCACCGGGTTCTTGACGGTGCGCTCGGCGGAGTATTGCTGGCGCAGATCGAGCAGCTCGCCGAACATCTTGCGCCAGTCATCCGCGAAGGTGCCCCAGATGAGGATGGCGACCGTGAGGCCGAACGCTCCCCAGGCGATCACGCGCCAGGTCGTCTCCGGCACGCCGATCATCTCCTGCAGCGCCCGGCGTTGCCACCAGACGAGCCCCGCCACGGTGAGGCAGAGCACCAGCCCCAACGCCACGTTGCCAGCGAGAAACTCCCACATCATGATCCCCCGGCCTGCGCGATTCTCCAGCGACGGTGTTCTCTGTCCATAGTATTCGACGCCGGTCGAATCGGCAATGCGGACACACCCCGCAGGCACGCACAATCCGGGTTCGGCTACCCAAACCCAGAATCTTGAACCTTGAACGTTGAACGTTGAACCCGGACGCTACACGAGCGAATCGGGGCGGAGGCGGATGACGAGGCGGTGGGGCTCGATCTGCTCGATCGCCTCAACTGCCAGGGCCAGCCCGGCCAGGGCCTCCTGGAGCGGGGTTGGGCCGTCGTAGTCGAGCCGCATCTCCAGCGTCCCCTGGGCGAAGCGCCGCACGCGGGCATTCTGCACCCCGCGCAACGCCTGAACCGCCGTCTGGAAACGCCCGAGGTCGGAGAAGCGGCCGAAGGGCTGGGCGATCAGCACATAGCTGATCGGTGCCTGCGAGGTCGGGAGCACCTGATCGAGCGCCACTGTGGCCTCGGCGAGCGTGTCGCCGAGCAGCAGCGCTTCGTCATCGTCGGAGAGCTGGGCCGAGCGGCTGGCGGGGATTGGCCCGCCGCGCAGCGGCGTGAAGGGTTCGTGGCGCGGCAAGGCCGTCGGTCGGATGACCGCCGGGGTGCCGCCCTGGCTCTCGCGGAGTTGGGCGTTCTCGCGCTGCAGCGTCGCGACCTGGGCCGAGAGCTCCAGGCGCTCGATCAGCAGCGTCCGCACCTGGCGTTCCAGCGCCACCACCTGGCCACCGAGGGCCGCGTGCTCCTGGGAGAGCTGGCGGAGCTGGTCGAGGGCATCGGACGCGATTTGCTCTAAGTTGAGGGTGTGATCGTCGGCTGTCATCGAGTCGCTGGCCTGATCGCTGACGCGAGATGAGACCATGTGATCGGCGATCACGCTGATCACGCCGTCGATCGTCGGCACGTCTGGCTTCCGCTGAAGCATCGGCCCCGCTCCCCCCTGCGGCCTGACTGCGCGGTCATCATTGGCGGAATGACCGCGTCCCTGTTGCTGGCGGCAACAAGTGAGTAGCCCCTCGTCTATACCATCGGGCTAGGACTGAGGTCTTAGCGACCGCCGCCCTACTATACGAGAGAGGCACTACATAATCAAGCATTTGACTACGGGGGGGTACTAAAGTACCCAGGCCGATAGGCGATGGTCTATACGTACATGAGACGGTTGCAGGTTGGCAAGTTACAAGTTCGAAGTTGGGGAACCTGCAACCTGCAACTTGCTAACCTGCAACCATTAGTAGTGAATCACAATCGGCGTGCCGATCGGGGCCCAGTTGTAGATGAAGTTGGCGGAGCCGACCGGCAGCCCGACGCAGCCGTGGCTGCGGGGGGTGCCGAAGCTGTTGTGCCAGTAGACACCGTGGATGGCGTAGCCGCCGGCCGCGAAGTACATCACCCAGGGGACATCGGGCTGGAAGTACTCGCCATTCGGCTGGGTCGGATCGGGACCGCGCATATCCTGGATGGTGAGCTTGCTGAAGATGGTGTAGGTCCCGGTCGGGGTCTCATTCCCCTCCTTGCCGCTGCTGACGTAGCCGCTCCAGATGATCTGGGTGCCCTCGAACGCGACCAGGTATTGCCGCGAGAGGTTCACGTCGATCCACTTGTTCGCCCCGCCCGGCCGGCTGGCCACCCCGGGGACCACCGGCGGCGGCGAGAAGAGCGCCTCGTCATAGTTGGAGACATCGGCGGCCTTCGCGACCTGGGCGGTATCCAGCCCGCGCGCCCGGGCGGCGGTGGTGCCGAGCGGCGTCAGCACGACGCTATAGTTGTTGACCTGGCCGGGGTGGTACTCGAAGCGCGCCCGCTCGAAATATTGCGTGGTGTAGGCCTTCCCGTCGATCGGGCTGATCTCGCTGAACTCCTCGGAAATCGGCAGGCCGTAGCGCTCCTCGCCCCCATTCTTCTCCCAGGCCAGCTTGAAGCTGTAGCGCAGCGTGTGCCCGGACTCCGGGAAGAAGCGGTGGTCATCGGGATCGACATCGAAGAGCGCGAAGGGCAGTTTCGCGAACGGGTCGGCGCGGAGCGGCTCGTCGTCCCCGTCGCCGCGTACGAGGCGCGGCTGCTGCGGCGACCGCAGCGGATTGGTCTTCGCGATCTCGCTGCCGAGCGTGCCGAGCACGACCGCGTCGCCGCGCAATTCGAGGCGGGCGCGCTCGAAGTATTGGACGGGAACCCCCGCCTCCTTGATCTCTTCGGTGATCGGGTTGCCCAGGAAGGTTGCGCCGCTATTCTCGCGCCAGTAGGTGAGGAATTCCCCGGAGAGGTTGTGCCCCGTCTGGGGGATGTAGACCGTGGTCGGCGGCTCCCATTCAGCCTTCGCCGCCGCCGGAGTCGGCAGCCACCCAGTTGCCAGCACCACCGACAACAACGCCAGGAGACGCAGCACCGCCGACCCCCAGGGCCTGCCCACCAACACCGCCGCCATCGGCCCACCCCTCCGTGTCGTGACTCGCGCGGCCTCGCCGCCTGCCGGTTCAACGTCGGCGGGCGCGGATCAGTTTCCTCGCTCCCCGTTACACGTTGTTTCCGGGCCAGTTCGTCGCTCGCCGGGGCTATTCTATGTCAACTGTCCGAACAAGGCAACGCCCGACGATCATACGACTGCCGCTCTATAGAATGCGCGAGCGGGGCGCTGGTTGCGGCGGTGGGGCGATGAGTTCAGGGCGCTGCGTCGCGGCACCACATTCGCCTCCCCGGTCCCCCCGACGGGCACTCCGCCAGCGAGGCGATCATTATCCGATCACCACGAATAGTCAGCGGGTAGGGATCGAGCGGTCGTGGGGCTGGCCCGCCGAACCTTGTGCCATCGGCGGTATAGGACGCGCCGTAATCCCGATCCATGAAGCCGGGGTCCTGCCATCGCCCGTCGTATGAGGGTAATGGGTCGTACCAGTAGACGCGCTGGCCGAGATGGGCGCTGCGGTCGCTCACGGCGACGAAGCGCCCACCGGCGAGATGAACGACGAAGAAACCGTGGGTGGCGTCGGGCGCGAAGTGCGTCGCCGTGCCGACCGGGAACGTGTGCGCCACACCTTCCCAGCGGCCATCGCGGCGCGTCAGGGTGACGGTTCCCACCGCAGCATCGGCGCGGTAGGTTGTCCCAATAATGCCGGATGGCCAGATGAGCGCGTCGGTCGGGGTGAGA
>JAXLWN010000129.1:0-14772 GCA_046328475.1 Chloroflexia bacterium | reverse complement strand
TCACCGTAGGCACTGCCTCACAAGCGAGACATTTCCCACTTCCCACTTCCCACTTCCCACTTCAGAAGACGATCACCGAGCGCAGCGTCTCGCCGCGCTCCATCGCGTCGAAGGCGTCCTCGGCCTCCTCCAGCGTGATGGTGCGCGTCACCACCTTGTCGAGGTTGAGCTGCCCCTGGCGGTACCAGTCGGCGAGCATCGGGAAGTCGCGGGTCGGCAGGCAGTTGCCATACCACGACACGCCGAGCGAGCCGCCGAGGTCGAAGAAGCGCTGCAACTCCAGGTTGAGGTTCTTGCCGGGGCCGGGGACGCCGATGAAGATGCAGGTTCCGGCCAGATCGCGGCAGAAGATCGCCTGCTCCAGCGTCTCCGCCCGCCCGACCGCCTCGAAGGAGTAGTTGACGCCGTTGCCGCCCGTCAATTCCTTGATCCTGGCGACCGGGTCCACTTCGGTCGCATTCACCGTGTGGGTCGCGCCGAAATCCTTGGCCCACTCCAGCTTGCGCGGGTCGATGTCCACCGCGATGATCGTCGTCGCGCCCGCCAGCCGCGCCCCGGCGATCACGCTGTCGCCCACGCCGCCGCAGCCGAAGACCGCGACGCTGGTGCCCGGCTTCACATTCGCCTGGTGGAGCACCGCGCCAACCCCCGTCATCACGCCGCAGCCGATCAGCGACATCTGCGCCGACGGCAGGTCGTGCGCGATCGGGATCGCCTGCTTCGCGTGGACCACCGTGTGGGTGCAGAAGGTGCCGATCCCCAGGACCGGGTTGAGCGTGATGCCGTCGTGCGTCCGCATCCGCTTCTCGGCGTTCAGGCTGTTGGCGCAGTAGTTCGGCTGCCCCGACCGGCAGAATCGGCACTCGCCGCACGGTGCGCGCCAGGCGAGGATCACATGGTCCCCAACCTGCGGGCTGGTGACGCCCGGCCCGACCGCCTCGACGATGCCCGCGCCCTCGTGGCCGAGCAGGAAGGGGAAGCCGCTGGAGCCGTAGACGCCCATCTTCACGCCGAGGTCGGTGTGGCAGACGCCCGAGGCCTGGATGCGCACCAGCACCTCGTTCGGTCCCGGATCGTCGATCGTGAACTCCTCGACCTCAGCCCGCGCGCCCGGTGTGCGCGCGATGACCCCCCGCGCCGTGATCGCCATGCGAGCCTCCTTCTGTCTGTTTCCTGTCTGCCCGCGCCCATACCACGCGGTCATCCCCACAGCGAGCGTGCTCGGCACATGGTAAACCGTTCGCCAGGCCCGGTCCAATCTCGCTGTCAGTCAACCTCCTGCCTGCTCCATGCTGCATTCCGCCTCCGACGGGCGAGGAAAAATCATCGCCAGCGAGGTAGCCTGTCCCAAAGGGAGGGCAACCTCAGCCATCGTCGGAGGCAGCTGCAGGGCTGGCTACGCGCGAGTCCCCACCGGCGCGGTCTTGCGGCGCAACCACTCGGTCATGCGACGGTAGTCGGGCGCGGTCGCCGCCGCCGGATCGATGCCGTGGCGCGCGAAGACATCGGCGATCATCGCCGCCCGCGCCGCGTCGGTCAGGTCGGGGTGCGAGACGCTCGCCTGCCGCAGGCACTCCTCGCGCGCGACGGCCTGCTCGTCCTCGGCAGCGGGTTCTTGCACGCCAGTCGCGCCCGCGAAGGCCGCCAGCGACTCCCACAGCGGGCGATACTCGGCGCAGAGCGCGTCGAAGTGCCCATCCGGGCGCGTGTACTCGGCCGGGACCAGCAGCGGGCGCACCAACGACCGGAAGGCGTCATCGTCCGACGGCAGCGCCTCCGGCAGCGGCGAGGTGGGCAGCGCAACCTCGGAGGTGTTCACCCCGCTTCCGACGCGCGCGGGCGAGGCGGGCACGACCGGCAGCCAGAACGCCTCGCGCGGCACGGCCCCGCTCAGCCCGCGCCGCTGGCGCAGCTTCGTGGCGTTCGCGGCCATCGCCCCGAGCCGGTCGCGGATGAGCGTATCGAGCGCACGCGAGTAGGTGCCGCGCAACGTCACCAGCACCGGGTCGGCCACCCCGAGTGCATCCAGTTCGCGCGCGACCGCCATCACGTAGAGCCGCCCGCGCAGCTTCGCCTCGCTGCCGTCCTGCAGCTCCCGCCGCCGCCGGTACTCGTCGCGCCCGAAGCGCTGGCGGGTGTCGCGATCCTCCCACCCGAACGCCGTTTGCAGGACCGCGAAGTGGATCCGCGCAAAACCCCAGCCACTCTCCCGCTTCGTCTCAAACTTGAGTGTTTCCAGCGTCGCCCCCGCCGGGGGATCGGCCGGATCGAGGCCGAGGTTGCGGATCCCCTCCTCTGGCAGGAAGAAGCCACCGCGACTCTCGAAGTCGTCGCGGGCGGAGCGGCTATTGCCGCCGTGCCACTGCAACGTCGCGGGCCAGGATGCCCGCCCGGTCGCCCGCGCCTGGCTGTAGTCGCCACCGAACATCTCATCGCTCGCGATCATCGTCGAACTCCTCGCTCACATCGCCGCTCATCGCTGCGCCACACCCGGCTCGCCGAACACGCCATCACCTCGGCTGCCGCCGCAATTTTAGCACATTCGTTCTATCAAGTCTCGAACAAGCAGACAGCATCAGTCGGATGAGGGGCACCATCTGGCACCTGCTACAATTCGCGCGCCGAACACGACGATGGCTTTGTTCCGCCGTCGCCGCGACCACGCGGAAGTGGAGAAAACCTTGCCAGCGCGCGACCGCACGCAACCACAGAGAGCCACTACCAGGACACTCGCTCCATTCCCGCGCACCACGCCTTGCGGGTTGCGCGCGTGACCGGAATCGAGCGGCAGAGCACCCGAGGCGGAGCCTTCGCCGCCTGGCAGCACCGCGACTATCGCCTCCTCATCCTCGGCCAGGGCGTCGCGAGCCTCGGGCGGCGGATGCAGGCGGTTGCACTCACCTATCAGGTCTACGAGCTGCACCATTCGTCGCTCGAATTGGGGATACTCGGCCTCGTCCGGCTGATCCCGGCCCTGATCTTCGCCCTCCTCGGCGGGGTGCTGGCCGATCGGGTCGATCGGCGTCGCCTCCTGCTCATCACCGAGCCCGCCCTGCTCGGCTGCGCCCTGGCCCTGGCTGCGGCGACCGCCGCAGGCTGGGCGACGCTGCCGGTGATCTTCGCCGTCGCGGCGCTCGCCGCGACCATCGGCACCATCGGCGAACCGGCGCGCGACGCCATCCTGCCCGCCCTCGTCCCGCGTACGCACCTCGCCAACGCCATCTCCTGGCACGTCACCGTCGCGGAGATCACCGCAATCGGCGGCCCCGCCCTCGGCGGCCTGCTCCTCAGCCGGATCGGCATCGCGGGCGTCTACACGGTCGAGGCGGCCTCATTCGTCGCGGTCATCCTCACGCTGCTGGCCATGCGCGTGCGGCTTGGGGCTGCGGCAGAGACGACGAGCGCCGAGGAGGGGTGGCACGCCGCGATCGAAGGCTTCCGCTTCATCCGTGGCAACGAGATGATCCTCGGCATCATGGCGCTCGACCTGCTGGCGAACTTCTGGGGCAGCGCGACCGTCCTGCTGCCCGTGCTGGCGGACCAGGTGTTCCACGTCGGCCCGACCGGCCTCGGACTCCTCTTCGCCGCCCCGGCGGTCGGCGCAGTTGTCGGCGCGGCGGCGATGACGGCGGTGGCGCACCGCATCCAGCGACCCGGTTGGCCGCTGCTCGGCGCACTGGCGGCCTACGGTCTCTGCACGGCGGGCCTCGGCCTGGCAACCGGGATGCCGCTCGCGCTGCTGGCGCTCGCCGGGGTCGGGCTGGCGGATACAGTGGGCATGACCTTCCGCAGCCAGATCCTGCAACTCGCCACCCCGAACGCGCTGCGCGGTCGCGTCACAGCGGCGGAGCAACTCTTCACCGGCGGTGGCCCCCAGGCGGGGCAACTCGAAGCCGGACTGGTGGCGGCGCGCTTCGGCGCACCCTTCGCGATCGTCTCCGGCGGGCTCGCCTGTATCCTCAGTGTGGCGATCATCGCCCGGCTGGTCCCCGCCATCCGCAACTACACCCTCACAACGATGCCACACGACGACGATCTCTGATCAGCGATCGGACAACCGCGTGCGGCAGGTTTCTGAAAGCCTTGCGCCCATCCGAACACGCCGTTGACAGGCGCGATTTCGGGGCGTATTCTTTCCTACATAAAAGTCATTCCGATGTAGCGAGGGTAGCAGCAAGATTGTTCAACTGTGACATTGCAACGGTGGTGGGAGGCGAGGGATGAGCGAGGGCACGATCACGCCGGTGGTTGAGGAGTATCTGCGCGCGATTCTCGACCTCGGCATCGCCGGCCGCCCGGTCATCGGGCGTCGCCTGGCCGACTCGCTCGGCGTAGCCCCGTCAACGGTGACAGCAACGCTCCAGCGCATGGGATCCGATGCTCTCGGGCTCGTTTCGTTGAACGAGCGGAAGGAGATTGTCCTCTCCAAGAAGGGCGCGGCCTACGCGATCACCGCCGCCCGTCGCCATCATCTCTCCGAGCGGCTGCTGGTCGATTTCATGAAATTCGACTGGGCGCGAGCCCACGTCGAGGCCGAACGCTGGCAGCACGCGCTGACCGAGGAGACCGAGAAGCAGTTGTGGGAGGCGCTCGGTCGCCCGACGCGATGCCCGCACGGCAACCCGATCCCCGGCACGGGTGCTTGCTTCTCCCCCGGCACCCGCTGGCTGCGCGAGGCGCGCGAGGGGGACGAGATCGTGGTGGAAAGGATCGCCGAGCGCGCCGAGGCCGACGCGAAGCTGATGCAGTTCTTCCAGCGGCAGGGAATCGTGCCCGACGCGCAACTGATCATCGAGGAAGTCGTGCTGGTGAACGGCACGATCAGCCTGACCGCGCCGAACGGCACCCTCGTCCTCGGCCTGGAAGCCGCCGCCCAGGTCCTCGTCCGCCCGAAAGAGTCGATGCCGCTGCACCAATTCCCGGTCCACTGGCAGGAGAGCCGGATGCTGGTGGAGACGGGCGCACCGCTGTAACGAAGTTGAAAGGAGAAGGGGGAGGGGAGAAGGGTGTACAGCCCTTCTCCCCTCCCCCTTCTCCTTTCTGGAATTACTCGACCTCCGCCTGCACCACGCAGTTACCGCCGTTGCGCTTGGCGCGCTTGAGGGCGTCGCGGGCGAAGGCGACGAGCGGGTCTGACTGCGCCGCGTCCTCGGGGGCGAGGGCGAGACCGATCGAGAGCGTGAGGGGCGGGACCTCGACCTCGGGGCGGTGGGCATAGAGCGAGGTGCAGAGCGGCTGAACGGTGCGCGCGAAGTTGAGGCGGATGCGCTCGGCGACGGCAATTGCCTGGGCGCGATCGAGCTTCGGCAGCACCAGCGCCAGTTCGTCGCCCGCGCGCCGGAAGCCTTCGTCGTCAGAGCGCAGGCCCTCGCGCAGCAGGCGGCCCGCCACCATCAGCAGGTCGTCGCCCGCTCGCTCGCCGTAGCGCGCATTGAACGCGGCGAAGTGATCGAGATCGAGCAGCAGCAGCGCACAGGATGAGCCGAGGCGCAGCAGGTGGTCGAGGCGTTCCTCGAAGAGCGCGGCGTCGAGCAGGCCGGTGCGCGGATCGCGGCGCGACTCGTCGTGCTTGCGGCGCTGCGTGCTGAGGCTGCGGATCGCGAGCGCGACCATCGCGGCGATCGTTTCGGCGAGGTCGAGTTCCTCGGCGTTGAACGGCTCACCATGGATGCGCCCGATCCAGAGGATGCCGCTCATCCCCTCGCGCACCGGCAGCGGCAGGAGCATCGCGGTGAGCGCCGATTGCGCCTCGGTGAGGGGTAACGGGATGTCGCCATCGATGATCGCGCCGTGCGCGACGATCAGCGAGCGACTCTCCTTGATCGCCTTCAGCAAACGACCATCGAGCATCTGCAGCGAGAGCGGCGGGATGTCGGCGCTGCGACCGCCCGCCATGGTCAGCAGGGGCACCAGCGCGCCCGCGCGTTGATCGAGCAGCGCGACGCTACAGGCATCGGCCTGCAGCAATTCCTGCACGAGTTCGCCACAGCGGTTCAGCGCGTTTTCTACGTCGTCGCTCACCAGGATTTCGCCGGCCAGATCGCGCAGCGCGCGGTAGGCATTCACGCCGCGCCGATCGATCGTCAGGGTCGTGCCGGACTCGTCGCGCTCCTTCATCGGCTCCCTCGCATGGGCCTCGGCCACTGAACACGGCATAGAGATCACGTCTCAGTATCGCCCATCGCCGCTAACGATACTATCGCCAATCGGTACTAATGGATATCGGTACCATGATCTCTGGCCGCACGGGGAATTCATGCACCACACGAGGACAACAAAGCGGCCGGGCAATCCGAAAGTTCGGTAAATACCCGCCCGGGTAGCAGTTCCAAAGCGACACGTATCCGCGCGCCGACACGTAGATCGGCCAGGTTGTGGGAAGCGCGAGCGCGGTGCGGGCGACGCTGTTGACAGGGCAATAGCCCGCGCACTAGCATGGTCGGTGAATAGCGTTGGTCACGGCGTGAGAGCCGACGATCCACCAGCGTGTGTACCGTTTCGCTCCCCGCTTTTTCGATAGAAGGGTGAAGGGAGAAGGGAGAGGCGTGGCGAGCCCGACCGACCCTGGTGTTCTCCCAACACCTTTCTCCCTTCCCCCTTCTCCCTTCAGGAAAGGAACCATCATGGAGAATCCCCCTCGCCGCCAGGTGAATGTGCGACTGCTGGCGGCCGGCGCGCTGGTCGGCGCGGCGTTCGGCCTGTGGGCCAACACCAAAACGCGCGAGTTTCGCCAGACCGGCACCGTGCCGAAGCTGATCAACTGGCAACAGGTCCGCACGATCGCCGTCAGTATGAACCGGGGCGACCGCCTGAGCGCGGCCGAGCGCGCCAGCCTGGCCACCACCTATCGCCGCCTCGTTGATCGCTGCCTGGAACCGATCGCCGAATACACTGGCTCACAACTGCCGCGCCCATTCGACGCATCGCTGGCATTCGACCGGGCCGACTGGGTCGAGGCGAACATCGCCAACTTCGAGCAGCTTTTCTCGCCGCTGGAATCGCTGAATCCGCTGCACGACGGCCACCCGCGCGTCGTCTCGGTCCTCTGGGGCAACGCCAGCCAGACGGTGCTGAGCGGCGAGGTGGGGCTGCTGCTCGGCTACCTCGCGCGGCGCGTGCTGGGGCAATATGACCTGGCGCTGCTCGGCAAGGAGCCGATCACCGATGGCAAGCTCTACTTCGTGGAGCCGAACATTCGCCAGGTGCAGCGGACCCTGAAGCTGCCGCTGGACGACTTCCGGATGTGGCTGGCGCTGCACGAGACGACCCATGTCTTCGAGTTCGAGGCGCACCCCTGGTTGCGCGCCCACCTCAACGGCATCCTGGAGCAGTACTTCGAATTCCTGAGCCAGGACATGGGGCAGTTGCGCGACGGCATGGGCGGCATGCGCGCCATCCTGGATCGGGCGCGCGAGCGCGGCAATGGCTCGGGCGCGGGGATGGCGAGTTGGATCGAGCGGTTGATGACGCCGGATCAGCGTGCGCTCTTCTCGCAGATGCAGGCGACGATGGCGATCGTCGAGGGCTACAGCAACCACGTGATGAACGCGATCGGGCAGCGCATCCTGCCGAGCTTCGACCAGATCTCGCGCCAGTTCGAGAAGCGGCAGCGCGAGAAGACGGTCGCCGAGCAGATCTTCCTGCGCCTGACCGGCCTCGACATGAAGCTGGAGCAGTATCGCCTCGGCGAGACCTTCATCGACCATGTCGTCGCCAAGCACGGGCACGATCTCGCGCGCCGCGTCTGGGACGGCTCCGAGCAGATGCCGACCCTGGACGAGGTGAAGCAACCCGATCTCTGGATCGCGCGGATGACGGGGAAGGGCTAACCCAGCGGCAAAAACACGGGTTCAAGGACGGATTCTGCGCTCGCGCAGAATCCGTCCTTTCATGTTCTTTTCACGGGAATAGCAGGGGGGGCTTGACGTTTACCCAAGTACAGTCTATTGTTTCAGCATACCCCCACCGGGGGGGGTGGGTAAAGGAAAAGACAAATGCAAACATCGCGAGAAGAAGCGCTGAAACGCCTGACCATGATCGAGGGCCATCTGCGCGGCATCCGCAAGATGGTGGACGAGGATGCCTATTGCGTGGATGTCTTGAAGCAGACGTACGCTGTGCAGCGCGCGATCGAGAAGTTCGAGCAAATCCTGCTGCGCGACCACCTGAACCATTGCGTTCCCGACGGCATCCGCGAGGGGCGCGACGAGGAAGTATTGAACGAGCTCAGCGAACTCTTCTCGCTCTCGCGGCGCTGACACGCGACCGGCATTGAACCGGCGTGGATGAGCACTCGCATCCACCGCCAGACGACAGGACGGAGGCGCGCATGGATCGTCCCAACGCTGGAATGATCGAAGTGACGAGCCAGGAGGAAGCCCGAGGACTCGCCCGCCGGCGCGTCGTCGCGTGGTGGCACTTCACCCGCCATCTCGGCGAGATGGTGATCGCGATGATGGTCGGGATGGGGCTGCTGGGCATCGCGACGTCGGTCCTTGGCGACCCGCCGGGTTACGCCAACCCGCTGGTAGAGACTGGGCTGATGGGCGTGGCCATGGCGATCCCGATGGCGGCATGGATGCGCTTCCGAGGCCACCCCTGGGCCGACGGACTGGAGATGACGGCGGCCATGCTCCTGCCATCCATTGCCCTGGCGCTCCCGGCAACCCTGGGCCTGGGCGGGCCGAGCGGGCACGCGCTGATGATGCTCTCGCATGTGGCGATGATCGCCGGGATGGTCGCCCTGATGCTCTACCGCTGGGATCGCTACACGCACGGTGGTGGGCACCACCACGCGTAACGACAACGAGATTGGGCGTGGCAACCGCGCCCCAAAGGAATTCCGATGGTCATCGACGAACGAAAGCAAACGACAGTATCCAACACGGCGAGCGCGCCACCTCCGCCCGCCGCAACGCGGGAGATCAGCCTGCCGATCACCGGCATGACCTGCGCCGCCTGCGTGCGGCGCGTCGAGCGGGCGCTCGGCAAGGTCGAGGGGGTCGGCGAGGCGAGCGTGAACCTCGCGACGGAGCGCGCGACGGTCAGCTACGACCCGGCAAGCGTGAAACTTGAGACGTTGACCGGCGCGATCGAGCGGGCGGGCTACGGCGTGCGGCGCGAAGAGATCGTGCTGCCGGTCGGCGGCATGACCTGCGCCTCCTGCGTGAGCCGGGTCGAGCGGGCGCTGCTGAAGGTGCCGGGTGTCGAGTCTGCGGCGGTGAACCTGGCGACCGAGCGCGCCACCGTCTCCTTCTATCCCGGTGAGGCGACGCGCGGCGACCTGCGCACGGCAATCGAGCGCGCGGGCTACGAGGTGCGCGAGGCACCGGCCGCGAAGTCGGACGCGGAGGAGGGCGACGAGGCGGCGCGCGAGCGCGATTTGCGGGTGATGCGGTTGAAGTTCGGCATCAGCCTGGGGATCGGCGCGCTGCTGATGCTGGCGATGTTCGTGCCCCTGCCGTTCGAGCACAGTCGGCTCTTCCTGCCGATGCTCCTGCTGGCGACGCCGGTGCAGTTCTGGGCGGGCTGGCAGTTCTATCGCGCGGCCTGGGCGGCGGCGCGGCACGGCAGCACCAACATGAACACGCTGGTCGCCATCGGCACGACGGCGGCCTATGGCTACAGCGCCTTCGTCACGCTCTTCCCAGATATAGTCGAGCGCGCGGGGTTGCAGCGCGAGGTCTACTACGAATCGGCCGTGGTGATCATCGCCCTGGTGTTGCTGGGGCGCTACCTGGAGGCGCGGGCGCGGCATCGCACCGGCGCGGCGATCACGCGGCTGCTCGGCCTGGCACCGGCGCAGGCGCGGGTGGTGCGCGACGGGCAGGAAACCGATATCCCGCTGGAGCAGGTGGTCGCTGGCGATCTGCTGCGCGTCCGCCCCGGCGACAAGGTGCCGGTGGACGGCACGATCGTGGAGGGGCGCTCGGCGGTCGATGAGTCGATGCTGACGGGCGAGAGTATCCCGGTCGAGAAGGGGCCGGGGGACGCGGTCATCGGCGCGACGCTGAACCGCAGCGGGTCGTTCGTCTTCCGGGCGACGCGCGTCGGCAAGGACACGGCGCTGGCGCAGATCGTGAAGCTGGTCGAGCAGGCGCAGGGGTCGAAGGCCCCGATCCAGCGGCTGGCGGACCAGATCGCGAGCTGGTTTGTGCCGGCGGTGCTCGCGCTGTCGGCGCTGACGTTCGCGGCGTGGTTCGTGCTCGGGCCGGATCCGCGCTTCACACTGGCGTTGCAGGCGTTTATCGCGGTGCTGATCATCGCCTGTCCCTGCGCACTCGGGCTGGCGACGCCGACGGCGATCATGGTCGGCACCGGGCAGGGGGCCGAGCACGGCATCCTGATCCGGGGCGGCGAGGCGCTGGAAGGGGCGCACAAGGTCCGCGCGATCGTGCTGGACAAGACCGGGACGATCACGCGCGGCAAGCCGAGTGTGACGGACGTAGTCGTCAGTCGGGCGGTCGGGCAGTCGGGCGGTCGGGCAGAAGTTACCGAGCAGTGGTTGCTGCGGTTGGCGGCGGCGGCGGAGCGGGGGTCGGAGCATCCGTTGGGTGAGGCGATCATCGCTCGGGCGCGGGAGTTGGAGGTTGACGCGCCACCCGCCGAGAGTTTTGAGGCGATTGCGGGGCGCGGGATCAGCGCGGTTGTGGATGGGCACGCGGTCCTGCTGGGGAACGAGGCGCTGCTGCGCGACTGGGCGGTGGCGACCGAGCCGCTGCGCGATGAGGCGCAGGCGCTGGCGACGGCGGGCAGACGCCGATGTATGTGGCGGTGGACGGCGAGTTGGCCGGGACCATCGCCGTGGCCGTGCTACGGTCAAGCCGGGGTCGGCGGAGGGCCATCGCCAGCCTGAAGGCGCTCGGGCTGGATGTCTGGATGCTGACGGGCGACGCGCGCGGCACGGCCGAGGCGATTGCGCGGCAGGTCGGGATCGCGCCGGAGCGGGTGCTGGCCGAGGTGCTGCCGGGTGAGAAAGGCGGCGCAGGTCACGACGTTGCAGGGGCGCGGGCAGGCGGTGGCGATGGTCGGCGACGGGGTGAACGACGCCCCGGCGCTGGCGCAGGCCGACCTGGGGATCGCGATCGGCACCGGGGCCGACGTGGCGGTGAGCAGGCGACATCACGCTGGTCGGCGGCGATCTGCGCGGCGTGGTCAGCGGCATCGCGCTCTCGCGCCGGACGATGGGCGTGATCTGGCAGAACTCTTCTGGGCCTTCGGCTACAACGTCATCCTCATCCCGGTGGCGATGGGCGCGTTGTATCCCTTCACCGGGCAGCTGCTGAACCCGGTGCTGGCACGACAACACGGCGATGGCGATGAGCAGCGTCAGCGTGGTGACGAACGGCCTGCGCCTGCGTGGCTGGGCACCGCCGCGCGACGCCGAGGCTCGATCCTGCACCCCGGACTTGGGCAGCGGGTGCGAGGTGGGGGCTACCTCGCCGCGATCGCGCTGCTGGCGCTGGCGATTGGCTCCCACGGCGCGTGGGCGAGCGACCGCGCGATGCCGAGCGAGCACCAGGAGATGGGGGCCGAGCATGAGATGCACGGCGTGGTCACCCCGGCGGCGGCGGGCTTGCGCGTCGAGTTGCTGACCGGCGCGGTCCAGCCGAACCAACCGCTCCAACTGCGCTACCGGCTGACCGACACCAGCACGAACACGGCGGTCACCGACCTGCCGGTGAGCCACGAGCGGCCGATGCACCTCGTCGTCGTGAGTCAGGACCTCGGCTGGATGACGCACGTCCACCCGGCGCTCGGCGCGGGCGGAACCTGGGACGTGGCGGTGACGCTGCCGCAGGCGGGGCGCTACGCGCTCTACAGCGAGTTCGAGCGCGGGAGCGAGACGGTGCTCGACCGCCGCGACCTGATCGTCGCGGGGAGCGGGACAACCGCCGCCGCCCCGACGCCCGACCTGACGCCGAAGGCGGTCGGCGGCCTGACGGTCGCGCTGGCCGGGCCGCAGGTGGTCCATGCGGGCGAGATGGCGACCTTCACCTTCACGCTGACGCGCGACGGGCAGCCCGTGACCGACCTGCAGCCCTACCTGGGCGCGGCGGCGCACGTCATCGTGGTCGCGGCGAGCGATGGCGAGTTCGCGCACACCCACGGCGAGGCGGGCAGCCACACGCACGGCGAAGCCGAGGTGCCGACCGGGGCCTTCGGGCCGCAGGTGAGCTTCAGTCAGAGCTTCGCGCAGCCCGGGATCTACAAGGTGTGGGGGCAGTTCAGCCACGGTGGGCAGGTGATCACCGCGCCGTTCGTGGTGGAAGTGAAGTAGGAAGTACGAATGACGAGTGACGAATGACGAATGACGAATTAGAGCGGTGCCGTGGGGAAGCCCACTTCGTACTTCGTCGTTTGTACTTCGTACTTCGGTGGAATTGGCAGACGCGATGCAACGTTTGCGTCGGTAGCCCGAGGTAGGGCGATAAGGAGGGATGAGCCATGAGCAGCACCATCGAGCGCGTCACGTTGACGGCACCGGATATCTCTTGCAGCCACTGCGTCGCCACCGTGCAGAAGGCGGTCGGCGGGCTGACGGGCGTGCGCAGCGTCGCGGCGAACGAGCAGACGAAGCAGATCAACGTCGAGTTCGACGCGAGCCGCGTCTCGCTGGCGCAGATCGAGGCGACGCTGGACGACGAGGGGTATCCGGTTCAGAAGTAGCACCGTGTGGCCGGTGGGGTGTGAATGCCCCACCGGCCACCACCACTGGTGCAATCGAGAAACCGATGAACGTCTCCGCGATGAACACACAATCGATACTCGCTGGTCTGCCGCGTCGCGCCCTGGCGACGTCGCTCCTCGTTGCGTTCCTCCTGATTGTGCATGCCGCTTTGATGACGACCGAGCAACACGCGGCCGTGATGGACCTGCCTTATACGAACGCGACGATGCTCGTCGATGCACTTGGACCCGCCCACTACGCCGACACCGACACCGGCGAACGCCACGCGCCGACGACCATTCTCGATGACTGCCCGGCGCAACGGGCGATCCTCCCACTCTTGCTCCTCATCGTCCTGACCCTGCTCACCGCCAGCCTGCGCCGGTCGGCGCGGATGCGCCCGCAACAGCCCGGGCGGCTGGTCGCCCCACCCCTCCCCCTCACATTACCCCGGAGGCTCGCCCTCCTCCAGACCTTCCTGATCTGATCCTCCCCTGTGTGAACTGAATCGGTGCCCTGGGCGGTCACAAACCGGCCAGCGGCAGGCAGTGCATTCGGAGGGACGGCATATGGTCTCGATCACGCGACGCGCCCTTCTCGCCAGCGCGGGAAGCATCGCCGGGGCGCTCATCCTCGCGGCGTGCGGCTCCACGCGCAGTTACGGCGGCAAGCACGGCGCCACGGGCGCGTATGACCAGAATTTCATCGACGCAATGGTGCCCCATCACCAGGCGGCGATCGACATGGCGAAGGTGGCGCAGCGCAAGGCGGAGCATGCCGAGCTGCGGCAGCTAGCCGACGCGATCGTCGGCGCGCAGGATAGCGAGATCGCGCAGATGAAAGCGTGGCGTACGACATGGTACGGCAGTGGCGAGATCGCACCGGGCATGGGCAGCCACCAGATGGGCGGCATGGATACGGACCCGGCGCACCTGGAGGATGCCGCGCCATTCGACAAGGCGTTCATCGACGCGATGATCCCGCACCACCAGAGCGCGATCGACATGGCACAGGAAGCGATGACGCAGGCGCAGCATCGGGAGATCAAAAACCTGGCGGCCAGGATCGTCGCCGCGCAGCAAGCCGAGATCACCCGGATGAATAATTGGCGGGCGGCATGGTATCCGGGGGCGTAGCCCCATCCCAACGGGGCAGGCACCTTGCCTCGCCCCATTTAGAGAAGATAAGCGTAGAGAAGGCAAACGACCATGACATCGTCGCATCAGCACCCCGACCACCCCGGTGGGCACACCACCCATCCGGCGCTTCCCGAGTCGGCGCACGCGGGACATGGGCCGGCGACGACCCCGCAGCGCACCGCGCCACACCAGCCGACAACGATGGAGCACCGCGACCATGCCGCGAGGGGGCACGGGCACGCAGGGCATGACACCGGACCGATGGCGCACGGGAACCACGGCGGCATGGCGCACGACATGTCCGACCCGGCGATGGCGGCGGCGATGGAGCGCGACATCCGCACCCGCTTCTTCGCCGCCCTCGCCCTCACCATCCCGGTCGTGCTCTCCTCGCCGCTCGGGCACAACCTCGTCGGCGTCTCCCTGCCCGCGCCGATCCCGGCGAACTGGATCATGCTCCTGCTGACCACCCCGGTCGTCTTCTGGTCGGGCTGGATGTTCGTCGGCGGGGCCTACCGGGCGCTGCGGCAGCGCACGCTCGACATGAGCGTGCTGATCGCCACCGGCGTGCTCGCCGCCTACTTCGCCAGCCTCCTGCTGATGGTGGTCGGGGGCGGCGAGGTCTTCTTCGAGGCGGCGGCGATGCTCGTCACCTTCGTGCTCTTCGGCCACTGGATGGAGATGAAGAGCCGCAAGGGGACCAGCGAGTCGCTGCGCGCTCTCTTCGACCTCGTGCCGCCGACGGCGACCGTGCTGCGCGACGGGCGCGAGGTCGAAGTGCCGACCGCCGAGATCGTCGTCGGGGATACCGTCATTTTGCGCCCCGGCGAGAAGGTACCGACCGACGGCGAGGTGCTGACCGGGCGGACCAGCATCGACGAGGCACTGGTCACGGGCGAGAGCCTGCCGGTGGAGAAGGGGCCGGGCGACGCGGTGGTCGGCGGCGCGATCAACAAGAGCGGC
>JAXLWN010000128.1:0-14868 GCA_046328475.1 Chloroflexia bacterium | reverse complement strand
GCGCTCGAAGCGGCGCGCCTACGCGGTGCGCACGGTGGAGCGCCCGGGCATCTCCCCGGCGGTCCTCTTCCACCTCATCCCGACCACCGTCTTCCTGCGGCTGGCGGACATCGCCGCCGACCTACCCGCCTACACCGAACGTGTCGCCACGGTCGCGCTCGACGACACGCCGACGGTCGGCCCCGACGGCGCGCCCGGCCCGTCGCAGCGCGAGGCGTATGTGGGCCTGGCCGAGGAGTTGACCCGCGCGGTGCGCGAGGCGCTGGCGCGCAAGTCGAAACGCCTGCTCGGGGCCTACATCCAGGCGCTCCTCGCCTACCCCGACGCCTGCACGCGCGCCGAGACGGTCGTGGACAAGCGCCACTCCACGGTTGTGGCGTCCGCCCCGGCGCTGCACGAGGGCGCGGTCTTCCCGAAGGAGCAGCTGCTCATCGATCTCGCGTGTCGAGACCGGCTTCGCGGGCGTCGGACCCTCGTCTTCTGCACCCATACCGAGACGCGCGACATCACGCCCCGGCTGCGGGCGGTGCTGGAGCGCGAAGGATTCCGCGTGGCGGTCCTCAAGGCGGTGGTGAAGGCGGAGGCGCGCGAGGACTGGATCGCCGCCAGGGTCGCCGAGGGTGTCGAGGTGCTGCTCTGCAACCCGCGCCTCGTCGCCACCGGCCTGGACCTGCTCGCGTTTCCCTCGGTCTGCTGGTACCAAACCGATTACAGCGTGTACACGATGCGCCAGGCGTCGCGCCGGTCGTGGCGCCCAGGGCAGACGGCGGAGGTCGAGGTGACCTTCCTCGCCTACCGGGGGACGCTCCAGGAGCGGGCGCTCGGGCTGGTCGCCGCGAAGGTCAAGGCGGCGCTGATCGTCGAAGGGGAGCTCCCGGACGATGGCCTGGCGGGCCTCGACGCCGACGACCACGACCAGGTCGTCGCCCTGGCGAAGCGCCTGGTCGATCCCGAGGCATCCGACGACGCCTCGCTGGAGGCGATGTTCGCCGAGACGCGTGCGCTGGAGGCTGCGTCCGAGGAAGTGCTCGACGAGGCCCATCGCCTGGCCCCCGAACCGCTGCCCAACCCGGCACCGTCCGGGAAGACGCCGTACCCGGCCGCCCAGGCGTCACCCGGCGCGGCAGCGGCAACGCCGGTCACGATCCCGACCCCACGCGTCGCCCAGTTGCCCCTCGACTTCGCCGCCACCGTCCCGGCGGGTGCGCCGCCGGGAGCACCCGACGCGTCCACGCTGGCCGTACCGCCGCCGATCGGGCGGGTGGTGCGTTTCGAGGATCTGGCGGCCCTGGCCAGGCCGCGCGTGCGTCGCCGCAAGGACGCGCCGGTCGGCCAGCTGGCCCTCTTCGCCTCCTGACACGACCGGACTGCACCTTCGCCCGCACCTCCCCGCGGGCCACATGCCTCGCGGCAGGGGGTGCGAGGTTATTGCGTGCGCGGAGGGCAACGCTCATGAGCACTCCCGACCCATACCCGACGAGTAGGCGCGCTGTCCGTGTCGGCCGCTCCCCGTCCACCGCGCCAGCGCCAACCCTGGCTGCCCCGCGAGGATCGCACCCTGCGCGCCAATGCGGGCATCGTGCCCGTCGCCGAGGTCGCGGCACGGCTCGGCCGCTCCGCCCGGCCATCCTGGCGCGGGCGCGCGTGCTCGGGCGGCACTGGTACCGCTCGCGATCCGGCCAGCCGCACCCCGGCCACACCCTCGGCGACGTGGCGCGGCTGCTGGGCGTGAGCCCTTGCACCGCGCGCCGCTGGGTGGCGACGGGCTGGCTGTCGGCCGCCCGTCGCGAGGTGCGCCTCGGGCGGCACGCGCTCTGGCTCGTCTGGGACGACGACCTGGCGCGCTTCCTGGCCGAGTGCCGCCCGGTCTACGAATCCGGGCGCATCCGCGACGCCTATTGGCGCGCGTTCGTCGCCGCGCTCCCGCCCGAGCGCGATCCCTGGCTGACGCCCAGCGAGGCCGCGCCGCTGCTGCGCCTGACACCGCACGGCGTCCGGAAGCTGATCGCCAGCGGGCGGCTCGCCGCCCGCCGCTGGGGCGGGCGCTACTACCTCCGCCGCAGCGCGCTCGCCCCGCGCGTGGTGTCCTCGCGAGCTGGCCAAGCTTGCGCGGGACCGCGCCCTGCGCGCGGCGCTCCCCTGCCCGCCGGTGTCGCCGACTGCCCCCGACGGCCTGCGGGCGCGGCGTGAGTACATCCTGAATACATCCTGTGAGCATCGCTCCGTACTCTGGACGCATCGCGCCGACACGTCGCCGCAGCGGGCGGTCGGCGGCAGCGGCCGACCCAGAGAGGAGCGTGCGATGACAGGGGTGACAGGCGAGCGCCTGCTGCTGACGGTGGAGGAGGCGGCCCGCCGCCTGGGGATCGGGCGCTCGCTCGCCTGGCGGCTGGTGCGCAGCGGCGAGCTACCGAGCGTGCGCCTGGGACGGCTGGTCCGCGTGCCCGAGCGGAACCTCCAGGCCTGGCTCGACCGGCGCTGCCACGGGAGCGAACGCTGAAGGGCGAACATCCGACGAACTCGACGACAACAGGAGAGAGATCATGGCGGAAAGCAGGCGGCGGCGCGGCAAGCGCTCGAACGGCGAGGGCTCGGTCTTCCAGCGGCGCGATCGCGGCACCTGGGTGGCGCAGGTCCCCGTCGGCTATTACCCCAACGGCAATCTCAAGCTGAAACGCTACACCTGCGCCACGCAGGCGGAGGCGCGCGCCAAGCTACGCGCGGCGCAGGACGCGCTCGACCGGGGGGCCAACCTCGGGTCGCCGACGCAGTCCCTCGGCACCTACCTCGATGCCTGGCTGGCGGAGGTGGTCCGGCCGGGCCTCGTGCCGAAGACCCACGAGGGCTACGTCTACATCGTCGGCCTGATCACCCCGGCGCTCGGCAAGGTCCCGCTGGACAAGCTGACGCCGCAGCACGTCCAGAAGTTGCTGAACGATCTCCTGGCCGGGGGCGGCGCGGCCGGGCGGGGGCTCTCGCCGCGCACGGTGCAGTACGCCCGCGCGACCCTGCGCCGCGCCCTCGGGCAGGCCCTCAAGTGGGGGCTGGTGACCCGCAACGTCGCGCCGCTGATCGACCCGCCGAAGTCGCGGCGCGAGGAGGTGCAGCCCTACTCCGAGGAGGAGGCGCGGCGCCTGCTCGACACGGTCGCGGGCGACCGGCTGGAGGCGCTCTACACGACGGCGCTCGCCCTGGGGCTGCGGCAGGGGGAGCTGCTGGGCCTGCGCTGGGAGGACGTCGATCTCGCCAAGGGCAAGCTCCAGGTCCGCCAGCAGGTGCAGCAGCTGCGCGGGCGGCCGCCGATCATCAAGGACCTGAAGACGCGGGCCAGCCGACGCGACCTGGACCTCCCGGCGGCGCTCGTCGAGCGCCTCGTTGCCCACCGCGAGCGCCAGCGTCGCGAGTTCGCGGCGAAGGGGCGGGACTGGCCTGGGGCAGGGCTGCTGTTCCCCTCGACCGCCGGCACGCCGCTCATCCCGCGCAATCTGACGCGGCACTACAAGCGGCTGCTGCATCGCGCAGGGTTACCGGAGCGGCGGTTCCACGACCTGCGGCACACCGCGGCGTCGCTGATGTTCGCGGGCGGCCTGGAGGCGACGGCGGTGCAGCGGGTGCTCGGGCACAGCTCGATCGCGATCACCAACGACACGTATATCCACCTGATGCCGCGGACGAAGCGGCAGACGGCGGCGGTGATGGAGGCGTTCCTGCGCGCGCCGCGCGAGGGAGACGACTAACCGGTTGCGGTCCGTGGCGGGGGCGGCGATACGGGGCGGGGGCGACATCGCCGCCGCCCCGCCGCTCGCCCCGGTGTCCATCGTCGGCGAGGCCATGCGCTGCCCGTTACTCACCGCGTTACTCACCAAGGGGCAAAAAGGCGGGAGCGAGGTCGCTCCCGCCTTCCGGTTTTCCCAGCTATAGCAAGGAAATTCGCTGGTGACCCGAGTGGGACTCGAACCCACAACCCACTGATTAAAAGTCAGTTGCTCTGCCGATTGAGCTATCGGGTCATGTTTTCGGCTTCCTGATGCGCAACTATTTTCTGCCCCTATCGCCTCCTCAAGTACCGAATCATCGATTTAAAATGCCAGAATCACTGACTCATCCGAGAACGCTTTCGAAATTCTAGCAGAGAAGGTTGGTCCGCGCATGCCCATCGCACGGCATCATCCATTGGCTGTATCTCTTGGCACCGTGCATTCATTCCTGCTTGCAGGTTGTGAGTACCCATCCATCGCTGTCATGGCCGCCCCAGACGACGGTCGCGCCACAACTTCACCCGCCCGCCCTTACTCTTCTGGTCGGTTCCGATGATCTCGTCGGGGATGAAGGTATTCACAGCACTGTGCCGCCTCCAGGCGGTACAGGCGAGTCCGTTACCGGGCCGCTCGCCTACCTTGCCTTGCGTGCTATGCCCCTCTTGGGCACCCCGTCCGCCGGGCTGTCCCGAAGCCAGCTACACGCTATCCCGCTGATGTCCGCCCATCGGCTGCAGCATCCATTCGTCGGCCATAGCAACGGAAGGGAGCAAACGGCACAACCGGACCGGAGCTCGTGATCGCGGCGGAGCAGGTTGAGCGCTGGCGCATCATGAACGCGGTGACCTCCCGTTCCGAATCATCGGCACCGGCGGCGGTCTCATCGAGGCACCAGTCACGGCAGAGGAAGATGCCGTCGTCGGTATCGACGCACTGCCATACTTCTGCAGGAATGTGAAGAAGGGTGCTGAACGGTTCGGAACGATCCGCGCCCGAACTCGGCCGCCTCCGTCCCTCGTCACGGTGTTGTCACGGTGCTGTCACTGTCGGGCGGCCTGCGCGCGGCGCATAATGGTTCCATCGACCGACGCGCCGCAGCCCAGCAAGGTCGCCGCCGTGGTCGACGAGCGTCGGTGCACGACGACGGTCGGGAGCGCCGGGATCGTGAAGACGCCGCACTTCATCGGCGCGTGGGTCTGGGTGGAGCGAGGCCACCAGACAGAGGAGCAGCAGCGATGACCGCAGTTCTTGCGCTCGAGCGACCCTGGTGGCAGCGGGCTGTCATGCGCGTCGCCGCGACCCGCGCCGGGGCCTGGGGCTTCGCCCGGCTCGCGCACCGCCTGGATCGCCAGGTCTTGCGCCTCACCGGCGGGGGCCACACCCTCACCAGCCTGCTGGCGGGCCTGCCGATCGTCTGGCTGACGACGACCGGGGCGCGGAGCGGGCGCACCCACACCGTGCCGCTCGTCGGGATCGTCGACAGCGCGCGGATCGTGCTGATCGCCTCGAACTTCGGGCAGGCGCGCAACCCCGCCTGGTACCACAATCTGCGCGCACAGCCGTGCGCCACGATCGCCGCGCGCGGCCAATCCGCGCGCTACCACTGCCGAGAGGCGGCCGGCGAGGAATACAACATGTACTGGGCCGAGGCCCTGGCACTCTTCCCCGGCTGGGCGAACTACCACGCGCGAGCCCCGCGCCACATCCCGATTTTGGTCTTCACCCCCGATCCCTCGTTCTGAGTGTTCGCCAGCGAACAACGTCGCCGATATTGATGTCAGCGTGGTTACCCAAGCGCGCACAGGCTCGGTCCGTTGTCCCGGCGACATGGTGTCCGTCCATCCCCTATAGTATGCTTAGTTCGGTCTGGCGGAGCCTACGCCTGCGCGACGCTCGTACCCGACGGGGCCGTTATCGGGTTGTGCCGACGTTTGTCGGCGCGCTCATCGCGGGCGGCAGTGGGCGCTCTGGGTTTCCGACCGTCGTCCCACCGACCGCAGCGCGAACTGTCCACCATCGCCTCGCCGAGGGCGCACCGCAGGGAGGGGTGGTGCTCAAACGGCAAACGTCGGGATCGTGGCGATGCGTGGTGTTGCCTCGCATCGCCGCCGCGCCAGTCCAACAACTGGCGCTCGCAGGAGAAAGCACCGTGCAGCACCCCCCGTTGGCCCCAATGGTCTCCGACGACGACGCTTCCGAGCGCGTCGCCAGCGTGTTCGCGGACATTCGCGAGACGCGCCAGACAGACTTCATCAACAATTTCTGGCGCGTCATCGCGAACGACCCGGCGCAGCTGGAACGAACCTGGGCCGAACTCAAAGAGGTGATGGCACCCGGCGCGTTGGACCCCGTCGTCAAGGAGTTGATCTACATCGCGGTGTCGACCGTCAACGGCTGCGCCTATTGCATCCGCTCGCACACGGCATCGGCGAAACAGAAGGGCGCGACCGACGCGATGCTCGCCGAACTCCGCGCCGTGGTCGCGGCAGCCTCGAAGACGAACAGCATCGCGACCGGGATGCAGATTCCGGTCGACGCGGAGTTCCTCGGGGAGTAGCACCGGCCTCGTTCGCGGGCCGCGCGATTGCGTCACAGCGGGCGTCGCGAATGTCGCCCCGGACGAGATCGTCGCCGCCAGCGGTCTCACCGCTGGCAATGCCCGCGCGCCGAAACTAGATCTCGAGCGACGACTGCGGTGCCTCCCACCCCGGCTCCGGGAAGAGTCGCGACAGCACCTCCGCGAACTCGTACACATCGAGCACCGGGTGCAGGTCGGCTTCGCGCTCTTGCGCGTAGCGCACCGTCTCCGACCAGGCCCGCCACGCCGCCGCGCCGTCGCCCGCAGCCCGGTGCCGCAACGCCTCGGCGAGGAGGAGGCAGAGGTCGGCGTGGCGGTCGAGACAGTGCCACGACCGCGCCCGGCAGGCATCGCCCGAGCCGAGGTTGCGCCGGATGGTCGGGCGGAACGCCGCGATTGCCGCCGCCAGATCGGCGTATCGCCGCGCCTGGACCGGATCGCGCTCGGGTTGTTCGCGGCGCAGGTAGGGCGCGTCGAAACGACGGGAGAGGTCGTCGAGATAGGCGAGGCACGCCAGGCCATCCTCGCCGAACGATGCGCGGAAATGATCCTCGGCGATGGTGCTGAAATCGAGCGACGGGTCCCACAGCGTGCGACCGAGCACCGCCATGCCGAGTCCAGTGGGAAAGAAGGCGCGCTGCACCTGGCAGCTGACGAGGCCGTTCAACCCGAGCGCCGCCTGGCCCCGAGAGGATCCTCGTGGAGCACGGCCGCGCTGGCGATGCCCCGGGCTCGCGATAGTGGTCCCGCCACGGGTGGTAGTCGTAGTCGAAGCTGTCGCCCGCGAAGAGGCGCTGCCACGCGCGCAGGAACGCCACATTCTCGCCCACCGCGCGCGGCAGGGTCAGCCGGTTCAACGCAAACGGCGGCAGGGGGCCACCCGCGTCGGGCGCGGCGGCGTACGGCACGCTGTAGGTGCGCGTGATCGGCGCGAACATCAGGATGAAACGGTCGGGGTTCGCGATGCGCTCCGTCTCCGGCGGCCAGAGCAGATCGAAGTAGACGAGAAAGACGATCCGGGTCGGCAGGCCACGGTCGGCGAGCCGCGCATCGAGCGCATTCAGCAGTCGCACGTACCAGTCGGCCGGGCGCAGCTCCCGGCAGACGGCGCACTCGCAGTGGTTGTTGACGCCATCTCCCAGCCAGAAGTGGATGACATCGACCTCGGGATGAGCGGCGGCGTAGTCCGCGATGCCGCCCACGAGCAGCTCCCGCACCCCGGGGTCGGAGTAGCAGAGCTGCGTGTTGATCGGGACACCCTCCCAGAGCTCGCGCTTGCCGCCCACCTCGGCCAGGTAGCGCTCGACGCCGGGCGGCACCGTCGGCGGTGCATAGTCCCAGCCGAGGCCGGGGATACCGAGCGGCTCGCAGGTCCAGCCGTGCCCCACGTCGTGGAAGACCAGGTCGCGCCGCCGGAGTTCTTCGACCAGCCGCGCCTTGAACTCGCGCGCCCGATCGACGGTGAACGGTTCGGTCGGTAGGTGCGGGTTGCCGCGATGGGCATACCAGCGCTCGAAGAAGGTGAACGCCTCGAAGAACTGCGTGAAGTAGGTGTTCAGCCCGACCTTCGGCATCCAGGCGATCAGGTCGCGGACGTGCTCGTAGCTGGCCGCGCCCTCGATACAGATGCCGCGATGCCGGTAGGCCGCCGCCTCGGACACCCGCACGCGGGCTGTCGCCAGATCGACGCGCGGGATCAACTCGCCGTCCGGGCCGGGCCGCACCCAGCGGCACCCGAGTTCGGTCAGGAAACGGTAGGTCGCCAGCAGCACGCTGCGCGGGTTGCTCCCGGCGATGATCCCCGTCCCACCGTCAACCTCGATGTGGATCGCGTCGTCCAGGTCGGGACTCGAAATCGCGGGCCAGGGGCGGGAGCCTGCCCCGAAGTCGGCGAACGTGCCAAGCCGCAGCGGCGCGGCAGTCGTCGGCCGATCCGGCGCGAGCAGCGCGAGGTAGTGGGCCAGTTCGCGCGCCGCGAGGGCGATCGGCGGAGCCGGATTCGGCGCGATAATCCATCCGGCATCGTTCCCGCCCGTCATATTCCCCTCTGCCGCCCCGCCGAGGCCGCGCCGCTAGAGCGCGCCGATGGCGTCGTCGATGATGTCGACCATCCGGTGCAGCGCCTCCTCCGGCGTCACCAGCGGCGGCGCGAAGACCACGAAATCGCGCCCGATGCGGGCGATCAGGCCGCGATCGCGCGCCAGGCGCTCGAGGCGCGGCCCGGGTGCCTCGCCGTAGACGGCCGGATCGAGATCGAAGCCCTGGAGCAGCCCCGCGCCGCGCACGTTGCGGATGCCGGGGCGGCTGGCGGCAAGCGCGGCGAGCCGGGGGCGCAGGATGCGGGCACCGAGATCGGCGGCGCGCTCGACCAGGCCCCGCTGCCGGATGTGGCGCAGGACGGCGAGGCCCGCCGCCGACGAGAGCGGGTTGCCGCCGAAGGTGTGGCCGTGGTGGAACTCCTTGCGCTCGCCCGGCTCGCCCAGGAAGGCCAGGCGCAGCTTCTCGGAGATCAGCACCGCCGCGAGGGGCGAATAGCCGCCGGACATCCCCTTGCCGCAGGTGATCAGGTCGGGGACGACGCCGAAGTAGTCGGCCCCGAAGCGGGTCCCGAGCCGCCCGAAACCGGTGATGATCTCGTCGAAGATCAGCAGGACGTTGTGCTTGTCGCAGTCGGCGCGCAACTGCCGGATGTATTCGACCGGCGGCACGGTGAACCCGGCCCCCGAGACCGAGATCGGCTCGACGATCACCGCCGCCACCGTCTCCGGGTCCTCGGCGGCGATGGTGCGCCCGACATGGCGACCGCAGGTGAAGAGGTTGTGGGCGCGGCACTGGTCGAGGGTGTGGTCGTAGGGGCAGGCGTTGCAGGCCGGCGGGTGGACGTGGAGGAAGCCGGGCACCAGCGGCTCGAAGACCGACTTGCGCTCCCAGCCGCCGGTGGCCGACAGCGCGCCCATGGTGGCCCCGTGATAGCCGCCGTAGCGGGCGAGCACCTTGTATTTGCGCGGGTGCCCGGCCTGCTGCCAATACTGGCGGGCCAGCTTCAGCGCCGCCTCGTTGGCCTCCGAGCCGCCGGAGAGCAGTTTGACCGCGCCGACGCCCGGCGGCGCGAAGTCCAGCAACTCGCGCGCCAGGGCGAGCGCCGGGGGATTGGTGCCGTGGAGCGGCGGCGCGAAGGCGAGGCGGTCGAGCTGCTCGTGGATCGCCTGGATCACATGCTCGTTGCCGTGGCCGACCGAGGCGACGAAGACCCCGGAGAGCCCGTCGAGATACGCCTTGCCCGCGTGGTCGGTGACCGTGACGCCGTCGCCGCTGACCACGACGAAGGGATCGCGCGCGAAGGCCGCCATCTGGCGGAAGTCGAGGATCTGGCGCTCGATCAGCTCGGGATCGAAGAGCGAGGCGTCGAGCAAGGATCGCTGCGCGTCCTGCGGCCAGGGGGTCGCCGCGCCCGTCACGGGTGGATTCACCGCTCCGCCTCCGACTGATGACGGGCCACGCCCGACCTGGGGTCCACCAGGCACGCACCAACGACGCGCCACGCCCGCCAGGGACTCGCCGCTTCGCGCGCTGCTCATGCCGGCGGGTAGGATACGAGCGCGATCGCCTGGCGTCAAGAGCGGTGCCCGGCATGGCACGGTGGCCCGCGATGGCGCTGTCGCGCGGGCGGCGAACGAGTTCCGGGCTACTCCTGGATGAACTCGGGGTCGACCGGGATCTGCAGCCCGGTCGCGAGGCTGTTCGTTTTCGAGGCGGCGGCGACCACGGCGCGGAGTTCGGCGAGCATCGCGTCGGTCGCGCCCTTCTGCTTCGCCGAGGCCGTGTGCGAGCGGATGCAATAGGCGCAGCCGTTGACGGTCGACACCGCGATGTAGATCAACTCCTTGACGACGGCGTCCAGCGCGCCGGGTGCCATCACCTCTTTGAGTTCGGCCCAGGTGCGTTCCAGCTGCGCCGGGTCGTTCGCGATGACGCGCCAGAAGTTGTTGATGAAGTCGGTTTGGCGCGTCTCGCGAATGTCGGCGAACACGGAGGCGACGCGCTCGGAAGCGTCGCGATCGGCGACCATGGGGGCCAGCGGAGGGTGCTGCACGATGCTTGCTCCTGTGAACGCCAGCGATCGGGCTGCTGCTGCGACGACTCGCGGCAGCGCCACGGATCGCTGTGGTCCCGACGTTGACTGCTTGAACACCATCTTTCCCGATGGTGCGCCCTCGTGTTGCGGGCGCGGGAGGTGCGGCGATGTGGACCGGCGTCACCCTGCTGCTGCGGGGTGGGCGTTAGCGCGGGGTGAAGCGGGAGCGGCGGCCTTCGACGTTGCAGTGGATGTCGAGCAGGACGGTGCGACCGTCGGCGTTGAGCCGCTGGGCGCGCTGCAGGGCGGGGGCGATCTCGCCGGGCTGGGTGACGACGATGCCGACGGCACCCAGACCCTCGGCGATCTGCGCGTAGTCGCCGGTCATGTGGGTCAGGTTGTAGCGGGCGCGCGCTTCCGGGTAGCCGCCGGGGTAGGTCGCCATGTCGCCGTTGTTGAGGACGATCGTAGTGATCGGCGCGCCGATGCGCACGGAGGTCTCGATATCGAGGCCGGACATGCCGAAGGCACCGTCGCCCATGAAATTGAGGCAGAATGCGTCGGGCCGGGCCAGCTTCGCGCCGATCATCAGCGGGATGCCGAAGCCGAGGTGGGTGGTCTTGCCCCAGCCGATGTAGCTGTGCGGCACGCTCGCCCGGTAGAAGGGCATCAGCATGTCGCGCGGCGCGCCGGCGTCGTGGGTGATGATGGTGCGCTCTTTGTCGAGCGTCCGCTCGAGCTCGCCGACGACCCGATAGGTCTGGATGGGCGTATCGTCGGCGGTGAGGAATGGCGTCCACTCCGCCAGCCACTGCTGGCGCAGGTCGGCGATCTGCGCGGCGACGTCGTTCTGGCGGGGCTGCTCGCCGATCTGGCCCTTGACCTCGTCGAGGATCATGCGCAGCGCCAGCCGGGCGTCGCCGGGCAGGCCGACGGCGACCGAGTAGTCCTTGTTGATGTCCTCGATGCTCTCGGTGTTGTGGATGATGGTCTTGCCGTCGGGAATCGGCTGGCCGTAGGGGGTGCGCGTGAGGCTGGAGCCGACCGCGAAGAGGACGTCCGACTCCTGGAGCCAGCGGAAGGCGGGGAGGGTCGTCGTGCCGCTGCCGGAACCGAGCGCCAGGGGGTGCCGCTCGTCGAAGCCCGATTTGCCGGGCATGGTGCAGTAGACCGGGATCTGGGTGAGTTCGGCGAGCTCGCGCAGCTCCTCGGTGGCCTGGGAGAAGAGCGTGCCCATGCCGGACCAGATGACCGGCTTGCGGGCACCGAGCAGCGCCTGCACTGCGTCCTTGACCGCGCCGGATGAGGGGGCCTGGGGCGACCGCACCGGCGACTGGTAGGCGAGCGCCGCCTCGGGCACCTCCTGGCCATCGACATCGGACGGAATCTCGACGACGACCGGTCCGGGACGGCCGTTGCGCAGGATGTGGAAGGCGCGACGCAGCACATCCGCGACCATGTCGGGCTTCCAGATGATCTCGGTGTGCCGGGTGACGCTCTGGTAGGTGCGGGCCGGGGAGAAGTTGGGTCGTACGGCGTGCTCCCGGGTCGAGGGGCCACCCTGGAAGACGAGCATGGGGACGTTGTCGGCGAAGGCCTGGGCGATGCCGCCCATGGAGTTCTCGGCACCCGGCCCGCCCTGGGTGATGACGACGCCGAACTTCTGACGGTCGTTGAGGCGGCTGAAACCGTCGGCGGCCATCAGGGCACCGCGTTCCTGGCGGAAGAGGAGCGGGCGGATGCCCTCGGCGGCGACGGCTTCGATCAGGTTGTTGGAAGGGAAGCAGGACACCCACTCGACCCTTTCCAGCTTGAGGATGCGGGCGACGGCTTGCAGGGTGTTCACCGGTGTCCTCCATGTGGGGTGGTAGTGCGCGACCTGTTCAGTGGGGCGGCGCGGGGAGTCGTCGGGCAAACGCCGAAACGGAGCCGCACCGGTTGCCTTCAGGTCGCCGAGTATATGGCGCGGCGCGCGGCCACGTCAAGAAAGACGACGGGCGGCAACCCGCAACCTGATCGCCGCCTATCGCCGGGACGAACCGCGCGCCGTTCGATCTGCTAAGACCGAGAGCGAGCTGCCGCTCGCCCGCGCGAATATCCTCGTCACCGCCGCCGCCCACCGCCTCGCCACCAGCTAACCGGCGCGCACGCACAAGCGGCCTGGGGCGAAGGCATCCAAGCTACGCGAACGGTTGCCCGAACCGCTCGCTACTGGCGACCTCGGCCAGCGATTTGCGGTTCTTCTTGCCGCGACCGACCTCCGTGGCTGGGTAGCCGAAGGGCAGGATCGCCAGCACGTCCAGATCGTCGGGGATGCCGAGCAGCGCCTTGGTCTCCTCCAGCCGACCGGCGAACCCGACCCAGTTGGAGCCGATCCCCTCCGCCCAGGCGGTCAGCATCATCGCGTGGATCGCCAGGCTGCCGTCGGAGACGGCGAACGGGGTCTGCTCGACCGCCACGACGATGGCCAGCGGTGCCTGGGCCGTGTACGCGCCGCTCCGCGCGCTCTCACCCAGGCGACGCAGCGTCTCGCGCTCCCGCACAACGATGAAGTGCCACGGCTGCTTGTTACTGGCGCTGGCCGTCAGTCGCCCGGCCTCGACGATGCGATGCACCGCATCATCCGGGATCGGCGTGTCCTGATACTGGCGAACGGCGAGGATCGTGCGAATCGCCTCATAGACTTCCATGGATTCTGACTCCTCTCATCTACGCGTGGCGGGCCGTGATCGCTTCCCAGCTTTCCATCGGTGCTTCAAGTCAGACCCGGACGGCACGCCCCTCGGCTGCCGAGCGCTCGATCGCCTCGATCAGGGCGTGCCGCGTCACCGCGTGGGCGAAGTCCGGTTCGAAGCGCTCCCCGGCGGCGATGGCATGCGCCAGGCGGGCATACTCCTGGGCCACGTTTTGCGGCGGACCCGCCGGGAGGCCCTCCGGCACCAGCGTGAAGCGCCCGGGGATCGCCAGCGCAGTCAATGGCTCGTTGCCGCGCGCCACATGCAGCTGGCTCGGCCCGATATTCGGCGACCCGCCCGTGATGACCAGCGTGCCCTCGCGCCCGTAGATCTCGAAGTGATTGCCACTCGGACTGAACGGCACGGTCGTCACGAGGAAGGCGACCTCGGCACCACCCGCGAGCCGGCCGGAGACGCTGATCCAGTCGGGCGCATCGACCCGCATCGTCTCCCCGGTGTCCGTGTTATGCCACTCGTCGATGCGCGTCGCCAGCCGCGCCGAGACCTCCGCGAATTCGCCCAGCACGAAGCAGAGCGCGTCGATCGCGTGCCCGCCGGAGATCGTCAGCGTATTGGCACCATTCCTCCGATCGCCCTGCCAGATGCGCCCGAGGCCCCGCCGGGTAATCGCCTGGCTCACCACGCTCATGCTCGCCGAGACGATCTCGCCGATCTGACCCTGCTGGACGAGCTCGCGCGCATACATGAACGCGGGATCGCTGCGCGCCTGGAGTCCCACCGCCGTGGTTACCGAGCGCGCCCGCGCCAGGTTTGCCATCTCCTCGGCCTCGGCGAGGTTCGCGCCGAGCGGCCACTCGCAGAAGACGGCTTTCCCGGCCTCGATCGCGCGCTTCACCAGGTCGTAGTGCCCCGGGACCCGGACCACCACGGCGATGAGGTCGATGTCCGGGTGCGCGATCATCGCCTCGTAGTCGTGAAAGGCGAGCTCGACGCCGAAGGCCTCTGCGGATGCTTCCGCCGTCTCCTCGTGGGCGGTGCAGACAGCCTTGAGCACAAAATCGGGCTGGGCGCTCAGCGCGGGGACATGGGCGTTGGCACCCCAGCCGCTCCCGCCAGGGGTGACGGTCGCCCCCACGATGCCGACGCGAATCGTCGCTGCCATGCGTTCTCCCTCTCGCTACTTCCGCAGGTGGAGCTTCCGCCAGTTCAATTCCGGACCGTAGGCTGTGCATTGGGGCTGCCACCTCTGGACGGCCAGCCCTCCGGCTCTTTGGCCCGCTGACCGGACCGCGCAACACCGTCAACACCCTCGCAGGATCGCCTATTCCCTTCCGCCCCGTTCACCGCCCCTCACACGCGCCGCGCTCGTTGGCGCGGCAGGGCGGTGATTGTAGAATGCCGGGGGTAGGGACGGTGGGCGATGCGCCCGCCCGGAGCGTAACGATAGGAGCATCCATGGCGCAGCTCACCGGCGGGCAGGCCCTGGCGCAGTCACTGGTGCGGGAGGGAGTGGACACGGTTTTTGCCCTCCCCGGCGTGCAGCTCGACTGGGCCTTCGACGGACTCTACGAGGTGCGCGACGCGGTCGCGGTCTACCACACGCGGCACGAGCAGGCGACCGCCTACATGGCCGACGGCTACGCCCGCACGACCGGGCGGATCGGCGTCTGCCTGATGGTGCCTGGCCCGGGGCTGCTCAACGCCAGCGCGGCCCTCGCCACGGCCTACGCCTGCTCGTCGCCGGTCCTCTGCCTCACCGGG
>JAXLWN010000127.1:0-15015 GCA_046328475.1 Chloroflexia bacterium | reverse complement strand
GGTCTGCCCCGCCTCGCGCCCCCCCTTCAGGTCGAACGAGAAGATCGCCCCCGCCCCGCGCGGCAGGTATTTCGCCGCCAGCGTCTGATACGGACTCCCCGGCAGCCCCGGGTGCCCGACCCGCTCCACCGCCGGGTGCCCGGCCAGGAACCGCGCCACACCGAGCGCATTCTCCACATGCCGCGCCATCCGCAGCGGCAGCGTCTCCAGCCCGATCAGGAACATAAACGCATTGAACGGGCTCAGCGCCGCGCCGAGGTCGCGCAGCGTCTCCGCGCGCAGCTTCATCAGGTAGCCGTAAACCCCGAACGTCTCGTGGAACGCCAGCCCGTGGTACGCCTCCGACGGCTCGGCGATGATCGGGAAGCGCCCGTTCGACCAGTTGAAGCGCCCCGACTCGATCACGATGCCGCCGATGCTCGTCCCGTGCCCCCCGATGAACTTCGTCGCCGAATGGACGACGATATCCGCCCCCCACTCCAGCGGTCGGCAGAGGTAGGGCGAGGCGAAGGTGTTGTCCACCATCAGCGGGCAGCCATGCCCGTTCGCAATCGCCGCCACCCCCTCGATATCCAGCACGTTCCCGCCCGGATTCCCGATCGTCTCGCCGTAGAGCGCCTTGGTGTTCTCCCGCAGCGCCCCCCGCCAGGCATCCAGGTCGTCCGGGTCCACGAACGTGACCTCGACCCCCAGCTTGCCGAGCACATGCTTAAACTGCGTCACCGTGCCGCCATAGAGCGCCCGCGACGCCACGACATGATCCCCCGGCTGCGTCATCGTGAAGAGCGCGGCCGTCTGCGCCGCCAACCCGCTGGCGAACGCCACCGCCCCCGCGCCCCCCTCCAGGCTCGCCACCCGCTCCTCGAACGCCGCCACCGTCGGGTTCATGATCCGCGAGTAGATGTTGCCGTACTCCTGCAAATTGAAGTACGCCGCCGCCGCCGCCGCGTCCTCGAACACGAAGCTCGTCGTCTGATAGATCGGCATCGCCCGCGCCCCGGTCGTCGGGTCGGGACGCTGCCCCGCATGGACCGCGCGCGTATCAAAACCAAACTCGCGCAAATCCTCCCGCTCCGGCGCAGCCCCGCTGCCGTTCGGCTCAATCGATTGATCGGACATACTGCCACCCCTCTCCGAGGCTCGGATCCACACGCAACGTTCAACGCCCGTGGCGCATCACGAATTGCAGCCAAGCATGGGGAGACGCCCGGTGATTGTCAAAAGCGCCTTCGCGCCATCGACGCATACGCAAGGACGCTTTGCGCAACCATGTCCGCAATGAACGACCGGTGCAAGTCCAGGCCCACCACCCACCACCGGCCTTCTGCGCGAGGGCAACTGGCGACCGAATCACCCGCACGCGGGCACCCACCCTCGCAGGCGCTCACACACCACGCAGTCCACCGCTGCAAATCGTGACCTAACCGACGCAGGTCGGTTTCGTGGCGACCGCAGTCGCCAGGCGCGGTTTCAACCGCCGCTGCACCACTCTCAACCGCCGCCCGCCTCTCCACAAACGCACAAACGCACTGCCCCAACGCACCAACTTACCGATGCACCGACGCACCACCTCCCCCTTGACCCTGACGTAGCGAGAGCCTGTACACTCAGCCCCAGTCGAAGAGTTTTCCTACGGCAAGGAGCTTCCAGTGGAAATCATCGTCCCCGACACCATCGCCGCCCAGCGCGCCGTCCTCGCCGCCCCCGAGGAGCAGCGCTTCGCCATCGCCCGCGAGCAGATCCTCGAACCGGTGCGCGGATTCTGGACCACCTTCCTCGGCCGCATGCCCCACCTGCAAGGGGCCAGCGACGAGGCCCTGGCCCAGGCCGCTCCCAGATGATCAGCCTCTTCAGCTGAATGTCGACGCCCCCGACTACCTCGCCGCCCTCGACCAACTCGCCGCCGCCGACGCCCTCGGCGCGATGCGCACCGCGCTCGAACGCGGTTCGGAAGCCTTCACCGACGCCGGCCACATCCTCCCCTTCGACCGCGTTTCCACGGCATATGATCCTCCTGGCCGACCGCGACAACGACTACATCATGAACTTCATGCGCGGCTACGGCGGGCGGGGATGATTCCCGGCTATGTCATCGTCACCGCCTACCCACCGCCTGCTAACCTCCCCCCGCCTCGGGGCCGCCGCCGCGCACGAGTTCCACCACAACGTGCGCCTCAGCTACGCACCCTTCACCATGGACATCTCGGTCGGGGAATACATCGCGCTGGAAGGACCTCGCCGAATCGTTCGCCGCCGCGCTCTACGGCCGCGACCTCGTCGGCCCCTGGGTCACCAGCCTCACCCCCGACGAACTCGCCAGCAGCAAAGCCATCATCGGCAAAGCCCTCGACGTGCGCGGCTTCAACAACGTGCGCCCCTACCTCTTCGGCGACCTCGGCCGCCTCCTTCTCCGGCTACGAACCGATCGGCCTCCCCTTCGCCGCTGGCTACACCATCGGCTTCCACCTTATCCAGTCCTACCTCCAGCGCACCGGCCGCACCATCGTCGAAGCCACCTACACCCCCGCCGCCGACATCATCGCCAACTCCGGCTACTTCGCATAGAAACGCATTGGGCACCGATCGTTAGCCGATCGGTGCCCGATATTTGCTCTGCTACCGCTTGTTGCGGGTGTTTGAAGTGCTTGTCAGGCCATACAACGTTCTCCGCGCGTCGTCGCGCTTCCGCTGAGATCGGCCCGAACTCCGCAGTCAACTCTTCTTCGAGTTTCGTAGCCGGAGGGTTTGCAGATATTGCTCAAGCACAGCATTGATAAGGCTCGACATCCCCTGCTTCCCGCAACCTGCCGGGCCTCTGCAACTACTGACGCGCTCAGCGTAATGGAAATCCTCTGCATTCCCAATCCTGTCGTGGGCAGACCGCGAGTCCCAGCCTGCGCAGGTGGGCTTCCGCGGCGGCCCGCAGGCCGCCCCCAGCCCAGGAAGCTCTCAACCCTCGGGGCAACCGCGCCGAGCAACCGTTTCGCCGCTCGCTGCTACTCTCGCTCGTCGTTCGTCCTTCGTCCTTCGTCCTTACTCAGCACTCAGCACTCAGCACTCAGCACTCGTATTACAGCGGATCAAAGACCGGAATATGCCGCTGCGCCTCCACCGGCACATCCACACTCGGCGTGCCATACGAGTGGAAACTATGCGGCAACTTCAGCCCCCAGGCCTGCCCCTTCGCCCGCTCCGCCTGGCTCCAGCGGATCGGCTCCCAGTCGGGCGCGAAGATCAAATACCCACCCGAGAACAACTCCACCCGATTCCCGCCCGGCTCATACCCATAGAGGAAAAACGCCTGCGTCAGCGCGTGCTTCGACGGCCCCGTCTCGATGAAGTAGCCCCCTTCGAGGAAAATATCGGCCGCCCGCAGAATATCCTCCCGATTGTCCACATAGTACGCGACGTGGTGCAACCGCCCCCGCGCCCGCGTCGCATCGAGCGTATAGGCGATGTCGTGCGTCAGCGGCGTCACGCTCACCCACGCCCCCGCCTCGGTCCCGTCATCCAGCACCACATGCTCGCGCAGATTGAACCCGAGCACATCCTCCATGAACGCCCGGTTCGCCGACACATCGTCGCACAGCACATTCACATGATCGAGCCGCCGCACCCACGCCCCCCGGTTCGGATAGCGCTGCGGCTGATTCTTCAGCGCCGGCCGCTCCCCCTCCGGCGCGCGATACTTCGCCGCCTCGAAATAGACCTCCATCAGATGCCCATCGGGATCCGTAAACTGGTACGCCGGACCATGCCCCAGATCCCCCTCAATCCACCCGATCCCGCGCCCACTCGCCTCAAGCGCCGCCACCCGCCGCGCCAGCGCCGCCGGGCTATACGCCCGCCACGCCGTATGCGCCAGCCCCGCCTGCCGCGACTCCGTCAACTTCAACGTCGCCAGCTCAAAATCCCCGAACGCCCGCAACCAGACCGACTGCCCCTGCCGCGCCACCTCACTCATCCCAAAAACATCCAGAAAAAAGCGCAGACTCTCCTCCGGCCTCGGCGTCAACAACTCCACATGCCCCAAATGCGCCAGATCCCGGTGCCGATCCGCCAACTCGTGCGCCCCATTCGCCGACATCACCGCACCTCCAGTTGCCCATCCCCCAACACAGAAAAGAGCAAGGCTAACCACAACTCCCCGCAATCCCCCGCTCGCGTTGGCCAGCGATCCCACCCTCTCCCTTCAGGGGGAGGGGTCATCAACCGACGCCCAGCACGGCACCTCGTCCTCCCCTCCCCTTTGGTGTGTCATTCTGAGCGCAGCGAAGAATCCGTACCCCAGCCATCCCCCCGCTCCTCGCGGCCGGGTACCCACCGCAGTGGGTGGCGGGTGCCGCCCGCAGGCGGCGGGGATGCGGTCCCCACGCTCCTCTCTCTTCTCCCTCCCTTCTCCATCCCAATCCCCTCTCCCTATCTCGCCCGACTCCGCTCTCTCTTCTCCTCTCTCTTCTCTCCACTCTCCACTCTCCACATCCCCTCCACGTCCCTCACGATCACGACTCACGCCCTCACTCCCCGCCGCGATCTCCCCGATAATCTGCGCCCCCAGGTTCGCCGCCGACATCCCCCGGAAGAGATACGCCAGTCCCACGACCGCGTTCAACTCCTCCCAGGTCGCCCCCGCCCGCCGCGCCGCGATGGCGTGCAGCCGCGTCGCATCGGCCAACTGCACCAGCAGCATCCCGAACAACATCAACTGCGACGTCTTCACATCGAACGCCTTCGGATACATCGCGTGGCGGCGGATATTCTCCTGCATCTCCAGCAACTCGGGATCGACCCGCGCCAGCATATCCGTCCGCGCCTGAATGCGCGGCGGCACGAACCCCAGCAACTCCGTGTAGAAGTCCCGATACTCCTGCAACTTCTCCGGCTCGATCTGCATCTCCGGCAACGGCTCCCGATTCCCGCTCATCATCCTGCTCCACACGTGAGTTCAAGGTTCTAGGTCCAAAAGTTCGAAGGTTTGAAGGTTATGGGTCCACGGATGCACAGCCTAACGTTCGAACCTTCGAACCTTCGAACCGTCCCCTCATCACTCATCACTCATCACTCGTCACTTCTCATACACCCACGTATCCGACGTCCACCCATGCAGATCGTAGTCCGCCATGCACTGGTCTACCATCGCGGTAGCGTTCGCCAGATGCTTCTTGATCCGCGCGAAGTTCAGCACATCGAGCCGGATCTGCTCGTTGTTCCCCGAGTAGTTCCGCTCGTACAGCTCATGCCGCGCCCCGAACTCCGTCCCAATCGCGTCCCACACCAGCTTGAAGAGTTTGACACGCTCCTCCGCCGTCGTATCGGTGCCGCGATAGTACTTGTCGATCAGCGGGCGCAACTCCTCGTTGAGCAAGTCCTTGTTGCTCGACGGTGCCACCAGCGGCGCACCGCCCAGATAGGTCTCGAAGAGCGAATGGATCGCCTGCCAGCACTCGTGCGCAAAGAGCCGGAAGGTCGCCGCATTCTCCATCTTCGGGATCACGCTGTTCCCCGGCCCCGGCTGCGGGTCGGCGCACATCGCCGTCCCCAGCGCCCAAACCAGATTCCGCCAGCCCAACACCTCGCCCAGCGCGACCTGCACCCCCCGGAACTCGTCGGTCCCGTTCGTCGCGATCCCCTTCGCGAAGAGCCCCGCCATGAAGTCGAGCTTCACCCCCAGCCGCGTCGCCGATTGCAGGTTGTAGCGACTGAAGAAGCCGGAGTTGCGGTAGAACGAATTCGCCCGCTCCGTATCGCGGTAGACCAGCACGTTCTCCCACGGAATGAACGCGTTGTCGAACAGCAACACCGCGTCATTCTCATCGAACCGGCTGGAGAGCGGATTATCAAACGGCGACCGCGCCGCCTGCTCGTACGACGAGCGGCAGAGCAGCTTGCTCCCCGGCGCATCCATCGGCGCGATGAAGACCAGCGCGAAATCCTCCGCCTTCCCCGCCTCCAGGAAGGCCGAACTATTCTGCGCCACGAACGTCCCGTGCGTGATCGCCGACCCCGTCGCCAGCATCTTCGCGCCGCTGACGATGATCCCGTCGTCCCGCTCCTTCACCACGTGTACAAAGACATCCGCCACCTCGTGGATCGGCTTCTTCCGGTCCACCGGCGGATTCACCAGCACATGGTTCAGGAACAACCCGCGCGACACAAATTTCTTGTACCAGTTGAGCGCATTCGCATCGTACGGCGCATAGAACTCCGGATTCGCCCCCAGGCTCGCCATGAACGCCGCCTTGTAATCCGGCGTGCGCCCCATGAAGCCATAGCTCATCCGCGCCCAGGCCGCGATCGCCTCGCGCGCCTCGAACAACTCCTGGCTCGTCTTGCTCGGCTTGAAGAACTTGTGCGTGCGGATGCCATAATCATCCACCGCCGTCAGCAGCTCGCGCTGCGCCGGGTCGTGCAACGTCCCGTACAGCCGCGCCACCGACCGCGCCGAATTGCGGAACGCCGGGTGCGTCGTGACATCCTTCACCTTCTCGCCATAGAGATAAACATTGCGCGCGTCGCGCAGACTCTCCAGATACTCGTCCGGCGTCATCAACGCATCGATCTCAGCCTGCGGCGCAGCGCCCGGATTCGTCGCCGTCTCCATAGTCACCCCACAATCCCACATTACTGCTCAAACTCTGCCCCAATCTTAGCATAGCCCCCAATCCCCCTCGCCCACCACAAACCTTGTCACTCCATTCTCCACTTAACCATTTTCCCCCCAACCTGGCACGGTTCGCCCCCCTCGACGGGTAGATAAATGTAGGGGCGCTTCGCGAAGCACCCGCGCGCCCCTGCCGCCCGCCCCGCCAAACGCCCACACCTTGACCAACGACGGAGGAACCACCATGAACAACCACAATCTCACAAGCACTACCAAGTTAAAGTCCCCCGCATGCGGGGCATTTCGGGGGCCAACCCCACCCCGACCACGCACTTTCCCACACGCAACGATCACCCAAATTCCGCATCACTGCGCGGTTTTTGCCTCGCCTTGCCCGGCCCCGAATGGAGAGGAAAAGGAAAAGTTAAAATGCAAAAACAAACCTACTTTTGCCTACGTAATTCACTTACACGTAAGCCACTTACATCATTACACCACTACCGGCCCACGAACATCGCGGCTAGCAGCTACCTGGCACCCCCTACTCCCCGAACAGCTCATCCTTCGCGCGCTGCCCGGCCGCAACCAGATCCGCCTTTGTTCGCGCCACCGGCCTGCCGCCCATCTGCGCCGCGAACGCCTCGTCATACGCCCGCGTCCGCAGCACCATCGGCATCGGGATCGCGTGCCCCAGCACCAGGCACTGCTGCTTCGTCTCCAGGCTCGCCAGCACCCCGCGCCAATGGGAACGCCCCGACACCCCGGTCAACACCGCGTCGATATCGTGCTCCTCCGTCAGCAACCCCGTAATCTTCGTCCCCAGCTGCGAGAGCACCTCCGCGTCGATCCCGCTCGGCCGCTGGTCCACCACCAGCAGCGTCACGCTGTACTTCCGCATCTCCCGCGCGATCGTCCCGAAGATCGTCTGCCGCGCCACCGACGGCGCGAGGAACTTGTGCGCCTCCTCCAGCACGATCATCAGCGGGTGCGGCTTGTCCGCCGCGTCGCGGCTGCCGTCATACTTCAGCACCTGATCGGTATAGGCCGCGTGAATCCGCCGCGTCAGGATGTTGGCGACCAGCATGTAATCGAGCAACGTGCTGTGCCGCCCGAACTGCAGCACGACGTTCTCCTTGCGCCGCAGCCGCCCGATCAGCGCGTCCACCACGCTCGTCGTCATGTGCTCGGCGATGTACGACTTGGTGCGCAGCACCCCCATCTTCTGCTTCAGCGACGTGACCGCCATCTCGTTCGCGCCGCTCTCCGCGCAGAACTCCTTGATCGTGTCGCCGTCCATCGCCAGCAGCGCCGACAGCCACCGCTCCCGGAACCGGTCGCGCAGGCTGTGCGCGGTCGCCGCGAAGGTCGGCGTCAGGTTCAGCTCATCGGCCAGCAACTCGATATCGGCCGGCTCGATCTGGTTCAGCCCGATCTGCAGCGTCGCGTCGAGCGCCTGCCGCTTCGCATCCGCCTCGTCGATCGAGTAGACCCCGATCCGCGAGCCGAAGAGGTCGCGCAGCCCGCGCAGTTGCGAGCCGCCCTCCCCCTCCTTCTGCCAGGCATACTCGGAGTGCATGTCGAAGATCAGCGTCGAGGCCAGCCCCGCCTTGATCACGCCGCAGATCAGCAACCGCGTCAGCACGCTCTTGCCTGTGCCCGATTGCCCAAAGACACCGTTGCTCCGCTCCACCAGTCGCGCCAGGTCGAGCGGGATCGGCTGGTCCATCGTCAGCGGCGTGCCGAGCGCAAACTTGCCCCCCGCCGCGTCCTCCTCCCCGAAGACGCAGGCGAAATCCTCCCCCGCCGCCTCGCGCAGGATGGCGAAGTGCATCGGGATCGTTCGCACCGGCTTCGGCCCGCCGCCGGTCAACTCGTCCTTATCGGCCAGCATCAGGCTCGGCTTGACCTGCGCGACCGCGTAGGTCTGCACCCCGGCCAGCGCCGCGCGCAGGAATGGCGAGTGGGGCGACGGCGGGTCGGCGGCGAGCGCCTGGTCGGTCAGCCGCAACTCCAGGTCGGCGATGGTGCTGAAGTAGCGATTGTCCTCGCCCTCGATCACCACGAAGTTGCCGACCTGCAATGCCTCCGTCGAGCGCATCGCATCAAGCCGCACCGTCATCCCATCGGTGAAGCTCCCGCCAGTCACCACGCCGAGCTGCTGGGCCATACGGTCTCCTGTGGGGATGGGGAGAGGGAAGAAGGGAGAGGGGCAGTCATGAAGGCCAGCGCCCCCGTCGGCTTGGGACGGAGCCGTCCCCAACTCTCCTCTCTCTTCTCTCCACTCTCCTCATCCCACCGTCCCTACTTAATCGCCGAGAAGTCCGTCGCTTCCATGTACTGGCTCACGACGCCGTTGTGCAGCGGCCCATCGGTCTCGGTCGCGGTCTTCACCTTGACCCACTCCGGATCGGCGCGGAAGGCCTCCCAGGCGGCGGCAGCGGCCTCCCGGCTCGGGTGCGACACGATGTAGATGAGATCGCCCGCACCATCGGCCGGCTCGGTCTGCACCCAGTAGCCGATCGACGTGATGCCATACCGGTCGAAAATGGCCCGCGTGTGGTCGCGGAAGCGGGCCAGCAGGCGATCCTGCATCCCCTCGCGGAATTTGTAGGTGCGGAGTTCGTAGATCATCGTTGCCTCCCCGAATGGTGGGTACCGAACGCTAGAAGGGGACCTCCCTCCGACTCAACTTCGTACCATGCCCGTTGACCACAGGCAAGTCCCGCAGCGGGTCGAGCGGGCGAGTCGACTCCGGTGCGCCCGGATCGATCGCCTCCAGCACCGTCAGCAGGCGGTCATAATCGCGCTTCAGCAGCCGCGCGACCTGCCGACCAGCGCCTTCCAGCCAGACCTGATCGTGCCCCCGGTCGGCATAGACCGCGCGGATGTGCGCCGCCAGCAGCTGCTCCGGCGCAACCTCGCCCTCGCTCGCCGCCACGATCGCGAAGTAGCGCGGCTCGTCGGTGAAGCGCGCAACCGTCGCGCGGTCGCAGCGCGACACCGAGTAGTGGAGCGGCGGCGGCGCGGGCGGCAGATGGTGGCGCGGTCGGCCATCCGCCCCGGCATAGCCGACCGTGACGACCCGGAAAGTGGTGCGCAGGATCCGCGCCAACTCCGGGTGGCGGTCGTAGATCGCGCCGTCGAAGACCTCGTCGGTCCCGCGCCGCACCGCCTTGCGCCCCTCGTCGATCCCCGCCGTCTGCCCGAACGCCACGATGCCATAGAGCGCCCCCACGTCGGGCACCCCAACCGTCACCAACGCCCCGAGCGGCGGCAGATCGTGTAGCGCGCTGCTCTCGGCCCAGAAGCCCACCGTGCTCGTCTCGATGATCTCACCGATGCGCATCGATCCCCCTGGTCAGCGGGATGGCCGCTCAGACGAAGCGACTGCGCTTACTCGAATCCTTCGCGCTCCGCAGCATCACGATGCCGAGGCGAGCCATCGCCTCTTCGACCAGACGCTCCACCACCCTCCGCTCATCCGCGCCGATCACGGCCTGCTCGTGCGCTTCCTGCAAGACCGAGGGATAGCCGCGACCGCGCAGGCACTGATCATAGATGAGCGCGTGGGTGAGATCGAGGAGCTTGTGGTCCTGCGCCACCCATTGGGGGATTTCCACGCGCGCGATCTCGGTGCCGGTGTGCAGGTAGAAGAAGTGGATAGCGTGGTCACCATAGTGATCGAGGATCTTCGAGCGGCTACGGTAGACATCCGAGCGTTCCCCCGGCTGGAGGTGGGCGATATGCTCGAAGACGTGGCGGTCGGGCACCGGCGGGATGACCTGGCAGGCCGGAATCTGGCGTTCGGCGCGGCAGTCGTCGCAGTTGATCGTCCGCCCCTGGCCGGGGAAATCACAGACGGAGACGCGCAGCGCGTCGGTCACATCCTTGCCGCCGGGGTAGCTGATGTAGGACGCGACCGGCACGCCGCGCTCGCGCAGGTCGTCCAGTGCAGCGAGGAAGTCGTGCAGCACCCAGTCGCGCACAACCGGATCCTGGCCGTTGAGGCTCCAGAGGATGAGGGTGCCATCCTGCAAGGCGACCGCCGGGCGCTCGACCGTCAGCGCCAGTTGCGCCAGCGCCGCCAGTTCATCCGCCGCGCGGCGCATCCCGAGGATCGCCGGGTTGACCGGGATCCGGCCATCCACCTGCAACTCCTGCTCGCGATAGCGCAACTCCGCCGTCGAGGAGAGATCGGCCCCCGGCGTCGCGCCGTAGTGCAGGTGGACCCGCCCGATGTTGATCAGGTAGAAGCGCGCCGGGCTGTGCCGGTCGGGGAGGATGAACGAGCCGTCGGTCGCCAGCACGCTGAAATCGGCGGGCGGCGGCGGCGCGGGATAGGAACGATTGAAGGTGAGGCCCGGCAAGGCGGGGAGCCAGGAGTGGCGCGTCCGCTTGTCGGTCAGCCGCGCGACGAGGTCGCCGACATCGACGTTCGCGAACGCCTCGCGCAGCGGCAAGAACTCATCCGCCCCGCCGCGCGGCACCTCGCGCGTCAGTTCCTCGATCTGCGTCGCGATCTTCGCGAAGTCGAACGGCACGGGGCCTCCGGGTGGAGTCGGGCGGTCGGATAGTCGGATAGTCGGATAGAACGGGACGCCGATTGCGGCGACCTTATGTCATTGTAGTGTGTACGTACGCGGAATGCAATCGGATGAGTGCGGTGTACGGTCGGTAGCTCAGAGAAGCGCGATGCTTCAGCCGTGCACCAGCATCGCCCGCGCTTCGGCCAGGCGCTCGGGGGTGTTCGCGTTGAAGATGGAGCGCAGGTCGGGGTCGTGGCGACGGAGGTAGGTTTCGGGGAGGGGTTGGACGCGCACCTGCGGGAAGAAGCCGACGATGCGGTAGTGCTCAGCCTCCAGCTGCTCGCGCATGGCGGGGAGCGCGGCGCGGCCGTAGATGGCGTGGAGGGTTTCGTAGACCCCATTGCCGCCGCCCTGGCGATTCTCCCCGACGACGAGGTGGGGCGCGAGGACGTCGTAGGTGCGCGGTTCGGCGGCCATCGCGCGGAGGAGGGGCGGGGAGAGGAAGGGCATGTCGCAGGCGACGACGAGGCAGTGGTCGTGCGCGGCGGCGGCGACCGCGCTGTAGATGCCGCCGAGCGATCCCGCGCCCGGATAGGCGTCGGGCACGATCGGCAGACCGAGGTGCGCCAGGCGGTCGTCGTTGGCGACGATCAGCAGCTCGTCGGCCACGGCGCGGACCGCCGACACAACGCGCTCGATCAGCGTCGGGCCATCGGGCACGAGACGAAGCAGCGCCTTGTCGGCCCCCATCCGGCGACTCAGGCCACCCGCGAGGATGGCCGCAGAGAGCGAGTGCGGAATGGAGAGTGCGGAATGCGGAATGGGCTCCGCACCTGGCCCCGGCCTATCCTCGGAGTCTATCGTCATTCCGCACCCTCCATTCCCCATTCCGCATTCACGCTACGGCCGTCGCGTCGGGGTGGGGGTGGGGGCGCGCGGGGTGGGGCTGACGCGCGGGGTGGGCGTGACGCGCGGGGGGCCGTTGTCGGGCGCGTCATCGCCGAGGACGACGAGGATCCTGACCCCGTTGGGGGCCGTGCCGGTCCCCTGGCGAATGTCGGGGTCGGTCACGCCAAGGGTCTTGGCGATGAGCGCGGCGGTGTCGGCGCTGCCGGTGTAGTCGTAGATGATGGTGTAGGGAATCGGCAGCGTTGCGCTCGGCTGCTTCTCATCGACGACCGCGTTGGCGAAGCCGGCCGCCTTCAGCCGCTCGACCGAGCGCGCGGCGAAGCGGTCGCGCACGGTGCCGTTCTGCACGCCGATCCGCAGGCCGAGGTCGGCGGTCGGGGTCGGCAGCACCTGCGGCGCGTTGGGGATCATCTCGCGCATCCGCGACCGCACCTTGGCCCAATCGCGCGGCACGACGTATTCGACGCCATTCTCGTCGGTGTAGTCGGTCAGCAAGTCCTGGATGGTGAAGGAGTCGATGCTGTCGGTGGGGATGCTGAGGGCAAGGCTTGCAAGTTGCATCATCTGGTTCTGGTTGAGGTCGGTCCGCACCGAGTCGCCGAGGATGGTGAGCAGCGGGAAGAACTTGGTGAGCAGGCTGGCCTGGCTGATCAGGTTTTGACCGAGCGCCTGTTCGCGCAAGGCGAGGATGACCTCCTGCTGGCGACGGGAGCGGCCGAAGTCGCTGTCGGCGTGGCGCGTGCGCGCATATTGCAGCGCCTGGTGACCATTGAGGTGCTGCACACCGGCCGGGAAGTAGAGGCTGGTATAACCGTAGTTCTCGGTCGGGTACTCGTCGTCCAGGATCGGGTAGGGGGGATCGACCGTGACCCCACCGAACTCGTCCACGACGCGCTCGAAGCCCTTGAAGTCGATCATGCCGTAGTGGGTGATCTGGATGTAGAGGTTCTCCTGGATGGTGCGCTTGAGCAGGCCAATGCCGCCGCCGACGCGCTTATCCCGCTCGCCGTAGACGAATGCAGCGTTCAGCTTGTCCTTGCCGTAGCCGCCGGGGATGGTCACCATCAGGTCGCGCGGGAGGGACATGATCCCCACGGATTTCGACTGGGGATCGACCGTGATGATGATGATCGTGTCGGTGCGGGGGAGTTCGCCGTCGTCGCGGCGGTCGACGCCGACGAGCAGGAAGTTCAGCCGCTCCTTGCCGTCCCAGGCCGGGAGATTGGAGACCACATCGGTCGGCTCACCGGCCACGCCCGTCGGTTCCTCGCCGCCTGCGGTCGCCGTTGGGGCCTGGATGTTCGTGATCGCCTTGCTGATGCTCCACAGAAAAGGCGAGGCGGCGAGCAGCACCACGACCGCCAGGGTGGGGACGATGGCGAAGAGGTAGGCGAAGCGGGGATGGCGCTCGGGCAGGGGGACGCGGCCGAGCACGCGCGATCGGTACTGTCGCCGGTGGTGGTCCAGCCGATAGCGTCGCTCCCAGTTGCGCCGTGCTCGCTCGAAGGGTTTCGGCATGTGCTTCCAGTGTGCGTCGGATGGGGTCGTCAGTCGTCGGTCGTCAGTCGTCAGTCGTCGGGCGTTGGGCGACTAGCCCATCAGCCGCTCAACGGCCCGCCAGCCATGCCGCCGCATCCAGGCGGCGCAGAGCGGGATGAAGAGCACCAGGAAGATCAGGCCCACGAGCAGCGCCAGGTCGAGGACGATCACCGGGCGGAGGGCGCCGCTGAGCGTGGGCCAGCCGATGCCCAGGGCCACAAACAGGGCGAATTGTAGGACATAGGCCAGGGCGGGTGCCGCCGGTCGCCAGGCGGCCGGGGCGAACCAGCCGATGAAGGTGGTCAGGGCGGCGAGGGCCAGCGAGCAGCCGAGCGCGTTGATGACCTCGGATTCCTCGAACGGCGGGGCGAGCAGGATCAGCCAGGAGAGCATCAGCGGCGCGGGGAGGAGGGAGAGGCCGCTGAAGGAGGGCGCGTGCCGCCCGATGACGATGGCCACGATGGCGCAGACGAGGGTGGCCGCCGCGAGCAGCAGCAAGGTCGCCAGCAAGGGGGCGATGACGGCGCGGTCGGGATCGCCGTTGATGCGCGTGACGACCTCGCCGCGCAGCGTCGCGGCCGGGAGGAAGAGGACGAGGATCGGCAGGAGGGTGACGCCGGGCTGGGTCCAGGCCGGGTAGTCGTTGGCGTGGGCGAAGACGGCACCGACGCTGAGCAGGACCAGTACGCCGCCGAGCGCGAGGCCGAGCGGCAGTTGCGGCACGCGCGGCAAGAACCCGGCCGAGGCGAGGAGCACGACCGCGCAGAGGAAGGCTGGCAGGGATGCGCCGAGGCCGAGGACCCAGTAGTCGATGCCGAAGGTCGGGTTGTGGCGCTCGGATTCCAAGCTGCGCGCGGCGGGGCGCTGGGTGTTGAGGGCGGAGCTCTCGGTCGGGCGCGACTTCTCGGCGGGCGGGGGCGTGCGCACGCTCGCGGCGCGCGGCGCTGGCACGGCCTCGCGCGGCGTGGTGTCGCTGTCCTGTTCCCATTCGGCTGGTTTGGCTCGCCCCACCATCCCCCCCATGTCCCACTTTAACGCGCCGGCGTGCCTGGCGGGTGCGCGGCGCGTGTGGGGGGGAGAGTATAGCACGGGTGGCACACGGACGGGGGCAGGGGAGTGCTGAGTTGGTGTGTTCGTGTATTCGTACGTTCGTGTGTAAGCGTGCAAGTGAGTTACATGTAAGCCGAGTAGCGCGCTTACACGGTGAAAAGTAGGTTTGTTTTTGCATTTTTGCTTTTTTCCTGCCCCTTCTCCGGGCGCGGGGTGGGGCGTGGAGCGAAGGGCGAAGAGTATAGAGCGATGGGACGGATTCTTCGCTGCGCTCAGAATGACAGAGCGGGAGATGGCGACGCTGGTGATGTGGGGTGGCGAGGGTGGAGTTGGCCCCCTAAATCCCCCGCATGCAGGGGACTTTAAGAAGGAGGTGCCTGGAGTGTGGGT
>JAXLWN010000126.1:0-15380 GCA_046328475.1 Chloroflexia bacterium | reverse complement strand
TCAAGGAAACCTCGGCCAATGTCCCGGGCGGCAGCACCCTGAGCGTCGAAGTGCTCAACGACCCCAATGTGCAGCGGCTGCGCGGCCTGGGCGGCCTCGATTTCGACTCCGCCCGCGAGGCGCTGATGAAGGCCAACGCCCCGACGACGCAATCCTTCGTCGCGGCGTGGGATACCAAGGCCTCCCCGCTGCGCGAATATCTGATCGGCAATACGCCGGAGAATAGCGATCAGGAGCGCGGGCTCAACACAATCCTCAAAGGCTCGCTGTACGAGCGGTTGCGCTCCTGCGCGGGCGGCTTCTGGCACGCCGACGAGGAGGACTACGCGCTGAATCTGGTCCGGGCCCACGCCACCGCCGATCAGCGGCGGACGTTGCGGAAGGCTCTCACCGAGATCGAGAAGGGCGAGAACGCCTCGGACGCCGATGCGGGCAGCATCATCTCCTTGCTGAAAAAAGCATTCTCCACCGGCGAGTTCGACAAGTTCCGCACCGAGCTGCAACAGGACACCATCGGCGTGCTCGACCGCGCGGCCGAATTGGAGGACAACGTCAAGCGCGAGGGCTCGGACGCGGCGACCGATGACGAGCGCCGCCAGATGGCCGCCGACATCAATGCGGCCGGTCGCGACGGCAAGATGACGCCCGCCGAGGAGGCGCGCATCCGCGCCTCGCAAGACAAGGTCGCGGGCGCGCTTCAGATCCACGTGCAGCTGCGCGAAGAGTACGTCAGCTACGCGTCGCAGGCGGCCTCCTTCGCGGTCGGCGTCATCGTCACCGCCGCCACCGGCGGCGCGGCGGGACCGGCGATCATGGCCGCGCTCGTGCGCGCGGCGGTCGCCTCGGCGATGGCGCGCGTCATCACCGAGAAAACGCTGCGCGGCGACAAGTTCGATGTGCTCGGCGGCGACGGCGCTCGCGCCTTCATCGGCGGCGCGGTCGACGGCGCGATGAACGTCGCCGGTGCCGCCGTCGCGGCGAAAGCGATGGGCGCGGTGGCCGGGACGGCGGTGCGCGAGGCGATCCAGCAGGGCACCGCCTCGCTCGGCACGCGGCTCGCCGCCAGCGCGATCGAGGGCGCGGTCGCGGGCGGCGCGAGCGGCACGGTCGATGCCGCCACCGACGAGCAAACCTGGCGCGACGGCGTCGCCAATGGCCTCGGCGAGATCTTCATTTCGGCCATCAAGGCCGCTGGAATGGGGGCCGGGCTCGCCGTGGGCATCACCGCCGCCCACGGCGGCCTCGCGCACCTCTTTGGCGATGGCAATCCACTCGTCGGCAAGGCCAAGGGGGGCGACCGCAAAGCAATCCAGGAACTCATGCCGCAGCTCGGCGATCGCTGGGAAGTGATCATCGCGGATCTGACCAACGGCACGGGCAAGGTGGTCGGGATGTCGCAAGCGGAACGCCTCGCGCTCAAGGAGGCGTTTGTCAAACATCGTGAGGAGCTGATCAAGTCGCTGGGCGACAATTTCGGGGCGCGCCGGGCCGCCGGGGCCAGCACCGAGGCGGGTCGCCGGCACCGAACTGCACACCACGGGTGACACCGCCGGTCAGAAGCTGCAGGAAGCCATCGCCTACCTCGAGAAAGAGTACGGGCCGAACTGGGAACAGACCTATGGCATGACGCTACTTGTCGATGCCGGCCGCGTCACCTCCGTCAACGAGATTATCGCCGCGCTCGACCCGGCCCAGAAGGCGCTGTACGAGTCGAGCATCAAACGCACGGGCGAACTCTACGACCTGGCGCGACGCGCACGCAGCGCCCCGGCCGAGGAACGCGCCGCGCTGCTGAAGATCAGCTCTCCGACCAGGAGCGGGGGCGCGTGCAGCCCCTCGTGGACATGGACGACGCCGCCCGCCGCGCCGCGCGCGACCAGGCCCTGCTCGATAGCGACTCGGCCATGCAGCGCCTCCGCTCCGCCACCAGCGGCGACGAGAAGGCCCGCATCGCCATCGAGGTGACCGAGCACCAGATGCTCGCCAACTCGCTCGACGAAGCACCCGCCGGGCAGCCGCCCACAGCAACGGGGGCCAACGAGCATCTGCAAGCACCCCGGATCCCGGCGCTGTCCCTCCCTCGGCCCGGCCGAAGAAGCCGCCCTGCGGACCAGGGTTCAGCAGACGATCCAGTCGCAGTCAATCGTCACCCACACCTTCGCCGATGCCATCGCGATGGATCTGCCAACAGAAGGTCGCGGCCTTGCGACAGTCGTCGAAGGGATGTCGCCCGAGATTAAGCGGCTTTACGCGATTGCCTACGATGGCATGAACGATGCACAGAACTGGGAGACGGTGCTGGTCAATATCGCGCGCGAGTCGCAGAATGTTCATGGTCCCTATTCGCATGCCGAGATCACGTCCAACCAAACGCAGGCGATCTGGAACCTCTCGCAACAGGCCGCCGGACCAAACGGCAAGGTCACCGTGATGCCTGCGAATTCTCCCCCCAGGGCCTTCTTCGACAAGGGTGTCCCCTTTGGGCCGCGCTTCTACGATGTCGACATCGGCCGCGGCCACGGCATGAGTGCCCACATGGTGCAAGACCTGGTCGTCGACGAGGCTTTTCGGCGTGCAGGGGTCGGCATGAAGGCCGAGGCGTTCCGTGGACAGATGGGCACGGAAATCACGCCGGTAGAAGGTACGGCGCGCAACATCCTGTTGTGGAACGCACTCTATGACTCGAACACAGGGTTCGTCTCTCCCGACACGGTAACGCCGTTCCTGCATGCGGTACTTGGGGCGGTAGACTAAAATGGGACGCGATCACTCGCCGTGCCCCCTTCGCGTGCGGGCCGGGCGCGACGGACCGGAGGCTGGCATTGCGACTGATCCAGGAAGCCGCCGACCAGGAACTGATCTGGCAACAGCCGAGCGCCTTCAAGGAAGCCCACGAGCTGCGCGCGGGCGACGAGGTCCTCGCGACCCTCGACTGGGGATCGCCGTGGGGCACCCTCGCCACCGCGCGCACCGCCGAAGGGGAATGGACCTTCAAGCGCACCGGCTTCTGGCAGCAGCGCATCAACGTGCGCCCCGTCGGCTCCGAGCGCGAAGTGGCGACCTTCGTCCCCGATTGGCGCGGCAACGGCACGCTCACGATCGAAAGTGGGCGCATCTTCCGCTGGTCCGGCAAGGGTATCCTCGGCCTGGAGAAGCTCTGGCAGGAGCGTGAGGACGCGCCGCCGCTGATTGGCTTCAAGCAAGTCGGCAGCCTCAAGACCGAAGCACGCGTCATGCTCTCGGCTGCCGCCGCCAGCCTCCCCGAAACCACCCAGCTCGACGACCTGTACATCCCTCTCCCGCCCGAGATGATGTCCCCGCCCTCGCAACCGCTCATCGAACTCCCCCTCCTCGTCACTCTCGGCTTCTACCTCGTCGTCCTCGCCGCCCGCGACGCCGCCGCCGCCGCCGCCGCCACCACCTGAGATCGCTTCATGCTATTCGCTCAGCTTCGTGAGGATAAAGGCGACCAGGAACCCGGCCACGGTGACGAGCCCGGCCAGGTTGTGCGCCTCCTCGAACGCCTCGGGCATCATCGTGTCCGCCAGCATCGTCAGGATCCCCCCCGCCGCGACCGCCGTCGTCGCGGCGATCACCTCGTCCGAGAAGTGCCGGAAGACGGCGTATCCGGCGAGCGCCGCCACCGCCGAGGCGATCATGATCCCGCCCCAGAGCCCGAAAATGTAGCCCGCCGATCGCCCCGCCCGCTTCATCCCCGCCGAACCCGACAGCCCCTCGGGCACGTTCGAGAGGAAGATGGCGAGCACCGTCACGACACTCACCGTGCCCCCCGCGATCAGCGACACACCCACCACGATCGACTCGGGGATGCCGTCGAGCAGCGACCCGACCGCGATCGCGATGCCCGATCCGCCGGATTCCTCCTCGGAAGGCTGCTGCTCGCGGTGCCCCGACCGCTTGCGATGCTTCGCCCCGCGCCGGTTGAGCCACCACGTCGCCGCCGTGTAGAGCACCGCGCCACCGGCGAAGCCGATCGACACCGAGTCGAACCCGCCGCGCTCGTAGGCTTCGTCCATCAGGTCGAAGGCCAGCGCGGAGATCAGCACCCCCGCGCCGAAGGCCATGATCGCCGCGATCAGGCGCTGCGGCAGCGCGGCCAGGTAGCCGATCGCCGCGCCGACGAGCAGCGCCGAACCCGCGACCAATCCCCAGAACCCAGCCGCCAGCCACACCGGCATCGCCCCCTCCTTCCGCACCAGCCACGCGCCGTCGGTTCCCGGTCGCAATCTCCGTGCCGTATTCCCCGCCCGGGTCAGCACCGTTCGCCACGCCCGAAACGCCGATGCGGGAGCCGTTTCGCGCGCACGATTCCCCAATCGATCTAGAATGACCCGGCGTGGGCCAGCCACGCATCCTGTCGTCGGCCATTCACGAATCCGGACGGAGGCCACATGCCGAAGATCAAAGTCGGAGTCCAGATCCGCCCCCAGCACACCACCTACGCCGACTACGCCGCCGCCTGGGTGCGCGCCGACGAACTCGGTGCCGACTCGCTCTGGAACTGGGACCACTTCTTCCCGCTCTCGGGCGACCCCGACGGCCCCCACTTCGAGGGCTGGACGACCCTCGCCGCGCTCGGCCCACTGGTCAAGCGCGCGACCGTCGGCAACCTCGTCCTCGCCATGAGCTACCGCAACCCCGCCCACCTCTCGCAAATGGCCAAGACGCTCGACCACGCGATGGGCGGGCGGCTGATCCTCGGCCTCGGCGCGGGCTGGGCCGAGCGCGACTACAACGAGTACGGCTACGAGTTCGGCACGGCCGGCGATCGCCTCCGCAACCTGGAACGCGGCCTCGAAATCATCAAGGAGCGCTGGGCCAAAGACCCGCCACCCCCGGTCAACGGCCGCAACGTCCCGATCCTGATTGGCGGCAGCGGCGAGAAGGTGACGCTGCGGATCACCGCCCAGCACGCCGACCTCTGGAACGGCTTCGGCCCGCTCGACAACTTCCAGCGCAAGAACGCCATCCTCGACGAGTGGTGCGCGAAGGTCGGGCGCGATCCCGCCGCGATCGAGCGCACCGTGCGCGTCGATCCGCCCATGTTCGACCAGCTCGACGACTTCGTCGCCGCCGGGGCCACCCACTTCATCTGCGGCGGCAACGCCCCGTTCGCGTTCGAAGAGTTGCAGCAACTGATCGCCTGGCGCGACTCCCGCTCCTGACTCGCACCAGGATCGCGCCCACCGCATCGCGCCCTGTCAAGCGGACGCGCACACGTCATTTTCCCCGCCGTATCGCGCCCCCGCCTGGGAGGAACGCCCCCTCCCGGGCGGGACTTTCTTGCCATAAGCAAGCGTGTCTGGTGCGCGTACACTGCTCTTACTCGCGGCACTTCACTCAGCCGACGATGCGCGCTGCGAATTGGGGCAGGGAGATCGAACCGATGCGCTCACTCGACGGCTTCTTCGGGCTCACGGCCACGACCGTCGGAACCGCCACCACCAACGACACGATTGTCGCCATCCTGGAGAGCGTCACCGACGCGGTGATTCTCCTGGATACCGACGCGCGCTACATCTATCTCAATTCGCGCGCCGAACTGCTCCTCCAGCGGCCCGCCTCGGACCTCCTCGGCACCTCCGCCTGGGATGCCTTCCCCGCCGCCCTCGGCATGGTCTTCCACGAGCAATACCATCGCGCGGTCTCCACCGGCACCGCCGCCACGGTCGAAGCGTTCTATGCGCCGCTCGAACTCTGGGCGGAGGCGCACTTCTCTCCTTCGCCCGCCGGGGTTGCCGTCTCTGTCCGCGACATCAGCCAGCGCAAGCGCTCGGAAGCGCAGTTGCGCGAACGCGCGGCCCGCCTGCGCACCCAGTACCAGGCGTTCCCCCTCCCCACCTACACCTGGCAGCATCGCGATGGCGATTTTGTCTTCATCGACTACAACATCGCCGCCGACCAGCTCGCGCGCGGCACCATCGCCGCCAAAATCGGCGGGTTGGCGTCCGACATTTACCGCGATATCCCGCAAGTGTGCGACTATCTCGCGCGCTCCTTCGCCGAGCAGGCCACCCTTTCCCACAGCCTTGTCTACCACGCCCCCGTGGCCAATGTGGACCGCGACCTGATCGTCACCTATGTCTACGTCGCGCCCGATCTGGTGGTGATGCACTCGGAGGAGATCACCGCCCAGAAGGCGGCCGAGACCGCGCTCCGCGAGCGCGACGAGCGCCTTGCCCTGGTCGCCCGCGCCACGAACGACGCCATCTGGGACTGGGATTTCGCGACCGGCGTGGTCTGGTGGAGCGAGGCGGTCCAGCAACTCTTCGGCTACGCCCCGGCCGACGTCCGCTCGGACGATGCCTGGTGGGTCGAACGGCTCCACCCCGAGGAGGTCGATCGCGTCGTCGTCGATATCGATGCCGCCGTCGATCGGGGCGATGAGACCTGGGTCGCCGAGTATCGCTTCCGTCGCGCCGATAGCAGCTACGCGCAGGTGCTGGATCGCGGCTTCGTCGTGCGCGACGCGCGCGGCGTGCCCACGCGCATGCTCGGCTCCATGCAGGACATCAGCAGCCTGAAGCAAGCCGAGGACGCCTTGCGTCGCAACGAGGCGGCCCTGGCCGAGGCGCAGCGCATCGCGCACCTGGGCAGTTGGGAAATCGACTACGCCACCGACGAAGTCTCCTGGTCGGACGAAGTTTTCCGCATCGCCGGGCACGAACCGCGCTCGTTCGTGCCCACCACCGCCGCGATGATGGCGCAGGTCCACCCCGACGACCTCGACCTCGTGCGCGCCGCCCTCGCGGCCTCGCGCGACCGTGGCGAACCCTTCGACCTCGACCACCGCATCATCCGCCCCGGCGGCGAGGTGCGCCTCGTCCATCAGCAGTCGGAATTCGTGCGCGACGCGACCGGGCGACCGCTCCGGCGTGTTGGCATCGTGCAGGATGTCACCGAGCGGCGCGCACTGGAGGCGCAGCTCCAGCACCAGTCGCTCCACGACCCGCTCACCGGCCTCCCCAACCGGATCCTCTTCACCGACCGCCTGGGACAGGCGCTCGCCCGCGCCGGTCGCGACCGTCGCGCCTGCGCCGTGCTCCTCCTCGACCTCGATCACTTCAAGACGATCAACGACAGCCTGGGGCACGTCGTGGGCGATCAGCTCCTCCTCGCCGTGACCGCGCGCCTGCGCGCCTCCCTGCGCGGCGGCGACACCCTCGCCCGCCTCGGCGGCGACGAGTTCGCCATGCTGGTGGAAGAGGTCTCCGACCTCGCCGAGGCCATGCGCGTCGCCGAGCGGCTGCACGCCTCCCTCGGCATCCCGCTCGTGATCGACCGGCGCGAACTTGTCGCCACCACCAGCATCGGCGTCGCGCTACGCAGCGGCCCCGACGACACCCCCGACGACCTGCTGCGCTTCGCCGACGTGGCCCTCTACCGGGCCAAGGAGGGCGGGCGCGCCTGCACCGAGGCTTTCTACCCCGGCATGAGCGTCCAGGCCCTCGAACGCCTCGACCTGGAGCAGGATCTGCGCCGCGCCGTCGAACGCGACGAATTGCGCCTGCACTACCAACCGAAGGTGGACCTCACCACCGGCCGGATTGTCGGGCTGGAAGCGCTGGTGCGCTGGTACCACCCCGAGCGCGGCCTGATCCCGCCCGACTCATTCATCCCGCTGGCCGAGGAGACCGGCCTGATCGTGCCGGTCGGCCGCTGGGTGCTCGCCGAAGCCTGCCGCCAACTGCGCGCCTGGCAGCTCGCCTATCCCGATCAGCCCGCGCCAATCCTGGCCGTGAACCTCTCCGCCCGCCAGTTCCAGCATCCCGACCTCCTGGCCGACGTTCGCGATGCCCTCGCCCAGTCGGGACTCGCCCCGCGACAATTGATGCTGGAAGTCACCGAAACCGTGGCGATGCAGCAGGCCGAGGTGGGCGTCGCGATCCTCAGGGCGCTCCGCGCGCTCGGGGTGCGCCTGGCGATCGACGACTTCGGCACCGGCCACTCCTCCCTCGCCTACCTCCAGCACCTCCCGGTCGACACGCTGAAGATCGACCGCTCCTTCTTCGCGGGCGGCGACCGCAACCGCGCCATCGTCCGCGCCGTGGCCGACCTCGCGCATGGCCTCGGTCTCGACGTGACCGCCGAGGGGCTGGAAACCGCCGCGCAGGTCGCCTGGGCGCGCGAAATCGGCTGCGACCGGGGCCAGGGCTTCTACTTCTCGCGCCCCCGCCCCGCCGCCGAAACCGAAGACCTCTGGGCCACCGGCCTCACCTTCGGCCTCCCCGGCGGCATGTCAACCCCCACCCAACTCGCGACCAGGCCCGCCCTGCGCGCCCTCCAGGCCTAGCCCGCCCGGAAGGCACGTCCCTTCGCTGCCTGTGCGTTCGTGCGATGGTGGGTTGTGGGAACCGGACGAACGCGGGCATTGGATCAGTCGCACGCTCGGCATCTCCCTTGCATTGAATGGCCCGATCCTCGCCGCCTGCGCGGCGAATGAGCGCCGGTGTAGCAACGCCATTCGGAACCATGCACCTGCCTTGCTCGCCGACCTCATGGCATCTGCTGCAATACAAGCCAGCGAACGGAGCAGCCTGCCAAGGTAGCCCATTCCCCCACTCGTGGCACGTCCGCGCCCAGGGATGCCCACCGACTCATCGAAAATGGCCAATAATGGCGTCCGAACTTGACAATCGCCCCTTGTTTGGCTACTCTCGAACGCGTCATTAGGCGAGGGTGAAATACGCCTGCTGACAACACCGCGCAAACGCATCCAACTCACTGCCAGCAGGCGCTCTGCTCGTCATCGCGAGGTATCGGCGTGCATGTTCTGAACCTCTCCGAACGCAGCAAGGAACTGGGACTCACCTACGAGCCCGCGCTCGCGAGCGAACTGCTCAGCAGCATCTGCATCTTCAGCCACATGCCCGACTTCCACTCGTTCGAACTCGGCGGCGAGTGGTTCGAGGAATACCGCACCATCATCCCCGACGACCTGCTAGAGACCGTCGCGCTGCTCTCCCCCAACCATTCAATCCGCCTCTGGGGGCACCTGCTCGGCCTGCTCCAGGAAACCGCCCCGCCGCGCGATGTGCCCGGCTTCCTGGCCCAACTTGCCGCCACCTCGTCAGAGGAGCTGCGCCGCCACCTGCTCGGCTACTATCAGTCGTGGAACGCCGTGCCGCGCGAGGTGATGGGACGCGCCGCCGAGGGGGACGAGGCCGCGCTCACCACCGTCCTGGCCGATCTCTTCCCCGACACCCCGCAGCGCGAACGCCTCCGCGCGCGTTTCTTCCCCGATCCCGTCGCCGAACCGGAAGGGACCAAGGTCGCCATCCTCGACACGCTCCAGCGGTGGAACGAGGCGATCTTCAAGCGCCTGGAGCCGGAGGTCGCGCCGATCCTGGAGCGTGACGTGCGCGCGAAGCGGGCGCTGCAACGCACCGCCTCCACCGAGCGCATGATCGACACCACCCTGAATGGCATCGAATACGTGCCCGAACCGGGCATCCGCGAGGTGATCTTCTTCCCGTCCTACCTCTGGCGACCCTGGGTGATCCTCACCGACCACCTCGACCTCAAACTGATCATCTATTCCGTCTCGGACGAAAGCCTCACCATCAACGGCGACGAACCGCCGACCCGCCTGATTAAGCTCTACAAAGCCCTCGGCGACGAGCGCCGCCTGCGCACGCTCAAGAAACTCGCCCTCGCCGACCACAGCCTGCAAGAACTCGCCGACTTCCTCGGCCTGGCGAAATCAACCATGCACCACCACCTCACCATCCTCCGCTCCGCCGGGCTGGTGCGCGTCCGCATGAGCAGCAACGGCGACATGCACTACAGCCTCCACCACTCTCCTCTCCATCTCAGTCGCGCCCTCCCCCTCTCCCAGACGGTGGGAGAGGGGTGCCGCCCGCAGGCGGCGGGGGTGAGGGCTAACCCTCTCACGACTCACGACTCACGACTCACGACTACGCCACTCAGCACTCAGCACTCAGCACTTCAAACGAACCGAAACGTAATCGCCCCCAGCGGACCATAATCCGCGTGGAACGTATCCCCCGCCCGCGCCGCCACCGGCCGCGTGAACGATCCCCCCAGGATCACCTGCCCCGGTTCCAGCGACGCCCCGAACGGGTGCAGCTTCTTCGCCAGCCACGCCACCCCATTCGCCGGGTGATTCAGCACCGCCGCCGCCACACCCGACTCCTCGATCACCCCGTTGCGATAGAGCAGCGCCGCCACCCAGCGCAAATCGACATCCAGCGGCCGGATCGCCCGCCCGCCCAGCACCACCCCCGCATTCGCCGCATTGTCCGCGATCGTGTCGAACACCTTGCGCGGCACCTTCGTCTCCGGGTCGATATTGTGCAGCCGCGCATCGATGATCTCGATCGCCGGCGTCACATACTCCGTCGCGCTCAGCACCTCGAAAATCGTGCAGTTCGGCCCCGCCAGCGGCTTCCCCAGGATGAAGGCCAGCTCCACCTCCACGCGCGGCACAATGAACCGCGACAGCGGAATATCGCCCCCCTCCTGAAAAAACATATCGTCCAGCAGCACCCCATGGTCCGGCTCATCGATCTGCGACGACACCTGCATCGCCCGCGACGTCAGCCCGATCTTCCGCCCCTTGACCACCCTCCCGTCGCCAACCTTCATCTCCACCCATGCTCGCTGGATCGCATACGCATCCTCAAACGTAATACCCGGAAACTCCAGCGAAAACTGCCGAATCTGCTTCCCCGCCCGCTCCGCCTCATTCAACCGCCCCGCCAACTCGCGAATCTTCTCCGCCTCCACAGCGCTCAACCTCCCCACAATGCTTCCGTCGTCACATCCCGGCAGGGGCGGGTCTGAGACCCGCCCTCGTCGCCCGCCACCCGCACGGCCAACCACCACCCAGCGTCGCTCATCGTAGGAGCGTTCAACTGAACGCCCTGCTCCGTGTGGCAACCATACTATCTATCGCCACCCGACGCGGGCGCATCACGACACCCCCTACAAAACCGCTGCGATCCTCATCCCCCACCCCTTCCTTGTCAAGCACACCCCGTCGGAATACTCCTCCCCATCCCGGCGTTACGCAGGCAAGTGGGAAAACTTCACTATCTCAGTCCAGTAACTCAACATCGCCGCCGTCTGGCAACCGGCCACATCACGGCACAACATCCCGGAGGCTCGTCATGTGGGAAACCCTCCCATCTTATCTCGCAACCGCCGAGGCCACCGCCGCCTGGATCCGCTCCACCGCCCAGGAGACCGAACACGGCCTCGTCTGGCTCCCCGACCCCGACCACCCGGAGCGCCGTTCCACGATCACCCCGCCCGCCACCCTCTACAGCGGCAGCGCGGGCATCGTCCTCTTCTTCCTCGAACTCGCCCAGGCAACCGGCGACACCTCCTACCTCGACGACGCCCGGCGCGGTGCCGACCAGCTCGCCGCCACCTGGCGCGAAGTGCTCGACACCCCCTCGTTCCTCCCGCTCCCAAATGGCACCTCGACTTCGGTATGGGCCTCGCGGGCACCGCTTTCACCCTCGCCCACGCCCACCGCGCCACCGGCACTGCCGCGCACCGCGACGCCGCCCTCGCGATCACCCGCCACATCGCCGCCGCCGCCCGCCCCACCGGCGCGGGCGTCTCCTGGATCGGCGGTCCCACCATCGGCCTCGGCGACGGCTCGATCGTCCTCTTCCTCCTCTGGGCCGCACGCGAATTCGGCGACGACTCCCTGCGCGACCTCGCGCAGCGCGCCGGTGAGCGTGCCCTCGAACAGGCCATCCCCGACGCGCGCGGCGGCGTCCGCTGGGCCAGCCCCAACCTCGAAGCCTTCGGCATGCCGCCCGGTGCCTCCATGCCCAACTTCGAGCTCGGCACCGCCGGGGTCGCGTTCGTCCTCGCCCGCCTCTACGCCGAGACCCAGGATCAGCGCTTCCTCAACGCCGCGCGCGAGGGCGCTCGCCACATCCAGGCCCTCGCCACCGTCAAGGACGATGCCGCGCTCCTCTACTACCGCGAGCCCGACCACACCGACCTCTACTACCTCGGCTACTGCCACGGCCCGGTCGGCACCGCCCGCCTCTTCTACCAGCTCTACCTCACCACCGGCGACCAGGACGACCTCGCCTGGACCGAGCGCTTCGCGCGCGGCATCGTCGCCAGCGGCGTCCCCGAGCACCAGACCCCCGGCCTCTGGAACGTCGTCTGCCAGTGCTGCGGCACCGCCGGGATCGCCGACTTCTTCGCCAGCCTCTGGGCCGCCACCGGCAAGGACCAACACCTCGCCTTCGCCCGCCGCGTCGCCGACCAGACCCTCAGCCGCGCCACCGACCACGACGGCAAAGGCCCGCGCTGGTACCAGGCCTGGACCCGCACCCAGCCCGGTGCCGTCGCCGCCGAAACCGGCTACATGATCGGCGCGGCCGGCGTCGGCAGCGCCCTCGTCCACCTCCACCTCGCCGACCAGGGCCGCTACGCCGCCATCCTCTTCCCCGACAACCCCTTCCCCGCCCACGCCGCCGGGGTCCCCGCAGCCGTCTAACACCAACAAACACAGGTAGGGGCGGGTCACTGACCCGCCCTCTCCGCTTGCCACAACTTTTCCGGAAAACTACCACGCGACGCTCGCCGCACGAACCTCTCCGCTACGGCACCGCCGCCACCATCGCCCCCGTCGTCGCCGCCGTCAACGTCCGCTCCAGCAGCACAAACCGCGCCGCCGCATAGCTCGTCGGCGCACCCACCGTCGCGCCAACCGTCGGCAGATACCCATCCGGGAACCCGCCATCCGCGTCCTGCAACGCCAGCCAGGCCTGCTCCACGCGGATCGCCCCCGCCAGGTCACCCGCCGCCAGGCAGGCCAGCCCCCAATCAAAGCTCTCCGACGCCCCGACCACCCGCTCCCGCGCCCACCACGACAGCTCCTGCCGCCAGTCGTGCGCATTGAGCCGCTGCCAGTCGTAGCGCCGCACCCCATAGGGCGTCACCACCCCCGCCGCCTCCGCCCGCTCCTGCTCGGCACGCGCCCCCTCAACGTTGGTCAGCCCCCAGATCGCCTGTGCATAGTAGTCATACGACATCCCCACGGCCAGCTCACCCGTTGCGAGTTGCGCCACGCCGCGATCCCCGGCCTCCCGCGCCTCCCGCGCCGCCTGCGCATATCCCGGACCCGCCGCCGCCAGCAGCTCCCCCGCCAGCCGCAGCCCCAGCCCCATCCGGGACGCCTCCTCCCCGAACGACACCTGATAATCCGGCCGGTGATGGAACCGCCCATCCGCCTTCTGCAACACCGGCTGCCGCAAATACCCCGCCGCCCGCGCCACATACGCCACCACCGGCTCGCCCGCCACCACCTGCGCCGCATACGCCGGATCGGCATGCACCACCGTCGCGAGCGCGATCAACGTCAACCCGACCGCCTCCCCCCGCCCACGCGTCATCCGCACCTTCGGCGACCCATCGACCTGATAATGGTCGTACCACGCCCCCGCATAATCGATCGTAATCGTCTCCTCATCCACCTCCCGCACCACCACCGACCCCGCCTCGCCCGACCTCGTCTGCAACGCCAGCAGCCAATCCAGCGCCGCCTCCGCCTCGCGCAGATGCCCCGCCTGGCAGAGCGCCAGTGCCGCGTGCGCCAGATCCATCGGCACCACGCCATTCACCCCCACCCGGCTCAGGATATACGTCCCCTCGGGCTGGAGCGACAGGATGAATTCGATCGCCCGCCCCACCTCCGGCGCAGCCCGGAACGCCGCCACCGGCAGCGGCGCGAGCGCCTGCGCGGGGGTGGCGGCGGCACAATCGACTGGGCGCGCGGTGCAGCGGTCGGCGACGGAATCAGCACCCAGAGACAAAGCAGCAACGACAAAAACCGGATCGACCGTCGTTTCGGCATAACTACTCGGCATTCACTGGCGGCGCAACCACCACCTGTCGTCAGGAACCCCTGATCCCATGGTAGCCAGCCCACCCGCCCGCCGAAATAGTCCGATAGTCTGCAACCCACAAGTACAACCGGACCCCGCCACCTGGGCGGGGTCCGGTCAAATTATTATGAATTGAGAAGAGTAACGACCCTCTCGTCTCCTCGTCTCCGCGTCGTTCTCTGCGTCTCCGCGCCTCTGCGGTCTTACTCTCTCCTCTCCCCTTCCCTTCTCCCTTCTCTCCTCTCTTTCTCTCCTCTCTCCACTCTCCACGCCCCGTCACCCCCGCCGCGCCGCCACCTCCATCAACGCCTGCAACCGCGCCACCATCGCCGCCGGATTCGGGTGCGTCCCCTCGATCATCAGCGCGTTGTCGTACAGCTGCTCCACCAGCATCCCCACCAGCGGATCCTCCGGACTCTCCCCCGCCAGCCGCGCGAGGTCCGCCACGAACTGATTCCCCCGGTTCAACTCCAGAATCTTCGCGGGCACGCTCAAATCCCGCTCCATCATCCGCCGCAGCCGCGCCATCTCGCGCCCCGGCCCCGCCTCCGCCGACACCAGCCGCGCCGGACTCGCTTGCAGCGTCGCCGACTCCCGCACCGCCGTCACCCGGTCGCCCAGGATCTCCTTCGCCCGCGCCGTCAGCGCCTCGAACGCCTCCGGCTCCACGCGCGACTCCGCCTCCGGTGCCTCGCCCGGCAGCGTCAGGTCGGGATCGTCCAGATTCTTCAGCGCCTTCCCCTCGTACTCCCGCAGCCCCTCCAGCATCACGCTGTCCAGCATCTCGGTCAGCAGCAGCGCCTCCAGCCCCCGCGCCGCCAGCGCCTCCAGGTGCGGACTCTGCCGCGCGCTCTCCAGATCGGCCGCCAGCACGAAGTAGATCGCGTCCTGCCCCTCGGCCATCCGCCCCACGTAATCGGGCAGCCCGATCAGCGCATCCCCCTCCGCCTTCGTGCTGTGGAAGCGCAGCAGCGGCAGCAACTCCGTCCGCACCGACGGATCGACCGCCACCCCCTCCTTCAGGAACGGCCCGAACTCGCGCCAGAAGATCGCGTACTTCTCCGGATCCTCCTTCGCCAGATCCCCGAGCGCCCGCGTCAGCCGCCCGGTCAGTGTGCGCCGGATCCGCCCGTGCGTCTGCGTCCCCTGCACCGTCTCGCGCGCCACGTTCAGCGGCAGATCCTCGCTGTCCACCACCCCCTCGACGAAGCGGAAATGGGGCGGCAGCAACTCCTTCGCCTCGTCCTGGATCAGAATCTTGCGCGAATAGAGCTTGATCTTCCCCTCGATCCGCCGCTCCAGCAGCCCCCGCTCGCGCGCCGATGGCACAAACAAGATCGCGTGCAGATCGATCGGCGCATCGGTCGAGATGTGCGTCTGTAACAGCGGCTCGTTCGTGTCGTACGTCAACTCCTCGTAGAAGCTCTTGTACTGTTCCGGCGTCACCTGGTGCGCCGGTTGCCGCCAGAGCGCCGTATG
>JAXLWN010000125.1:0-15725 GCA_046328475.1 Chloroflexia bacterium | reverse complement strand
TTCGCCCGTTCGCCCGTTCGCCCGTTCGGCTAGCGCCTGATGGCGTAGACCGGCAGGCTGTCTACCTCGCGGCCTCCGGCCAGGAAGGCGACGCGCCCGCGTGTGTCGCCGGTTGCGCCCGGTTCGAGCAAGAGTTGATAGCGCAGCGACGGGGCTTCCCAGGCTTGCAACACCAGGAGCTTGCTCTCGCGGAACTCCACCTGCCAGCGGCCGAGCGCGGTTGCCAGTCCCGGCAGGTCGGCACCCTTGCCCACGGGCACCCAGCGATAGGCCGCGTTGATCCAGTCGAGCAGGAGCGTCGCGTCGGCGTAGCGGTCGGTGCTGCCGAGCACCACGGCCATGATGCGCCCGCCGACGCCCCACTGCGCCACGACCAGGCACTGGCCGCAGGCATCGGTCGTGCCGGTCTTGACGCCATGCACGCCCGGGCGCGTGCCGAGCAACTGGTTGCTGTTCACCAGGGTGTAGACTCGCGAGCCGTCGACCGTCTTGCGCGTTGTCGCCTGGGTCCCGACGATGGTGGCGAATTCCGGCCGCTTCAGCGCCTCGGTGGCGATGCGCAGCAGATCGCGCGCACTGCTGTACTGCCCCTCCGCGTCGCCGCCGTCCGGATTGACGAAGTGCGTGTTTTTCAGCCCCCACTTCGCGACCCGCGCATTCATCTCCTGCACGAACCGCGCCAGCGGGTCGCCCGCCGCGCCGCCGAGCAGCGTGGTCCCGGCGGTACGCGCCAGCACCCGCGCCGCATCGCCCCCGGAGACCATCAGCGCGCCGTAGAGCAGATCCTCGGCCGTCAGCGTCTCGCCCGCCAGCAGCCCCATCGACGATTCGTCGTACTCGGGCAGGCTGATGTCGCGCTGGTCGACGGTGATCTTCGTGGCGAGCGGCACCAGTTCGAGCGTCAGCAGCGTGGTCAGCATCTTCGTTGTGCTGGCCGGGGCGATGCGCTCGTCCGGGGCCTTGCTGTAGAGCTCCTGATTCGCGGTCGCGTCCCAGAGGATCACGCTGCGCGCGGTGACCGCTGGCGGCGCGGGTTGGCTCCGCAGTCGCGCGAGGTCGGTCAGGGTGAAGGGCGCATCGTCCGGCCCGCCCGGCAGCAGCCCCGGCTCCCGGAAGGCGGTCGCGGACCCGAAACCGGCCAGCCAGGGCACCGTCAGCGCGATCAGCAGCGCTGTCGCCAGCGCCCGCCCCCGGATACCCCAAAACGCCCCGCGCGCCATACGGCGGTCAGGCTGTGTGATGCCCCTGGCGATCGGGCGGCGGAAACGGCGGCGCACTCCCTCGCTCACGAAGGGCCAGTATAGCGCACGGAGCGCGGGGGCGAACAGGCGACGAGGCGTGGAGAGTGGAGAGTGGAGAGTGGAGAGAAGGGAGAAGAGAGAAAGGACGAACGGGAGAACAGGAGTGCAGGAGAGCAGGGGCAATTGCCCCCTTCTACAACTCACGACCGAGGATTCCGCCTATCACACTCTTCTCTCTTCTCTCCACTCTCCACACCCCGTTACCTGCCGAAGTAGCTATCGAGCGCTTGCCAGAGGGCGCGGGCGAACCAGCCGCGATTGGCGGGTTGGTTCCAGGTGGCGAAGGATTGATCGGCGGGCACGTCGGGGAGGGCACCGGCGTAGTGGACGAAGGTGGCGAGGTCGATGCGGTGCCCGGCGCTGGCGGGGACGGCGGTGTAGAGGGACGGATCGTCGGGTTGATACTGCCAGTAGCCCTGGGCTACCATCGTGCGGGTGATCAGGGAGATCGCCTGCGCCTGGAGGACGAAGTCGTTCGGGCCGTAGGTGGTGGCGGTGTAGCCGTGCGCGATGTTGCGCTCCGCCAGGATGGCGACCGCTTTCCAGAGTTCTGGGGAGATGCCGGTGCCGTCGGTGAAGGGGTTGTTGGCCTGCTCGCCACTCCAACCCATCGCGCGGACGATCAAGGCGGCGATTTGCGCGCGGAGGAGGTTGTCTTCCGGGCCGAAGTTGCCGTTGGTGTAGCCCTTGATCAGACCCCTGGCACTGAGCTGCCGAACCGCTTCGCTCGCGGGGTGGCCGGTTGGCAGGTCGTTGTAGGTCGGCGGGGTGGCGAAGGTCGCGCCGATGGTCTTGGCCTCGTCGGCGGTGACGTGCAGCGGCTGCGCCCAGCCCTCCGCCGCGCCGTTCACGGTCCAGCCGACGAAGATCTGGTCGCCAGCGGGCTGCCCGACGCTAATTGTGTTGCCCGAGCCCATGATGACGGTGCTGGTGCGGGGCGTAGCGCCGCCCGCGCCGTTGAGCAGCACGGTGTTGCCGGAGGGATCCGACGTGAAGGAGAGATCGACCGTGCGCGGGTAGAGCAGCAGGCTCTTCATGTCGGTCAGGTTGCCCGCGTCGCGCACCGTCAGGCGGAGTTCGAGGTAGGACGGATACTCGTGGTCGGGCGCGACGAAGCTGCCGCTGGCGACCCCGGTGAACGATTGGATGACGTGCTGGTGGCAGCCGCCCGAGGGGCAGTGGTGCATGATCAGCGTCCAGGTGAACGCCGAGGCGGGGAGCGTGCCCTGCTGCGGGTCGGTCGCGCTGCCGCTGAAGGTGATCGTGTCGCCGACGCGCCAGGTCAGGCCGCCGCCAGGGGAGTTGATCGTCGCGGTGGGGGGCGTGTTCCCGACGTTGATGCGCACCGTGGCGATGTCGAAGACGCCGTTCGAGGCGGTGACGCGCAACCGGACGACGTTCACGCCGTTGCCGTAGGTCCGCTGCACGGTGGCGGTGGTCGCGTCGCCGAAGGTGCCGTTCCCGTCGAGATCCCAGCTATAGCTGAGCGTCAGGCCGCTCGGGACGGTCGAGACGCTGCCATTCAGGTTGACCGTGAGCGGCGCATTGCCGCTGGTGGGCGACGCCTGGATGTCGGCGACCGGCGCGCGGTAGCGCACGCGATGGACTGTGCCGTTGAAGATGTCCACGTAGAAGATGTCACCGCCCGGCCCGATCTGGAGATCGACCGGGTAGATGCCGCCGACCACGAACGGGCTGATCGTGAATGGGTCGGGGTTGCCGTACCCATCCTTCGCCATCGTCCAGATGCAGCCGCGCGCAAAATCGGCGAAGAAGAGCGCGCCGTGGTACTGCGCGGGGTAGTTGCCGTCGCCACTATTGGGATAAAACGCGACGCCGGTCACGGCCGAGGTGGCGTACTGGGGCGGGGCCGGGTCCATCCGGCAACCGTCGTTCGGCGAGACGATCTGGTTGTGCTGGTAGGCGTAGTAGGGCACCTGCGCGCCGGGGGTGTAGCCGCCGTTCGGGTCGGAGTAAAGGCTCTCGCAGAGGGGCAGATTGAGCGAATCGAAGCCGGCCTCGTGGACGAAGCCCTCGTAGCAGGGCCAGCCGAAGTTCGGCTGCGCCCCGCCGAGCGCGTCATCGATCCAGTTCACCTCTTCCCAGCCGCCGTTGCCCACATCGGCGACCCAGAGTTGGTTGGAGCCGGGGCGGAAGGTCATCCGATACGGGTTCCGCAGGCCGTAGCCGACGACCTGCCGGTCGCTCGGGTTGGCCGGATTGACGCGCAGGACCGTGCCGCCGTAGCCGAGCGGATCGCCGGTGGTGCGGATGTCCTGCGCCCTGAGCGCGCCTCCCTCGCGCGGGGGATCGTTGCAGACGTTGCTCTCGCCGATATCGAGGACAAAGTGGTTCGCACCCTCGCCCGCGCTGACGTAGAGCTTGCCGTCGGGGCCGAACGCGACGTCGTCGATCGAGTGGGTCACGCCCTGCTGGCACCAGTCCGCGACCAGCACCTCTTCCGGCCCGGCCGTGGTCGGGCTGGTCAGGTGGAAGCGCGAGAGGCGACCGGAGGTCGGGCAGCCGGGCGGCAGGCTGAGCGTGCATTCGTCGTTCCAGACCGGCGCGGTGCCGCCGAGCGGCGCGTCGTAGGTGTAGGTGACATAAATGTCGGGTACGGTCGGGAACTGCGGGTCGAGCGCGAGACCCGACAGGCCGTGATCCCAATAGGAGTTGACGTTCGTCTGGAGATCGATGGTTAGCATCGGGATGTCGGCGTAGAGGTCGGCGAAGACCTTGATGACGCCTTTCTTCTCGGTGACGAAGATGCGCCCGTCGGGGGCGAAGCGCACCGAGGTCGGCAGGTCGAGGTCGCGGAAGGCGATGGTGTCCTGGAAGTCGCTCGGTGTGGTGGTGAGTGGTGGTCCGGCGGCCTGCGCTTCGTTCGGGCTGGCGTGGGGTACGAGGCCCATCGTCGCCAGCAGCCCCGCCCAGGCCATCAGGAGTGCCAGAATCAGCCGCATCGGCGCGGCCCAACGCTCTGCTCGCTTCATCCCTACCCGGTGCATTGCAATGCGCGGGGCGTGACTCCCTCGCGCAAACCAATCCGACATCTGGGATCGATGGTAGCACCGGGTCCTGCCAGCAGATAGGACCATCCGTACCGAAAATTGAGGGCGGGGTGTACTTTTGGGGGGCAGCGTACCATTGTAGGGGCGCGTCGTGACGCGTCCGCGTCGTGGGGCGAATCGGTGCACGGTTGCCACACGCCGCCGGGCGGCTCGCGAGCCGCCCCTACGACGGCTGCGCGTCCAATGGGGTGAGATAAGCCCTGACAGTGCTAAGATATCTGTGCAGTGTTGCACACGACAGCAGCGCGGACAGGGAGGACAAGGGAGTATGGTGGCACAGCCGATGACTGGCATCGTCCCCGGTTTGCAGTGGATCCGAATCCCGCTCAGCGATAACCCACTCGGCTCGGTGAATGCGTATCTGATCGAGAGCAGCGACGGGCCGATCTTGATCGACACCGGCTGGCGCACCGACGAGGTGGTCGGCGCGATCGACGCGGCGCTCGCCTCGGTCGGGGCGACGACCGCCGACCTGAGCCAGATCATCCTGACCCACGGCCACCCCGACCACGCCGGCCTCGCCTCCACCTTTCGCGAGGCGTCCGGTGCGCCGATCGCGCTCCATTCGGCCGATTGGCAGATGGTCGATCCGGCGCGGCGGCTGGACGAGGCCAATCTGACGCGCGGGGCCGTCTGGTTCCGCCGCAACGGGCTGCCCGACCGCGATGGCGATGCGCGCGGCATGCGGCGCGGGATGGGCGAGCGCAACCCGCCCTTCGTGCCCGACCGCGCGCTGGCGGATGGCGAAGTGCTGCACCTGGGGCGCTTCAACTTCCGGGTGATCTGGGTGCCGGGGCATGCGCGGGGGCAGGTCTGCTTCTACGATGAGCAGGATGGGGTGCTGATCTCCGCCGACCATGTGCTGCCGGAGATTTCGCCGAATGTCGGCCTCTACGGCCCCGACGACGGCCACCCGCTGGACGATTACCTGGCGTCGCTGGCGAAGGTGCGCGATCTGCCGATCAATGTCGCGCTGCCGGGGCACGGCGATCCCTTCACCGGCCTCGCCGCGCGCGTCGATTGGCTGGCGGAGCACCACGAGGAGCGACTGGGCGAGATTCGCGCCGCCCTCGGCGATACGCCCGCCACCGCTTTCGATCTCTGCCACGATCTGACCTGGATCGGCGGCCTGGTCCACTTCTCCAAGCTCTCGCCGTTCCAGCAGTCGATGGCGACCGCCGAGACGATCGCCCACCTCGAAGTCCTCCGCCGTCGCGACGAGGCGACGAGTGAGGACGGGGAGGAGCGGATTACCTGGCGGAAGACGGGGTGACAAAGAGGAGTGAGGAGATAGAAGAGTGTTTGTGGGGGATCTCCCCCACACTCTTCTCTTCTCTCTCCTCACTCCTCTACTTATCGGCTGCCGTGCGCTCGCCGCCGCCGGGGGCGACGCGCAGGGCGGGACTGTCGGCGGCGCGGGGGCCGGAGAAGTGGGCGGCCATCTCCTCGTGTCCTTCCATCGCCATCAGGTCTTCGAGGACGGCGACGGCCTGCTCGTAGGAGTGGGTCTGCGGGCTGTGCAGCGCGTTGTAGAGGAGCATCGAGCGGTCGCCGGTCTTGAAGGCCTCCAGCTCGCGCTCCATCTCGATGATCTTCGGCCAGATTTGCTCCCACATGATCTTCTGGGCAGCTGCTTCGGGCGCAGCGGGAAGAGGCCGCCGCCGTCGATCCAGGCCGGGACCTCCACGACCACGTCGGTCGGCACGGTGTCGAGCAGGCCGCCCTTGTTCGGGACGTTGACCTGGAAGAAGCCGCCTTCGTTGTTGGTCAGCGCGTTGATGATCGGCACCTGCTGCTCGCGGGTCTTGTCGGTGCCGATCAATTCGGTGACGCTGGCCTTGGGGTCGTTCGCGACGCGCGCCACTTCGGCCAGCCGCTTGTCGAGGTTGGCGACGTAGAAGGGGCGGGCGATCTCGGTGTCGGGGCCGCCGAACGGCTCGCCGAACCAGTGCTTCTTCACGTCGATGCCGGTGTGCATCCACCAGCTGTTGTTGCGGGGCGTGTCGCCGATCGGCATCAGGCCGTACATGTGGTACTGCCCGATGGTGCCGCGCGACATCTGCGTATCGTGCGTGCGCTCGGCGATGTGGGTGTTCCAGTATTCCTCGCCCTGCGTCCGAATCCACTCGTTGAGGATCGGGTAGGCGTCCTGGCCGTCGTAGAGGAAGGTGTTCAGCCAGATCTGGTGGTTCAGGCCGGGGGCCTGCCAGGTCACGCGGTTGATGTCGAGGTCGAGCACGCGGCAGAGTTCGTGTACGCCGTAGTGGCCGTGGCAGAGGCCGATGATCTTCGTGCCGGTCTCGCGCGTCATCAGTGTGCAGCCCTCGTAGACCGGGTTGCCCGATTGGATCAGCCAGGCATCGGGGCAGATCCGCTCCATGTCGCGCGCGACGTCGAGCATCAGGCGGAAGTTGTAGAAGGAGCCGATGTCCACGCCGCCATAGTAGTAGCCGTGCCTGGCGGTCACGTCGCGCATGCGGCGCGCGTGGTGGTGCCCCTTCACGTCGGCGGTGCTGATCACGAAGTCGCTGTCGCGTAGCGCCGCCTCGCGGTCGGTGGTCTGGTCGAAGCGGAGATCCGCGCCCATCTCATTCGCGTAGCGGCTGGCGAGTTTGCTGATCGCGTCCAGCCGGTCCGCGTTGATGTCCATCCAGACGATCTCGCTCCCCTTCAGCGCCTCGGTGAGGATGATGTCTTTGACGAGGCCGAGCGAGAATGTCGCGCTGCCTGCGCCGATGACGCCGATTCGGACTGCCTTGCCCATGCTGCCCTCCTCCATGGTCGAGTCCACCCGAACAACAGCGTCCGGGTAACAACACGATGGCACAGTCGGGGCATCTGCCCATCTGTGCCATCGCCATTGCCGCACTAGGTTAACTAAGGTTCATCACAACCTGCCGATTGCCAGCGCCACCCCCATCAGCGCGACCAGTATACCGAGTGTCCACGCGGCGCGCTTGAGCAGGATGCCATGTTCCGCGCCGCGCCGATACAGGTGCTCAGTGACGACGACGAGGACGAGCCAGATCGTGATTAGGATGATGATCACGGCGTAGTTGAAGCCAGCCAGCCCGTATTTGTTCCAGCCAAGCGCGGTGTAGATGCGCAACAGGACGCTTTGCCAGGAGACGCACACGCCAAACGCGACAATCATCGTCACGATCCAGAGCAGGTATGCCCCGACGAGCGCCAGCGTTGGTGCCGGTTTTGTTTCGCCCGAGAACTCGTCAGTTATTCGGTCACCCCCTGTAGCGGTAACTCCCCCGCGAAGTGGCAGGCGGCGAAGTGGCCGGGGCGAGCCTCGCGCAGCTCCGGTTCCTCGGCCGAGCAGCGATCTTGCGCGTAGGGGCAGCGCGGATGGAACGAGCAGCCGCTCGGCGGGTTGGCCGCGTCGGCGACTTCGCCCTTCAGCAGGAGGCGGCGCTTGCGATACTTCGGATCGGGCTTCGGGACCGCCGCCAGCAGTGCCTCGGTGTATGGGTGCAGCGGGTTGGCGTAGAGTTCTTCCGTCTGGGCCAACTCGACCATCTTGCCGACGTACATCACCGCGACGCGGTCGCAGATGTGCTCCACCACGCTCAGGTCGTGCGCGACAAAGAGGTAGGTGAGGCCGAATTCCGCCTGCAAATCTTGCAGCAGGTTCAGGGTCTGCGCCTGGATGGAGACGTCGAGTGCCGAGACCGGCTCGTCGCAGACGACCAGTTGCGGGCGCAGCGCCAATGCACGCGCGATGCCGATGCGCTGCCGCTGCCCGCCGCTGAAGGCGTGGGGGTAGCGCACCATGTATTCCGGGCGCAGCCCGACCACCCGCAGCAACTCGGCCACGCGATCCTTCAACTCCTGCCCGCTGGAGACGCCGTTGACCAGCAGCGGTTCGCCCACGATTTGCAGGAGGGTCATGCGCGGGTTGAGCGAGGCGTAGGGGTCCTGGAAGACCATCTGGATGTGGCGACGGAGCGGCTTCATGCCGCGATTGTCGAGCTTCGCGATATCCACCCAGCCGCGGTTGCGGTCCTTGAAGTGGATCGCGCCGCCCGTTGTCGGGTAGCCGCGCATGATCAGGCGGCTGGTCGTCGTCTTGCCGCAGCCGCTCTCGCCGACCAATCCGAGCGTCTCGCGCTCGCGCAGCCGGAAGCTGACGCCGTCAACGGCCTTCACCGCGCCGACGGTGCGCTTGAGGAAGCCCTTCTGGATCGGGAAGTACTTGCGCAGATTCTGCACCACCAGCAGTTCATCGTCGTTCGGGACGAAACCGCTCGCAGCGCTCCCATTGGCGGACGTCGTCGCGGTCATCAGTCCAACTCCTGCGTGCGATTGCAGCGCGCCCAGTGGTTCGCCCCGACCTGCACGTATTGCGGATCGTCGCAGACGCCCGGCTTGAAGTAGGGGCAGCGCGTGTGATAGGGGCACCCCTTTGGCACCGAGAAGGGATCGGGCACCATGCCCTTGATCGATTCCAGCCGATCGCGCGACTTCTTGCCCAGGCGCGGGATCGAGCGGAGCAGCGCCTTGGTGTAGGGGTGCTTCGGGTTGTAGAAGATCTCCTCGACCGGGGCCTGCTCGACCTCCTTGCCGAGGTACATCACCACCACGTCGTCCGCCATCTCGGCCACAACGCCGAGGTTGTGGGTGATGATCTGGATCGCCATGCCGAAGTCGCGCTGCAATTCCTTCATCAGTTCGAGGATTTGCGCCTCGGTCGTCACGTCGAGCGCGGTGGTCGGCTCGTCGGCGATCAGCAGACTCGGCTTGCAGGAGAGCGCCAGGGCGATGACCGCGCGCTGGCGCTGCCCGCCGCTGAGCTGGTGCGAGTAGCGGTCGATCAGCTCGTGCGGGCGGGGCAGGCCGACCCGGCGCAACATCTCGATCGACTGCGTGCGCGCCTGCTCCTTGCTCACCCCCTGGTGGAGCACGATCGTCTGGATCATCTGGTGCCCGACCGTGTGGACCGGGCTGAGCGACGACATCGGCTCCTGGAAGATCAGGGCGATTTCGCCGCCGCGAATCGCGCGGATCTGCCGCCCCATCGGGTCGAGTTGCGTCAGGTCGATCGTCTCGGTGGCCGATGTCCCTGGCGCGGCGGTCGCGGAACTGCCCGGCCGTCGCCAGGATGGCCCGCCGCTCGGCAGGGCGGCGGCGCGCTTGCGGTGGTAGAGGATTTCGCCGCCGACGATCTTGCCCGGCTTCGGCACGATCCGCAGGATCGACTGGGCGGTGACGCTCTTGCCGCAGCCCGACTCGCCGACGATGCCGAGGGTGCGCCCCCGGTAGAGCTTGTAGCTGACCCCTTCGACCGCGCGCACCGTCCCCTCGTCGAGCGGGAAGTGGGTCTGGAGGTTCTTCACTTCGAGCAGCAACTCGCCGGTCGCCGCGCCATTCTGTTCCACCACACTCGTCGCCGTCATCGTCCCCCATCCCCTCGCGGCATACTCGCTATTGTGCTGTTCAAAGTTCAAGGTTCAAAGTTCAAAGTCGGGTAAGAGGAACCTCGAACTTTGAACTTTGAACTTTGAACCAGTCTTCGTTACCGGCTATACGGGTCGGCCGCGTCGCGCATACCATCGCCCATGAAGTTGAAGGAGAGGACCGCCACGACGACGATCACGCCCGGCGCGAGGAGCCAGGGCGAGAGCGCCACGGTCTGCACGTTCTGCGCCTCTTGCAGGAGCACGCCCCAGCTGATCACGGGCGGGCGCAGCCCTAGCCCGAGGAAGCTCAGGGAGGTTTCGAAGAGGATAATCTGCGGGATGTTCAGCGTCAGCGTCGCGATGATGTGGCTGAGGAACGAGGGGACCATGTGGCGGAAGATGATGCGCGCCTCGCTCGCCCCGGCGAAGCGTGCCGCCATCACGAAATCCTCCTCGCGCAGCGAGAGGAAGCGCCCGCGCACCACGCGCGCCAGGCTCGTCCAACTGAGCAGCGAGAGGATGAGGGTGATGACGAAGAAGATGCGGATCGACCCCCAACTGGTCGGGAGGGCCGCTGCGATCGCGAGCCAGATCGGGATCTGGGGGATCGAGCGGACAAATTCGATGATGCGCTGCACCGTGTTATCGACCGCGCCGCCGAAGTAGCCCGAGATGCCGCCCAGGATGATGCCGAAGATCAGACTCGCCGCCACGCTGAGCAGACCGATCGAGAGCGAGATGCGTGTCCCGTAGATGATGCGCGAGAGCATGTCGCGCCCGAGACGGTCCGAGCCCATTAAGAAGAATGGCGCTTGCTCTTCGGCGGCCTTGTTGCCGAGGCCAAAGAGGTGCCGGTCGGACTTAATGAACCCCCACATCTTGTATTCGTCGCCGCGCACGAAGAAGTGGATCGGGTACCACTTCGTCTTGTCCGGGGTGTAGGAGACGCGCAGCGTTTCTGGGTTGCGCGTGCTGGCCAGGCCGTAGACGCCGGGCCGGAGGCTGAAGATTCCCCTCGGCGTTGATGAACGAGAGCCCGCGCGGCGAGAGGTACTTGTAGCGCTCGGCCACCTTTTCGGGGTCGGCCGGGGCCAGGAATTCCACGAAGAGCGCGATCAGATAGAGGAAGGCGATGATCCAGAGGCTGACGACCGCCAACTTGTGGCGCTTGAACTTCCAGCGCATCAGTTGCCACTGCCCGGCAACCGCGACCTTCGTCTCGGTTGCGGCCGGACCGAGCGCGTCTTCCTGGTGGGGAGCTGCCTCTTGCTCCGGCAGCGCCAAGCCATCTTCTTTCGCCGGTATCGCCCGGGCATTCAGGTCGCGACTTTGGCTGCTCATAGGCACCTCACCAGTAGTCGTAGTCAGTAGTCAGTGATCAGTCAGTTGTTGGTCGAAGCATCAGATAGAGCGCAAGCTACGACCGGGAACCGACTCGGCTACTGACACTGACGACTCAGCTATACCGAATCCTCGGGTCGATCCAGGCCAGGACAAGGTCGGAGATCAAGACGCCGATGATCGTCAACGCGGCGATCAGCAGGATGAAGGCCCCGGCGAGGTACATATCCTGCGATTGAGTGCGCGCAGCAGGAATGGCCGTGCATCGGCAAGCTGAGGACGATACCGACGATCGTCGCGCCGTTGATCAGGCCCGGCAGCGCGAACCCGGCGGTGCTGACGAAGGGGTTGAGCGCCACGCGCACGGGGTATTCCCAGATCATGGCCCCTTCGGCCAGTCCGCGCGCCCGGGCGGCGGTCACATAGGGCTTGTTCAACTCATCGAGCAAGTTCGCGCGCATCGTGCGAATCAGGCTCGCCGTTCCTCCAGTCCGACGATCACGAGCGGGATCCAGAAATGCTTCATCAGATCGAGGAATTTCCCGAAGCCCAGGAGCGCTCCGGTATTCCGTAGACGATAGAGCCGCCGACATCGAGCCCGAGGTAGCGGAAGGCGACCCACATCAGCACGAGCGCGATCATAAAGCTGGGGATACCGAGCCCGATGAAGCCGAGGAGGGTGAAGAGATAGTCGAGTTTGGAATACTGGTGTCGCGCCGAGTAGATCCCGATCGGGATCGCCAGCAACCAGGTGAAGATGAGCGTCGAGAGCGTGAGCGCCAGGGTGGTGCCCATGCGCTCCCAGATTAGGTCGCCCACCGGGCGCTTCCACTCCAGCGAGTAGCCGAAATCGCCGTGCAGCAGGATGCCGGACATCCACTTGTAATACTGGACATAGACCGGCTGCCCGAGCCCGTACGCTTCGCGCAAGGCGCGCAATTGCTCGTCGGAGGTCGTGTCACCCTGCGCCGCCAGATTCGCGGCATAGGTGGTGAGGAAGTCCCCGGGGGGCAGCTGGATCAGGATGAAGGAGACGACCGAGATCGCGAAGAGCGTCGGGACCATGAAGATGAGGCGACGCGCCAGATATTGCAGCATAGCAACCTCGGAAGGGTGAGCGGCCGAACCGGTTGGACGGGAGACCGGGGGTGATCCGGATAGGCGCGACGCTAGGCGTTCCGCAACATCCGTGCCGTCCGATATGGCTATCAGCCATCAGCGAGCGGCGATCATCCATCGCCGCTCGCTGATAGCTGACAGGTAAGGTTCGTCTACTTCTTCAAGAAGTACTGCTGCGGGTTCAGCAGGCCGATGTCGCGCAGGGTGTCGTCGGCGATGAAGCCGGGGAGGAAGTTGCGGAAGTTGTTGGCGACGATGGTCGGCACCACCTTCGCCCCGACGAGGCCGATCTGGTACGGGGCCTTCTTGTGCAGGTTGAGGATATCCTGGAAGCGGGCGTTGCGCTTCGCCTCGTCCGGGATGATCTGGCACTCGTCCCAGGCCTTCCACATCTCGCGGATGATGTGGTCGGCGGGCGGCTCGGTCTGCTTGTACGGCGCCTTGTCATACCAGAAGCCGTACGCCGCCGCCCACGGGCCGTCGTTGATCGTCGCCAGCCAGCGGCCGGGATCGGCCTTCACCACGGAGCAGCGGTCGCAGCCCCAGGAGCCGACCTCGACCTCGCTGTTGCGGTACTTCGTCTCGTAGAGCGACCGCTCCAGGAACTTGATGTTGGTCTTGAGGCCGACCGCCTCCCAGTACTTCTTGACGCGGTTGTGCTGGTCGTCGTTCGGTGAACCGGCGATGTCGGTCTGGTCGACGTTCAGCTCCAGCACCTTGCCATCGGGCCGCAGGCGGAAGCCGTCGCCGCCCTTCTTCAAGCCGATCTGGTCGAGCAGCTGGTTGGCCTTGGCCGGGTCGTACTCGGCCCACTTCTGCTCCAGCTCGGCGTCGTACTCGGGCGAACCCTTGACCGGGGACGCCTGCCGCGCTTCGCCCAGGCCGTTCCAGACCAGTTCGAGCAGTTCCTTGCGGTTGATCGCGATCGAGACCGCCTGGCGGAACTCGGGGGTGTCGAAGATCTTGCCGAGGACCGGATCGGGGCAGCAGATGTTGAAGTAGTAGGCGTCGGTCGAGGCCGCGCGCCAGTTCATCACCCGATACTTGCCCTTGGCCTCGTTCTCCTTGTAGAAGGTGTAGGTGCCGACCGACATGTGCCGCTGCTGCATGTCGATCTGGCCGGCGGCGACGCGCAGGTTCAGCACGTCGAACGCATCGAAGAGGCTGTACTCGATCTTGTCGATGTAGGGCAACTGGTTGCCCTCGGTGTCGACGTGCCAGTAGTAGGGGTTGCGCTCCTCGACCACCGGCTCGGCCGGCGTCGGGCTGACGATCTTCCAGGGATAGACCACCGGCAGATCCGGGTTGAGGAACCAGAAGACGACCGGTCCCTCCAGGTCACCCGCCTTGCCCCAGAGATCGGGGGCCGTCTGCACCTTGTACTTGGTCACCGCCGCGGCGAGATCGGCCGCGCTGGCATACTTGGGGTGGAACTTCTTCAGGTAGACCGAGGGCATCACGAAGCCCGGCTGGCTGACGCCGCCGCCGCCATTCTTCGCGATCGAAATCGGCAGGAGCGGGTTCGGGGCGACGTATTTGACCTTGAAGGTGTACTTGTCGACGATCGTCACCGTGCAGTTCTGGTAATCGGCACCGATGCGCTGGCGCAGATAGTTCGGCACCGACGGCTTGATGTCTTTGTAGAACATGATGTCTTCGACGCAGAACTTCACGTCGTCGGTTGTCAACTCGTCGCCGTTCGACCAGCGCATCCCCTTGCGGAGGTAGAAGGTGTACTCGGAGGCGTCGGCGTTCTGCTCCCACTTCTCGGGGATGTTGGCGAGGACCTTGATCGTGTTCGGGTCCGGCGCGTCCCACTCGATGAAGTTCTCTTCGAGCTGCTTGGTCGGCCCGACGCGGTCGGAGAGGCCGCGATAGCCGCCGCGCCAGGTGCCGCCGTACTGGCCAACCTCTTCCAGCGGCTTGATCACGCGCGGGTTGGCGGGCAGGCGCTGCTCCACCGCCGGCAACCCGCCCGCTTTCACCTTGTCGGCGAGCATCGGCGCTTCCTTGAACTTGCCGGGGGCGCTCTGGACGACGGTTGTCGAAGTCGCCTGGCCGACGGCGAGGGATGGCGCGGCCGATGGCGCGGCGGAGGCTCCGCCCGTCGACGCGGCGGCGGACGGCCGGGCGCTGGTGCTGGCGGCGGCGCTGGCACCGGCGGCAGAGGCGGCGGCGCTCGATGGCGCGGCGCTCGCGGGCGCGCTGGTCGCGGTCGGGCTGGTGCCGCCGCACGCGGTGATCGCCGCGCCGGCCGCCAGGGCGGCGGAGAGGCTGAGGAACTGGCGACGTTTGAACATGCCGATTGCCATGTCTACATTCCCCCTGTGTTCCCTACGGACCAACAACCCCCAACGATTTCCCCCCGATCTCCCCAATTGATCCCGCTTGACCTCCTTCTCTCGCCCGGATACGGCGAGGGGACGCGAAGCTGCCACGAACGTCGGCACCGCTGACCAGTGAAATAGACCTGTGCAATGCTGCCAAGAGAAGAGCGCGAACTTAGTGATGTTCCACAAACATAGCAAGATTCCTGCTGCAAGTCAACTGTCCATTGCCGCCCGTATGCTGCAACAAAACTTGCAGATCGGTCAGACCACTGCAACCTGGCTGCACCGCTGACTATCCAGAGTGGTGGATTGTAGCATGGCGGTGGGAGCGATCCCAGGCAACGTCAGGGTATGGGGCAGTATGGCCCGGGCTGCGGTACAATGGCGTATCACCCGACCACTCGCGGCGTGTTTGCCAGCGGGCGAATGTTGCGATGTGCCACCGATACCGATCAGGAGTAGAAGCGTGCCCGAGACGACAACCGGCGGCCCCACCTTCACCGGGCTCGCCGTCCACCGCGACCTGACCCACCGCTTTTCGCTGCTCTACACGGACGCCTGGCACAGCCTCGAACTGGAGTCCGATGGCGGCAAAGGGGTCATCCTCACCCCGGACCCCGACGATGTCTCGACGAGCCTCTCGATCGAGTCGCGCGAACTCGGCACGACGGTGACCGGCGACGATCTCCCCACGCTGCGCGATGGCTTGAAACAGGGCCTGAGCCAGTTGCGCGACCTGACGATCGAGTTCGAGGACTACGAGTCGATCAACAAACTCGTCATGCTCGACGTGCAGTTTACCTATCGCGATGCCGACGATGCCGACGACGCGCCCCTCCGCAAACGCTGGCTGCGCCTCGCCTACCAGGGGCAAATCCAGGTGCGCCTGATCGCCCAGGGCGACGTCGACTCCTACACCTACTGGCTGCCCGCCTTTAATCAGTCGATGCGCACCTTCCAGTTTGCCGACTGGTGGGCCGAACTGACTGGCCACTCCTGGCTGAATACGTTGAAGCGGGACGGCGAGGAGCTGACGTTTGACGTGGCCGGGGAGGAGGAGGCGACGAGTAACGAGTAACGAGTAACGAGGGGCGTCAGTCGTCAGTCGTCAGTCGTCAGAAATGGCCGGTTCTTCGCCCACGCTCAGGATGACAG
>JAXLWN010000124.1:0-15769 GCA_046328475.1 Chloroflexia bacterium | reverse complement strand
GCGCTTGCCCCGTTTCCGGTTGAGCGAAGAGGGCCAGCGCCAGGCCGCCGCCGCCGCGCGCGACCTTGCCGCCGAGCAACTGGCGGCGATCTACACCAGCCCGCTGCTGCGCGCCCGGCAGACCGGCGCGATCATCGCCGCGCGCCATCCGGAGGTACCGATTCGCCGCTCGGCGCACATCCTGGAGATTCGCACGCAGCGGCAGGGCGAACCCGCCGCCGGACTCGACGCCGATCGCTGGAATTTCTACGAACCGCCAAAGTATGCCGACGACGAGACGATCGCCGAGATCGCAGCGCGGATCGAACGCTTCTGCCGCGAATCGCTGCGCCGCCATCCAGGCCAATCAATCGTCGCCGTCTCGCACGGGGATGTGGTCGCCATCGCACGGGCACGCTTCGCCGCAATGCCGCTGGTGCTCGACAGCATCCGAGGCGAGCACTACCCGGCGACGGCCAGCATTCTCCGGGTCACCCTCGGCCCTGGCCTGGTCACGCGCGACCTCCACGCCTGGCGGCCAGAGCGCGATCCAGCTCTCGCGGCGCCGCCGCGCTGATCGCGTCAACTAGCAATACTCAGTCCAGCGTCCGCATCCTTCGACTCGTCCTCGCCTGCAGCTTGCATTTGCAGGGACGGCTGGATCGCCTCCCGAAAGTCGGTGCCGCGCACGCGCGCCAGCACCCCGAGTGCCCCGAAGAGCAGCCGGTGCGCCATCCCGGTCACGCGGAATTCGTCGCGATAGGCGTAGAACAGGGCCGCGAGCGCAAGTAGCGGCGGTCGCCCGCCTCGGCCGACCAGCGCATACAGGTAGGCGAAGAACGACTCGGACCGCAGGGCCGGGCGGACTTCCCAGCGGAATCGGGCCTCCCCATTGCCGTCGTTCCACATCGTGTGCGGGGTGCCCGCCGGGATAATCAGCACCGCTCCAGCCGCTAGACGATGCTCGCGCCCGGCAATCCGCACCAGCATCGCCCCGGCCAGCATCGAGAAGCGCTCCTCCTGCGCCGGGTGGGCGTGGATCGGCGGCGGTTTTCCGCCCGGAGCATAGACCGCTTCCATCTGCAGCAGCGCCCCCCCTGTGTCTGCGGCCGTTTGCCGCACGGTCAACCGCTGCCCCCCGGCTGCATTGATGAATTCGTCGCCGCGCGTCGCCATGCTCTACCCTGCTCTTGCTCGCAATGTAATGCGGCCCCAATCTGGACCGCACTCATTCTGCGCCGTGCGCGCCGCTGCGAACATCCACACAAGGCCCACGCTACCCCCATGCTCCCCTCGCGGTCGCACCGGCAGGCTTGGATAGCGGCTTGGCGAGCTATTCTTGCTCGGGCACCTCTGTCGGCATTGGTTCCTCCGCCTGCATCGCGGGATCATTCACGACTTCGACTGTGCCCGCATCGCTCGGGAAGGTCGCCATCGCCAGTTTCGTGAACGCCTCGGCATCCATCTCGCGCCCGCACGTCGTGCAGATGACGAGGTGGAGCGGCATGCCGCCGTCGCGCGGCGTGTAAACGGCCTCATATTTGGCCGGGTTGTCCTTGCCGCACTCGTAGCACCACTGCCTGGTTGCCATGTCGCCCCCTCTCGCCCGCCAGCCGCACAGTCCGCATTGGCCCCGGTGCTGCAAGACGTGATCCAGGCGACGCAGGGCAGCTCAGACAACCAGCGCCACGCCGGCGAAGGCGACGAGGGTGCCGACGACATTCCGCGTGGTCGGGCGCTCGTGCAGGAAGATGACCGCGCCCAGCAGGCCGAAGATCGGTGCGGCGGCGTTGAGCGTGGCGGTGGTCGAAGCGCCCACCAGCCTGATTGCGATCAAGAAGCTGCTGCTGCTCCCCAGCCCGGTGACACCGGCGAGGCAAAGCGGCACGAGGCTGCGCCGCTCGACGCGCCAGGGTGCCTGGCGGCGTTGCGTCGTGCCGATCGCGCCGCAGAGCACTGCCGCGAACGGCAGCCTGAGCATGTTCGCCGAGATCACATCGATATCGCGCAGCGCCACCCGCGTCAGCACCGTCGCCGCCGCCATGCAAATCGCCGCCGCGAGCGCGAACGCGACCCCGGCCCAGTGACCGGCAGCGGGCGCGGCGCGGTGGGCCACCCCTTCCTCCGCCAGCGCGCGGCGCGGCAGCGCGACGAGGATGACACCGCCGACGATCAGCACCGTGCCGACCGCCGCGCGCACCGAGGGCCGCTCGCCCAGGGCGACCACCGCGATCAGGAGCGTGACCAGCGGGTAGGAGCAGGTGATCGGCATCGCCAGCGCGATCCCCAGGCGCGTGATCGCGGCGTATTGCAGCAGATCCCCCAGGACCATGTTCAGCAGGACCGAGGCCAGCAGCACCGCCACGGCGGCAGCCGGCAGCTCGAACAGGTCGAGCGGGTTGCGCAGTGCCAGGAAGATGACGGCGAAGAGGAGCGTCGAGACGGTCGCGCGCCAGGTCTGTGCCGTAGCGCCGCCGATCTGCGCAACCTGGTGTCGCAAGATGAGATTGGTCCCCGCCGCGAAAACCGCCGCCGCCAGTGCAGCCGCCGCGCCCACGCTTACTCCCGCGCTCCCAAAGAGACCGGCCCGGCGCTGACGAGGTCATTGCAAGCGGGCAGGTCGAAGAGTTGCACCCGCTGCACGCGCAGCCGCAACGCTCGGCTAACAGGCATCGTCCGGCGACTTGACCGTGGCGACCAGCAACGACTGCACGATGTCGAACGGGATGCGCTCCGGCTTCGTGAAATTGATGCAGCCCTTGCCGACCTTGAGCTTCGCCGCGTCCAGCGCCGCGCGCCGCTCCTCCGGTACTTCCTCCAGGTAAGTGCTCACATCCGCTGCCTTGCTCTGCATCGTTCCCTCCGTGCTGTACGGACAACCGTGCGTGAGTATAGCCGGAATGGCTGGGATGGGCGAATTTTCGTTCTACTGCGAGGAGATTGTTGGGCGAGGAGCCCGTTACAGGCCAAGGTATTTCACGAGTTCTCCCGGAAAGACGTCCGTCTTGTTCGACCCGCATAAGTACATTAGACAGATTTGACAAATCGCGATCCTGCCCTACAATTGGGGCAATCTCCTAGTATCTGGCCCGTTCCGCAACGTGGTCGACTCATCACATCTGGTCGGAGGCTTTCCCAACAGCCAGCTCTCGCGAGAGGGCAACCACCGTATTCCCCAGCGTGTGGTTCCGCGTCGATGTAGGCAGGAGAGGAGTGTATCCATGGATCGGCGATCCCGTACCGTGTCCTTTACGCGGCGGCATTTCCTGGGCAGCGCGGCGACGCTGGCCGGGGCGGCCTTCCTGGCTGCCTGCGGCGGCGCATCATCGACTGCCACGGTCAAGCCTGCGGCCGGTGGTGGCGGTGCCGCCTCGGCCGCGCCCGCAGCGGCGGGCAGCACCGTACCCGCTGCCGCCAGCGCCGCGCCCGCGTCGGCGGCAGCAGCCAGCGCTGCTCCGACGAAGGATCTGACCATCGTCGCGGGCAAGTTCAATGTCTGGTTCTCCGCGAACTGGAACATTGTCACCGATGAGGCGGTCGGTGCGGTCTTCGTCGACTGGGGCAAGCAGAACAACGTCCAGGTCGAGTGGCAGTCGATCCCCGGTTCCCCCCTCATCCTGCAGAAAGAGTCGGCCGCGCTGGCTGCGGGCCAGCCGCCCGAAATCGACAACAACAACGGCATCTACTGGTATACCCAGGGCGAGATGGGCGACCTCAAGAGCTTGGTTGATAAATTCAAGGACCAGGCCGGGGGCATGTATCCCACCGCAGTTAGCTCCCTCACCGCACCGGACGGCGGCATGTTCGCCGCGCCCTATGCCGTTGATGCCTGGCCGGCCCACTGGCGCAAGGATGTGATCGGCGAGAAGAACGGCGGGAAGTTCTTCGATACCTGGGAGCAGTTGATCGAGCTTGGCCCGAAGATTCAGCAGCCGCCCCGCACCAACCTCTTCGCTTTCTGTCTGGGGCACGAGGGGGACCACGTCAACAACCTCGTCACCGTGCTGTGGGCATACGGCGGGCGCTTGAACGACGAGCAGGGCGTGCCCGACATCAAGAATCCGGCCAACAAGGCGGGCATCCAGACCATCATCAACATGTGGAAGGCCAACTTGATTCCGAAGGAGTCCTGGGCGCAGACCGTGACCTCCTGGAACAACGAGACCTACCAGAAGGGCGCGGGGCTGATCGCGATCAATCCGGCGACGATCATGGGCAACCTGCTCGTCAACGACAAGGATCTGGCCGATAAGACCGACCTGGCGCTGCCGCCGAAGGGTTCGGCCGGGCAGTTCGCCGAGGGCAGTGCGATCGGCTTCGGCTACTTCAAGAAGGCGAAGCAGGCGGGCAAGGCGCTGGAGGCACTCGAGTTCTTCATGAAGCCCGAGAACCTGCTCAAGATCTCCAAGTCGGTCGAAGGGCGCTTCGTGCCGGTCTACCGCGACCACGCCAAGGGCGATTTCTGGGAGAAGAGCAAGTTCGCCCAACTGGCCAACATCGCCAACGTCGGGCGCATCCGCAACTGGCCCGCCGCGCCGCAGCCCTGGCTGGCCGACGTGACCGACGCTCGCTACACGCTCTCGGACATGATGAACAAGATCATCAACGAGAACGTGGCGATCGAGACGGCGCAGGAGGCCGCCCAGGCGCAGATGATGGAGTCCTACAACAAGTATAAGAAGGCCTAGCGTCGCGATCCCCACCCGCATCGCCGGGCGGCAGCCCCGCCGCCGCCCGGCGTGGAGGTATCCCATGGCAGATGTGCGAGCGGCGGTTCCGCAGCGGGCTTCCGGCGAAGTCCGCACCAGCGCCGTGCGGCGGATTCTCGGGCGCGACTGGTGGCTCGGCTGGCTCTTGGTCGGACCAGTCCTCCTCATCGTGCTGGCCCTGCTGATTTATCCCTTCATCGACGCAATCTTGCTCAGCTTCAAGAACCAGCTGATCGGTAAGGCCGGTACCTGGGTCGGCTTTCAGAACTACACCGATCTCTTCACCAAGCCCGACTCGAAGTTCGTGAGCGCCGCCTGGAACACAGTCGCGATCACCGGCGCGGCGATCATCGGCAAGCTGATCATCGGAATGGCGATGGCCTGCGTGCTCAACCAGCGCATCCAACTGCGCAATCTCTGGCGCGGGCTGATGTTCCTGCCCTGGTGCGTGCCTGCGGTCGTGACCGCCTACGCCTGGCGCTTCCTCTTCGACACCACCGGCCCGATCAACGGCATGATCGCCGAATACGGCTGGCGCAGCGAATATATCTACTTCTTCAACGACGCCAAGATCGCGCTGCCCGCCCTCGTGCTGGTGATTATCTGGTCGGGCACGCCCTTCTGGACGATGAACCTCCTGGCCGGGATGCAGGCGATCTCATCCGAACTCTACGAGGCGGCGGAGATCGACGGGGCCAGCACCTTGCAGCGCTTCCGCTACATCACGATTCCGGGCCTCATGCCCGTCATCACGGTGACGGCGCTCCTCTCCACCATCTGGACCTCGGCGAATCTGACCCAGATCCTCGTGCTGACCGGCGGCGGGCCGAATTACGCGACGATGACCCTGCCGCTGCTCTCCTACTTCGTCGCCATCCCCGGCCACGAACTCGGGATGGGCTCGGCGATCTCGATCATGATGATGCCCGCCTATCTCATCCTCGTCTATTTCCTCACCCGGCGGATGTTGAGGCAGGAGTAGTGGTGAGTAGGCAGTAGGCAGTAGGCAGTAGGCAGTGTCTCACTCGGAGCTAGTGCCATTCCGAAGAGCATCTACTTCGTGCGAGGAACTGGCTACTGCCTACCGCCTACTGACTTCTGCGAACGGAGTGAGCCCATGGCAACTGCAACCGTACCGCGCCGTTTGCCCCGTGTCCGCAAGGGTGGCCGCCGGACGATCGGGCGCGGCTGGGTGATCGCGACCTATGTCGGGCTGATCATCTTCCTGCTCTGGACCCTGATCCCCTTCATCTGGATGTTCCTGGCTTCGGTGAAGACGAACAAGGAGATCTACTCCCAGTTCACCTTCCTGCCAAAACACTGGACCTGGGAGCACTACCAGAGCCTCTTTTCCTCGGCAACCGCCGGGCGCAGCAAAGCCTCGTCGAATTTCAGTCGCTGGCTGCTGAATAGCGCGCTCGTCTCGCTGGTCGTAACCGGGGTGTCGATCATCCTTGGTGCGCTGGCCGCCTACGCCGTCACTCGCCTCACCTTCACCGGGCGGGCGACGCTGGCGCGCGGGCTGATCTTCACCTATCTCCTGCCCGGTTCGCTGCTCTTCATCCCCCTTTTCACCATCGTCGCGCGCCTCAACCTGGCCGACACGCTGCAATCGCTGATGCTGGTCTACCCGACCTTCACCCTCCCCTTCTGCACCTGGATGATGATGAGCTACTTCCGCAGCATCCCCATCGAGCTCGAGGACGCCGCGCTGATCGACGGGTGCGACCGGTTGGGGGTGCTCTTCCGCATCGTCCTGCCGCTGGCAGCACCCGCTGTGGCGGTGGTGGCGCTCTTCGCCTTCACCCAGTCATGGAACGAGTTCCTCTATGCGCTCGTCTTCACCAACTCGCTGGCGTCGCGCACCGTCACCGTCGGGTTGACGCAGATGCTCGGCGAAGATGTCTTCTACTGGGGGCAGATGATGGCCGGCTCGTTAATCACCGCCATCCCGCCCGTCGTGCTCTACATGGTCGCCCAGCGCTACGTCATCAGCGGCCTGGCGGCTGGCGGTGTGAAGGGGTAGGCACCGCAGCAAGCGAGCAGGATCCGCGAAAAAGCGGGGGCGATGCGACAACCGCACCGCCCCCGCTCGCGATCGACTTCAGGCAAGTTCGGCCGTATCGAAGTACTCGCGCCAGTAAGCGATTTTGCCCCCGCGCAGCACAAAGACGATCGCGTCGTCCACGCTGCGCCGCCGCCCGTCCGCGCGCCGCGTCTCGCTCCAGGTCCATTCCAGCGCCCCCTGGTCGCCGTCGAGGACCACCCGCGTCAGGCTGACCCGGATGTCCGCATAGTCGGCGAAGTAGCGCGCGTTGTTCTCGCGCAGCGCATCGACGCCCTCCAGGCGAATCCCGCCGGGCGCGATCAGCACCACATCGGGTGCGTACCCCGCCGCGATTGCCTCCAGATCGCCCGTTTCCCAGGCGCGAGTCCGCGCCAGCAGGAATGCCCAGACTTCGTCGCGTGTCATTCCGAGCGACCTTTCTTGCCGCGCGCGGCGATGGCCGCACCGGGTGGCGGCGGGTGTGTTCTCGACGTGTCGCGATGTGTTACGAGACTGGATCGACCTCGGCCGCCAGTGCCCGGGCACCTCCAATGACTGTAGCATCGGCCGGTGGCGACGCTGGCGGGCGCTCCGGCTTGAAGAAGACCGCCCCCAGCGGCGGCAATGTCACCGCCATCGAGTAGCCGTGGTCGTGGTGTCGCACCGCCTCGCCCGTGGCGAAGCCCATGTTCCCCAGTCCGCTCCCGCCGTACACTCCGGCATCGGTATTCAGGATTTCGCGGTAGGTGACCGCTTCCGGCACCGGGATGCGGTAGTTGAAGCGCGGCACCGGGGTGAAGTTGAAGGCGCAGAGGATGTAGTCGGCCTGCTCGCCCTCCACACCCGTCGGTGCGGCGCGGCGCACGAACGAGATCGTCGAGTTTTGGTTGTCTCGGAAGTCGAGCCACTCGAAGCCGGTCCAATCGTGATCCACCTGGTGCAGCGCCGGTTCCTCGCGGTGCAGGTGATTGAGGTCGCGCACCAGCTGCTGCAACTGCGCGTGCGGTGGGTAGGCCAGCGCCGCCCAGTCGAGGCCCCGGTCCTGGCTCCACTCGGTCCGTTGGCCCCACTCGCTGCCCATGAAGATCAGCTTCTTGCCCGACTGCGCGTGCTGGTAGGCGTAGAGCAGCCGCAGGTTGGCGAACTGCTGCCACTCGTCGCCCGGCATCTTGTGCAGCAGCGACCGCTTCAGATGCACCACCTCATCGTGCGAGAGCGAGAGAATGAAGTGCTCGCTGTAGGCGTACATCTGCCGGAAGGTCAGCTTGTTGTGCTCGTAGGTCCGGTAGATCGGATCCTTCCCGAAGTAGGCCAGGGTGTCGTGCATCCATCCCATGTCCCACTTGAAGTCGAAGCCCAGCCCGCCGACATGCGTCGGGCGCGACACCTGCGGCCAGGAGGTCGATTCCTCGGCGATGGTGATCGCGCCGCGCCCCTCGGCGTGGACGAGGTCGTTAAACTGGCGCAGGAAGTCGATCGCCTCCAGGTGTTCGCGCCCGCCGTAGCGGTTCGGTGCCCACGCGCCCGCCGCGCGGCTGTAGTCGAGGTAGAGGATCGAACTGACCGCGTCCACGCGCAGCCCATCGATGTGGAACTTGTCGAGCCAGTAGAGCGCATTTGCAAGCAGGAAGTTGCGGACCTCATTCCGGCCATAATTGAAGGCGAAGGTGCCCCAATCGGGCTGCGTGCGCCGCCGCCAATCCTCATGCTCATAAAGAAAGGTGCCGTCGAAGCGCCCGAGACTGTGCGCATCCACCGCAAAATGCGCGGGCACCCAGTCGAGCAGCACACCGATCCCCGCCTGGTGGCAGCGGTCGACGAAGTACTGGAAATCGGCGGGCGAGCCGTAGCGACTGGTCGGCGCGAAGAATCCGGTCACCTGATAGCCCCAGGAGGGGTCGTAGGGATGCTCGGCTACCGGCAGCAGCTCAATATGCGTGAACCCGAGGTTGCTCACGTAGGGGATCAACTCGTCCGCCAGCTCGCGGTAGCTCAGCCACGAATTGTCGTCGTGCCGCCGCCACGACCCGGCGTGGATCTCGTAGATACTCATCGGCGCGCGATAGTGGTCCGTAGTCGCGCGTTCGGCCAGCCACGCCTCGTCGCCCCAGGCGTAGCTCTCCAGGTCAGCGACAACAGAGGCCGTCTTCGGCCGCAGTTCGCTCGCGAAGCCGACCGGGTCGGCGCGCAGGGTCTCGTTGCCGTCCGCGCCGCGGATCGCGTACTTGTAGGCGTCGCCGGGGCAGAGGCTTGGCACGAATAGTTCCCAGATGCCCGACGAACCCAGTGCGCGCATAGGGTGCGCTCGCGCGTGCCAACCGTTGAAATCGCCCACGACGCTGACGCCGCGCGCGGATGGTGCCCAGACCGCGAACGAGACGCCCGCGACCCCATCCACAGTGCGCAGATGCGCGCCCAGCACCTCGTAGAGCCGCCGGTGCGTCCCCTCGCCTGCCAGGTAGATGTCCATCTCGCCGAGCGTCGGCAGGAAGCGGTAGGGATCGCCCGCGACCCAGGTGTGCCCGCCGCGCGTGATGCGCAGGTCGTACGGAAAAATCTCCTTGCGGTCGGCAATCGTCGCCGCGAAGAGTCCAGTGTCGTGGATGCGCTCCAGCGGCACCTCCAGACCCTTGCCGCCTCGCTCGACCAGCGCGATCTCCTCCGCCCCCGGCACAAACGCGCGCACCACGAGCGTCGGTATCCCCTTCTTGCGCCGCCCCTTCGCCGGTTCGGTCGCGGTAGCGAGCGGATGCATCCCCAGGAATCCGTGCGGATCCCCGGCGGTGCCGTTCAGCAGGGCGTAAATCTGGTCGGACGAGTGCAGATTCGCGACTTCTGGCATGATGTAGCTCCTATCGGCGTCAATGAGGGCGCCCAAGGAACGATGACGGCAATGCCCCCGCGCCCGGTCTCGGGCGACTGGTCCCGTGCTGAGACCACGGCTCCTTGCTGCACGCTTCGTGCCTTATTGGGCTTGCATGTTGCCGGGATACGCAATTGGGGTGCCCGTACCGCCTACCTTTCAGGCAGTGACACGACCCCATGTCACCAATTCTACACGCCTTCGCCAGCCTGCTTCATCCCGAGGATGGCAATCGAGCGCGCGGCGACGCCATAGCTGCCGTTGTTCCAGGGGCGGCCTGGTGGTTCCTGGTGCCGGTCGGTGTCGAGCAGGAAGTGCCAGGTGCGGCCGTCGACCAGGGGTAGATGGAAGGCGAGCGGGGCATCGTTCGCGTTCAAGAGAATCAGCAGATCGTCGCCGGAACCCTGCGCGTCGCCCTTGCCCGCTAGCCAGAGCCCGAGCGCCCGTGTCGCCGCGCTGTGCCACTCCGCGTCGGTCATCTCCTGACCGTCGGGGCGCAGCCAGCGAATCTCGTTCGGTGCCGCGCCGTGGGTGTAGAAGTAGGTACGACGCCGCAGTGCGGGGTGCGCATGACGCAGAGCGATCACCCGCTTGGTCCAGTCGCGCAGCAGCATTGCCCCAGCGCTCAACGCCCAGGGTTGCCAGCTCACCTCGTTGTCCTGGCAGTAGGCGTTATTGTTGCCCCCCTGCGTGCGGCCGATCTCGTCCCCGGCGGTGAGCATTGGCACGCCCTGCGAGATGAAGAGCGTGGTCAGGAAGTTGCGCATCTGGCGCGTGCGCAGCGCCCGGATATCCTCGCGGTCGGTAAGTCCCTCCACGCCGCAGTTCCAGCTCAGGTTGTTGTCGTTGCCGTCGCGCCCTTCCTCGCCGTTGGCCCAGTTGTGCTTCTGGTTGTAGGAGACGAGATCGCGCAGCGTTAAGCCGTCGTGCGCCGTCACGAAGTTGAGCGACGCGGTCGGGCCGCGCCCGTTGTGCGCGAAGAGGTCGGCGCTGCCGGTCAACCGGAAGCCTAACTCGGCCACTTGCCCAGCGTCGCCGCGCCAGAAGCGCCGCACGTTGTCGCGATAGCGGTCGTTCCACTCGCTCCAGCGCGGCGGGAATTGCCCCACCTGATAGCCGCCCGGCCCGACATCCCACGGCTCCGCGATCAGCTTCACCGGGGCCAGCACCGGGTCCTGGCGCACCAGATCGAGGAAGGTCTCGACACGCGGCGTCTCGCCCGGCCCGCGCACCAGCGTCGGGATGAGGTCGAAGCGGAAGCCATCGACGTGCATCTCCCGCACCCAGTAGCGCAGGCTATCCATGATCAGTTGGAGCACGCGCGGGTGGGCGGTGTTCAGCGTGTTGCCGGTCCCGGTGAAATCGGTGTAGCGGCGCGGCTGGACCGGATTGAGGCGGTAGTAGGCGCGGTTATCGATCCCGCGCAGCGACACCGTCGGCCCCTGATAGTGGCTCTCGCACGAATGGTTGTAGACCACATCGAGGATCACCTCGATCCCCGCCGCGTGCAGCCGCCGCACCATCGCCTTGAACTCGTCCACCGGCCCGGCGAGCGTCTTGTCGGCGCTATAGGCGCGGTGGGGCGCGAAGAAGCCGAGCGTATTGTAGCCCCAGTAATTCGACAGCCCGCGCTCCAGCAACGGCAGATCGTCGAGAAACTGGTGCGTCGGCAGCAGTTCGACCGCCGTCACACCGAGGTCGCGCAGGTAATCGATCATCTGCGGGTGCGCCAGCCCGGCGTAGGTGCCGCGCACCGCCTCCGGCAATCCATCGTTGAGCATCGTCAGGCCCTTGACGTGGGCCTCGTAGATGACCGTCCGCTCCCACGGCGTGCGCGGTGCGCGGTCGCCCCACCACGCGAAGGTCGGATCGATCACCACCCCTTTCGGCGCATCCGGCGCATTGTCGGTGGTGTCCATGTGCAGATCGCGGTCCGGTCCACCATCGGGCGGGAAGGCGCAGAGCGCGGGCGACGCCTGCGTCGGCCCGGCGATCAGCCTCGCATACGGATCGAGCAGCAGCTTGTTCGGGTTGAAGCGCAACCCACGCTCCGGGTCGAATGGCCCATACACCCGGTAGCCGTAGAGTTGCCCCGGGCCAACCTCCGGCAGATACCCGTGCCAGACCGCATCTTCCCGCTCGGTCAGCGCGTACCGCGCGACCTCGGATGCACCTTGTTCCCGGTCGAACAGGCACAACTCAACCCGCTCCGCAGCCTCGCTGAAGAGCGCAAAATTTGTCCCATGCCCATCCCAGGTCGCGCCGAGTGGGTAAGGAGTGCCCGGCAGGACTAGCATTGCGGATTGCGGATTGCGGATTGCGGATTTACCTTCGTCAGCAGAGTCGCCCGCCAGGGAGAGGGTGTTTATGTGCCGCCACGAACGTCATGCGCCTTCAATCCGCAATCCGCAATCCGCAATCAGGCCAATCGCTTGACCGCACCCGCCGGGATGTGGAGCCAGGCGGGACGGTTGTTCAACTCGTAGCGCACCTCGTAGAGCGCCTTCTGCGCCTCGAACGCGCGCAGCAACGTGGCGCGGTCGGCCTCGCCGGGCGGCAGGAAGGGGACGGGTGCCCGCTCCGCAGCAGCCCAGTACGCAGCAAGGAATTGCTGTCGAACCGACGCCCCCCAGCGCGCGGCCACGGCGATCACGACGTCGCCGCCCCCGAGATCGCTCGCTGCCGATTGCGCGGCGTAGTCCCAGGAGCGGGTCATGCCCGCCACGTCCACCAGTGGACTCTGCCGCTGCCGTCGCTCGTCGAGCGAGCGTGCCGGTTCTCCTCGAAGTCGAGAATAATCCAGCCATCCGCGCTTCGCAAGACCTGGCCGAGGTGGTAATCGCCGTGGACGCGGGTTCGCAGGCCAGCCTCGGTCACTTCGGTTAGGGGATTTCCCCTGCGACCAGCACCGCCGCGCGTAGCCGGGATCTGCGTGCCCCGATCGGTCGAGCGCGACAACCGTCTCCTCGGCCTCGCGCCGCAGGCTTGCCGCCCAGGCGGCGCGATCCTCCCCCGTCACCGGCAGCGGGCGCAAGTCGCTCCCCGTCGCCGCCGCGAGCGTGGCGTGCAGCCGCGCCGTCGTCTCGCCGAGCGACGCCGCGCGGGCGAGCGTCGCCCCTTCTTGCTCCAGCCAGGCGGCCAGCGCGTCGGGCGAATCGGTCGCTGCCAGGGCGTTCTTCGCCGCCGCGACCGCCCAGGCCCAACCATCGCCGTCGTTCGGCACGAAGTCTTGCAGCACCAGCAAGTCGGCGGCGAAGCCGTCCGGGCCGATCAGTTGCGCCGTTGCCAGCAGGCGCGGCACCGCCGGAAAGCCCGCGCCGGTCAGGTAGCGCCCCAACTCCACCTCGGGGTTCGTCCCGGCGACGAGGCGGCGATAAACCTTCATGATCGCCCGGTCGCCGTAGATCACCGATGTGTTGCTCTGCTCCACGCCGACGACGCGGCTGGTCGCGGGATCGATTTCCTCGTTCGCCACCAGCGGCACCGCCACCACGCGCAGGTTGTGGCCCCGCAAGGTCTCCCCGGCGAGCAACTGCTTCAGCAGGAACGCGCGGAGCGCGGGCCGTTCTAACCCGTCAACCACCGCGCCATCTGGATCGCTCGTCAGCAGGAGTGGATGGCGCGTGGTCACGCCATCCGCATCCGTGGCCGCGATCATCGCCAGCACCGCGCCCGGCAGCGGCAGCCAGCCGACGAACGTCACCGCCGTCAGTTGCCGCGCCTGGCCGCCGAACCAGCGACGTGCCCGCAACCAGGCGGGCAGTTGCGCGGCGAGCGCGTCGCGCACCGCCGGGTCGCCGAGCGCGGCGCTCAGGTCGGCCTGCGCCGGTGGGACGTGCAAGGTCGGACCACCGCTCATCTTCAGCCCTCCTGGCTTAACTCGAACCAGTAGAAGGCGTGCGGCCCGAACGTGAGCAGATAGGGCAGTTCGCCGATGAGCGGGAAGGGGATGCGCCCGAACAGTTCCAGCGGGCGCGAGCCCCGGTAATCGGAGAGGTCGAGTTCGGCCGGTTGGCAGAAGCGCGAGAGATTATAGGCGCAGAAGAGGACCGTTCCCTCGTGTTCGCGCAGGAAGGCGAAGACGTGCGGGTTTGCCGGCTCGACGAAGCGGATCGTGCCGCGACCAAAGGCCGGGTAGGCGCGACGCACGCCCATCAGCCGCCGCATCCAGGCGAGGATCGACGTGGGCGTGCGCTCCTGCGCCTCCACGTTGACCGCCTCGTAGCCATAGACCGGGTCGCGGATGAGCGGCAGGTAGAGACTGTGCTCGTCGGCGCGCGAGAACCCGGAGTTGCGGTCGCCACTCCACTGCATCGGCGTCCGCACGCCATCGCGGTCGCCGAGGAAGACGTTGTCGCCCATGCCGATCTCGTCGCCGTAGTAGATCACCGGCGTCCCCGGCAGGCTCAGCAGCAGCGCGTGCAGCGTCTCGATCCGGCGGCGGCTGTTATCCACCAGCGGCGCGAGGCGGCGGCGGATGCCGACGTTGATCCGCATCCGGGGATCGCGAGCATATTCGCCGTAGAGATAGTCGCGCTCCTCGTCGGTGACCATCTCCAGCGTCAACTCGTCGTGGTTGCGCAGGAAGACGGCCCATTGGCAATGCGACGGCAGATCGGGAGTCTGGCGCAGGATGTCGGAAATCGGCAGGCGATCCTCGCGCCGCAGCGACATCCAGATGCGCGGCATCACCGGGAAGTGGAAGGCCATGTGGCACTCGTCGCCATCGCCGAAGTAGGGTCGCACGTCGTCGGGCCACTGGTTCGCCTCGGCCAGCATCAGCCGGGCCGGATAATGCTCATCCATGTAGGCGCGAATGCGCTTCAAGAAGGCGTGCGTCTCGGGCAGGTTCTCGCAGTTCGTTCCCTCGCGCTCGAAGAGGTAGGGGATCGCGTCGAGTCGCAGCCCATCCACGCCCATATCGAGCCAGAAGCCCACCAGGTCGAGGATCTCCTCCTGCACCTTCGGATTGTCATAATTAAGGTCGGGTTGGTGGCTGAAGAAGCGGTGCCAGAAGAAGGCCCCCGCCTCCAGGTCCCAGGTCCAGTTCGAGCGCTCGGTGTCGGTGAAGATGATCCGCGCCTCGCCGTACTTCTGGTCGGTGTCGCTCCAGACATAGTAATCGCGATAGGGCGAGTGCGGGTCCTTCCGCGCCTCCTGGAACCAGTGGTGCTGGTCCGAAGTGTGGTTCACGACCAGTTCGGTGATCACTCGCAGCCCACGCCGGTGCGACTCGTCCAGGAACTCCTTGAAGTCGTCCAGCGTGCCGTAATCGGGGTGGATCGAGCGAAAGTCGGCGATATCGTAGCCGCCATCGCGCAGCGGCGACTTGTAGAAGGGCAGCACCCAGATACAGCTTACGCCGAGCGATTGGATGTAGTCGAGCTTGCTCGCCAGGCCGCGAAAGTCGCCGCTCCCATCGTTGGTCGAGTCGAAGAACGACCGGATGCTGACCTCGTAGATGATCGCGTCCTTGTACCAGTCGTCGGGGGTCGGGCGATAGGCCGCTGGCGCGAGGGTTTGCACTTCGTTTTCCACGTCGTACGCTCCGAACGAGGCGGGTGGGTGCGGGTGATGTGGCACAAGCGGCCCCTACCAGCCGTGCCCACACGCCCGCACTCCCAGCTCCCACTAACCGCCGAATTCAATCCGGAAGAGATGCACCGGTTCGTCGCGCGGGTCGAGATGGACCCAGCCGGCCGTCCCCATCCAGGGCCAGCGCGCCCCGGTGAGGAGATCGTGGACGAAATAGCGGCTCGACGCGTCGAGGCCGAGCGCCGCCCCATCGAGCGCGATCCAGGCCGAGTGCGCCTGGAACGGGTCGAGGTTCGCCACGATCAGCAGCTGGTTCGAGCCGTCGGGGCTGACCTTGCTGTAGGCGATGATCTGCTCGTTATCGGGATTGTGGAACGTGATGTTCGTCCAGAGGTGCAGGGCCGGATTCTGCTGCCGAATCTCGTTGATCCGCGTGACGTAGCCGACGATGTTGCCGGGCGCATGCCAGTCGCGTCCCTTAATCTCGTACTTCTCCGAGTCGAGATATTCCTCCTTGCCGGGGTGCAAGGGGGTGTGCTCGATCAATTCGAAACCGCTGTAGATGCCATAGTTGGGCGACATTGTCGCGGCCAGCGCGAGGCGCACCTTGAACGCCGGACGCCCGCCCGTTTGCAG
>JAXLWN010000123.1:0-15932 GCA_046328475.1 Chloroflexia bacterium | reverse complement strand
GCGAACGGGCGAGCGAGCGATTCGGTAGCGGGGTGCCGTCCCCACGCGGGCGGTTCGCGAACCGCCCCTACCAGAGTTGTGGCCGATTGAGGCTGCCGCGCTGCTCATACGCCGACTTTCTCGGGGCTTGGCTGCGCTTCGGCGATGCCGAGGTCGGCGAGGAGGCGGGCGTAGGCTTCGGATTGGGAGCCGAAGACGTAGTCGGGGCGGACGACGGTGATGCCGGAGGCACCGGATTGGCGGAGGTGATCGACGGCGCGCAGGAGGTGGGCCGATTCGACGACGATGGTGACGGCGTACCAGTCGAGTCCGGACGGGTTCGGTTCTTTCGGGAAGACGCGGGTGATCGTGGGACCCTGCATGCCGGCGGTCTCGCCGTGGGCGAGGAGGTGCTGCGCGACGCCCTCGGGCGAACTGCCCAGGATGTTGGCGGTGAGGACGTGGTAGCCCTGGACGCGGAGGCGGGCCTCGCAAAGTTCGAGCAGCTGGCGCACCGCCTCGCGTTTGACGGCGCTGGCGGCGAGGGTGCGGCGGTTGCCGATCAGACAGGCCTGCGAGCGGATGACGGTGCCGCCGTCGAGAATCTTGAGGTGGTTGTCGCGCAGGGTGACGCCGGTCTCGGTGATATCCACGATCAGGTCGCCGTAGCCCATCGCGGGCGCGGCTTCCAGGGCACCATCGGCGCTGACCAGTGTGAAGTAGGTGACGCCGTGGCGCTGGAAATATTCGCGCGTGAGGTTGGGGAACTTGGTGACGACGCGCAGGGTGCGCCCGCGCCGCTTGTAGTCGGAGGAGAGATCGGCCAGATCCTCCATCGTCGCCACGTCGAGCCAGGACTGGGGCACGGCGACGACGAGGCGGCTCCCCCGGAAGCCGAGCGAGGGGAGGAGCAGGATCAGGTCGTCGTCGTCCTGGGAATATTCGGCGACGAGGTCGTAGCCGGTGATCCCGACATCGGCGCTGCCATCGGCCACCTTGGCGACGATATCGGTCGTGCGCTGGAAGAGAACGGCGGTATCGGGCAGTGAGCCGACGCGCCCGGTGTACTGGCGCGGATTCGGGCGGCGAATCGGCAGGCCCGCGCCGTCGAGGAAGCGCCGCGTCTCCACCTCGAACTCGCCCTTGCTCGAAATCGCCAGGCGCAGGATGTCGTTTGAGCCGGTCGATCCACTCATAGGGCTACCTCAGTCGTCAGTCGTCAGTCGTCAGTCGTCAGTTGAGGGGGTCGGAAGCGCGGTCAGGGCGGGGCGCTGTTCGGTGCGGGTGGCGAGGTCGCGCAGGACGACTTGCCCGGCGTCGCGCTCCGCGTCGCCGTAGATGGCGACGATGGGGATGCGGGCGCGCTCGGCGTAGGAGAGGTTGGCGGAGAGGCGACGGTCGCGCAGATCGAGTTCGACGCGCCACCCGGCCTTGCGCAGCCCTTCGGCGACGGGGATCAGGTCGAGCATCGTGACCGCGCCGGTGCCGCAGAGGAAGATATCTGCGGCGGGCGGCTCGGTGGCGGGTGTGCCGTGGGCGATGAGGGCGGAGGCGATGCGCTCGACGCCGCAGCCGAAGCCGCAGGCGGGCATCGGCGACCGCGCGCCGAGGACCTGGGCGAGATCGTCGTAGCGACCGCCGCCGCAGAGTTGCTGCCCCGCCTCGCGCCCGGCGGTGGGACCGGCGTAGACCTCGAAGAGGACACCGGTGTAGTAGTGCAGGCCGCGTCCCGCCGAGGTCGAGCGTGATCGCGGTCTGCTGACACCGTAGGCGCAGGAGCGCGAGCACCGCCTCCACTCCGCGGCACGGGGAGGTGCTCGTCCAGGCCGTAATCGGCGAGCAGAAGCACGTGTCGGCGAGGACCTGAGTCGGCTCGCCGCGCAGGGTGATCAGGCGGCGGAGGAAGGCGACCGCGCGGTTGATGTCGAACGTGGCGCGCGGGCGGCGTAGCTTGACGAGCAGCCGCTCCACGATCTCCTCGGGCGGGCGGTTACTGCCCGCGAGTTCGACGCCCGCGCCGCGCAGGAGGCCGAGGACGGTGGTGTGCGCCCGGTCGTCGCTGAGATTGTCGAGGACGAGGTTTTCGAAGTCGGCCAGTTCCGGGCCGAGGTTGAGGCCGTCGAGATCGGCCCGCGCGCCGTTGCCGTTCGCGCTCTCCTGGGTGGCGAGCAGCGCGCGGAGGTTACGGTGCAACCCTTCGTCGCCGCGCTGGCGCAGCTGCTCCATGCTCCAGAGGAACCAGTCGCGCACCCGATCATCGAGCTTCAGCGAGGTGAGGAGCGCGCCGACGACGCCGAGGTGCCCCAGGCGCAGCGTGCAGTCGGTCAGCCCCAGGTCGGCCAGCCCGGCGAGCGCGAGGTGGATGACCTCGGCGTCGGCGGCGGGGCCGGGCGCGCCGATCAGCTCGACACCGAGCTCGGTGAACTGGCGATAGCGCCCCGATTGCGGCTTTTCGTAACGAAAGGCGGGGCCGTGATAGGAATAGCGCTGCGGTAAGGGTCGGCCCTGTCCGTCCGCGACGAAGGCGCGCACGACCGAGGCGGTGAACTCGGGCCGGAGCGCGATCTGGCGATTGCGATAGTCGAAGGCGTACATCTGCGCCGCGCGCTCCTCGCCGGACTTGCGCAGGAAGAGCTCGGTCGCCTCGACTACTGGCGTGTCGATCGCGCGGTAGCCGTGCGCGGCGAAACCGCGCTCCAAGCTGTTGATGATCCCCTGCCGGAAGGCGCGATCCCCCGGCCAGACATCGGCCATGCCGCGCAGGCGCTCGATGGTGCCTTGCGGCGTGGCGGGGGTGCTGCGCGTGGACATGGTTACCTCACCTTCCCCAATCCTCCGTCTCGCACCATTGCGAAGCAGAGGGAGCGGATTACCTACTTGTCGGCCTCGTCCCATAAACGGAGGCCAACAAAAAACCCACCGCCGTGGAGCGGTGGGAGGCTTCGTCGCGCCGACATCGTCTGTTGCTTACCTGACCCGGACACTGTCGCGCGCAGCCTCGCACCGCCCATGGTGATGGGGATGATGATGCGAGTGGGCGAAAGGCGCGCAGGGCGCGATGCCGTTCATGGTGGCAAGGATACCGGGTATTGGTGGCGGGCGCAAGCGGGGACGAGGAGAGAGGAGAGTGAGGAGAGTGGAGAGTGGAGAGAAGAGAGACGAAGACCGCAGAGACGCAGAGAACGACGCGGAGACGACGCAGAAGGGACGGGTTTACCGCAGAGGACGCGGCGGACGCAGAGGAACGGGGTAGAACCACAGAGGACACAGAAGGCACAGAGAGGGACGAGAGACAAGGGGAGACGAGAAGTCTTTGTTTACGAGGCGGGGCCGGGGATGGCTATGCCGTAATGGGCGGTGGCGGTGAGCGGTTGTTCGACGGGGCGGGGGTGGGAGGAGGCGAGTTCGCGACACCACGCTTCCTGTCCTTACCGTGGCCCGGCCCGGTCCTGGGCCACCGAGGCGCGCAGCGCGGCGATCACCTCGTCGCTCATCGGGCCGACGAACTCCGTTCCCAGCGCCTCACCATGGCGGCGGAGGGTCGTGCTCCCGATGCCCAGTTCGAGGGCGAGGGCGCGCTTGGTCATCGTCCGTTTTGCCGAGGCGCGCAGCGCGGCGATCACTTCGTCGGTCATCGGGCCGACGAACTCCGTTCCCAACGCCTCACCATGGCGGCGGAGGGTCATGATCCCGATGCCCAGCTCGGCTGCGAGCGCGCGTTTCGTCATCGTCCCCTTCCGCGGCTGCGCGGGGCGGGCGGCGCGCGGCGGGCGGCGCGGGGTATAGTCGCGGATCGCTGCGAGCGCTTCATCACGAGGCATCGTCGCAAGATCAAGCCCCAGACCTCCGCGCCCGGTGGGTCACGGACCCTGCGCGGAGTCCGAGCGCCCTGGCGATGGGCGCGATCACGCCCTTGCCGGGCACGGGCCACCTGGGCCGGCCTGACCCATAGGCACGGATGGCCGCTACCTCCTCGGCGGTGTAGCCGCCGCGCCGACGGGGGAGGCCCAGCGCCTGCGCCCAGTTGAGGATCGTTTGCCTCGACACGCCCAGCTCCGCCCCGATCTCGCGGCACCCGGGTTGCCGCGCCACCGGCGTCGACGCGGGCACTGCTTTGCGCGGCGCGGGTCGGCGGTCGGCGCGGACTGCGGCGCGGAGGGCGTCGGCCTCCGCCGCGAGACCCTGCGCTACGCCCGCCCGGACGCCGGGCGAGGCCAAGGCGGCGCGCGTGGCGCGTGATCGTCTGCTGGTGGCAACCCAGTTCGGCGGCGAGTGCGATGGCAGTGACGCGCACGGGGATGGTCTTGGTCACGGCGACGAATCCTCTCCTACCGCGCAGTCTGGCCAGATGGTCGAGTGTAACACGCCGAGCGAGCGTCTGATGGGATTGCTCGGCACCGAGAGGTTCAGCGTTCGAGGTTCAAGACTGGGTGAGGGAGCGCGGAACCTGAGACTGACCACCGATGGCCGACGGCTACCGTCTCGCCTCCTCGCAAGATCGAGTAAAGTGCAATCCATGCACAGGTGCCCTCTTGACGTGGACTGGGGGCGGGGGTATCCTTCGTGTAACGTGAACACTAATTAGTTGAGTGGACGCGATCGGGAAGGGAGAGGCGGGATGTTGCGGAGCTTCACCAGCTATCATCCGGGGTTGCTCACCGATCTCTACCATCCCGACGCGGCGTACATTAGCTGGCGCACCGGGCGCAATGGGTTGACAACGTTCGATCTCTTCGCGCGCCGCGCGCCATACAATGGCGCGTACATGCTGGTTGCGGGGATCGAGACGGCGCTGGAGTTCGTGCGCGAGTTCCGCTACAGCGAGGAAGACTTGCGCTATCTGTCGCAGATCCGCGATTATGACCCGCGCTTCCTGGCCGAGTTGGCCGATTTCACCTTCACCGGCGAGATCCTGGCGATGCCCGAGGGGTCGATCGCCTTCCCGAACGAGCCGATTCTGCGCATCACCGCGCCATTCCGCGAGGCGTTGCTGCTGGAATCGGGGCTGCTCCAGGCGATCAATCTGGCGACGCTGATCGCGACGAAGGCGGCGCGCATCACCCACGCCGCGCGCGGCAAGCGGATCGCCGAATTCGCGCTGCGGCGGGCGCAGGATCCCTACGTGGTGGCGCGGGCGTCGTACATCGGTGGCGCGACGAGCACGTCGTTCCTCGGCGCGGCGTTCCGCTTCCGGCTACTTGCCACCGGCTCGATCCCGCACGCCCTGGTGCAACTCTTCGACACCGAGGAGGAGGCGTTCACGGCCGTCGCGGAGAGTTATAACCGCTACACGCTGCTGATCGATACCTACGACGCGCGGCGGGCGATCCACACGGCGATCGAGGTGGCGCAGCGGGCGCAGCGCGACCTAGGGCACAGCCTGGCGGCGATCCGCCTCGACAGCGGCGATCTCCTGGCGGATAGCCGTTACATGCGCACCGTGCTGGACGAAGCCGGGCTGCGCGAGGTGCGCATCCTGGTCAGCGGCGACATGGACGAGTTCTCGATCGCCGATTTGCTCGAAGCTGACGCGCCGATCGACGCGTTTGGCGTCGGCACGAGTCTGGGGGTTGGGAGTGGTTCGCTGGAGCACGGCATCGAGGGGGGCGCGCTCGGCGGCGTGTACAAGGAGGTCTGGTACGAGGATGGCGGGATCGGCGAGCCGAAGATCAAGGTGGCCGGGCCGAAGAGCACCTGGCCGGGGCGCAAGGAGGTCTACCGGATCGGCGCGTTCGAGCGCGACTGGATCGGACTGGAGAGCGAGCTGCCGCCGCCGAACGCGAGCCGCGTGCTGAAGCCGGTGATCCGTGCCGGGGCGATGATCCCCGGTAGCCTGCCGCCCGTTTCGGAGATCTGGGAGCTGGCCCAGGCGAACCTGCGCGAGTTGCCGGACGAATACAAGGCGCTGGTCAATCCGAAACCCTACCCGGTCGAGCATAGCCCCTCGCTGGTCGCGCTGCGCGACGCGGTGATGCGCAGGCATGCGAATGGCGGGAATGGCGCGAGCGAGGGTCGGGTGGTGCGGGATGAGCACGCTTGAGGAGCGAGTAGTCAGTAGTCAGTAGTCAGTAGTCAGTTAGGTGGGGCAACGTGGCAGTCTATTTCTACAGTGCGCGTGAAGTGCCGTATGGCTGCTTCTCGAACTTCTCGGCGCATGGGTTCGAGTTGGATGGGCGCTGGTGGCCGACGAGCGAGCATTATTTCCAGGCGCAGAAATTCGTCGGGACTGCGCACGAGGAGGCGGTGCGGCTTGCGCCGACGCCGAAAGTAGCCGCGAACATGGGGCGCGAGCGGAAGCGCCCGCTCCGCGCCGATTGGGAGGCGGTCAAAGACGACGTGATGCGCCGTGCAGTGCGCTGCAAGTTCGCGCGGCACGAGGGTATTCGGGCGATTCTGTTGGCAACTGGCGACGATGAGATCGTGGAGAACGCGCCGGGCGATTACTACTGGGGCTGCGGCGCGGACGGCAGCGGGCGCAATATGCTCGGCCTGATTCTGATGGAAGTGCGCGCCGCATTGCGGCAGCAGGCATCCCAACTCGGCAGTTAGGAGGTTGCAATGGCGAACAAAACGCAGGGGGAGCACGCGCGCGACGCGCTGATCATCGTGGATGTGCAGAACGATTTTTGTCCCGGTGGGTCGCTGGCGGTGGGCGAGGGGGACGAGGTCGTGCCGGTGCTGAACCGGATTGCGGGGCAGTTCGGCACGGTGGTGGCGACGCAAGACTGGCACCCGGCGAATCACCAGTCCTTCAAGGAGCAGGGCGGCATCTGGCCGGTCCATTGCGTCGCGGGCGAGGCGGGTGCCGAGTTGCACGCCGATCTCGACCAATCGGCGATTGACCTCTACGTGCGCAAGGCGACGACGCCCGAGCAGGAGGCGTATTCGGGCTTCGACGGCACCGATCTCGCCGAGCAGTTGCAGGCGCGCGGCGTGGAGCGGGTCTATGTCGGTGGCCTGGCGCTCGACTACTGCGTCGATGCCACCGCGCTCGACGCGAAGAAGGCGGGCTTCGACACCTACGTGATCCGCGACGCCACGCGCGCCGTCTTCCCGGAGCAGAGCGCGGGGAAGGAAGAGGGCTGGCGCGAGGCGGGGGTCAAGACGATCGTCAGCGACGAGATTGTGGGGTAAACGAGCGTATGGAAGCGCGGGGGCGGCTCGGCGAGTTGCCCCCGCGCATATCGATGGGTCTAGCCGAAGTCAAACAGATCCTCAAGGAACGATTCGCGCTTCTTTTTCTGGCGATACTTGTCATCGTGCCGGTAGCGGTCGTCGCGATCACGGTCGTGATAGTGGCGGTCGCGGTCGTGATCGCGATCGTCGCGATAGAACGGGCCTTCCGGCATCAGCGGTGCCGACTCGCGGCGAGCCATCGGTCCATAGGCTGCCAATTCGCGCTCCACGATCTTGTCGATCTCCCCGCGATCAAGCCAGACCCCCCGGCAGCGCGGGCAGAAATCGATCTCCACGCCCTGCCGGTCGGCCATCGCGAGCGGTACATTGCACGTCGGGCAATTCATCCAGCCACCTTTCGCGTTCACGGTCCCAATTCGACCGCCTTCGCCATAGGTACGTGTGTATAGCGGATTTGGTGTCATTTCTGGACACAATGCCGCCACTATTGGACGGAAAACAGCATCTGGACTGCAAATTTCCTGTCTGCTATGAGTAAAGTGGGGGTGCTACGATAGTTGTGGTTTTGTCGCTGTTCGACAAATGTACAGCGCCGGTGGGCCGTCGAAAAGCCACGCCGGCGCGTGGATCGCCATTCGCGCGGGATGCGAACGGACCTCAGTAGCGGACCAGGCGCACGGGGTCGCCGACCCGGACCATGCCGATCGCTTCGGTGGAAGCGTAGAGGCCGACGCACTCTTGACGGTTGCGGGCGATCTCGCGCAAGACGGCCGGGTTCTGGGTCGCCTGCTCCGGGTCGAGGTTGACCATCATGCAGCGCGGATCCTTGCGATTCGCGCGAATCTGCGCGCTGTCCGGGCCATCGCCGAAGATGAGCAGGCCACCGAGCCAGTCTTCTTCCTCGTAGGGTTGCCCGTCGGCCGTCTCCACCAGGATATTCGGGCGGAAGCGGATCGGGTCGAGCGCTGTGCCAACCCGCGTCCCGAGATCGCCGACGGTGGCGACGCCGAGGATGGAGACTCCGGCGCTGTCGGGAATGCCCCGGCTGCTTTGTAGGAGGTGGACCGCGTTGCCATATTGCGCGGCCAGTTCGTCGCGCAGGGCGTCAGCTTCGAGCGCGTGGTCGGCCCCAGCGGGCGTGATCACGCGCACCCGGGAGGCACCGGGATTGGCGGCATCGACGAAGTAGGGCGCGTAGCGCAGGAGGTTCGGCAATTCGCGTCCGGTGAGCCACGGAAAGCGCGAGGTGTTCCCGCCGCGCACGAAGGCATAGCGCCGGTCGCCCGCCAGCCCATGCCAGAAGATTTGCGTCGCGTCGATTTGTTCGCCGCGCATCGACTTGACCGGGTAGCGATAGATTGCCGCGACGCGGCCGACCGGCGTACCGTTCAAGCGTGGTCCTTTCTCTCTATGTTTGCGCGCTCCTGCACTCGTGCATTCGTGCGCAGGTAATCTAACAAATGCGCCGCTGTGCCGCATTTCAATTTCTGGCGGTCTCAGATGATTGGAGATAGGGCGGGTGGTGCGGTAGGGTAGCGCGCTGAGGGGGTGCGCGATGGAGCGGGTGTGGTATCGGCAGGACCGGGCGGCGGTGCTGGCGGCGCTGCGGCGGGGCGAGCGGCCGGACATGGCGACGACCATGGCCTGCGGGCCGTTGGACGAGCTGGTGGCGCTGCATGAGGAGCTGGGCCTGTTCGCCGCGCTGGACGCGGTCGCGGTGGAGCGGGCGCGGGCGGGGCTGCCCGACGGGTTGCTGCTGCGGACGCTGGCGACCCTGCCGTTCCTCCGGGACGCCGCCCTGAGCGGGGCGGCGGGGGCGCTGTTCCGGGAGCCGGCGATCCTGCTGCAACTCGGCTGGGCACCGGCGCAGATCCGCGCGGGCGACAACCGGCGGCATCGCCACCCGGCGAGGCGGCCTGGAGTCGCTGCCGTGCCACCCGACACGCTGCGCGACGAGCTGCGGCGGGTCGCGGCGGAAGGTTGGGCGCAGGTGCAGCGCGCCGGGGTGGGCGCTGTACGCGCGGCGGCTGGTGCGCGGGCAGGTCTACGCCATCGACGGCAGCGGCCTCGGGGCGGACCTGCGCGTGGTCACCCTGGTCTGCGTCTCCGGCGAGCGGCCGGTCCTGGTGGCCTGGCGGCTGCTCACGGGGAGCGCGTCGGAGCAGGGCAAGGAGGCGGCGGTGACGCGGGCGCTGGTGGAGCAAGCCCTGGCGCTGGGCGGGGCGGGCTGCATCGGCCTGCTGCTGGCCGACGCGCTCTACGCCGACGGGCCGCTGCTGGCCTGGCTGAAGTGCGTCCACGGCATCGACGCGCTGGTGCGCCTGCCCGCCGACCGCCTGCTCGACCAGGATGTGCAGGGCCTGGCGCGCACCCCCGAGGCCCCCTGGACCGAGCACCAGTACGTGCGCACCGTCCAGGGCCACAAGCAGGTGCGGCGGGTGGCGGTGGCGAGCGCGGGGGAACTGACGAGTTGGGACAGCTTTGTGGAGGCGGCGCGCGGCCACGGGGCGGCCGACGCCACGCTGTGGGCCTGCCTCATCCGCGAGCTGGCCCCCACCAGCCAGCCGGTGGCGGAGGCCGGTGCCCTGGTCAGCACGCGCCCCTGGGCGGACGGGCGCGCGGCGCTGCACGCCTATCGCCCGCGCTGGCACATCGAGAACGATGGCTACCGCGAGCTGAAGGAGGGCTGGGGCCTGGAGGAGCGCCACTGGGGCCGGGACGAGGCCGCGCTGCGCGGGCGGCTGACGCTGACCTGCCTGGCCTTCAACACCGCCCAGGTCTACCGCAGCCGCGCCGGGGAACGGCTGGCGACGGTGGCGATCCGCCGCTTGCGTCGGCAGCACCGCGCCGACCTGGGCGCGGCACCGGCGGTGCTCTACCTCGACGGCTGCTACGCCGTGCTGGCCCTGGAGGAGCTGCGCACCGCCCTCGGCACCCCCGTCCGCGAGAGCTTGCTACCCGCTGCCCCTACCGCCAGCGAGCCGCGCCCTCCCTAACCCCGCCTATCTCCAATTATCTGTGGCGGTCTTCGCTTGCTTGCCACCCACCGGGAAGTGCCCTATGATGGCAGGGGAGTCGGTCAGACTGCGATTGACGCCCACGTTCATCGGCGGCGCACCGCTGCTTCCCGCCGATTGCCGCTGGCCAGTGCTGGCCGAATGCCCCTTTGACATGCTGCAATATATCCTCGAACGCCCAGGTGATCGCCCCACGGCTGGTGCGATCGGTTGGCGTAGGTCACGTTCTGGTTCGCCAGGCGGCAGCGGCCTTCTTCCGGGCGATTGTTTCACCCACCACACAACCACCATCGGGTTGCCTCGTTCATTCAGCAATCCAGGGAATTGACTGGCTGGCACGAAATCCCGCTCCTCGACCCGGAAATCCCCCAATTCAACGTCCTGGGACGCAGGTCCTACCCACCCAGGACCCTCAACCATGACTTTCGGTCACAACGAGGCGTTCGCTCCTATGCGGTGATCGGGACCCTCGGGGGATTCTTCAATCGGTACTCCCTCCATACACTGGAAAGGAGGTTTTGACACTCCCGGGCACGAACCGCCAATTCTGCGACCCGGGACATTCGACGCGGCACCTGTTCACGTTTCGGCCCTGGATGCAATCGCCCGAGTGTTGTTTTCGGACTTTGGCGCGGTAGCAAACCTTTTCGCGTGAGCATGTCCCTCGACGAAAGGACGAGGAGGGGACCCGCCATCATGTTAAAACTGACGCGCCTTTTCCATGCGCGACCGCTGCGCGCAGGGCTACTATTGCTCACCCTTTTTCTGGCACTCCTGCCGCACGCGGCTGGGGCGGCGAGTGCCGGGGTGGTCAGCGGCACGGGTGGCGATGGGGTCTGGCTGAAGGCCGGGCCAAACGCCAGCACCGCGCGCATCACGCTGCTCGCCGAGGGGACGCGGCTGACGATCCTGGGTGGGCCGCGCGCGAGCGATGATGGGTATAGCTGGTTCAACGTGCAGGCCCAGGGGCAAACCGGCTGGGTTGTCGGCGACTATGTGAAGCAGACGAATAGCACCCCGCCCGCGCAAACGGGCGTGACTCCGGGCGGCTACGCCAGGGTGACGGGCGTTGCGGCCTACGGCGGGCTGAAGCTGCGCGCGGGACCATCGACGGCGGAGGGGATCATCAAGGTTATCGACGAGGACATCATCGTCGCGGTGCTCGATGGGCCAGTCACCGGCAACAACGGTAGCGACTGGTACGCGGTGCGGAGCCTGGGGCAACAGGGCTGGGTCGATGGCAGCTACCTCGTCGTCTCTGGCCCACCCGCCCAGGCGGCGGCCCCGGCCGCCCAGACTGCCGCGCCGGTCGCGGGGCTGGCGGCGGGCGCGACCGCGACGGTGAGCGGCGTCGCCGCCTATGGTGGGCTGAAGGTGCGCGCGGCACCAGCGCCGTGGGAGGAGCAACTCGACATTCTCAGCGAGGGGACGACGGTGCGCATCCTCGAAGGGCCGGTGATCGGCGGCAATAGTGACCCCTGGTTCCGGATCGCCTGGAGCGATATCTACGGCTGGGTCTGCGGCGTTTATCTGCGGGCGGGCGGCGCGGCGGGGGCGAGCGGCGGTGGCGCGACGGCACCGAGCGGCACGGCGGAGGCGTTCGTGCAGGCAGCTTTGGCGCAACTCGGCAAGCCGTATGGCTGGGGCGCGACCGGGCCGAGCAGCTTCGACTGTTCGGGGCTGACCTACTACGCGGCGCACAAGGCGCTTGGCATCATCCTCCCGCGCGTCGCGTCGGACCAGGCATTCGTCGGCGTCCACGTCGATCTCGCCGACTTGCGGCCGGGTGACCTGGTCTTCTACGAGAATACCTACGGGCCGGGAATCACCCACGTCGGCATCTACATCGGCAACAACCAGTGGCTGAGCGCCGCGAACGAGACCGATGGGGTGACGATTAGCTCGCTCGACGAACCGTATTGGAAGCAGCGATACGCGGGGGCGCGGCGGATCGTCTGACGGGGGGCGAGACGGGGTTCAAAGTTCAAAGTTCAAAGTTCAAAGTTCGAGGGTTTGAAGGTTCGAAGGTTTCGGGGCTACAATGCCTGGCCTTCGGGCCTTCGACCTTGTTAACGCGGCATATGGGCCACACCAGGAGTATGCGCTGCCGATGGTCAGGCGATTGTCGTTCGCCATCCTCGCCCTGTTGCTCTGCCTATCCGCCGCGCCGGGCGTGCCGGTGGGCGCGGCGGTCGCCGAGCGGTGCTTCGCGGAGACGGGGTTGTGCGTGGCGGGGCGCTTTCTGGAGTACTGGGAGGCGAATGGCGGGCTGCCGCAGCAGGGCTTTCCGATCACGGAGGTGATCGAGGAGCGGAGCCTCTTCGACGGCAAGATCTACCGGGTGCAGTACTTCGAGCGCGCCAGGTTCGAGGAGCATCCCGAGAATCAGGTTCCGTACGACGTGCTGCTCGGTCTGCTCGGCGTGGAGCAGTTCGAGGCGAAGTATGGCAGCGGGCAACCTGCAGCCGACGGTGGGTTCGGCGCGGGCGCGGAATGCGCGGATTTCCCGGAAACGGGCAAGGCGGTCTGCGGCCCGTTCCTGGCCTACTGGCGGGCGAATGGGGGCCTCGCGCAGCAGGGCATGCCGATCAGCGATCTCTTCACCGAGACGAACCCGACCGATGGCAAGCGGTACCTGACCCAATACTTCGAGCGGGCGCGCTTCGAATACCACCCCGAGAACCAGGAGCCGCACCAGGTGCTGCTCGGTCTGCTCGGCCGTGAGCAATACCAGGGCGCGGTCAGCAGCCTACGTCGCCAGGGCACCAACTGAACGCGCAGGAGATGGGGCTGGCGGAGCTGATCCGACCCATCCCAGCAGGAAGCGACGGGCGTTCACTTACAACCCGACTGGCGCGCGGAGCGCGAGCGCGCTGCGGACATGGCGGCGCGGGGCTACTTCGGCATACCAACTGGAGGGGCTGGGGCCGAATGCGCTGGTACGTGGGCGGGCTACGTGTTGCCGTCCTGGCTACGGTGCGCACCGAGCTTCGAGTGCTAATAATATCGAAAGTCGATCGCGGCCGGTCCCACGACCGCCGAGGGGGTGTTCCAACTGCTGCTCGGCTCGAGGCGCACTGACACATCCTCGGCCTGCACGAGTTCTACGCGGCGGTCGAGTCCATGGGCTCGGCTACGTGGATGCGCCGGGAAGTAAGTACGAGCACTACTGGGTGATCACGGCGCAGCCGGGGCCGTAATATCGATGTGAGACGAACTGCCAAGCGCGCAGCCCTTCGAGGGCACGATGGCTGCGCTTGACCACCCTGGGACGAGATATCCCGGCGACCTCACGGATAGAGCCCGAGCAGATGATGCGCTGCCGCGAGCACCGTCGCCAGCCTCAGCCGATCAGGGCGAGGATGCTCGCCCACAGCCGCCCTCGGACACCGTCCAGCAGCGGATCCTGGAAGGTGTACCAGGCGAGGGCGGCAGATCGGTCGCCTGCGTGCCGCTCCCCGCGTTCCCGAGATCCACGACCACCACCGCGCCGTCACGGACCAGGATATTGCCGGGGGTGGCGAGATCGGCATGGACCATGTCGGGGTGCCTTGCGTGGCGGTGGACGTCGGCACAGGAGCCGCAGGCGCTCGACCAGGGCCGACACCGCGGGAATACCCCGCGAGCCTGGCCATGGACTGGCGGAGCAGCGACTGCTCGGGCGTCTCGGTGAAATCCAGCCCGGCGACCGCCGATGCCTGGCCGGTGGCGACCCGCTGGTAAGTACGACCAGTGGTCGTAGGGCGCGGAGGCTTGTCCAGCCTGGAGTTCGACGATCGCCATCAACTGCCCGAGGAGGGATGGGGTCAGCGCTGCGCGGGAGCTGCGTCGACGAAGTCCGGCCCGCCGCCAGACATGCGTGGCGGTGGCCCCCACCCCGAGCCAGGCCGGGGTGGGATAGCTCGCGCCGGCGCATGTGCGCGACCACGCGCTGGGCGCGCAACGTCTCGTCCAGGTGGTCGGGGTGTGCCCGGGGCACGACGAGCACGGCATTGGCCCTGCTTGGCCAACTGGACGCGCACGGCACCCCATTGACGCCCCGGATAGGCGACGGAGCAGCGTGACCTCCGCCTCGACCACGCGGGCCACGTCGTCCAGACCTCGGCCGGCAGCGCTTCGGATGGTGCCCTGGTTCATGCTGTCCTCACCAATCCAGTGCCACAACACATCGACGCTGCTGGTGGGATCGCCCTGACCTGCTGTCCGCCTTGCCGGGACAGCAGCCCCGGTGTCGAAGTGCTCCCGTTCGACGCCAGAACCGAACCGCCCGCACGCCGAGTCCGATCACGCAGTCTTCGGATGATACGGCACGATTGACCATCGCGGCCAAAGCGTGGCCCGCCGATGCCCCCGCTACGACGTGGCCGTAGCGGCCCATGTGGCAAGATCAGGCGCGCGGCAGGCTGTGCAGGAAATGGCGCATCTCTTCCGGTGTGCGCCATTGAAGGATGGTCTTGCCGCACGAACGCTCGCGTTCCGCGAGTTTGAGGATGAAGGGGCGCATCTCACGATGGTAGATCCAGGTCCAGCGGAGGAGCTTCCAGGTCATTGATATGAATGGGCAATCGGGCGGCGCGATCGGGCGACGGCCGAGCAGTGAGTCGATCTGGCGTCGCAGGGTCCAGCGCCAGGTTTGCCACATGCTGTAATCGGGCAGGGCGATGGTGTCGCAGGCGGCGGCGCGCTCGTCCCAGGTCTCCCATGGGCCGATGCCGTCGAGGATCCAGACTTCGCGCGCGATGAGATCCTGGTGGATCGCGAAGAATTCGTCGTCGGGGATCGTCTGGCAGCCGGGTTGCCAGACGATCAGGTCGAGGTGGATGACCGGCAGGCCGAGGGCCGCGCCGAGCGCGGTGCCGAGCGTGGACTTCCCCGAGCCGACCGACCCGAAGATCATGATGCGCCGCATGGTCGGCTGCGTGCTGGTCACGCTCGCTCTGCGTCGCTGCAATTGTTCAGCACGCAACTGATGCACTCGTGCAGATCGCCACAATCGCAGTTCAGGCCGCGCGAGAGCAGGCGGCGGATGTTGGCCGCCTCGCGGATCATGCGGTCGACCTCGGCGAGTTTCTGGCTCGCCAGGGTGTGCCAGCGATCGGAGAGGGGTGCATCTGCTGCTGGTTGCCGGAAGAGGAGTTCGATCTCGGCGAGGCTGAAGCCGAGGCGCTGCGCGGTCTGGATGAAGGCGAGGCGCTCCAGGACGGCCGGATCGTAGCGGCGCTGGCCGCCGCGCCGGCGCGGCGCGGGCAAGACGTTGACGCTCTCGTAGTAGCGGATCGTCGAGGTCCGCAGCCCGGCGCGTTCCGCCACCTGGCCGATCGTCAATTCGAGCATCTTGCCTCTCAAAACCCCTTGACTTCAAGCCGACTTGAAGCGGTACCGTAACTCGCGGGCCTCCACCGGGGAGGCGTTCGGGACAAGCGGAGGATGACAGAACATGGCGCAAGTGCAGCACGTTGCGGTGCGGGAAGTGACCGAAGCAACGTTTGACCAGCAGGTCACCGGGGCAAGTGGGAATGTGCTCGTCGACTTCACCGCGCAGTGGTGCCCGCCTTGCCGGGTGCTGGCCCCGGTGCTGGAGGAGATCGCCCGCGAGCAGGAAGGCAAGCTGACGATCCTCGCGTACGACGCGGACAACGACACCAAGATCACCGCCCGCTATGGTGTGATGGGCTTCCCGACCCTGATACTCTTCCGGGATGGGCAGCCGGTGAAGCAGATCGTCGGTGCGCAGCCCAAGGCCGCCGTGATGCGCGAGTTTGGACCCGACCTGGGCTAGCCACGCGCCGCCCATCTCAC
>JAXLWN010000122.1:0-16019 GCA_046328475.1 Chloroflexia bacterium | reverse complement strand
GCCGGGCAGCGCCTCGACCGCGCGCAGCAGCTCCTCCGTGCTCGGATTCATCGTCTGACCGCCGGAGACGATGCCCGTCGCGCCGAGGCCGCGCAGCACCTCCACCAACCCCGGCCCCGAGGCCACCGCGACCACCTGCGGCCCCGCCACCTCGTCGCCGCCGCTCGCTGCCGAGGACGCCGCGCGCCCCGTCTCGGCCTGCACCCCCTCGCTGACCGCATCGACCTGCATCACCATATTGTCGATGCGAATCTGGTCCAACTCGCCCCACTGCACCGCCTCGGTCAGGATCGCTCCCGGATCCTCGGTGTGGATGTGGATCTTGACGATCTCCTCGTCGCCGATCACCACCCCGGAGGTCCCGAGCGCCAGCAACCGCTCGCGGACACGGTCGAATTCGAGCAGTTTCCCGTTGCGCGGCAAGATCATCAGATTGGTGCAATAGCCGACTTCTTCCTCGCCGTGCTCGTCCATGAACTCGGCAAATTTGCCGAGGTCGCGCGTCGCCACACCGCCCGCAGCGGTCATGATCGTGGTATCGGCGATCGACTCGCCGTGGGCATAGTGCGCCGCCCCTTCGAGCAGCGTCACCACCCCCTGGCCGCCCGCGTCCACCACGCCCGCCTCGCGCAGGCGCGGCAGCATCTCCGGCGTGCGCGCCAGGGCGTTGCGCGCCCCGGCCAGCGCCGCATCGAGCACCGGTCGCAGGTCGCGACTCTGCTGCAACGCCTCCTCGGCCGATTCGGCCGCCACGCGGATCACCGTCAGCATCGTCCCCTCGACCGGCTGCTGCACGGCGCGATAGGCGGTCGTGGCCGACTCGCGCAACGCGGTCGCCAACTCCGCGCCGCCAAACCGCTCGACTTCCCCCAAACCACGCGCGAAACCGCGCAGAATCTGCGAGAGAATGACGCCGGAGTTGCCGCGCGAACCCATCATCGCGCCGCGCGCCAGCCGGGCCGCGAGGGTACCGGCCCCCTTCGCCCCATCCTTGGCCGCGTTGTGCATCGCCTCCAGCGCCGCGCGCATCGTCAGCATCATATTCTTCCCGGTGTCACCATCCGGCACCGGGAAGACATTCAGCGCATTAATCGCCTCGGCGTGGCGCTCCAGATTCGCCCCCGCCGCATCGAGCGCGGCCAGCAACGCATCGCCGTCCCACTCGGCGATGCGATCTTCGCCCACCACAGCAGTCGGCGTCCCAGCCTCGTCGCTCATCCCCACCTCCGAGTAGTCAGTAGTCAGTAGTCAGTAGTCAGAATCTCACTCAGAGCACATATGCTGCACCCGCAGGCACGCGCTTCGTGCGGGGAACTGACTACTGACTACTGACTACTGACTACTAATCGCTACTTCCCCTCATCACTAAAGTTCAGCCCCTGCACATACACATTCACCGCGCCGACCTTCATGCTCAGCGCCTGCTCGATGGCGAACTTGACGGCCGCCTGCACGTTGTGGACGACTTCCGAGATCCGAACGCCATACTCGAGGATGACATACAGCGTCACCTCCACCTGGTCCTCGTTCACCTCCACGGCGATCCCCCGGCGCGGATCGTCCTGGCGCAGCACGCGCGCCAGGCTACCCCGCAGGCCGGCGGGGGCCATCTCCACCACGCCATACGACTCCATCACCGCCTGGTGGACGATCGTGGCGATCGCCGCGCGCGAGATCTCGACCTTGCCGGTAGAACTGGTTGACGAGGCAACTTTGCCCTTCCCTAACATCGCGGCTCTCCTACGCCGTCGTCCGGTGTGTCGGTGACACCTTGCGAGCGGCGGTGAATCGTGCTACGATTGTCAGCCGTTGCGCCGATTGCGGTGGTATGCTGGTACGAGGGAACAAGCAACCCCCGTGGCAACGAGACCTGAAACTGGCACTGCGTTTGCGACGCATGATAACGAATTGCCCTGAGCACGTAAAGGGGAGAGGCCCGTCATGGCGATGTGCGAGCGGTGTGGCAAGACGAAGCAATCCGGGAACAACGTCAGCCACTCCCATTTGAAGACGAAGCGATTGTTCCGCCCGAACATCCAGACAACCACGATTCTGGTTGAAGGGCGACCGAAGCGGGTCAAGTACTGCACGCGCTGCATCCGCACGCTGGCGAAGGCCCCGCGCGGCGTCTAACCCACGCCCAACACCACCCCGAACACCGCTAGCCGCCCGCTTCGCAGCAGGCGGCTCTTGTTCGTCCCAAATACGAATCAACCGCCAAGACGCCAAGAGCGCCAAGAATGAAGGGTGAAAGGAGAAAGGAGAAGGGAGTGGGGACGGATTCTTCACTCCGCTGCGCTCCGTTCAGAATGACACACGGAGGGCGATGCCTGTCCTGTGTCATCCTGAGCGCAGCGAAGGATCCGTCCCCTCTTACGACTTACGACTTACGACTTACGACTCGGACCCCACTCAGCACTCAGCACTCAGCACTCAGCACTCAGCACTTCCACCGTCACAAACCGCTCCAACCCCGCCAGATCCCGCCCCATCCCAACACTCGCCCCCGGAAACGACCCCCGGCAAAGCCCCACCATCGCTTCTGCCTGCGACGGATCGATCTCCGCCGCAAAGATCCCCGGCGTCCGCAGCACCCCCACCACCTGCGGCAAGAGCGCCCGGTACGCATCGAGCCCATCGTCGCCGCTCACCAGCGCCTCGACCGGCTCCCGGTCGATCCCCGCGTGGAGCTGATCGGGCCGCAGATACGGCAGATTCGCAGCAACGACATCAGCCGCCGCGACCGGGCCGAGCAGATCGCCCCGCACCAGCGCCACCCGCCGTTCCAGATCAAGCCGTCGCCGATTCTCGCGCGCATACGGCAGCGCCTCGACCGAGCGCTCGATCGCGACAACGCGCGCCCGGGGCAACGCCAACGCCAGCGCGCAGGCAATCGCGCCGCTCCCCGTGCCCACATCAACCGCCACCAGCCCCGCCGCCCAGCGCGACTCGGCCCGTACCCGCGCAACCAGCCATTCGACCAGACACTCAGTCTCCGGGCGCGGCACCAGCACCCCTGGACCAACCGCGAACGGCTGCCCCATGAACTCGCGATCGCCAGTCAGGTAGGCCACCGGCTCGCCCGCCGCCCGCCGCGCAATCAACGATTGATACGCTGCAAGCGCCGTCGCGGCGACCGAATCGTTCAGCCCGATGTACAGCTGCGTCCGGTCCCAGCCCAACACTGCCCGCAGCAATACCTCAGCATCCAGCCGGGGCAAGTCCACCCCCGCCGCCTGCAACGCCGCCGTCGCCTCGCCCAGCGCCTCACGCACTCGACCTGGCACGCCCATCGTCCCCACACTCCCGCCGCAGTACAGGCGACGCGGGTCGGCTTGTTCGCCCTCGACCCGCGCCTGGTCAGACAGACGGGAAGGTTTTACCACGGGCCGCGAGCGGTCCGCTACTTCGCCAAACCGTACGACGAGCGGAAGGCGGTCGATTGCTGGAAGGGTGCACTTATGGCACGTTGCCCCCGCCCGGTCGGTCATCTGGCAACAGGCCGTCCGTCCCCCAGTAGGAGTCGAGCGCCGCCCACAGCGCCTCGGCGAACCAGCCGCGCGACGCCTCGGCGTTCCAGTCGCCCGGCGCACCCGGGATACTGCCCGTGTAGAAGGCGAAGGTGCGGATCGGCGTGGCCAGCACCCCCGGCACGTTCCCACCTGGCAGCGGCGCGTTGGGCTGGGCCACCCAGTAGCCCTTGGCGATCATCGCGCGGGCGATGAAGGCGATCGTCTGCGCGTAGCTCACCGGGTCGGTCGGCCCGTAGCACGGGAACGCGCGCCCCTTGCTCGCGCAGTCCCCGGCCGAGTAGCCGAAGGCCACGCCGTAGTGCTGCAGCGTCCCCGCCGCGCGCCACAGGCTGGCGGGCACGCCGCTGCGGTCGGTGAACGTGTTCCCCCAGTCCTCGCAGTCCCAGGTGCCCGCCACCGTGCAGCCGGGTGGGGTGAGCGTGCCGTTGGTCGGCGTGCCGGGGCCGTTGGGCGTGGCGCGGGCGATCAGCACCGCCATCTGCGCCCGCTGCACGCCGTCGTCCGGGCCGTAGTGGGTGCTGTCGTAGCCGAGGATGTTGCCGCGCGTGGCCAGTTCGGCGATCGCCTCGGCGTTGGGGTGATTGCCCGGCACGTCGGCGCTGAAGGTCTTGGCCGTGACGAAGGTCGCCTGCACGGTGTGGTTCTGGTCCATCGTGACGGTGAGCGGGTTGGCCCAGCCCGCAGCCGCCCCGTCCACCGTCCAGCCGGTGAAGAGGCTGCCCGTCGCCGGCACCGCGCTGACGCTGACCACCACCCCATCCTGGAAGGTGGCGCTCGGCGGGCTGACCGTGCCGCTGCCGCCGCCGGTGCTGCCGGTCGTCAGTTGCCTCGACACGGGCGGCTGCAGTGCCAGGCTGTGGTTGCCGCCACCGGCGATGGCGACGACGCTGGTCAGAGACACCACCTGGCTCGGGGTCGCGCTGTCATTGGGACTCCCCACGGTGCCGTCGCCCAGTTGCCCCGCACCATCGTTGCCCCAGGCCCAGACGGTGCCATCGGCCTTCAGCGCCAGGCTGTGCAGGCTCCCGCTGGCGATGGTGACGATGCCGGTCAGGGGTGCCACCTGGCTCGGCGTAGCGTTGAACTCGGGGCTCGCCACGGTACCATCGCCCAGCTGACCGCGATTATCGCGGCCCCAGGTCCAGACGGTGCCATCGCCCTTCAGCGCCAGACTGTGGTAGCTCCCGGCGGCGATGGTGACGGCATTGGTCAGGAAGCCGCCCCCTGGGGCCACCACCTGACCAGGGGTCGCCCTGTCCGGCCCAAGGGTGCCGTCGCCCAACGCTCCCGCACCATCGTTGCCCCAGGCCCAAACGGTGCTGTCGGCCTTCAGCGCCAGGCTGTGGAAGCCGCCACCAGCGATGGCGACCACACCGGATAGGGAGACCACCTGGCTCGGGGTGGCGCGGGAGCCAGCCCCACCAGCCCCATCACCCACCGTGCCGTCGCCCAGTTGCCCCGCTGCATCGTATCCCCAGGCCCAGACCGTGTCGTCGGCCTTCAGCGCCAGGCTGTGGAAGCTCCCAGCGGCGATGCCCACAACGCCGGTCAGGCCCACCACCTGGACCGGGGTGGCGCGGGGGCCAGCCCCACCCGCCCCATCGCCCACGGTGCCATCGCCTAACTGCCCGTTACCATCGTCGCCCCAGGCCCAGACGGTGCCGTCGCGCTTCAGCGCCAGGCTGTGGATGAACCCGGCGGCAATCGCGACGACGTCGGTCAGGCCCGCCACCTGGACCGGGGTGGCGCGGTCGCCAGTCCCACCAGCCCCATCGCCCACCGTCCCGTCGCCCAGTTGCCCGCAGCAATCGTGCCCCCAGGCCCAGACGGTCCCGTCGGCCTTCAGCGCCAGGCTGTGGAAGCTGCCGCCAGCGATGGCGATGACGTCGGTCAGGTTGCCACCGGGGTCTACCACCCGGCTCGGGGTGGCGCGGGGGCCCCCGCCCCCCGCCCCATCGCCCACCGTCCCGTCACCTAACTGCCCACTAGCATCGTATCCCCAGGCCCAGACCCTACTGGGCAGCGGCGTGACCTGCAGATAGGCGGTCCCGCTGCTGGCGCGATAATTCACGCTGCCGGCGAACGCCGCGCCGACGCCGGTGGGATAGTTCCCGACGGGGATACTACCGAGCGACGCGCTCAGGGTAGCGACGCCGCTGGCGTTGGTGGTGGCGGTGCCGACGATGGTGCCCCGGAGCGAGAAGGTGACAGTCTGCCCACCGATCCCCCCGCTGTCGCCGGTGAGCGTGGCGCTGAGGGTGACGATGCCGCCGACGGTGGCGGTCACCCAGGCGACCGCCAGCAGCGACGCCGGGAGCGAGAGCGCCAGACTGTGGCTGCCCCCGGCGGCGATGGCGGTGACTGCGGCCAGGGAGACCACCTGGCTCGGGATCGCGCTCTTCTCGTTAAGCGCCCAGGTGCCATCGCCCAATTGCCCGCTGCCGTCCGAAGCCCCAGGCCCAGGCGGTGCCATCGCCCTTCAGCGCCAGACTGTGGTACGTGCCACCGGCGATGGCGACGACGCCGGTCGGCGAGGCCACCTGGCTCGGGGTGGCGCGGTCGCCAGACCCGCCAGCCCCATCACCAACCGTCCCGTCGCCAGTTGCCCAAAGTCATCGTTGCCCCAGGCCCAGACGGTGCCGTTGCTCTTCAGCGCCAGGCTATGCAAGCCTCCACCAGCGATAGCACTGACGCCAGTTAGGGAGACCACCTGGCCTGGGGTGCCCCTGTTCGGGGGCTCCCCAGCGTGCCATCGCCCAGCTGCCCGTTGGTATCGTCCCCCAGGCCCAGGCGGTCCCGTCACCCCTCAGTGCCAGGCTGTGGTTGCCCCCGGCAGCAATAGCAGTGATCGTCGCCAGGAAGCCGCCACCGGGTGCCACGACCTGGATCGGGGTGGCGCTACTGATGGGCTTTGCACGGTCCCATTGCCCAGTTCTCCCTTGCCATTCTGACCCCAGGCCCAGACGGTGCCGTCGCGCTTCAGCGCCAGGTTGTGGGCGATTCCACCGGCGATGGCGCTGACATCGGTCAGGAACCCACCACCGGGAGCTACCACCTGGCTTGGGGTGGCGCGGCTACCAGACCCGCCAGCCCCATCGCCAACCGTCCCATCGCCCAGCTGGCCAAGGCTATCGTAGCCCCAGGCCCAAACCGTGCCGTCGCTCTTCAGGGCCAGGCTGTGGTCGCCCCCGGCGGCGATGGCGACGACATTGATCAGGGAAGCCACCTGGCCTGGGGTGCCCCTGTTCGGGGGACTCCCCAGCGTGCCGTCGCCCAGCTGCCCGGAGGTATCGTCGCCCCAGGCCCAGACCGTCCCGTCGCGCTTCAGGGCCAGGCTGTGGGAGGTTCCACTCGCAACGGCGATGACATCGGCCAGGAAGGTGCCGTTCGTTGGCCCGACCACTTGCCCTGGCGTCGGCCTGATCGTTGGATTACCCACGGTGCCATCGCCCAGTGCCCCCTCGTCATCGCTGCCCCAGGCCCAGACCGGGCCTGGGACCATCGTGACCGTCAGTTTGGCGGTCCCGCTGCTGGCGGGATGATCCTCATCGCCGGCGAACGCCGCGCCGATCCCGGTGGGATAGGTCCCGACGGGGATATTGCCGAGCGACGCGCTCAGGGTGGCGACGCCGCCGGCGTTGGTGGTGGCGGTGCCGACGGGGGTGCCCCGGAGCGAGAAGGCGATGGTCTGCCCGCCGAGCCCCGCGCCGCGGTTGGTGAGCGTGGCGGTGAGGGTGACGGTGCTCCCGGCGGCGGCGGTCACCGGGGCGACCGTCAGCAGCGGCGCTGGGGACGTGACCGCCAGGAAGTGGTCATACCCGGCGGCGATGGCGCTGGCATCGGCCAGGGGCACCACCTGGATCGGGGTCGGGCCTTCACTACCCACCCCTTCGGCGGTGCCCCAGCCCCAGACCGTGCCGTCGTGCTTCACCGCCAGGCTGCGGTTGTATCCATCGGCGATGGCGCTGACATCGGTCAGGGGCACCACCTGACTCGGGGTCGCGCCGGCGCTACTCTCCCCTTCGGCGATGCCCCAGCCCCAGACCGTGCCGTCGCTCTTCAGCGCCAGGTTGTGGTAGGCGCCACCGGCGATGGCGCTGATGTTGCTCAGGAAGCCACCGCCGGGGGCCACCACCTGGCTCGGGATCGCGCTGAACGTGGTGCCCGACGGGATGCCGTCGCCCAGTTGCCCGGAGCCATCTTCGCCCCAGGCCCAGACCGTGCCGTCGCTCTTCAGCGCCAGGCTGTGGCGACTTCCACCGGCGATGGCGATCACATCGGTCAGGAAGCCACCGCCGGGTGCCACCACCTGGCTCGGGGTGGCGCGGATCGTGGGGGTTTCCATGGTCCCATCGCCTAGCCGCCCAGCGTCATCGTACCCCCAGGCCCAGACGGTGCCGTCGCGCTTCAGCGCCAGACTGAATGCGGATCCACCAGCAACGGCGACGACATCGGACAGGAAGGTGCCACTCGTTGGCCCAACGACTTGCCCTGGCGTCGGGTTGACCACGGGATTCTCCGCAGTGCCATCGCCCAGTTGCCCCCCGTTATCGTTACCCCAGGCCCAGACGAGTCCGGACGCCGGGGGGGACGCCAGGGCGGTCTCGATCGCTCGTCCCGCACCGAAACTGATCAGATTGCTGATCACCAACAGGATGCCCAGCCAACAGAACCGTCGTACCATCGCCGCCTCCTCGAACGGTTGCTCTCGCTGCTCGCTGCTCGTTGCTGACGCTGCTCACTCGCTCCTGGTCGAAAAACAGAGCGACTGTCGAGTCTCAAGTTCACGCAACCGGGAATGGCGCTAGGCTCACCGACCCCTGCCCTGCGCTCGTCAGCCCGTATGTCCATAGCTTAGCCAGGTACGGCCCTGCGCAACACCGACAACTCTCACAGTTGACCCATACAGTTGCGCAGGGGAACAGGAAGCGGGGCAGCGGGCCACGCACTGTGCGTGGCCCCCCGCGCGACAGGCCACAGAGTCACGGCCCGGGCGTTGCTGCCCGGGCCGTGACTCTGTGGCCTGTCGAGTTGAGGTGTAGCCGGGACTTCCGCCCCGAACGCTACTCGCGCCCCCCATCGCCGCGCTCGGCTGCCCAGGTGGCGACCTGCACGCGGTTCTCCAACCCCAGCTTCGTCAGCAGATTCGCAACATGCGTATCCACCGTCCGCACGCTGACACTGAGCTGCGCGGCGATGGCGCGATTCGTCAGCCCGCTCACGAGCAGCGGCAGAATCTCCCGCTCGCGCCTGGTGAGCGCGATTGCGGCCTTCGCCGGCGACAATTCGGCAGGCCCAGCCGGGGCAGCCGCCGCAGCTTCGCCGCGCTCCAACGCCAGGGTCAGGATTTCGTCCTCCCGGAGCGCGCGTCCAGCGGCCCAGGCGCTGGCGAAATCCTCCTCACCGAGGGCGCGACGTGCTGCGGCGATCGCCCGCTCGTGATGCTCGACCTCGGCGGGCGGGAGCGGCAACCCGGCCCGTTCCCGCACAATCTCGGCGGCACCGAAGAGCTGCGCCGTGCGCCGGAATTGCCGCTCGCCAACGGCCAGGAGCCCCAGGATCGCCAATGACAGCGCCATCACGCGCGAGTCGCCCACGTCGTGGCAGATGGTGGCACTCTCCAGCACCGGCTCACGGGCGGCGTCGAATTTGCCCTGCAGCAGCCGCGCCACCCCGAGATTCGCGAGCGCGAGGGCGGTATTCTGGCGGTCGCCGCGCACACCCACCGACTTCAGCGACTCGGCGTAGAACCGCTCAGCCGCCGCGTAGTCGCCCCGATCAAAGGCCACGTTACCGAGGTTGATCAGCGACGCAGCCTCCCAGAATGGATCGCCCCATGCTCGCGCCTGCTCAAGTAATTCCCGGAAGAGGCTTGCCGCCGTTGCCAGATCGCGCCGACCCCGCGCGACGTACCCAAGAATATTCAGCGACTCGCTCAGCAACTCCTGGTCGCCGATCTCCCGTGCCATCACCGCGCACATGCTCGCGCGCCGCTCCGCCGCGTCATAATTGTGCAGGATGCAGTCGATTGTGCCCGTGCGCAGCAGTGCCCATGCCCTCGTCCCCTGCGAGATCGCCGCAACGCGGTCCGCGAACACCTCGTTCAACCAGGAGCGCCCCTCGCGCACCTGACCGGAGGTCTGCCAATAGCGATTGAGGCCGATGGCCAGGCGCAGCCCTCGCTCCGCATCCCCCTGCGCGCGGTACCATTCGAGCGCCGCGCGCAAATTCGCCGCTTCGCGATTCACCCTGGCGAGCCAGTCTACCTGCTCAACCCCCACCAGCCGATGTCGCATCTCCTCGGCGAGGGTGAGGAAGTAGGCCGCGTGCCGCTCGCGGAGCATCCGCTCCTCGCCACCCAGCGCCAGCTGCTCGACGGCATACTCGCGGATCGTTTCGAGCAGCACAAAGCGGTCCTCATCCGCCGCCCCCACCTCGCGGCGCACCAGGCTACTTTCCACCAGCATACCGAGCTGGTCGAGAAGCGCCGGGTCGTCGGCAACCGCGCCCGCCGGACCACCGCAAACAGCCTCGATCGCCGCCCAGGTCGCCCCACCCGCGAAGACCCCGAGTCGGCAGAACAGCCGCCGCGCGGCCGGTTCGAGCAACTCGTAGCTCCAATCCAGGGTCGCGCGCAGGCTCGCCTGGCGCTCGGGCCGGTCGATCTCGTCGCTGCGCAGGAATGCGAGCCGTTGCTCCAGGTGCGGCAGCATCGCCTCGGGCGGCAGCACCCGACCCGCGACGCGGCCATCTCGATCGCCAGCGGCAGGCCATCCAGCCGCGCGCAAAGTTCGCCAATCGCCGCCGCATTCCGCTCCGTCAGCGCGAAGCCATAGCGGATCGCCGCCGCGCGATCCAGGAAGAGGGCCACCGCAGGCACCGCCGCCAGCGCCGCCAGGTTACCCGGCACCCGCCCTGCAGTCGTCTCGGGCGTCGGCAACGGCGCGACCTCGTAGCGGTGCTCGGCGCGCAGCCGCAGCGCCGCCCGGCTCGTCACCAGCACCACCAACCCCGGGCAGGCGGCCAACAACTCGGCAAGATCCCGCGCCGCCGGGAGCACCTGCTCGAAATTGTCGAGCACCAGCAGCAGATCCTGCCCCCGCAGCGCGTTCGCCAGCGCCGCCGGTGCCGCGTGATCGCCCGACTCGCGCACCCCCAGCGCCCGCGCGACCGCCGCCAGCACCAGCGCCGGATCGCGCACGGCGGAGAGATCGACGAAGCGGACGCCATCCCCGAACGACTCCGCCAGCGCCTCGGCCACCGCCAGCGCGAGGCGCGTCTTGCCGACGCCGCCCGGCCCGATCAGCGTCAGCAGCCGCACATCCGCGCGCCACAGGCGCGCACGCAGCGCGGCGACCTCCGCCTCCCGCCCGATTAGCGGCGTCGGCGGCACCGGCAACCGCGCCTCCCCCGGATTTGACCGACGCAATGGGATAACCCGGGCTGGCGTCTGCCCAGCCCGCACTCGTTCTCCTGCCGGCATCGCGCTACCCCTACCGCTGCGACACCTGCGAGACCGGGGGCCCTGCTTCCCCGCCACCCGCACCAACAATGTCGCACCGTGACATCCGGCAAAAAGAGTGCCAACTTTTCGGTATGGCGAAAACGCGAAGCGCGGGCGAGGGATCGCGCGATCCCTCGCCCACACCCGCTACGATGCCGTCACCCCCGAGGCCGGGTCTACAGATACGTCTTGAACCAGCGCAGGATGTGCCCCAGCCGCTCGAAGCGGTGCGCCGGCTTGCCATTGCGCGAGAGGTTGTGATCCTCGTCCGGGAAGCGCACGAACTCGGTGGTGCGCCCCAGCTTCTTCAGCGTGATGAACATCTGCTCGCCCTGCTCGATCGGGCAGCGATAGTCCGCCTCCGAGTGCAGGATCAGCAGCGGCGTCTTGATCTTGTGCGCGTGGGTGATCGGCGAGTAGCGCAGCAGCTTCTCCAGATCCTCCCACGGCTCCGTCTCCATCTGCATCTCCATGAAGGTGAAGCCGATATCGCTGGTGCCGAAGAACGAGAGCAGATTGGAGACGCAGCGCATCGTCACCGCCGCCTTGAAGCGGTCATTGTGCGAGACGACCCAGTTGGTCATGAAGCCGCCGTACGACCCGCCGAGCACCGCCAGCCGGTCGCTATCGACCCAGCTGTTGCCCGCGATCGCCGCGTCCACGCCCGCCATGATGTCGAGGTAATCCTCCTCGCCCCAGCGCGAGCGGTTGGAGACGGTGAAGGCCGCGCCCCGCCCCGTGCTGCCGCGCGGGTTGGTGAAGAGCACGCCATACCCCTGCGCCGCCAGCAACTGGAATTCGTGGAAGAACGCATAGCCATACTGCGCCGCCGGGCCGCCGTGGATCTCCAGCGCCAGCGGATACTTCTGCCCCTCGGTGTAGCCCACCGGGCGCATCAGCCAGCCATCCATCTCCCAGCCGCCCTCGCCCGCGTAGGTGAAGTGCTGCGGCTCGACCAGGTCAAGCTCGGCGAAGAGTGCCTTGTTCACATCGGTCAGCTGCCGCTCGTCGGAACCATCGAGCGCGCAGGTGAAGAGATCGCCGGTGCTCAGCGAGTCGAGCGCGCTGTAGGCGATGCGGTCGCCGCTCAACTGGAAGTTCATGATCCCGCGCGGCCCATCGAGGATCCGAATCGGGTCGCCACCATCCAGGTCGAGCCGATACAGGTGCTCCGCGCCCCGCTCGATCGCCGTGCCGAAGATGCTCTTGCCATCGGCCGACCAGACCGGCCCCTGCAACACCAGCCCCGACCGCTGGTCGCTCCCGATCCCGCCCGCGAACGAGTGGTCGAAGGCGAAGGTGTGGTTCTTCGGCGCCCCCGAGCCATCGGCGGCCACGGTCCAGATATCCGAGTTGGCGTAGCGGCGGAACGGCTCGGGATTGGTGTGCCCGAGGTAGGCGATCGTCGTGCCATCGGGCGAATAGGCCGGGGCCACCGCCGGACCCTGCGTCTCGGTCAGCTTGCGCGGCTCGCCGCCGCCAACCGGCACCGTCCAGAGGTCCGACACATTGTTGAAATCCCGGTCCGGCGTGCGATTCGAGGAGAACGCGATCGTCTGGCTATCCGGCGACCACGCCAGGCTGCCATCGTCCCAGTCGCCCGACGTGATCTGCGTCGCCTCGCCCGGCCCCGCCGCCGGGCCATCCTCCGGCACGTCGATCACGAAAACGTGGTTGTAGCCGCGCTCGTGCAGGAAGCCGCGCGTGCCGTCCGCCTTGTAGCGAATCTCGGTGATGTGCTTAACGTCGCTCTTTTTCTTCTTCTTGTCCTTCTCGTCGCCCGCAGGCGCATCCTCCTCGTCCTCCTTGCCGCCGATGCGGGTGGTGAAGGCGATCTTCGCGCCATCCGGCGACCAGACCGGCGCGCTCGCGCCGTGCTTGGTCTTCGTCAGCTGCCACGCCTCGCCGCCATCGGTGTCGAGCACCCAGATCTGCGGCCGGGCGTCCTTCTTCCCCTTCTCGGTGCCATCGTCGCGGCGCGAGACGAACGCGAGGCGCTTGCCATCCGGCGACCAGCGCGGCAGCGAGTCCCCCTTGCCGCCCGTGAAGCGGACCATCTCTCCGCCCCCGGCCGGGACAATCCAGATCTGCGAGCGATACCCGTCCTCATCAATTTCCATCTGCTTGATCGTGACGGCGATCCGGCTGCCATCCGGCGACGGGCGCGGGTCGTCCAGCAGCCGAATCTTCGCGAGATCCTCGATCGTGATCGGTCGTTTCTCGGCCATCCCTACTCTCCATCTCCTCCAGGCTACGCTGCCCAGGCGATAATGTGAAGGAATGTACCACACCGGGGAGTGCGATGGGCGTTGGCGACGGTAGAACGGTGTCAATGGTTTCGGCTGTTGAAAGTAGGTTTGTTTTTGCATTTTCACTTTTTTTGACTTCCTCTGGTGGGGCGAGGCGGGTGGCACTTGCAAACATGTGGCTGATCATGGGTTCCTCCGGGCGGTGAGCATAGCGTGGCGACGTGGCCACAGTCCATGCGGTCTGGTGCCGGTATCTCTACGAACCCATCGGAGGAAGCAAAAGCTGCCAGTTTGGCCCGAACGTAGCCATATGGTGAATGGACTGCCGGGGTGAATCACGGGGAGAGGCGAGAAATGGCGGGGCCGCCTTTCGGCTGAGAGGCGGCCCCGCGAAGCATAGCTATTGATGGGTGCCCGCGATTACGGCTCCATCGGGTTGACGCGGCAGACGATCTGCATGTAGTTGCCGGCCGGATCGAAGAAGAAGAGCAGCTTGTCGCCCGCCGGGGAGAGCGTGACCGGGTTCAGCTGCGCGCCGCCCGCCTCCAGCGCCTTGGCCGCAGCATCGAGCTGCTCCATCGGCAGCACGAACGCCACATGGTGCGGCTTCGGCAGGGGCGGCTCGTCGCCCGCCAGGATCTCCATGCGCCCGCCCGACCCATCGCCAACGAAGGCGATCGTCTCGCCGACGCGCCGGATAACGTGCCAGCCGAAGACATCGACATAGAAGGAGATGCACGCCTCGAACTTGTCGCGCGGGACGTAGACCCCCACATGCTCCATCTTGGGCAAACTCGGCATCGTGCTCACGGATCCACCCCCTCGGTTACACATTCCCCAATGCCAGGCCACCTGGCGCGGTAGCGGCATTCTACACGAAGTACGAAGTGAGAAGTACGAAGTACGAAGTACGGCTGTGCTTGGGGCACGTCTTGTTCGTACTTCGTCGTTCGTACTTCGTACTTCCTATCGTTCCGCCAATATCCTCCGCCCGAACTGCCCCAGCAGCACATCATAGGGCGCGGTGTTCTCCGGGTGATACTCCATCCTCGCCCGCTCGAAGTACTGCACGCGGTAGGTCTTGCCATCCTCCAGCACCTCGTCGAACTGCTCGGTGATCGGATAGCCGAACTGCGCCAACCCGCCGTTCACATACCAGTAATTGAAGAACGATCCGATAATGTAGTGCCCCGTCTCCGCGAGATAGACCCGGTCGGCCAGCATCGGCCCGCTCGGCGGCGGCAGCGGCGCATCGACCCCGCCATGCACGCGCCGCCCGAACTGCCCGAGCAGCACCTCGTAGGGCGCACCATTCTCCGGGTGGTACTCCAGGCGGCTGCGCTCGGTGTACTGCACCAGATAGCGCTTGCCATCCTCCAGCACCTGCTCGAACTCGCCGCTGATCGGGTAGCCATGGATCGCCAGCCCGCCGTGCGTCTCCCAGTAGGTCAGGAACCGCCCCCGCAGGCACTGACCCGTCTCGGCAAAGCACCGCTCCCGCACCTGCGGCTCGCCATACCGCTCCACCGTCCGCTCGCCGCCACCGCCCGATCCCCCCGCAACCAGCACCGCCCCGTCGAGCAGCATCGTCGCCGTGTGCCCCTCGCGCGCGGTCGCAAGCGGCGGCGCGGGCGACCAACTCCCGGTCGCTGGGTCATACAGCTCGGCGCTGGCACTCCGCCCGCCCGCCGCCAGCACCCGCCCATCGCGCAGCACCGTCAGCGTGTGCCCGAGCCGCGCCGACGCCATCGCCCCGACCGCGAAGAAGGTGTTGCGCACCGGGTCATACCGCTCCGCAGTCGCGGTCGGGCCGCCATCGTTGCTGCCGCCCGCGACCAGCACCTGCCCATCGTTCAGCACCACCGCCACGTGACCACGGCGCGGCACGATCAGCGACCCCGCGTCGTACCAGCTATTCGTCGGCGGATCGTAGACCTCCGCGAGCGAGCTGTTGCTACTCGTCCCCATCGTCCCGCCCGCGACCAGGATCCGGCCGTTGCCCAGCAGTGTCGCCGTATGCCCCAGGCGCGGCGTGCGCATCGGCGCGGCCGGTGTCCACTCACCGGTCGCCGGGTCGAAAATCTCCGCCGCATTGGTAATATCGGCCAGGCGACCGCTCGGTGCCCCCCCGGCCACGAACACGCGCCCATCGGCCATCAGCGTGGCACTGTGGGCATACCGCGCCACGTGCATCGCCGGTCCGGCCGCCCAGGTATTCGTCGCCGGTGAGTAGAACTCCGTGCTCGTCGTCGGCGCGCCGCTCACCTCCTGCCCGCGACCACCCGCAACCAGCACGCGACCATCCTTGAGCAGCGTCGCGCTGTGATCGATCCGAATCACCCCCGGCATACTCGCCACCCAGCGATCATCCACCGGGTCATACCGCTCGGCGGAAGGCGCGGCGCTGGTCCCCCCCACCACCAACACCTGCCCGTCGGCCAGCAACGTCGCCGTATGCCCCACCCGCCCCGTCCCCATCGACGCGCGCTGCTCCCAGACGGGCGCAGCACCCACCGCAGCCAGCGGCAACAGCGTCAAGACAGCCAGACCGAGCAGAACCGCAGCAACCGAGCGCAAGTGACGCATGTGCTGACCTCCGGGTAGAGCGGCAGATAGATAGCCCTAGTTCAACAGGCAACGGTTGGGAGGAGGTTGAGAGGAAGGGGAAAGAAGGGTGGATCTCACCCCCACCGCATTGGCGACCTCCCCTCGCCAGCGAGGGCAGAGGAGGAG
>JAXLWN010000121.1:0-16161 GCA_046328475.1 Chloroflexia bacterium | reverse complement strand
CTCTGAACTTGAACTTTGTGCCCTCTCCTCGTCTCTGCGACCTCCGCGTCCTCTGCGGTGAATATCGTCCTTCTCTTGGCGTCTCCTTGGCGTCCTGGCGGTTCACGATGTCCTCTAGCCCCAGTCAACGACATAGCGGCGGAGCAGGTGTTCGTCAACTTCGATGCCGAGGCCGGGGCGGTCGGGGATGGCGATCCAGCCCTGGCGGTGGCGGATGGGGACGACGGCGAGTTCGTCGCGGAAGACGTTCGGGGTGCGGTCGAACTCGAAGAGGGGCTCGATCGGGTTGAGGGACTGGGTCGCGGGTGGCAGGGCGGCGGTGAATTGCAGGCTCGCGGCCAGGCCGACCGCGCTGCCCCAGACGTGCGGCAGGTAGCGGACGCCGTGGGCGCTGGCGAGCGCGGCGATGCGCTGGCATTCGGTGAAGCCGCCGGTGGCGGTGATGTCGGGCTGCACGATGTCCACCGCGCGCTCGGCGAGGAGGCGGCGAAAGCCGAAGCGGGTGAATTCGGCTTCGCCCCCCGCCACCGGCATGTCGAGCGCGCGGCTGACCTCGGCATAGGCTTCGAGATCCTCCGGGATGACCGGCTCCTCGAACCAGCGCACATCCAGTCGCTCGAAGGCGCGGCCGAGGCGGATCGCGGTCGCGGCGTCGTAGGCGTGGTTGGCGTCCACCATCAGTTGCACCTCGGGGCCGATCGCTTCGCGCACGGCGCGGGCGTGGCGGATGTCGCTCTCGGGCGTGTGCCCCACCTTCAGCTTGACCGCGCGGAAGCCCGCCGCGACGTAGCCGCGCGCCTCATCGACCAGCGCGGCGGTGAAGTCGTCGCCTTGCTTGAAGTACATGCCGGTGGCATAGGCCTGCACCCGCTCGCGGAAGCGCCCGCCGAGCAGGCGCGAGATCGAGACGCCGAGCGCCTTGCCCTTAATGTCCCAGAGCGCGATATCGACCGCGCTGATCGCGTGGAGCGCGATCCCCTTCTGGCCGTAGTCGCGCAGCCGCGCGTACATCCGCTCCCAGAGCGGCAGGGTGTCGAAGGGATCGGCCCCGATGACGAGCGGCGCGAGGATGTGGCGCACGGTCGCGGCGCTCGGTTCCGGCGGGCCGTAGGCTTCGCCCCAGCCGACAATGCCGGTGTCGGTGGTGACGCGCACGAGCATGGCGGTGCGGGCGTGGTACCACGCCTGGGAGTAGCCGAACGGCTCGGCCAACTGCTGCCTGAGCACGATGGTGTCGACGGCGGCGATCTTCAACGCTGCACCCCATTTCCTCGGCCGCTGGCCTCGACGATGTGGGAGCAGTATACCGGAAGTGGGAAGTGGGAAGTTAGAAGTGGGAAACATCTCGCTCGTAAGGCAATGCTTATCCTGTTAAGCCAGAGCTTCGAGTGAACTCTTTCCCACTTCTCATTTCTAACTTCCCATTTCTCGCTGTGTTATAGTGTCGCCTGTCCGCCAGGATGGGCCTTGGGGCGTTAGTGTAGGGGAGCGGCGATGCATCCCGTCCTCTTCCGCCTGGGACCGGTGATCATCTACACCCACGATTTTTTCACCACGCTTGGCCTGCTCGCGGGCCTGGCGCTCTATTACTACGAGTTGCGGCGGCGGGACATGCTGTCGTGGCGGATTGTGGTGATCTCGGTCGTCGCGATCCTGGGGGGCGGCCTCGGGGCGCGGACGATCACGGCCTGGGAGCACCTGTCGTACTACAAGAATTTTGGGAATGTGCCGCTCAGCTACCTGATCGCGCACAGTGGTAAGAGCATTATCGGCGGGATCGCGGGGGGTTACCTGGCGATTACGCTTAGCAAAAAGGCGCTGGGCTACCGGCTCTCTACGGGCGACTGCTATGCCGCCGCGATCCCGCTGGCGATGGTGATCGGGCGGATCGGCTGCTTCTTCTCGGAGTTACCGCTCGGGACGCCGACGAATCTGCCGTGGGGGATCAGTGCGAGCCCGGAGGCGGCGAGCCAGTTCACGAACTGCGCGTTCTGCACGCAGAAGATGCACCCGAGCATGATCTACGAGATCATCTTCCACCTGATCGCGCTGGTGGCGATCGTGCGCTACCGCAAGTACGTGCTGGTGCAGGGGGACACGCTCAAGATCTATCTGCTTGTCGCGGCGGTCTTTCGTTTCCTGGTGGAGTTCATCCGGGCGAACCCGGAGCAGGTCGGCGGGTTGAGCGGGCCGCAGATCGTGCTCATCCCGCTGACGGGCCTGTTGGTCTGGCACTTCGTGCGGAACTGGCGGCGCGGCCTCTACCGGATGCCGGAGGCACCGGTCGCGGCGAACGTGGCGGTTGCCGCGCGCCCGCGCGCCTCCTTGCGGCGATCGGTCGGTGCGCGGAGGTATGGTGCCGATGAAGCCTGAGCCGTCGTCGGAGATTGTCGACTATATCCGCGCCAATCGCGGCACCTACACCCGCGAGGCGATCGAGCGCGAGTTGCGCGAGGCCGGGCATAGCCAGGAGGCGATCGACGCGGCGTGGGCTTCGTTCCCGGTCGAGGTGGCGGCGCAACCGCCGCCGAGCAGCGTGATCAACACGGCGCAGTTCTGGGTGTTGATGCTGGTGATCGCCTGCCTCGCGCTGACCGCGCTGCCATACGCCAGCGCCTTGGTTTCCAGCTTCTTCAGCTCGATTCTCGCGCAACGCTCGGGGACGTACACCAGTTCTAACGCTGTCTATATCGTGGCCTTTGTGATGCCCCTGCTGCTCGGCTATCTCCTGATCGGCCTCGGGGCGTGGTGGTTGCGTCGCCGGGACCGGGCCGCCGCGTTCGGCATTCTCAGCGGGCTGGTGGTCGCGTTTGTCTTTTCGGTGATCGTTGCCGGGACCTGCGCGGCGATCATCGCGCAATTGTGAGCGGAGCTATGTCGGCCGCAGCGCCCGATCCGGCCATCCTCGAATACATCCGCGCCAACCGCGGCAGTTTCACGCGCGACGAGATCGTGCGCGAGTTGCGCCTGGCCGGGCACGAGGAGGCGGAGATCGCCGCCGCGTGGGCGGCGGTCGCGGCGGAGGATCCCACCGCCGTGGTGGCGATCAGACCGGGCGAGTTCCAGGCCCCGGCGACCGCGCAATTGCCGGTGGTGGAGCCGGAGCCGATGGTGGGGGACACCACGCCGTTCGTGGAACCTGCGCCATTCGTGGAGTCCGCGCCGTTTGTGGAGCCTGCGCCGTTTGTCGGGCGCGATCCGGCGATTGCCCAGTATATTCGCGCGAATCAAGGTGTCTACACGCGCCAGGCGGTGACCAACTCGCTGCTGGAGTCGGGGCATTCCCGCGAGGATATCGAGGCGGCCTGGGCGGAGCTTGCCGCCGCCAATGCCGTCCCGCCGCCGGTGTCACCGGCGGTGTCGCGGCGGCGCGCGGCGATGAATTCGTGGGAATTCTGGGTGCTGGCCCTTGCCACGTTCTTCGGCCTGATGGTTCTGCCATTTATGCTGAACGTCGCCTTTCCCGACAATGGGGTTGGGGCGATCGGCAGTTGCGTGCTCTTCATCGGGGCGGTTGCGGGCGGATTGATCATGCTGGCGTTCGAGAAGACGCGCAACGCGGGTTATGGCATCCTCGCGGGGGTCGGCGCGCTCTTCGCGCTCTCGATCGTGCTCACCCTGGTCGCCATCGTCCTCGGGTTGATCGTCTTCGGGATCTGCGTGGCCATTCTCAGCCAGTCGGGGACGACCACGCCATAAGTCCCGGTGGTGGGAGTGTCAGTGGCAGGAGGCGGTACGATGGAGCCTGAGATCGTCAGCTACATCCGGGAGCATCGCGACACCTACACGCGGGAGGCGATCACGCAGCACTTGCTGGAGGCCGGGCACAGCCAGGAGGCGATCGACGCCGCGTGGTGGCGGACTGTCGATGCCGAGCTGGCGGCAAAGGAGGAGGTCGAAGCCGCGACGGCACCGGAGCCGCCGATCCTGGGGCAGCCGCTGTTCTGGCTGGCGCTGGGTGGCTATGTGTTCGGCGTCCTGGCCGTGACCAACCTCTTCAACGTCATCTTCCCGCTGATCGCGCTGGCCTTCTACGCGGTCGCGCTGCTGATCGGCTTCTTCTATCCGATCTTTCGGTTCGACAGGAACCGCGCGGTCGCGCTCGGGATGCTCTGCGGCCTCGCCATCGTCGTCGTGCTGCTCTTCGTCGCGCCGGGGCTCTGCACACTGGCCTACGGTGAGCTCTAGCGGGAAGTGCGATCCGGGAAGGAAGGAACGGGATGGTTGCCACGCGCCCCTACACGCCGCTGCGGATGGTGCTGACCGTCTGCGGGAAATGTTTTTCGGAGAATCCCGACCGACAGATCGACTATGAGACCGACATCCTCCAGGGCAACCTGATCGCGATGAACGGCAAGGTCTATCTGCGGCGACACTGCCGGCGCGGCCACGGCGAGGTGATCAGCCTCTACGAGGAGGATTACACGCTCTGGGACGATTTGCAGCAGTGGCGCGTGCCGACGAAGGAGGTGATCCCCGACACGGGCGGCAATTACCGGCCGATCCCGATGGGGTATCTCGATGGGCTGGGCGGCTTGCAGACGCAGCACAGCTGCGTGCTGTTGCTAGACATAACCGAGAATTGCAACCTCCAGTGCCCGACCTGTTTCGCCGAGAGCAGCCCCGGCATCGCGCGGCACGCGCCGATCGAGAACATCCTGCGGACGCTCGACACGATGATCGAGCGCGAGAATGGGCGGATCGACGTGCTGATGCTCAGCGGTGGCGAACCGACGGTGCATCCGCAGATTCTCGATATCCTGCGCGAGACGGCGAAGCGGCGGGTGGAGCGGGTGATCATCAACACCAACGGGCTGCGCATCGCGCGCGACAACCAACTGGTCGATCTGCTCCACAGCCTGCGCGGGCGGCTGGAAGTCTACCTGCAATTCGACGGCTTCGAACTCGATACGCACCTCTTCCACCGGGGCGAGGACCTGCGCGCGGTGAAGCGGGAGGCGCTGGAGCGGCTGACCGGCAGCCGCGTCTTCACGACGCTGGCGATGGCGGTGGCGCACGGCGTCAACGACCGCGAGGTGGGGCGGGTCGCGGAGTATGCGTTCGCCACCGACTACATCGGCGGGGTGGCGTTCCAGCCGGTCTTCGGCTCGGGGCGCTCGGGGCCGATCGACATCATGGATCGGCTGACGACGACCGGGACGCTGAAGCGGCTGGGGGAGCAGACGAGAGGCAAGGTCGGGGCGGATGATTTCATTGCCCTGCCGTGCAGCCACCCCGATTGCTGCGCCATCGCCTACTTCGTCATCGGCGACGAGGGGCAGTTCAATTCGGTCACGCGGCTGCTCGGCAAGGAGCGGCTGAAGGCGAACCTCGACCTCGTCTCGAACCGGATCGCCGCCGACGAGGCCGCGCTGGGGCAGGCGCTGATGGGGATGATGAGCGAGACGACGACGATCACGCGCCCGGAGTTGATCGACTACGTGCTGACGCTCTGCGACAACTGCGACCTGGGCCTCTCCGGTCTGCTGCGGCGCTTCACCAGCGTGGTGCTGCGGCGCGAGCTGGCGGCGGAGCCGGTGTCGAAGCGGCTGAAGCGGCTGACGATCAAGTCGTTCATGGATGCCTACACGCTGAACATGGAGCGATTGCAGCAGTGCTGCGTCCACGTTGGCTCGATCGACGGCGACGCCAACCCGGTGCGCGTCCCCTTCTGCGCCCGACAGCTCTTCGGCGATCTGCGGCGCAAGACGTCGGCGGGGCAGGTGCCCGCGCAGCAACTCATCCCATTACAGCGACGGCGCGAGGTGGTGCGATGAATACGCCGCTGACGAGCAATGAACGCCCCTTTGCGCCGCCATCGGCCAATTCCGGTGCGTCGAGCGTCGCGGGGTTGAGCAGCGCCGAGAAGTATGAGCGGCTGGCGTTCACCTTCTGCAAGATGGGCACGACCGGGCTGATCGCCTGGGTGCTGACGCCGCCGATTTTCGTGCTGCTGGTCGCGCTGATCGCCGTGGGGCTGTATGGCCGCGCGTTGATGCTGGGGCTGACGCGCAGCAAGTGCTTCCTGCGCAAGCCCGCGCTGATCATCGCGTTCTGGGCGGTGGTGGCGGTGGTGGATGCGGGGTGGCTGGTCTGGTCGCGGGTGTTGTAGGGCGAGGAGACGCGATGGAGCCACTCCAGCGGTTGTTGATCGAGCGCGAATGCGAGCGGGTGCTGCTACAGAGCATGTGGAACACCGACTTCGGGCAGGCGGCGCGGACGGCCGATCTCTTCGTGCCGGATGGGGTGTTGGTGGTCGGACCCAGGGTGCTGCGCGGGCGGGAGGCGATTCGCGAGGCGTTCCTGGTGCGCCAGGCGATGGTCGAGCGCGTGTCGCGGCATGTCGCTACCAATCTGCTGATCACCGTGGAGGACGAGGATCACGCCGCCGGCAGCTGCTACGTCACGGTCTATCGCCACGATGGCGAGCCGGGGATGGGGATCGCGCCGCTCGCTGGGCCGAAATCGGTCGGCCAGCAGGATGCCAGCTTCGTGCGCACCGCCGAAGGCTGGCGCTTCGCGGAGATGCGCGCGGCGCACATCTTCTTGCAAGAGTGAATGTCGGAATCAGGTGGTGAATGCATTGGGAGGAATGCCGATGCGGAGATCCGCGCTGGCGTTTCGCCTCGTCGCAACGCTCATCGTGGCCCTGGCGATGGTGCGCGTTGCCCTGCCGCCCGATGTCATTGCCGGGGCGGCGATCCTGCTGATCTGGATCGCGCTCTGCGGTGTGATCGGACTCGCGAGCGGGAGTCGGCTGGCAGCAGATTGCTGCTCGCGCTGCCGTTCGTCCGGCCGGTGGTATCGCGTCGCGACGGGCCGTGCAGCCGCCGGAGATCCGCTGCCGCTCCTGCCCAGGTGGTCGGTATCCTGGCGTTCTCCTCGCCGCGAGTGCAATGTGCATCGAAGGGAGCATCCGTCTGCAGCGCGCTATCCTGGGGCGGCTGGGCGGCGACAATTCCCGGCGAGATGGTGCTTTCCGGCGCGTCTGCTCGTCGCATGAGTTCAGCGGTGCTCGATCAGCGCTATGGCCCGGCTTTCCTGAGCGTGCTGGCCCGGTTGAGGTGCGCCGCTACAGCGATGCGGAGGTGCGTGCGCTGGTGAGGGAGTGTGCCATACGCGGTCTACGCTGCGCCAGCCGCCGCAGGGAGGCCGCAGGAGCGCAGCGCGAGGTCGTCCTCCCTCAGCTTCGGGCATACCCGGGGATGCGTTCTACCTGATCTATTGTGACGAACGGTGTCGTCGGGCTAGCCGGGTGCAGGTCATCTCGGAGCCTCCGGACGCGGCTTCCCGGCCGCGCTCGACCGGCGGGAAGCCGCCGCCCGAAACGGCGAGTTTCCAATCCAGTGGGTTCACCTGGACGACATATGATCTGACACCGGAATCGGCGGGGTCCGTGTCGGCGAGTGCGAGCCTGGGCGACGCGTATGTGACGGTCCACGCGCCGGACCGGGCCACGTTTGAGCAAATTGTGCTTGGCCTGCGTCGCATCAACTGACGAATAGGGTGATCGGAGGTGTGGGTCATGTCTGCGAGCGATCCCTCGCCCCGCTACGGTCCGCGCTTCGAGGATGCCCTGGGCTACGCGGCGCGGCTGCATCGGCAGCAGGAGCGCAAGGGGTCGGGGGTGCCGTATGTCACCCATTTGCTGGCGGTGGCGGCGATTGTGGGGGAGCAAGGGGGCAGCGAGGACGAGGTGATCGCGGCGCTGCTGCACGACGCGGTCGAGGATCAGGGCGGGCAGGAGCAGCTGGAGGAGATTCGGGCGCGGTATGGCGAGGCGGTGGCGGAGATTGTCTGGGGCTGCACGGATGCCGATACGGTTCCCAAACCGCCGTGGCGCAGAGCGCAAGGTGATCTACGTCGCCCACCTTGAGGAGGCCTCGCCGAGCATCCGTCTGGTCTCGTCGGCGGATAAGTTGCACAACGCGCGGTCGATTCTCATGGATTATCGCGTGCTTGGTGCCGCACTCTGGGATCGCTTCACGGGCGGGCGCGAGGGGACGCTCTGGTATTACCGTGTGCTTGCGGATACGTTCTTGCGGCTTGCTCCCGGTCCGCTGGCCGATGAGTTGGCGCGGACGGTGGGGGAGATTGAGCGGCTGGTGGTGGGTTCGTAGGGGCGCTTCGTGACGCGCCCTGCCCCGTGTGGCTCGCGGTTGCCAGGGACACCAGGGCGGTTCACGAACCGCCCCTACGATAGGTGTAGGCGCTTACCCACCCCAGGTGTCGCGCAGGATCGCCAGTTTTTCGTCGCTGAGGTAACCGTAGCGCTGGACCCAGCAGCCGTGGGCGTTACTGGCGCTGGCGGCGGCGAGGGTGGCGGCGAATTCGTCGGCCGGGCGGTAGCTGTGGATATAGGCCTGGCAGGGTGCGCCGTTGCCCGCGCGAGCGCGACGGCCTGGTTGAGCTTGCGGGTGAGCGCGTCCGGGGTGATCGGGTGCGGCTCGGTCGGCGCGGGCATGTGGAAGTCGTCCAGGCGCAGCGGGCGAGCGTTGCCGGGCGCGGGAAGGTCGAGCGCGGCGGTGACGGCGCGGATCACGGCGTCTTCGTCGAGGGTGGGGTTCCAGGCGAGGAGCGATTCGGACCACCAGCGGGTGATCAGCGGCCAGTGGAAGGTGAAGAGTTTGCAGCGGGTCGCGCTGGCGACCTGGCCGATCTCGCCGTAGGCCATGCCGGTGACGAGCGACCAGGGGGGCGCGAAGCCGTTGACTTCCAGCGGCACCGATTGGCACCCGGCCGCGTCGAGCACGGCGCGGAGTTCGGTGATCGCAGCGCGCACTGTCGCGGCTTTGAAGCGGAGCAGATCGGCGATGCCGGGGGCGGCGAGCAGGCTGCTGCCGACGATGAAGAGCCAGTCGGCGGTGTCGGTGGCGCGGCGGAGGTCGTCGGGCGTGAGGCGGTGGAGGCGATCCCAGAGGGCTGCGGGTGGCACGCTCCATCCGGTCCCAATCGTACCCTGCTTCGGTCGCGGCGGTGCGGCAGGAGGGGCAGAAGCAGGTGAAGCAGTCTTCCAGCAGGTAGCAGGTGTATTCGGCCCAGTCGAGGAAGATGCCGTCCACGTCGGCGTAGTGGCGGATCGCCTCGCGCAGGCGGGCGCGGCCCAGGGCGCGGACGCGCGGGTTGTTGAGGCAGCCGTGTCCGGCGACGGCGCGCTCGGCGATGCTGCCGTCGATCCGCACCGGGCGGTCGGCGAGATTGCCCTGGCCGTGGCCGCTGGCGGTCGATTGCCCGCCCGGTGCGCCGGGGAGGGTGTAGGGGCTGACCTGGATGTGCGCGGCGAGGCCACGGGCGCGGGCGGCGGTGATGATCTCGCGCACCACGTCGCGCCGGTGCTCCGGCGGGGCGACCTTCGGCGGGGCGTAGGCGAGCCCTTCCCAGTTGGCGGGGTCGGGTTCGTGCGGCTCGTAGGCTTTGATCAGAAGCTCGCGCTGGCCCCAGAGCGGCCGGTCGAGAATGCGCGCCTGCCCGGCGATGTCGAGCGGTGGTTCGCGCACGCCGTCGCCGGGGCGACCGGGCACCAGGACGCCGAGCGAGGTCGAGATGGCGGTCGCGCCGGTGCGCGCGACGTTGTCCAGCACGACATCCAGCCCTTCGGAGGCAATCTCCGCCGGGGTCAGCACGATTCCGCGTGGTTCGTTGCTCAACGTATCCTCATTCGTCGTACTGTCCAAAAAACGCCCCCGCCCTGGCGCTCTTGGCGTCCTTGGCGTCTTGGCGGTTCAATCAGTCACCTCAACGCCGCGAAAAGTTGCGCCACCGGGAGTTCGGTGTCGATGCCGGTGGGGAGGCCCTGGGTGGTGAGGAAGCGGTCGGCGGGGCCGGGGCCGAGCGGGTCGCAGTCGGTGGCGTAGAGGGTGCGGATGGCGGCGGCGAAGCTGGTCGGGTTGGCGCGGAGGGCGGCGAGGATGGCGTTGCCGTTGCGGTCGTAGTCGGTGCTTGGGTTGGGCTTGCCGGTGGGGCCGAACCAGCGTTGCCAGATCGCGGCCTCGGTCAGCAGGCCGCGCGCTTCGACCGCGTAGCACTCGCCCGCGTTGGTTGGTGCGCCCAGCGTCGAGAAGTCGTAGGCGTGCTGCGCCTCGTGCGCCAGGACGCGCCCGCCGTTGCGCGGGTCGCTGGCGAGCAGGCCGTTGTCGAGCAGGATGGCGTGGTAGTCGTTGGCGGTGGAGCCGTAGGCACCGCTGATCGCGAAGAGATCCTGGCCGATCAGCTGGTAGCGCCCCCCGGCGAGGTTGCTGACGAGGTAGCGGTAGGCCGGCGCGGCATCCCAGACGGCGTTGAGCGCCGCGCGCGTCACCGGGTCGAGGCCGGTGGCGGGGGCGGTCGGGAGGAGGGCGTCGTAGCGCCAGTGGTAGTACTCCAGCCCGACGTTGCCCATCTCCACCCGGCTATTCGCCGGGTTGGCCGGGTTGTAGGTGAGGGTGCGGCGCTCGAAAAGCTGGATCAGCACGCGCGTCGGCTGACCGTTGACCCGCACGGTGATCCAGTAAGCCTCGGTGATCGGCAGGCCGGTGGCGTAGAAGGGCGGGTCGAAGATGCGCCCGGTGACCACCCGGCCCCCCTCGTAGACCGGGCCGGTCTGGTTGAGGAAGGTGGCGAAGGGGCTGGCGACGCAGTGCTGCGTCTCGGGCACGAGGACGGCGCAGGTCGCGCCGCCCGCGTCGGTCGCGCTCACCGACCCGGCGCGGTCGATACCCTGCGCCACCGGTGCGCCGACCGCGAGCGGCGGCGCGGCGAGGTGCGCGCCGAAGGAGCGGAAGGTGGGGCCGGTCGGGTCGTCGAGGTCGCCGAAGGGGATCTCGGCCGGGGCGCGGCTGGCGTAGCGGGTCGGGTTGACGCCGATCTGCTGCTGGCCGGTCACCATCTCCACGACGAGCAGGCCGTTGGTGACGTACCACTGGTCCTGGGGGGCGCCGGGATCGTTGACCTCCATGCGCGACTTGTCCCAGTAGAGGACGGTGCGGCGGTCGCCGGGCAGGCCCGCCAGGGGCTCGTCGATGCTTGGGATGGTCGGGGTTGGCCCCCAGATGAAAGGACGGTCGCCGCGCGTTTGCGGGCTGTCGGTGCGCTCCCAGACACGCTTGAGGCCGGTGGTCACCGGGTCGTCGGCGGAGACCGCGCCGGGGAAGGCGGGGAGGAGGACGGCGAGGAGGAGGATTGCCGATGCTATGCGCCATGCGTAATGGGAGGACGGATTCTTCCCCTTCGCTACGCTCAGGGTCAGAATGACAGGGAAAAGCACAGCCTCTCCCCTGTCGTTCTGAGCGCAGCGAAGAATCCGCATCCCTGCCCGTACCATTCCCCGATCCTCCATGTGCAGCCTACCGCGCTGTGATGACGAACTTGGGTGAGCCAGGGATTGCGCCGCCGGTGAATGTTGACCGCAGTCCGGCGAAGACCTGCGCGACGGGCAACTGGTCGGCGATGCCCTCGGGCAACCCCTCCAGGGTGAGCAGGCGATCGGCGTTCCCGCCCGCGCCGAACTGCGGGCACTGGTCGTTCCCGGCGTAGAGTTGGACGACCGAGCGCGCGAAGCCTGCCGGGTCGGTCCTGACCTGCCGCAGGATAGCATTCTCCTCGCGTTCGAGCGGGTCGGTCGCCCCCGGCTTGCCCTCGGGGCCATACCAGAGTTGCCAGAGCGACGCCTCTGTCAGGAAGGCGCGCACCTCCCAGGCGTAGCACTCGTTCGCGTTGCGGATCGCGCCGTAGGCGTTGAAGTCGCGCGCGTGCTGCATCTCGTGCGCCAGAATCGTCGCCGCGTCGCGCGGGTTCTGCTGATAGGCCAGGTCGATCATGATGAACTGGTATTGCCTGCTGGCGAGACCGTAGGCTTCGCCAGCGGGGAGATCCTGGAAGAAGAGCTGGTAGCGCCCGGCGACCGCCTGCGGCAAATAGCGGTAGGCGGGCGAGGCATCCCAGACCGCCGCAATGGCCGCGCGCATCGCCGGGTCAAGCCCGGTCTGCGGGTCGCCGGGTTGGAGCGCGGTGTAGCGCCAGTTGAAGTATTGCAGACCGACATTGCCCATCTCCACGCGGATCGCGGGGGCATGCGCGGGGTTGTAGGTGAGGGTGCGGCGCTCGAAGAGCTGGACCAGCACGCGGATCTGCTTCCCGGCGGCCTTGACCGTGATCCAGTAGGCCTCCGAGATCGGCAGGCCGGTCGCGTAGAAGAGCGGGTTGAAGAGCCCGCCCTCAACGATCCCGCCCGCGTCGGGCTCGTAGATCGTCCCCTGCTGGTTGAGGAAGTCCCAGAAGGGGCTGGCGATGCAGTGCTTCGTCTCCTGCACCACCGCGCGGCAGGTGACGCCGCCCGCGTCGCTCGGGCTGACCTTGCCCGCCCGGTCGATGCCCTGGGCGACCGGCGCGTTGCTCGCCAGCGGCGGATCGTTCAGGTGCTCGCGGAACGACTTGAAGGTCGGCCCGGTCGTGTCGTCCAGGTCACCGAATGAGATCTCGGCGGGGGCGCGGTCGGCGTAGCGGGTCGGGTTGACGCCGATCTGGATGCGCCCCTGCACCATCTCCGAGACGAGCAGGCCATTGGTGACGTACCACTGGTCGGGCGGCGCGTTGGGGTCGTTGACCTCCATGCGCGACTTGTCCCAGTAGAGGACGGGGCGCTGGTCGCCCGGTAGCCCCGCCAGCGGCTCGGAGATCAGGTAGCTCGTCGGCAGCAGCGAGCGCGGCCCCCAGATGTAGGTGCGCCCGCCGCGCACTTCCGGCTCATCGGTGCGCGCCCAGGTGCGGTTAAACCCATCCAGCACGCGCTGGTCGGTCGCCGCCCCCACGTTTGGCACCGCCGCCAGCAGGATCGCCAGCACCAGCCACCCGGCCAGCACCACGCGCGCCCTCGTCACCCGCATAGACACCCTTTCCGGAAACCAGTATCCTCCCCACCGGCAGCCCCGACCGCGCCGCAGCGCGGCCAGCATCTTCATAATAAACGCACGGCGGTGCGATCGTACTCGTGTGGGGAGAAGGAGAAGGGTACGCATGTCCACCACGGCAGGGAAGAGCAACCTCACCGCAGCCTATGGCGGCGCGACCTGGTCGCCGCGCCGGGCCGACCGCGACGATTTTGTCGCCGCCTGGGGGGATTGGGGGTCGTCGTCCGAGTGCGGCACGCTGCGCGCGGTGCTGCTGCGCCGCCCCGGTGTCGAACTCGACGCGATCGATGACCACGAGCGGGCGCAGATGCGCGCTGCACTGGACCCCGACCTCGCCCGCGCGCAGCACGACGCGATGGCCGATGCCTACGAGTCGAATGGCGTCGCCGTCCACTACGTGGAAGAAGCGCGTACTGACAAGCCGAACGCCGTCTTCTGCCGCGACCTGATGCTGATGACCCCGGCCGGGGCGATCATCGGGCGGCCCGCCTCCAGCGTGCGCGCGGGGGAGGAGCGCTACCTGGCGGCGGCGCTCGGGCGGATCGGGGTGCCGATCCTCAAGACGATCCAGGCCCCCGGCACGTTCGAGTGCGCCGATGTCTCCTGGGTGAATAAGGACCTCTGCTTCCTGGCCGAGGGGTTGCGGACGAATCGCGAGGGGGCCGATCAGGTCGAGCGCGCCCTGCGCGAGATCGGCGTGAAGGATGTAGTCCGGGTGCAGTTGCCCTATGGCACGATGCATCTGGATGGCATGCTGAACTTCGCCGACCGCGATCTGGCGGTGATCTGGCCGCGCCGCACGCCGTTCATCGTCTGGCAGACGCTGCGCGAGCGCGGGTTCCGCTTCATCGAGGTGGAGGACGAGGTGGAGGCGCAGGAATGCCTGCCGCTGAACTTCGTGGCGCTCGCGCCCGGCAAGATCCTGATGCCGAAGGGGGGCGAGAAGCTGAGGGCGCGCTACCACGAGGCGGGGGTCGAGACGGTCGAGGTCGAGGTGCGCGAGTTGATCAAGGCGGGCGGGGGGATCCACTGCATGACGGCGTTCTTGCGGCGAGACGAGTCGTGAGTCGTGAGTCGTGAGTCGTGAGGGGAGACGCTGGGAGAAGGCGAAACCTCGTCGTATGGGCGGGTTGTTTAACACCCGCAACGTGTGGCAACCGCGATGGTGATCGCCTCCCGACGTGGGCGGTTCACGAACACTACCGGGATGTTGGGTGGTGGCGCGAATTGTGTGGGACTGGAGGTCGAGTCGTGCAAGCGGTTGCGCCGGTGTTGGTGGCGGAGCTGTTTCCGGAGGTGGATCGGGCACTGGTGGAGCTGCTGCGCGGGCTGACGGCTGAGCAGTGGGATGTGCCGACGGTGTGCGCCGGGTGGTCGGTGAAGGATGTGGCGCTGCATTTGCTCGGGGGCGACCTGGGCAATCTGTCGCGGCGGCGGGATGGGGTGGCGAATCCACTGGCGGCGTATGCGCCGCCGGGGGCCGATTTCTCGGACAATGCGGTGCTGGTGGCGGCGCTCGGGCGCTGGAATGAGGGTTGGGTGGAGGCGACGCGGCGGCTCAGTCCGCGCGTGATTTGCGATTTGTTCGCGGCGGTCGCGCCCGAGGTTCACGCGTATTACGCCAGCCTCGATCCGCTGGCGCTGGGTGGTCCGGTGACCTGGGCCGGGTCTGGGCCTGCGCCGGTCTGGCTCGATATCGCGCGCGAATATACCGAGCACTGGGCGCACCAGGCGCAGATTCGCGATGCGCTCGGGTTGCCCGCGCTCCAGAGTCGGCGGCTCTATGCGCCGGTGCTGGCCGCGTACATGCACGCGCTGCCGCACACGCTGCGCGACGTTGCCGCGCCCGAGGGGACGACGCTGCGGGTTGTGATCACCGGCGAGGCGGGTGGCGAGTGGGTGGCGGTGCGCGAGGGGGCGGGTTGGGTGCTCGGCGGCGATCCCGCGCGCCCGGCGCAGGCGACCGCGACGCTCGATCAGGACGCGGCCTGGCGGCTCTTCACGCGCGGCCTGGGCGATGAGGCGGCCGAGCGGGCGGTGCGCGTCGAGGGGGATGCCGCGCTCGCGGGCGCGGTGCGGCGGATGGTGGCGATCATCGCCTGAGTGGGTTGGCGAGTGGGCGCGCTGTTTACGGCACGGCTTCCGGTCCCTGGTCGGCGAAGCGCTGGTAGAAGCTGATGATGCGGGCTTCGTCGTAGGTTGGCAGCAGCAATTCGTAGTCCCAGGCGACGAGCGCGATTTTCGCCTCGCCGTTGGTGTAGGGCTGGCTGTAGGTGGTGGCGATGAACTTCACGTTGCCGAACTGACCCTTCGGCAGGCCCACGTTGTAGAGCGTTTGCAACTGATTGAAGATCCCCGCGCAGTCGGTGCTGCACTTGACGAGCGCGACGACGTAGCCATGTTCCAGGCTGTGAATCCAGTTGCCGGGGTTCGCCTCCTGGCGGTAGATGCCGCCGGGGAGCGCGGATGGATAGTGGTTGCCGGATGACGGCGGGCTGTGCGGCAGCACCAGCGGCTGCCCCTCGCTGACATGCTTTGCGCCCATGTCGGGGACGGCGATGACGCCCGCAGGGAGCGGGGCGACCGGCGTTGCCGCGCCCGGCGAGCCGGGGCTCGCCAGCGTCACTACGGGCTGCTGCCTGGATGGCTGCGCCGTTGGCGGCGCGGAGGCGGCGGCGCGGGGCGGTTGGGTTGCCGTGCGCGTCGCAGAAGCGGACGGCGCGGCGGCGCGGGCCGTTGTCGCTGTCGGGAGGGGACCTGCCCCGCACGCCACCAGAGCCAGGGCGAGCACGAGGAACACGGCAGCGGAGAACGATTGGCGGCGCATGCGGGTACCTCTGGGTAGCGGCGAAGCGATCAGGCGGTATGGTAGCACACGGTATCCGATTCGCGGACAAGCAACAGCGCCGACAACCCTCACGGGTCATCGGCGCGGTTACGGCTGATCGCTATGCAGTTCGCGCACCCGGCCGCCGCACTCGGACCGCGCTGAGTAGCTGGCCCGCGAGGGGCTGACCGCTCAATCGGGCGTCGCCCGGCTACAGGGTACCTGCTGGATCGACCGGATAGCTACCGCCGTAGACAGCCACCGGACTCACCCGCCCCGGTTCGCTCGCGCTCGCCAGGGGCCATCGCATCAACCTGTACGTACAGTACAGCGTTGGTGACGAATTGTCAATACCCTGGCCATGAATTGTGAGGAGAGAAGAGAGAGGGGGGCGTCAGTCGTCAGTCGTCAGGGGGACGGATGCTTCGCTGGCGCTCAGCATGACAGGGA
>JAXLWN010000120.1:0-16560 GCA_046328475.1 Chloroflexia bacterium | reverse complement strand
GATCGTCGCGGTCGACTTCGCGCGCGGGATGCTCGCGATGACCGTCGGGGTCGGCGGGGCCGCGCTCGCCGCAGCGGAGCCGGCCGCGCTCGCCGGGGCAGAGGCAGCGCCACTCGGCCGCGCGCTCGCCGCTGCGGAACCAGCCGCGCTCGACGGGGCAGCGCTCGCCGCAGCGGAACTCGCCGGGGCAGAACTCGCCGCAGCGGAAGCCGCCGTGCTCGGGCGGGCCGAAGCCGCAGCGGACGACGCTGCCGCGCTGGACGCCGCCGCGCTGGACGCCGGGGCAGAGGATGCCGGGGCGGTCGTCGCGGTCGGGGTGCCGCCGCACGCCGCCAGGATTGGCAGGGCCGCCAGGCCAGCGCCAGCTAGGCCAACGCGGCGCAGGAACTGTCGACGACTCCACGGGGGTTGCTTCATAGTCTCCTCGGGATCGTGCGCGTTGCCCATGCTCTGCTCCTCCAACTATGCCTTCTCCCCAATCCGACACCGGCGGGGTAGACAACACAAGACGACAGCAACTGAGTGACCAGTGAAGGCTTAAGCAGCTACCAGCGACATCATTGTCGTGTTTGCGTCTGATGCACTATACGGTTGTGCAGAGTTGCTGTCAAGCGGGCGATCCCAATGCAAGAATGCCTGCATCGGGGCCACGCCGCGCCACAGTTTCCTGCCCCCTCGCGACCGCCTGGTGCGCCATTCGCGCCGAAATGCCGCCTGTGCTAGTATGCCGCCGCCTGGCCAGCGCGTCGCTATCGAGCCTGTACTACCTAGACGTGCCAGGTCGCGGCTTTGTTCCATATTCCGCAGTCTATCAGCCCCAGGTTGTATAGACAAGCACAACAGAACACAGCCCCGGGAATGTCAACATTCAACATGCGTCGCGCGCATTTGTCGCGCATTTATATGGAAGGAGCAGCCCCATCCGATGAACGGAATCAGCGCCATCGCCGACATCCTGCGCCGCGAGGGCACCGAGTACCTCTTCACCTTCCCCTACCACCACCTGATCGAGCCCGGCGTCGAGCAGGGCATCCGCCCCATCCTCGCCCGCACCGAGCGCACCGTCGTCGCCATGGCCGACGGCTACTCCCGCGTCACCGACGGCCGCAAGCTCGGCGTCGTCGCCGTGCAGGAAGGCCCCGGCAGCGAGAACTCCTTCGGCGGCGTCGCGCAGGCCTACGCCGACGGCACCCCGATCCTCGTGCTGCCCGGCGGTGCCCACCAGGAGCGCATCGGGCAGGATCCCGTCTTCGACAGCGTGAAGAACTACCAGGGCGTCACCAAATGGGCCGCGCGCATCACCCACGCCGACCGCGTGCCCCAATTGCTGCGCCGCGCCTTCACCTACCTGCGCATGGGCCGCCCCGGCCCCGTCCTGCTCGAAATCCCGAACGACGTCGCCCTGGCCGACGCCAACGCCGAACTCGTCCGCGCCTACCGCCCCGTCGCCCGCGCCCGCGCCGCCGGCGATCCCGAGGCGGTCGCCGCCGCCGCCGCCGCGCTCCTCGCGGCCAAAACCCCGCTCATCCACGCCGGGCAGGGCGTCCTCTACGCCGGGGCGACCGCCGAATTGCGCGCACTGGCCGAACTCCTCGGCGCGCCGGTGATGAGCACCCTCCAGTCGAAGAGCGTCTTCCCCGAGAATCACCCCCTCTCCGCCGGATCGGGCGGGCTCTCCGGGCAGAAGGCAGCGGCCACCCTCCTCCAGGAAGCCGACGTCATCCTCGGCATCGGGGCCTCCTTCACCATCTCCTCCTTCGCCGCCCCCATCCCCAACGCGGGCAACAAGACCCTCATCCAGGTCCTCAGCGACGAGCACGACATGAACAAGGACTATCAGGTCGCCCACCCCATCCTCGGCGACGCCAAACTCGTCCTCGGCCAGCTGATCGCCGAAGTGAAGCGCCAGGCCGGCCCCTCCGGCCCCCGCCCGCGCGCCTCCCTCGCCGACCAGATCGCCGCCATCAAAGCCGACACGCTGGCCCGCTTCCAGCACAAGCTCACCGCCGACGAAGCCCCGATGAACCCCTACCGGGTGATCTGGGACCTGCTCCACAGCGTCGATCCGGCCCAGACGGTCATCACCCACGACTCCGGCAACCCGCGCGACCAACTCTCCCCCTTCTGGCAGTCGCCCGCGCCGCGCGGCTACCTCGGCTACGGCAAATCGACCCACCTCGGCTACGGCCTCGGCCTGATCATGGGCGCGAAGCTCGGCGCACCCGACAAGCTCTGCATCAACGTCCTCGGCGACGCCGCCTTCGGCATGACCGGCATGGAGGTCGAGACCGCCGCGCGCTGCCGCATCCCCATCCTCACCATCCTGCTCAACAACTCCGCGATGGGTGGCTACGGCAAGTACCACCCGATGGCGACCGAGCAATACGGCTTCAAGTACCTCTCCGGCGATTACGCCACCGTCGCCAAAGGCCTCGGAGCCTACAGCGAGCGCGTCGAGTCCCCCGCCGAGATCAAGCCCGCCATCGCCCGCGCCCAATCCGCCATCGCCGACGGCCGCCCCGCCCTCCTGGAGATGATCACCCGCGAAGAACCCGAGTTCGAAAAGCACTGGTAAACGCCAGTAACGAGTAACGAGTGACGAGTAACGAGGAGCAAATAGGAGCGGCGGGGGGCCGTAACCACCCGCCGCTCCTCCCATACTGGACTGGCTGCAGGATGCTCGTGAAGCGCCCGCGTAGAGCAGCAGCTACCATCACCACCGCCACCCGACACCGAACGTCATTCCTCGTTACTCGTTACTCGTTACTCGTTACTAACCCCAAGGAGCCGCGTTCGCGACCGCCGCGCCACCGCCTCCGCCACCCCCACCCTCGCCGACGTCCACGCCGCCGCCGAGCGCCTTCTCCGGCATGGTGCGCCGCACTTCTGCGAACCTCGCGCACCTTCTCCCAACTCTGCGGCGCGGAGGTCTGGCTCAAATACGAGAACTTCCATGACCGGGGCCTACAAACTGCGCGGCGCGCTCAACCACATCCTCGTTCTCCCCGACGAAGTCCGTGCCAGCGCGGCGTGATCGCCGCCCCGGCTGGAACCATGCCCAGCGTCGCCGTCGCCGCCGACCTCGCGGGCGTCGCCGCCACCGTCGTGATGCCGCTCACCGCGCCCCTGGCGAAAGCCCTGCCACGCGCGGCTACGGTGCGCGCGTTGTCATCCTCCACGGCGACGTCTTCGACGACGCCCAGCAGGAAGCCCGCCGCCTGCAAGCGGCAGAAGGCCTCGCCTACGTCCCCCTTCGACGATCCCGCCGTCATCGCCGGGCAGGCACCGTCGCGCTCGAAATCCTGGCCGACATGCCCCGCCTCGGCACCCTCGTCGTCCCCACGGCGGCGGCGGCCTGGATCGCGGGCATGGCCTCACCGCCAAGCAACTCCGCCCCGACATCCGCGTGATCGGCGTGCAGGCCAGCGGCGCGAACGCCACCTATCTCGCCTTCCACAACCGCTACACCGGCCCCCTCCAAACCGTCTCCACCATCGCCGACGGCCTGATGACCCGCGCCCCCGGCAACCTCACCCTCCCCATCATCCGCCACTACGTGGACGACGTCGTCACCGTGGACGACACCGCGATCACCCAGGCCGTCGTCCTCCTGGTCGAACGCGCCAAAACCATCGCCGAACCCGCCGGGGCCGCCGCCCTCGCCGCCCTCCTCTGCGGCGCGATTCCCCTGGACGAGTTGAACACCGGCCCGATCTGCGTCGTCATCAGCGGCGGCAACGTCGATCTCAACCTGATCGACCGCATCCTCCAGCGCGGCCTCGGCGCGGCCGGCCGCTACCTGCGCCTCCACACCCGGCTCACCGACCGCCCCGGCGTCCTCCGCCACCTCTCCGGCATCCTCGCCGACCACGCCGTCAATATCATCGACGTCGTCCACCACCGCCTCGGCCCCAACCTCGCCATCAACGAAGTCGACCTCGAACTCATGCTCGAAGTCCGCGACCACGACCACAGCGCCACCGTCCTCCAGGCCCTCCGCGACGGCGGCTACGCCCCCATCGTCGAAGCATGACGGGATGGCGGGATGAGGAGAATGGAGAGAAGAGAGAAAAGAGAAAAGCGCGGGAAGCAACCATCAGCTACCAGCCAGCGGCCATCGGTGCGTCAGTGCGTCAGTGCGTCAGTACGCCAGTCACCAAAGCAACGACCCTTCGCCCCGCTACGCTCCACTCAACACGCCCCCAAGGCCCCGCCCCTCCTCCCCTATCATTCTGAGCGCAGCGAAGAATCCGTCTCCCTCCTGTTCTCCTGCTCTCTCCTCTCTCCTCTCTCCTCTCTCCACTCTCCTCTCTCCCACTCTCCTTCTCACTCCTTAACGTAACAAAGGCGGCCACCGCCCCCTTCCGGTTGCCGCCCCGTACCTGCAATTCCGCGTCCCGCCGCTAATTCCCTGTCGCAACAGGTGCCGCACTTCAGCCGGTGCTGAACGCGCGTCTGATGCGCCACCAGCGCGGCACACGCACACGCCACCGCAGCCGCAACACCCAGCCCGGCGACTGTCGTGCCCGCACCCTGCCCGGTGGTAACCGTCAGCAACACCGCGATGATCGACCCAAACGGCAACACCGTCAGCAACGTCAGCGCCCCAAAGATCATCGCCACTCCGGCGCGACTCCTGTGCATCATCTGCCATCATCTGCAAATCCCCGTCGCCACGGCCCCCTCCTATCGCATTCATCAAAATCATCCTCAGCACCACCAGCATACCCCCCCACCCCCCATCCAGTTCACAGACCCCCATCACACCCCAACCAGCCCCATATCACACCCCATCCCCGCGCGATACGCCCCCCACCCCGCCATCCACCAGAGACAACCACCATCCCATCACAAATGATCAATTCCCCCAACACCCTGGCACGATCTCCCCCACGCCACGGGTGTATATCTGCAGGGGCGTTCAATTGAACGCCCTGCACCGGGCGGCAAGTTGTTCTCAGGTTCGCCACCCACCTGGTAGGCGTCGCGACGTGCGCCCGTTGGAACGCCACCCGCATCGCCTCTCGCCACATACCGTGCCCAGCAACCCGGTGCACCATGATCACCGACCGCACCACGCACCGCCGCCTAAAATCCCCCGCACACGGGGATTGAGGGTGCCAACCCCGCCCCAGCCAACCACGCATCCCATCACCACCCAACAAAAGTCCCCCCAGCATTGTGGATGGAGGGGGGCCTTGTCCCTCCCAGCCCCCCGCATCGGCCCACCAGGGGAAGAAAGAAAAAAGCAAAAAATGCAAAACAAAGACCTACTTTCCCAACCACCCATACCCTTTCCCAATGAACAAAACCGCCCTTACGCCCATCTCCCACCCCGTCCCCAGACACGAAAAATGCCGCCTTTCGGCGGCAAATCTCGCGCAAATTGGTCACCCAACGCCGGGCTACCCCACATGCACCGACGGCCGGCACGCCGGGTCGCGCTCCGCCTTCCGCAGCACCTCGTGCGTCAGCGGCGCGATATCCCCCTCGCCGAACAGGATGTACCGCGCCAGGTACTTCAGCGGATTCCCCTCGGTCCACCCGAAGTAGACGTGCGACTTCTTCCCGGTCGTATCGCGCAGCCAGAGCAGGAACGCCGCAATCGCATTCGGCACCGACGCCCCCTCCGCGCGCAGCACCCGGTAGCCACCGATCTCCTCGCCCTGGATGTACAGCACCGGCGCGAACTCCGACGCATCCTGCACCGTCACCTCCAGGAAGAGCACCGGCTCACCGTGCGGAATATTGTTGTCCGCGCGCTGCTCCCGCTCCTTCAGCAGATACTCGCGCGCATTCCGCTCGTCCGGGTGGTTCGCGATGATGTGGACCGCCGCGCCCTTCCCGGCCGCCTCCATGATGAAGCGCTTCGCCACCTCGTCCACCACGATGTCGGTCACGCGCAACTCGGTCGAGCGCCACACCCGCGAGACCAGCGAGGCCAGGATGATCACCACGATGAAGAAGGAGGCGATCTTCACACCATCCGGCCGCTCGAAGACATTCACCCCGGTGGTGTAGACAAAGACGAAGGCGATCGCCCCGAACAGCACCGCCAGCCCGCGCGTCCCCCGCTGCCACGCCGAGAGCGTCACCGCCACCGCCGCCGAGGTCATCAGCACCAACACGCCGGTCGCATAGGCCCCGCCCTGCGCATCCACGTCGGCCCGGAAGATCAGCGTCACCGCGAAGGCGATCAGCGTGAAGACGAGCGCCAGCGGCCTCGCCGCCCGCGCCCACGCCGGGGCCATGCCGTAGCGCGGCAGGTAGCGCGGCACGATGTTCAGCAACCCGGCCATCGCCGACGCCCCCGCGAACCAGAGGATCGCGATCGTGCTGATGTCATAGACCGTGCCGAACGCCTCGCCCAGATACTCGTGCGCCAGGAAGGCCAGCGCGCGACCATTCGCCTCGCCCCCCTTCTCGAACTCGGCGGCGGGGATCAGCACCGTCGTCGCGAAGCTGCTGGCGATCAGGAACGCGCTCATAATCAGCGCCGCCGTCGTCAGCAGCCGGTTCGTGTTGCGGATGCGCCCCTGCGGATTCGCCTCGGTGTCGTCCGGGTCCCCCTTGACCAGCGGCATCACCGCCACGCCGGTCTCGAAGCCCGACAACCCCAGCGCCAGCTTGGGGAAGAGCAGCAACGCCACCCCGACCATCAGGAACGGGTTGCCGCGCTCCGCGAAGAGCGCCGTTCGCCAGTCGCTGATCACCACCGGGTGCCCGATAACATGCACCAGCGCCGTGCTGACAACGACCAGATTCAGCGCCAGATACGCCACCACCAGCCAGACCGCGATCCCGATCGCCTCGCGGAACCCCTTCAGGAAGACCGCCCCGAGCATCGCGATCAGGAAGAGCGTGATCCCGATCTGCGCGCCGCTGCCGTGCCAGGCCGCCGGGAAGAAGGGATTCTCCACCACGTGCGCCGTCGCGTCGGCGGCGGAGAGGGTGATCGTGATCACGAAGTCGGTCGCCACGAAGCCGAGCAGCACCAGCACGAAGAGCTTGCCCTGCCACCAGCTCAGCAGCCGCTCCAGCATCGAGATCGAGCCCTGCCCGTGCGGGCTCTCCTGCGCGATGCGCCGGTAGATCGGCAGCGCCCCGAACAGGGTCAGCATCACCAGGATCAGCGTCGCGATCGGCGACAGGAGCCCCGCCGCCAGCGCCGCGATCCCCGGCTGATACCCGAGGGTGGAGAAGTAATCCACGCCCGTCAGGCACATCACCTTGTACCAGGGCTGCGTGTGGTGCGCGTGCTGCTCGGCCTCGTGCGCCGCCGCATCCTCCCTGGCGTGCCCTTCGAGCAGCCAGCTCCCCAGCCGCCCCGGTCGTCGCGCCGGTTCCGCCGCCGTGGTCGCCAGCGCCTTGCGCGGCAGCGACGCCGTCGAGTGCTGCACCACCCGGTAGTAGCGGTCGCCAGGGTGACTCCCGCGCAGTGCGTACTTGTCCTCGCTCCACTCCACCGCCGGGCGTGCCCCATCGGCGGACGGCGCGGACTTCGTCGCCGCCTGCGCCTTCCCCTCGGCCCGGTAGCCGACAGCGGGAGCCGTTTGCTTTGTCGCCTGACTATCGTTCTGCTCGTTCACAATACGCCTGGTGCGTTGTGCGGTGTCCATGATGACGACCCGAACTCCCCTCGTTGCCCCGTGCCGCCACACCCGGCGACGCGTGCAAGTATTGGCGGCAACACGGTCGTATTCATCGGCAGACGCATCAATATTCCCTCAACATTTCGCGCCATTGCCGCACCCTACGCCACATCCGCGCGTTGCCCGGCCCGAAAGCCAGACATCTGCCGCGCCATCCCGTAGGCCCGGACGATCGCCGCTCGCAAGCCGCCCCTGACCGGGGCCGCACTCGCCGCACCTTGCGCCGCGACAGCTTTCCCGCCAACCACCGGCCGCGCGAACCGCACACACCAGTCGTCGCCCTGCCGCCGCACCGTCTGATCCAGCCCATACTCCGCCGCTAACCGGCGGCAGAGCGTGCCCATCGCTTGCCGGTATTCGGAATCTCCGGGCAAGCGCACGAACGTCGTCACCGCTTCCGGCGTCCACCCCGCAGGGTTGGCCAGGCTGCGGCAAAGCATCCGCAACTCACTATCCAGGCGAGTCCAGCTCGTCGCCGGCTCCTGTGCCCCCGTACCCAATTCTGGTTGGTCAATCCTCGCCGTCATCGCCCTACCCCAACACCGCCTTCTGCGGCGCAACGCAAACCCTGCCATCGCGATCAGTATGCGCCGATCGGCATCAATGGCGTCTCAACAGGGAGGCGCGGGGTCTCAACATTTCCTCAACAAATCGAGAGGCGCGACATCAGGCGTGAGCCGTGAGTCGTGAGAGGAGGGGCATCCCACGCAAGGCAATGCAAGACCGACGCGCACATCCGCGCCGGTTCACCACAAAGGTCGCACAACTGGCTTTCCCACCGGGAGAATCAGCCCGCGCAGGCGGGCTTTGCGGCGAAGCCTTCAGCCCAGGGTTTCAACCCTTGGGGCCTCTCCCACCCGCCACGGGATGCCCGCCACCGGGCAACCAAAACAGGCGCACACCCTACTCATCCGCCAGCAGCCGATACCCCACCCCTGGCTCCGTGACCAGATACGCCGGGCCGCTGGGTGAGGACGCCAGCTTCTTCCGCAGTCGCGCCACGTAGACATGCAGGTAATGGTCGCCCGCGCCATACTGATCGCCCCAGACCCAGCGCAGCAGCATCGCCGTCGTCAGCACCTTGTTAGGATGGCCGATCAGCGCCTTCAGCAACTCATACTCGGTCGGCGTGAGGTGGACCTCCTGCCCGCCAACCGCCACGCGCCGCCGTTCAAGATCGACCTCCAGGTCGCCCGTGCGAAAGATCGCCTCGGGCCGAACCGAGCGCACGGCATGGCGCAGCGCGACCCGCACGCGCGCCAGCAACTCTTCCACGCCGAACGGCTTGGTCAGGTAGTCATCAGCCCCCAGATCGAGCGCTTGCACCTTGTCCCGCTCCGCCCCCCGCGCCGAGAGGACCACGATCGGCGTCGCCGCCCGATCCCGAATCTGCCGCACCACCTCCAGCCCATCGAGATCCGGTAGCCCCAGGTCGAGCAAGATGAGATCCGGATGGTGGAAGGCGTGCGCATCCAGCGCGGCCTGCCCGGTCGCGGCCGTCTCCACGCGATAGCCGTGGCGCGAGAGGTTGGCGCGCACGATTCGCAAGATCGCCGGTTCATCGTCCACCACCAGGATGCGCGCCCCCTCGGGCGTGCCCGCGCCACTCATACCGGCTGCTCCTCGGCCATTCGCCCGATCGTCCGCCCACCCACGCCGTCAGGTCCGACCATCGGCAAGGTGAAGGTGAAGGTCGCGCCGCCGCCATCGCGATTCGCCGCCCAGATGCGCCCACCATGCGCCTCCACCAGCCCGCGCGCCACGGCCAGCCCCAGCCCCGTGCCCGGCGGCCCCGGCTGCGAGCGGCGATGCAGCACCCGGTAGAAGGGCGTGAAGAGATGGCGCATCGCCTCCTCCGGCAGCCCCCGGCCACGATCGGCCACCTGCACGCGCAGCTCGCGCCCGTCGTGCTGCACGCTCAGCCAGATCTTCGTCCCGGGCGGCGAATACTTCGCGGCGTTGTCGAGTAGATTGGTCAACACCTGGTCGATCTCCACCGGGTCGAGATAGATCGGCGGCATGTCGGTCGGCACGTCGCAGGCAAACGCGTGCTGCGGGTAACGCGAGCGCAGCCGCGCGACGACATCGGCGATCAGGTCGGCCAGCTCATACCAGCCCCGGTCGGGGTGCAGGGTGCCACCCTGGATCCGCGACAGATCGAGCAGATTACCGACGATATTGTTGAGCCGCTGCGACTCTTGCTCGATCGTGACCAGAAACTCCCGCCGCTCCTCCTCCGTCCAGTCCACATCCGGCTGTCGCAAGCTCTCCGCCGACGCCAGCACCGAGCCAGCGGCGTCCGCAGGTCGTGCGAGACCGCGTTCAGCAGCGCCGTCTTCAACTCGTCCGTGCGCCGCAGCGTCTCCACCTCGGTCGCCTCCTGCCGCAGCCGCAGCCGTTCGAGCGTCGAGCCGAGTTGCGCCGCCGCCGCCGCGAGCAGCGCATCAGCGTCCGCCTCGTCGAACGGCGCGGCTTCGGGCGTGCGTAGGGCGATCAGCCGCCTCCAGCCGCTCCCTCAGCCTCGGCGTTGAGCACCAGCACGCGAATGCGGCGGGTCGGCGGGCGGCGGGCGATCTGCCATTGGCTGGCCGACCCGACGTCGATCCGCGCCGATTGGAGTTCGGAGATCGGCCCGAGACGCGTCTCGACGGCGTCCTGCGCGTCGCCGGGCGCGAGATTCGGGTCGTTCAGCGTCGCCACGATCGCCCGCAGCAATTGTGCCTCGCGCTCGCGCCGCAGCAGTTCCCGGTTGCGGGCGCGCGAGACCGCCGCGAGTTGCCCGCGGACGACCGCCGTCAGCAGCACGAACAGGGCGATGACCTCCTCAGTATGGGCCACCGTCAGGGTGTGGTACTGCTCGACAAAGAACCAGTTGAAGGCGAAGAACGCGGCGAACGACGCGGCGATCGCCGGTCCCCGCCCGAAGCGGCTGCTGATCACTAGCACCGCGATCAGATAGAGGATCGAGATGTTCGCGATCTGGGCAAAGGCATGCACCAGCCCGATGACACCAGTAACGAGCGCCACCGCAGCCAGCGCCGCGCCGTAGCCGCTTCGCCGCTCGCGCGGCGTCTCATGCGGGGCGAATTCAAAGAATGACTGCCACATCGCTCAACGACCTAGTTGCAGGTTGCAGGTTGGCGGGTTCCAGGTTTCTCAACTTCTGGAACTTGGAACTTGCCAACCTGCAACTCCCGTTGCTACGCTTCCAACTTCGCCAGTTCTTCCCCGATCAGATCCATCAACTCGCCCATTGTCTTCGCGTCGAAGGCGAGTTTCGTTTTCTCGGCGGCGGCGAAGAGGTCGGGCAGCGGCACCGTCGCCCCGAGCGCCAGGGAGCGCCGGTAATCGGCCAGGGCGCGCTGCGGGTCGCGCAGGCTGTTGCGCCAGACCTGGAGCGCACCGATCTGCGCGATCCCGTACTCAATATAGTAGAAGGGATAGAGGAAGATGTGCAGTTGCTGATACCAGCGCGCGATCCGCTCGGCGTCAAGCCCCGACCAGTCGATGCGTCGGCTCGAAGCGGCTGCGGATGCGCAGCCAGGCGGCGTCGCGCGCGTCAGCATCGTGCCCCTCGCCGCTGGTGTAGATCCAGTGCTGGAAGGCATCGACCGACGCGATGTGCGGCAGCAGCGACACGATCTTGTCCAGATGATCGATCCGGGCGCGGCGGGCGTCGTCCTCGCTGTAGTAGCCGCCGTGCGCCTCACTCAGGTAGGGCGCGGTGATCAGCTCCATCGACATCGAGGCGACCTCGGACATCTCGGAGCCGGGGTGGCGCTGGAAGAAGTAGGGCAGCCTGTCCCAGTTTCGATGCGGAAGGCGTGTCCCGCCTCGTGCAGCAGCGTCGTCACATCCCCCGGCACGCCGCCAACTCCTCCGAGTTCATGAAGACAGCGCCGCCGGCCAGGTGCGGGAAGCTGGTGCAGTAGCCGCCCGGCGCCTCTGCGGCTGTCGAGGTCGAGCAGCCCCCCGTCCATCATCGTCTTGTAGTAGCCGCCGAGGACCGGATCGACATGTTGAAGATTGCCGCGGCGCGGCTGATCGCCCGGAGACATCGCCGAACGGGCGCAGCGGTGGCCGACCGAGCGGATCGGGCAGCGTATCCCACGGCCGCATCGTCTCCAGCTCCCATCTGCTGCCGCTGGCGCTCCAGGCGCCGCGCGGCGAAGGGACCACCGTCCCCTCCACCGCCGCGTGGAACTCCTCGCAGTCGGCGGGGGTATAATCGAAGCGGTTCTTCTCCCGGTGGCGTGGTCGCGATAGTTGGCGAACCCGGCGTTCGCGGCGATTCGCTGGCGCAGGGCATATTGCTGGTCGAACGCGCCGCCAGCTTGCCGCGCGCGGCGACAGGGTTCGGCGCGCTCCTGAAGGCGCTCTCGCGAACCGCGCGGTCGGGATCGAGCAGGTACGGGGTCACAGGGAGCCGCCCCCTCCCACTCCGCCGTCATCGCGCCGGTGATCTTCTGATAGCGGATATTGGTGCGCTGCAACTCGGCCGTGATCGGCATATTCTCTTCGCGGAAGAGTTCGCGGGCGTTGCGGAACCGCCGCAGGCTGGTGGCAAGGTGCGGGCGCTCGTAACCGAGGTCGAGCAGACGGCCGGCAAGGCGCACGCGCTGCTCACCCAGCTTCGGCCCGATCTCGCTGGAGAAGCGCACATGCGCACGCTCCTTCGCCGGGTCGGCCGTATCGCAGGTATAAGCGACACTGGCAACCGACGCCGCTTCGCTCACCAGGTCTTCGAGCGTCGTCCAGTCGCGCAGCCACGCCTCGACGTTGCGGGTATCGAGCGGGCGATTCGCCAGGTCGTCGTAGTAGGGCAAAATATCGGCCCAGGTCGCCTCGGCGAACGCCTGCGGCGAGTCGGGCCAGGTCAGTGCGGTCATCAGTCTACCCTCCATCTCCAGCGGAGCGCTCCTCCACCGCTGTAGGGTAGCAGGAAACGGGGCGGGTGACGATGCTGGCCGCCGATGCGGTAGAGTTCGCCCGCGCATGGTACGATCCCCGGCGACGGCAACGTCGCGCCGCTACCCGCCTGTGGAGGGAGGCCAACGATGGGGCAGGGAGACAAGGGCCGCAAGAAGCTCGACGTGGGGATGCCGCTGTCGTACACGCCGGGCTATTCCATCTATGTCTACGGGCAAGGGAACGTCCGCATCGATGTCCCCAGCGGCTGGCACCCGACCCAGACCGAGAACACCACCGAACTGCGCGATCAGCCCGAGCCCGACACCTGCGGGATGATCCAGATCACCGTCTTTCCCCCAATCCCGGTGATGGGCTTCCCCGGGCTGCCCCTCAAGAAGCTCTTCCGCGACATGCAGACCAAGGGGGGCACCGAGATCCTGACCAGGGGACCAGTCCAGGAGGAGAAGAGCCGCGACCTCCACATGCTCTGGCAGGAGCAGCGGTACGTGGACGAGGAGGCCGGGCGCATCGCCCGCGCGATCACCTACCTCGCGCGCGGCGGCAGCCGCCACATGGTCGTCACCTGCACCTGCTGGGACGAGGGGGCCGAGCAATTCCACCCGATCTTCGAGGTGGTGCGCCGTTCGATCCGCATCACCGACGAGGGCGACGCCCTGACCGGCCACCGGCAAAAGGCCCGCGACAACTAAGGGCTATTCAGCGCCCCTGCCGACGCGCCAGCGCCGCTTCCAGCAGCAAACGCTCGGATGCACGCGGCGCAACAAGTCGCAACGCCTCCGCCGCCGAGTACAGGCCCGAAGCAGCAACCCATTCATCGGGGATCGTCGCGGCCGGGTCGAATACCAGCGCTTCCGACAAATAGATAATCTGCGCAAAATCCGGATATGGATACGGATAGCCCGGCGGTCGCGGGTTGATGTGCCGGTAGTGGACCACCGCCAGTTGATCGAGCGTGCCCAGCGACCATCCGGTCTCCTCCAGCACCTCGCGCCGCACCGTCGCCTCGATCGTCTCCCCCCGCCTCGCGCCGCCCACCCGGCACCACGTAATGAGCGCCAGTTGGTTCCCGAACGACCAGCACCTCCGCCTCGCGGCAAACGACCGCGCGCACCGAGGTCACCGCAGCCAGCGGCGGCTCCTCGGCGGTCAGATAGGTCGTGCGGCGCAACGGCGTCGGGGTGCCCTGCCAGTTCCACACATCCTCCTCGGCGACGAGCGGCGTCAATCGCGCGAGGAAGGCGATCAGGTCAGACATAAACACCCTCTGCCGTTCTCATACGCCACCGGCAGCGACCGCGACCGGCTCGTCAACAATCGGCTCGTCGGCGAATTTGCGCTCGTAGAGGCGGGCATAGAGGCCGTTGCGCGTCAGCAGCTGCGCGTGCGTGCCTTCCTCCACGATTCGGCCATGGTCGAGGACGACGATGCGGTCGGCGCGCTCCACCGTGGAGAGGCGGTGGGCGATCACGATCGTCGTGCGCCCGCGCAGCAGACGCTCCAACGCGCCCTGGATCGCCGCTTCCGATTCGTTGTCGAGCGACGAGGTCGCCTCGTCGAGGATGAGCAGGCGCGGATCCTTGAGGATAGCGCGGGCAATCGCCACCCGCTGTCGCTGCCCGCCCGAGAGGCGAATACCCCGCTCGCCCACGACCGTCTCATAGCCCTCCGGCAGATCGAGGATGAAGCCGTGCGCGTTCGCCGCCCGCGCCGCCGCCGCGATCTCCTCGGGTGTCGCACTCAGCCGCCCGTAGGCGATGTTCTCCGCAACCGTGCCGCCGAAGAGCGCCGGTTCCTGCGGCACCACGCCAATCGCCTCGCGCAACGACTGGAGCGTGACGGCGCGCGTGTCGTGCCCATCGATCGCGATCTGCCCGCCGACGGGATCGTAGAAGCGCACCAGCAGATTCGCCAGGGTCGTCTTCCCCGCGCCGCTTGGCCCGACGACCGCCACCGTCTCGCCTGGGGCGACCGCCAATGAGATGCCGTGCAGCACGATGGGGCCCTCTGGGCCATAGCGGAATGTCAGGTCTTCCACGCGCACCGCCCCCGCGACCGGCTGCGGCAGGGGATAGGCATCGGGTGCGTCGGCGATCTCCGGCGAAGAATCGAGCAACTCGAAGATGCGCTCCGCCGCGCCGGTCGCCTCGCGCATTTGGCCGTAGATGTTGGTGAGCGCCCCGATTGGCGCTGCCACCATCAGCATGTAGATCAGCGCCGAGACGAGTTGACCCGGGGTGAGCCGCCCGGCAGCGACCTCCCGCGAGCCGAAGAGGAGCACCCCAAGCAGCGCCAGCAACCCGAAGAAGGTGATCAGCGGACCGAAAAAGGCGCGCACTCGCACGCGTCGCATCGAGAGGTTGAATGTTTGCTCGACACTCTTCCCGTACCGCTCGACCTCGTAGCCCTCGCGCGCGAACGCCTTCACCGTCCGCGCGCCCGCGATCGTCTCCTCCAGCACCGTCGTCGCATTCCCCAGCGCCGCCTGCGCCTCATTCGAGAGTCGCTGGAGTCGTCGGCCGAAGAAGGCCCCCGAGATGATGATCGGCGGGGCGACGGAGAGGACGATCGCGGCCAAGCGCCAATCGATCGCCAGCACCAGCGCGAGCGATCCGACGAAGAGGACGGTTTGCCGCAACAGTTCGAGCAGGCTGCCGGTGAGGCTCGATTGGATCGCCGCCACGTCGTTGGTCAGCCGCGACATCAGCTCGCCGACCCGCCGCCCGTCGAAGAAGCTGGTCGAGAGGCTCTGCAAGTGCCCGTAGAGGCGACGGCGCAGATCGGCGACCAGTCGCTCGCCCGCGTAAGAGAGCAGGTAGCTTTGGCCGATCCCGAAGAGGGTTTGCACCACGAAGACAGCTAACAGCGCCCCGATGATGCGCGGCAATTGATCGGTGTCGCGCGACACCACCGCGCCGTCGATCAGGCCGCGCACCAGCCAGGGGAGCACCAGGCCGAGCAGGCTGGAGACGAGGAGGGCCAACCCACCGCCGATCAGCGCCGACCGGTAGGGCAGAGCGAGGCGCAAGAAGCGCCAGATCGTCGCGCGGCTGGTGGGTGTGCGCTGTTCGGTCGGGACGTTGGCCACAATCTCTACTCGATCAATCGCTGCGATATAGCGGGATGTCTGACGATAGCGCCGCTCCCATAGTCTATAACACCGGAGCAGGCCGATTGCTTACAAGCGTGCTGGAAGAGATCTCAGTAAGTATTCGGGACACCACCAAAGTCCCGCGAGTTAGCCGAACAGATCGCGCGTCCTTCGGCCAGAGAACGAGCAAATAACCAGGCATCAGCAAATCCGACACCCTGCATCACCCATCGGTCAAGCGCAGTGAGCAGTGTCTGCCTATCAGCGACCATTACGCCGGGTGCTTCAACTATCCCACGGATGTATCGCGCAATCGCTTGACGATCTGGGGACCTTCGTCGCCGGGCGAGGATAAAGGTCAGCTCATAGACAACAACTACGTCGAGCCAACCAGTTGCCTGTTCGTCAGCAAGCGCGGTGAGGATCGCTCGACAACGCGGGTAGTGCGGATCGTTGGGATAAAGCGCATGAACAAAGAGATTCGTATCAAGATAGCCCAAATCACCCGCCACGCTCATGGCCGCGAACCACCACGCAGAAGCGCGGCATCCAAAGCATCGCCCAACGCTTCCCGCTCGGCAACGAGATCGGGAGCCACGCCATCGTCTGCGAACTCATCGAGCAGATCGAGCAGATTTGAACGTTTGGCGATGACGCGCATCTCGAATCGATCGTCAGAGATCGGCACAATATCTAGTACAGCACCCTCGGCTAGATGATACGCTGCACGGATTTCTTGTGGCAGTGTTAGTTGCCCATCACGACGAATAGAAACCGTTGTCACAGTCATGCCTCCCACCTGGCGAACACACACTTTTCTCCAGTGTACTCACTGCAATGCCGCCGGACAATGTACAAACGATACAAGTCGGCTTACCTATACCCGCC
>JAXLWN010000012.1:0-129279 GCA_046328475.1 Chloroflexia bacterium | reverse complement strand
TCGTTCCTCGTTACTCATCACTCGTTACTCATCACTCGCGGCTAGCGCCCGGCGATTTGCTTCAGCAGGCGCTCCATCTCGGCGAGTTCGGTGCCGTAGGTGGCCCAGTCGCCTGCCTTCAGGGCCGCCTGGGCGCGATTGTAGTGATCGAGCGCCTGCGCCGCCAGGTCGGCCTGGTTGCCGGGCACGGTCGGTGTGCCGCTCGGGCCGGGCGACGGCGAGGGGGTTGGCGAGGTCGTCCCGGTGTTGGGGAGCGGCGAGGAGGCGACAACCCCGGTGCGCCCCTGGGCCAGCGCGGCGAGCGCGGTGTCGAGCCTATCGCTCATCACCACGCCCTGGTTCGGGCTGGAGGTGGTGACGATGATGCGCTTCAACTCGGGGAGCGCGTTGCTCGTCGCACCCTGGTTGCTGCGCGCCTGGAGATAGAGCGGCTGGACGTAGAGGATCGCGTCGCCGAGCGGGATCACCAGCAGGTTCCCCCGGATGACGCTCGAACCGACCTGGTTGAGCAGCGTCAGTTGCTGCGAAATCTCCACATCCTGGTTAATGCGCGCCTCGATCTGCTGCGGGCCGTAGATCAGCGTGCCCGAGGGGAAGGTGTAGACCTGGAGCTGGCCGTAGTTCGCGCCGTCGGAGCGCGCCGCCATCCAGGAGACCATGTTGTCGCGATTCTGCCCGGCGGGGGTGAAGGGGAGGATCAGCGCGAACTCCTCCTTCGTCTGCCCCGGCAGCGTCAGCGTGACGTAGTACGGCTCCATCGGCTGGACCTGGGTGTCGTAGGTCTCCTTGGCGATCGCCCAGAGATCGCCCTGGTTGTAGAACGCCTGCGGATCGGTCATGTGGTAGCGCGTGTAGACGCGGGCCTGCATCTCGAAGAGGTCTTCGGGGTAGCGGAAGTGCGCGGCCAGCCCGGCCGGGGCGGCGCTGAGCGGGGTGAAGAGGTCGGGATAGATGGCGCGGTAGGTCCGCAGCAGCGGGTCCTGCTCGTCCACCACGTAGAAGCGCATCTCGCCGGTGTAGGCATCGACCGTCACCTTGACCGAGTTGCGGATGTAGCTCGCCGCCTGCCCATTCGCCATCGCGTACGGCGTGGAATAGGGGAAGCGCGTCGTGCTGGTGAAGGCATCCTGCACCCAGATCAGCCGCCCGTCGAGGATGATGAGGTAGGGGTCGCTATCGAGCGTGAGGAAGGGGGCGACGCGGGTCACGCGGTCTTTGATCGTGCGGTGGTAGAGGATGCGCGAATCGCCCTGGATATTGCCGCTCAGGAAGATGCTGCTATCGGCGTACGCGGTGGCGAAGAGGAGGCGGGTGAGGGGGGAGCCGATCCCCACGCCTCCCTCGGCGGCATAGTTGGAGTACTCGTCGGTCCCGGCGGTGCCGGGGCGATCGAATTCGCGCACCGTGGTGCGGACGATCGCGTAGTCCTCGGTCCGCTCGCCGAAGTAGATCTGCGGGCGATCGAGTTTCAGGACGTCGTTGCCGGTCGGCGGGATGTTGCGGAGGAGCAGATCGGGCTGTCCCTGCGCGTTGAAGCGATTGACCGGGCTGACGACCGCGCCATAGCCGTGGGTGTAGACGAGGTGGCGATTCTGCCAGGTCTGGGCGCGCTGGTCGAGCAGATCGACATCGAGTTCGCGCGCGGAGAGCATCGTCTGCTGGTGCACGGCGGCGGTGGCGCTAAGTTGGTAGCGATCCACATCGACATCGACAAAGTCGTAATACTGCCCGAACCGCTGGATCTGGCGATAGGTGGTCAGCAGCGGGCGGTAGTCCCAGAGCCGGATGTCGCCGATCGCCGTCGCATTGGCGGTCACATCGGCGGCGCTGACCGGCGCATCGCCGCGCAATTGCCCGGGGGTGATCTTATCCAGACCGAACGCCTGACGGGTGAGGCCGATATTGTTGAGGATGTATGGCCGTTCCTGCCCCAGCTCGTTCGGGCGGACGAAGAACTGCTGATAGCCAGCCGGGAAGAGGATACCGACCACCAGCGCCGCCACCAGCCAGACACCGACCGTGATCAGCAGGGGCCGCAGCCGCCGCGCGAAGGCGTTCCAGGCCAGGAAGAGCGCGGCGAGCAGCGACAGGCCGAGCAGGATGTAGTTGGCCGGGCGCTGGGCGGCATAGTCGGTGCGCCCGACGCCGTAGACGTTGCCATTGCCGGAGAACATCAGGTCGAAGTTCGCCAGCCAGTAGCTGAAGGAGAAGAGCGCCAGCGTCAGCGCGCCGAGCAGCGACAGATGCCCGCGCACATCCTGCGGCAGGGTGAATTGGCGACGCGCGACCCCCTGCGTGTAGCGCAGGAAGGCCAACCCGGCGACCGCCAGCAGCGTGAGGATGAGCAGTCCGAGTAGCCAGGACCGCGCTGCTTCTAGCAACGGCATGGTGAAGATGTAGAAGCCCGCATCGCGCCCGTAGATCGGCTCGCTGACGCCGAAATCGGTCCGATTGAGGTAGCTCAGGACGGTGAACCAGTTCCCGGCGGCGGTCGAGGCCATCAGCACGCCGACCACGATCCCGGCGACCAGCGAGACGAGGCTGATCAGGCGCGGAGCAAGCACCACCTGCTGCCCCTGGACCTCAACCGGCGCACCGAGCAGCTTCCGCCCGGCATAACGAATGTTCAGGCCAAAGAAGAGCCCCGCGACGACGAACGCGCCGAGGAAGAGCGACCATTGCGCCACGTAGCGCGTCATGAGCAACGAGCGCAGACCGAGCGAGTCGAACCAGAGCCAGTTGACCCAGAAACCCGACGTGACAAACAGCAGTATCGCCGCGACGGCGATGATGCCGAGGACCACAAAGAGGGGACGGCGCACGCGGCACTCTCCTACACGGCGTTCACACGGCACTCAAGGAAGCACCCCGGGCGGCACCGCCCGTCTGATAGCATCCTACCATTACCCGTTAGATACGAGATGAACGGGGCTTGCGTGCCAAGATTCGCCACCTTGACGATCCCTGTGATCGGCGCGTATAAGTGCCGTGGAAACGATAGCCGAGTGTGCATGGGTGGCGAGGGTATATGTCCGCCTCACCAGATGTGCTTCATGGGCGGTACCGGCTCGACAACGTGATCGGGCGGGGCGGCTTTGCGCGGGTTTATCTCGCCACAGATCTGCGTTTGAAGCGCCAGGTTGCGGTGAAGGTGCTCAGTCTGGATCTGATTGAGCCAGGGACCGAGCGGGATTTCCGCGCCCGTTTCGAGCGCGAGGCCCAGGCAGTAGCGGCTCTCGATCATCCGAACATCCTCGGGATCCATGATTATGGCGAGACAACTGAGAATGTCTATTTGGTGATGCCCTACGTCGCAGGTGGCTCTCTCGCCGACCGCTTGCGCAGGACAGGGCACTTCCCGTTGGAGGAGGCGGCGCGATACGTGCGCCAGGTAGCGGCGGCACTCGACTACGCCCATGCCCAAGGGATAGTCCATCGCGATCTGAAGCCGCAGAACCTGATGCTGACCGGATCGGGGGATCGGCTGCTGCTGGCCGATTTCGGCATTGCCAAACTGCTGCGCGAGTCCACCTCCACCTACAGCCAGTCCAAAATCGTCGGCACAGTCGCTTATATGGCGCCGGAGCAATGGCGTGGCCAGGCGCTGCCCGCGACGGACATCTACGCGCTTGGCTGCCTGCTCTTCCAGTTGCTCACCGGTAGGGTGCCCTACGGTGGCAATGCCGAGGAGACAATGTATGGGCACATGATGGAGCCGATCCCGTCGGTCGTAGAGCGCAGCGATGGACGGGTGCCGACTGCGGTGCAATCGGTGATCGAGCGAGCGCTGGCGAAGCGAGTGGAAGGCCGCTTCGCCAGCGCTGGTCAGCTCGCGGCGGCGCTCGATAGTGCTGCAACCGCGCCAGGGCGCTACCCCGACACCAGTCGCGCCACCGCCGCCGGGTTCGCCGCCGCAATTCGCTCCGCCCACGGTGATTCATCATCCTGCCGCGCCTCAGCTGCCCGAGCAACCGCGCCGTCGCGGCCGACAGCTACCAATGTGGCTACTGATCGTGCTACCCCTACTGCTGCTTGCAATCATCGCGACAATGTTCATTATCCTGGTCAATCTTGGTCAGGGTGGCGAGAACACCCAGCAACCACGGCGCTTTTCTCGCTAGCCCGACCAAGTCATTGCCCGCCGCGAGCAGCGCGCAACCTGAGCGTTTCAGCGGCACCGACACCGACAGCGCTACAATCGGCAGCACCTACGAATGCCGTCAGCGTAACGGCTCCGGCGCTCCCGCGATCGAGCAGTGCGGGGCCACCAGTATCGGGCACCGCGATGACAACGCCAACACCGACGAACATCACGTCATCCACTGGCAGCAGTGCTGGCATAACCAGCATCAGTGGGACGTTCACGTTCAGCGGTGGTCTACCACCTACCAGCGGAGAGTGGGGAGATCGTCGTCTTCCTGGCCGCCGACTCCGCCGGGTGGCAATCGGCCACGCCGCCGCCGACGGCCGAGGTGCTCGCCGGGCTCACGCCGACCTGACGACGACGGTCGCCGTGTCGGGCACCCAGCCCTTCGCCTACACCTACAACGTCGGGGGGAGTGGAAAGGGAGCAGCAGTGAAGAGCGGGCAATCTCTCGTCCTGCGCCGAAAAACTGACGGCGCGACTACGATGGCTCTACCCTGAACAGAATGCAGGATCGATTACATTGCGACAGAATCAGCAGATCACCGGTTACCACGGTTTTCGCCCGTCCGGCCCCCTGACCCACTATGGCACTCGCCAACCTTGCCTGTAACGCACTAACGTGTCCACTTCTCCCCTGCCTAACACAGAAACTCATCCTTCAATTGGACCCACTAGCCGAAAAACGCGGTCATCGCGTATGATGATCGTTCAGATAGTGTTTGCGGCAGGCTAGACAGGCCGCCGAAGCAAGCCGATCGATTGTTGAGGAGTAGAGAGTGGCTGGCAAGCGCAAGGCACCGGCGACGCGCGAAGCGTCCACGCCGAAGGCCCCCCGGAAGAGCACCAAGAAGCAGCAGGCAGCGGCCATCGCGAGCGAGGCAGCGGGTGTGATCGACGCCGCCGCGATTGCGACCGAGGCACCCGAACGCGGGATGTCGGACGTCGATAAGATGCTGGTCCAGATGGGCGCGCAGCCCCTGGCAACGGACGAGGAGCAGGCGGCCGAGGCTCCTGTCGATCTCGACGAACTCATCCCGCCGGTCGATCCGCTCGCCACCTACTGGACCGAGCTCGATCTGCGCTGTCGCGACTGCTCGATCATCCATTATGTCAATTTTTGCACATTCCTCAATGCCGAAGAGTCGCCACACCTGGTCGAGTACGCGAAGCGCAACCAGTTCAACTACAAGCGCTGCCCGCTCTGCAAGAAGATCGAGTATGTCGAGCACCCCTGGACCTTCTACGATCCGCAGCGCAAGCTGGTCGTGCAGATCCGGCCCGAGTGGGAATGGCACGCCGGGGGCGGCGAAGAGTGGTACGCCGCGCGCCTCGAAGACCTCTTCGACAAGTGGGCCGAGCACGACGTCAAGATCGACGTCACCTTCGGCCCGGCGCAGTTCATTGAGAAATACTTGAGCGAGTCGTGAGTCGTGAGTCGTGAGTCGTGAGAGAGTTACGCGGAGCTATTGCCTGCACCAGCGGTCACCAGCTAGAAGCAAGATTCTCACGACTCACGACTCCCGACTCGTGCCCGCCGCCGGTCGCCCAGCACGGCACCGGCGGCGGCTTCGCCGCTCCGCATCGCCCCGTTGATGCTGCTGTCCTCGGTGTACTCGCCCGCGAGGTAGAGGCCGGGGATGGCGGTGCGGTTGCGCGGCAGCCGGTCGTGGATGCCGGGCGGCTGCGCGAACTGCGAGAAGGGGACGCGCACCACGTCGAGCGCGATCAGGCGGCTGGGGGCGGTGCTCGACTCGCCGAACCACTCCGCGAGTTCGGCGCGGCAGCGGGCGATCACCGCGTCGTCGTCCAGCTCGGGATTCCCCAGGATGGTGCAGGAGAACAGATGTCGCCCGGCGGGGGCGTATTCGGGCGCAACGTTGCTCAGTTGCACCGCATTGTTCATGAACGCCTCGGGCGCGGGATTGAGCAGCAGCTTCTTGTGCCGCACCAGCGGCTCATCCGAGGCGAAATAGACCGCAGTCGCGCCCAGCGGCACGCCGGGCAGTTCGAGTCCGGAGAATCGCGCGGCGCTGTGGCTGTCGGTCGCCAGCACCACGCGGGAGGCCGCGACTTCGCCCCGCGCCGTCTGCACCCCGGTGACGCGGTCCCCGGCGCGCAGCAAGCCTTCGACCGGGGTGTTCAGTTGCACCGTGCCGGGCGGCAGGCCGTCGGCGAGTTGCCGCGTCAGCGCGCCGATGCCCTCGGCGGGGACGACCGTCTCGCCGATCGCCAGCATGCGGAAGGTGAAGGCGAAGACCCGCGCGCTGGTGCTGAGATCGCGCCGCAGGTAGATGCCACCGTAGAACGGCCGCGCGAAGCGATCGATGAACGCGTCGGAGAAGCCGCGACCGCGCAGGTAGGTCGCGGTCGGGCGATCCTCGCCGCCGACCTCGCGCACGCCGTCCCAGTCGCGCCGCCGGAGCCGGGCGATCAGCCGGATCACGCGCAGCTTGTCGCCCAGACCGACCACGTCGGTCAGCGCGGACGCGGGGAGTGCCGCGCGGTCGCGGCGCGGGTCGCTCAGCGTGGCCCAACCGCCATTGTGGCGAATCACCGCGCCCGGATCGAAGGGGCGCAAATCGAGGCGGTCGAAGTCGAGCCAGCGCCGCGCGGCGGGGTAGCCGGTGAAGAGCACCTGAAAGCCCCGGTCGAGCCGGAAGCCGTCGCGCAGATCGCTCCGCACCCGCCCGCCAACCTCGTCGCCCGCCTCCAGCACGCGCACCGCCGCCCCGGCATCAACCAGCGCCCGCGCGCAGACCAACCCGGCCAGACCCGCCCCCACGATGACGGTCGGTAGCTCGTTGCCTCCCTGGCTCATGCACAATCCTCTCTGCCCGCGTTCGCCCCCTGGCACCGCCGGCACAGGAGAGGGTCGCACATCGGGGCGACGGGTGACAAGGGAGGACAAATGGACCCATTGCGCATCGTTCGTTCAGGCGGTAGTCTGTTGGCAGACAAGGCGACAGATCAGCGCGGCAGTGCCTGGTGCGAGGGAGGGGATGGCGGAAGGCCAGGGGTGGGTATGCAGCAGCCTTGCCCGTGCTCATCGGGCGAGTTTTGTACCGATCCGGAACCGGTAGCGCTCCCTGTGCCATGTTCCAGGTGTTGTTCGGTTGACGCGGCCTTGAACACGTCTGTACACTTGCCGCATCCGACAGCCCGCGCGATGAACCAGACCGGCGACGCCGCCAACACCAATGTCGGTGGGGTCCCAAATTCCCAGGACGACAACGAGAAACGTTGTATGCTGCTCAGGCGTTAGTTGAAGCGATACGTGATGGTGCGACCAACCGAGGGCATCGGGTTGGCGCACTACTGAGATGGGGAGGCCGGGGGGCATGAGCGCACCGTGGCGTCTGCGCGTCGAGCGTGGTCCGAATTCCGGCCAGAGCTACCCGATCGACCAGGCATCGGCGACGATCGGGCGACAAGAGAACAATGCGATCGTCCTCGACGATGCGCGCCTTTCACGCCAACACGCCCGCATCGAGACCGGCCCGCAGGGCCTCACCGTGACCGATCTCAATTCGGCGAATGGCACGCTGGTGAATGGCCGCCCCGTGACCGGGACCGTCCCGCTCAATCCTGGCGATCGCCTGCAACTCGGCGACACCGTGATGGTGGTCGAAGGGGGTCCTCCCGCGCCCCTCGGCGGCCCGTCAGCGCCCCTCGGCGATCCGAACGCGACGATGTTCGCGGGTGGGCCGGGCGGCGGTCTCCCCGCGAGCGCACCAGCGGCCGAAACGCCGCGCCTGGTCGTGCAGGGGACGGGCACGATCTATCGCCTCGATCGCCCCTCGATGGTGATCGGGCGGCAGCCCGAGAACGAACTGCCGCTGGACGACTCCCAGGCATCGCGCCAGCACGCGCGCATCGAGACCCGCGACGGGCAGGTGACGATCACCGACCTCAACTCGGCAAACGGCACGCGGGTCAACGGCACCAGGATCAACGCCCCCACGGTGCTCAATAACGGCGATCTGGTCCAGATCGGCACCAGCCAGCTCCGGGTCGAAGGGATCGCCTTCATCGACCACGGCACGGCGATCGCGCTCGGGTTCTTCCCGCCGCCACCCTCCGGGCCGGCGCTGGGCGGGGCCGCGCCACTCGGGGGGCCGCCGCCAGCGAGTCCGCCTCTGGCTGGGGGGGTCGCGTTCGACGGTCCGCTGATCGAGGGCGCGACGGTGATGGGCGCACCGCCGCCGATGGGCGGAGCTCCCCCACTGGGTGGTCCACCCCCGATGGGCGGTCCCCAGCCGATGGGCGGCCCGCCGATCATCGGTGGGCCACCGCCCGGAGCGCCCGGAGTACCCGGGCAGCCCTGGAACGCGCCGCTTGCGCCGCAGTTCGGCGGCGCACCGCCCCCGATCCAGCCGCCGATGCCCCCCGCCGCGCCCGCGCGGCGGCGCAGCGGACCGTCGCCGCTCCTGCTGATCGGTGGGGGGGCGATTCTCCTGCTGATCTGCATCGGGGTTGGCGTCGGCGCGTTCGCGCTCTCGCGTCGCGATAACAACGCTGACCCGACCGCGACGGCGGTGCGCGCGGCCGGCACACCGGCGTCCGTAGCCGCATCCGCTTCGGGTTCGGCGGGCACGCCGCTGCCCACCAGCGGCAATAGCGGCGGCAACTCCGCGCCACCGGCACCGGGGGCGACTCCGGTAAGTTCGTCCGCCGGCACGCCGTCCGGGAGCGCCCGACCGGCAGCCACCCCCAGCACGGCGGCCCAGCCGTCCACGCCTGCGGGGCAGCAGCGGATCGAGATTGCCGAGGTCGGCCTGGTCTTCAACCTCCCGTCCGACTGGAAGCAGGTCGCGAAGGACAGCGGCAGCGTGCAGTTCGCCTCCGGCGACAACCGCGCGCAGATCGTCGTCCGTTGGGTCGCCAAGCCACCCTCCAGCGTGACCGCGCAGTCGATCATTCTGGACGAGTTGGACAGCACGGCGGCAACCGACCCCAACTTCGACCCCGCAGTTGTGCGCACCGGAACCGCCCAGATCAGCGGGCTACAAGGCTTCGGGACTGATCCGTACACCTTCAAAGCCCGGGACGGGAACATCATCACCGAGGCCGATCGCGCGGTCGTCGTCGCCGGCAAGGCGCAGTACTTCTTCGGCTTCCTGGCCCTGCAGACGGCCTTCGAGAGCTATGGCCCGACGTTCGACCAAATTATCGCCACCATCAAGATTACGTAGGGCCAGAAGATGGGAAGCACGAGCGCGCTGGATCAGGAGGCGCGATGACGAACGATCGCGACAGGACACAACCATTGATTGATCCGGGCGCTGGCCGCGAGGAGACCTCGCAGACGAACGGCGGCATGGTCGCGACCGCCTTCGGCCTGACCGATGTCGGGATGCAACGCTCGGTCAATCAAGACACGCTCGGCAATCGCGTCGGGCAGCACGCCGCCCAGGCCCCGACCCTCGGCCTGCTCTACGCCGTCGCCGACGGCATGGGGGGGCACGCGCGCGGCGAGGTGGCGAGTGCGCTGGCGATCCAGCACCTCTTCGCCCGCTACTACAGCACGGAGGCGGGCGAGGACCCGCGCCGGGGGCTGGAGCGGGTGTTGCTGGAGACGAACGCGGCGGTCCACCAGGCGGGGCGCGACGCGGGCGGCGCGTCGATGGGCACGACGCTCACGCTGGCGCTGCTGCGCGATGGCGCGCTCTACGTCGGCAACATCGGCGACAGCCGCACCTACCGCGTTCGCAATGGGCAGATCGAGCAGTTGACCCACGACCACTCGCTGATCGGCGAGCAGGTGCGGAGCGGCCTGCTGACCGAGAATCAGGCGCGGCAGAGCAGCATCCGCAACGTGATCACGCGCGCCGTCGGCTACCGCGAGGAGGTCGAGCCCGACGTCTTCACCTACCCGGTGATGGTCGGCGACATCGTGCTGCTCTGCTCCGACGGGCTGCACAGCATGGTGGACAGCCAGGAGCTGGCCCAGCACCTCAGCACCCAACCGCTCGGCGTCGCCGTGCCGGCGCTGATCGAATTGGCGAAGCAGCGCGGCGGGCCGGACAACATCACCGCGCTGGCGGTGCGGATCGATGGGCTCGCGCCGGCGGCCCGGTCCCGCGAAGACGCCGTGACCGTCCCGATGACCCCCTCGCTGAATGACGCGGTCACCAAGCCATTTGTGCGCGCGGAGGGTGAAGCGGCCGGGGGTGGCGACAGCGGTGCCGCCACGGCGGGCGCGGTGGCGACCGCGCCCATGCCCCACCCTCCGCCGCCGCCTCACCGCAGTGCGCCTCCCCCGACGATGCCGCCCGCCATGGTTATCCCACCGAGCCCGGCACCACCGCCCGCCCGGTCGTCGTCAGCCTGCCGCTGGCGATGATTGTGCTGCCGTTGCTGCTGGTCGCGATCATCGGGGCGGGCAGCGTCGCCTTCCTCCAGCGCGGGAAGGAGAACCCTCCCGCCACGACGGTGGCGGCGGCCCTGCGCCCCACCGCCACCGATCCCGCCAGCATCAACCCGGGGAATCGTCCCACGTTCACCGCCATCGGCGGCGCGCTGCCGAGCACGGCGGCAGCCTCGGCAGCCCCGCAGCGGCACCAACGGCGACCCCGGCGAGCGCCGCCGTCGCGGCGACGCCGACCGTGCCACGCGCGAGTTCGTTGGGTCCGCCCGTCTCCGGCACCGCAACAGCAGCGCCGAGCCTGACGCCGACGACCTCATCCTCGATCAGTAGCTCCGGCACGACCAGCATCGGCGGGACGCTCACGTTCGGGGCTGGTCCGCCCCCAGCTGGCGAGTGGGAGATTGTCGTCTTCTTGGCCATCGACCTGCCGAGCGGTACCACCACTCCGCCGCCGTCACCCGAGGTGCTCGCCGGACGCACGCCGACCTGGTCCGCGTCGGTCACACTATCGGGTGCCTCTCCCTTCGCCTATAATGTCGGGGGGAATGGAGGGGCAGCACCAGCACGGAGGGGGCGATCCTCGTCCTGCGACGCAAGCTGAATGGCCAGATCACGATCTTCTATCCCGAGCAAGGCGTGGGGATATTGAACCTGAACCAGAATCAGCAGATCACCAACTACCAACTCACCTTCATCCGCCCGGTACCCTAGACCAGTCAGGGAGCAGTCTGGGCGCGCCGCCATGAGAACCGATACACGATAGTGAGGCGAGTAAGCATGCTCTTCCGCGCGCGACATTCTGGTGATGAACGAGGGAGCCGGCCGATGTTGCTGGTGGTGCTGGTCTGCGTGACGCTGGTCGCGCTGCCACTGCTGATGGCCTGCACGATCCGCAACCCAACCCCCACCCCGGTGCCGACGCGCGTCCTCCCCTCCACGATCGGGACCCCCTCGTCGATCACCCTGCCGAGCGGGAACGACGTGAAGATCGACTCGACGCTGCTCGATGTCGCCGCCGCCTACAACGCGGGCGGGCAGGCGGCGGCCGAGGCGAAGGCGCGCGAGACCGGGCTGCTGAGCGAGCAGGATGAATTGCGGCTCACCCTCGTCCTCACCGACACCAACACCCAGCCGGTGGTCGATAAGGTCAAGTCGCTGGGCGGGAAAGTCGCGGCGGCGGCCGAAAATTTGGTCGATGTCCTCTTCCCGCTCCAGACCGCGATCAACTCGCTGAGCGGCAACAACAGCCAGAACTTCTTGCAGGAACTCGCCTCGATGACCACAGTCCGGGAGGTGCGCGTCACGCCAATACCGCGCAACGAGGGGATCACCTACCCCCCCGGCACGACGATCGAGGAGCTGCAGCCGCTGATCCAGGCGCTGGTTGTCGAGGGCGTGGCCGTCAGCGGTGCCGACAAGTGGCACGCCGCCGGATACAAGGGCAAAGGCGTCAAGATCGGCATCATCGATGGCGGCTTCGGCGGCTACGAGTCGCTGCTCGGCAAGGAACTCCCCCAGTCGGTCAACCTCAAGTCTTTTCGCCCGAACGGCGACGCGGGCAAGGATGTCCACGGCACCGCCGTCGCCGAGATCGTTTACGCGATGGCCCCGGAGGCCGAAATCATCCTCTGCCCGATTTATGGCGACGCCTCCTATGTCCAGGCGGTGAAATATCTGGTGGACGAGGCCAAAGTGAACGTGATCCAGCAGTCGCAGGGCTGGCACGACACGCGGGGCGACGGAATCGACAAGCGATCCGACCAGGTCAACTACGCGAATGATCATGGCGTGGTCTACGTCAAATCGGCGGGCAACGAGGCCGACGCCCACTACACCGCCACCTTCAACCCCGGCCCCACGGGGCGGCACCAGTTCACCAGCAACAAGGAACGCATCCGCGTGCAGGGGCCGAGCGACGACAACTACATCCTGCTGCACCTCACCTGGGATGCCTGGTCCGGCGAGGGGGTTAACTACGACCTGTACCTCGTGGACGAGGCGGGGACGAAGCTGGCCTCCTCCCGCAACGTCCAGCAAGGGACCAACGGGAAGCCCCCCTACGAATATATCGAATACCAGGGCAAACCGGGCGTCCGCTACTACGCGGTGATCGAGGCGGTCAACACGACGGCGAAGGTCCGCTTCGACCTTTTCGGCAAGAACACGGCGCTGGAGACGATCACCCCCGGATCCACCCCTTCCGGCAGCATTTCGAACCCCGGCGAAGCCGAGGGGGCATTCACGGTCGGCGCGGTCAACTATCAGGATGACAAGCTGGAGGAGTACAGCGGCCAGGGACCGACCTTCGACGGGCGGCCCAAGCCCGATATCTCCGGGCTGGCGCGCGTGACGACCGCCGCCTACAAGGGTGAACCTTTCTACGGCACCTCGGCGTCGGCACCACACGTCTCCGGGGCGGCGGCGCTCGTCATCGGCGCACAGCCGAACGCAACACCTGCTCAAGTGAAGGCGTTCCTGGAGAAGAACGCCAAGGATCTGGAAGAGCCCGGACCAGATAATAAGACTGGTTATGGGCGGCTGGCGCTCGGTCCCCCCGAGAACGCGAAGGGGACGGTGCAGCCCTCGCCGAGCGCGGCGGCGCAGGTCGCCAGCTTCACCGACGATTTCAGCAACACCCAGACCGGCCTCCAGAATCGCGACGAGACCGCCTACGCGAGTGGGCGCTACGTGATCAAGCCGAATGCCGCCAACCGCGCCGCCTGGGCGACCTATGGCACCAACTACACCAACGCGACCATCGAGGCGACGGTGCAAATCACCGCGCCGGCCGGGGGAGCGGCGGGGTTCGTCTTCTGGCAAACCGGTAGCGGCGACTACTACGCCGTCCTGATCACCAACGATGGCTATTTCCAGTTGACGCGGCTCCAGAATTCGCGCTGGACGGCGGTGACGCCCTGGACGAAGTCGGCCGCGATCAAGGCGAACGAGCCGAATAAGCTCACCGTCACCTTCAACGGCCCGCAGATCACCATGCAGGCGAACGGGCAGTCCCTCGGCGTCACCCAGGCCCCGGCGGCGGGGAAAGGCCGCGTCGGATTCATCGCCTCGACCTTCGGCCAGCCGGGGATGAGCGCAGCCTTCGACGACTTCAAGGTGACGACATTGCCGTAGCGCGCCCCCCGGTCGCCGCGTGACCGCCGCACCAGGTTCCGCGCGGGGCGCTCGCCCACGCTCCGTCATCGCGCGGGCAGCACCCGACCTGACACACTGGCCTGACATGAGGATCGCCATGACTCGGGGACGTATCGCGCGACTCGGTCCCGCCCCCGCGCACGCCCTGCGCGGCCTGTTGCTGGTGGCCGTGCTGCTGCTCGCCGCCTGCACGCGCGGCAGCGCCACCCCCACCCCCACGCGCGTCGCCAACCCCAGCGCCAGCGGCACCTCGCGGACAGTGCTCGGCCCCACCGGCACCGAGCGCAAGGTGGACGCGATCCTGCTGGAGATTCTCGACACCTACACGAGCCGGGGCGAGGCGGCGGCGGAGCAGCTCGCGCGCGATTCGGGGGTGCTCGGCGAGGACGACCTTGTGCGCCTGACGCTCGTCCTGGCCAACAACAACACCCAGCCCGTCGCCGACAAGATCACGGCGAGCGGCGGCCACGTCACCGGCATGAGCGAGAACATCATCGAGATCGAAGTGCCGTTGAAACTCTGGCTGACCTATCTCAGCAGCGACGGCAAGAACATGATGGAAGACCTCGCCGCCTATGATGCGGTCCGCGAGGTGCGGGTCACGCCCCCCTTCCACCCGCAGGGGCCGGTGCCGACGAGCCTGGAAGGGGCGATCAGCGCCGTCACCACCGAGGGGGTGAAAGCGAGCGGTGCCGACCGCTGGCAGGCGGCGGGCTTCTACGGCCAGGGGGTGAAGATCGGCATCGTCGATGTCGGCTTCGGCGGCTACGAGAAGCTGATCGGGACCGAATTGCCCACCACCGACCGCCTCCAGACCCGCTCCTACGCCAGCAACAAGAGTCTCGGCACCGAGGTCCACGGCACTGCCGTCGCGGAGATCGTCCACGACATGGCCCCCGACGCGAGCCTCTGGCTGGTGCGGATCGACACGAACATCAGCACCGAGAATGCGATCAAGTGGCTGGTGGACGAGGTCGGGGTGGACCTGATCTCGATGTCGATCGGCTCGGCGGGCTACTACCGGGCGGATGGCACCAGCACCGGCGCGAAGGCCGTCGATTACGCCTACAGCAAGGGCGTGCTCTGCATCATCGCCGCCGGGAACGAGGCCGACAGCCACTACGGCGCGACATTCACCGACGAGGACGGCGACGGCTACCACGACTTCGCACCCGGCAAGGCCGATCTGACGATCACCCCGCTCAGTTCGCAGTTTCAGGTCGTGCTCAACTGGGACGCCTGGAGCGGCCCGCCGATCGATCTCAACCTGGAGGCCTACGACGCCAGCGGGAAGCTGCTGCGCCAATCGACGAATGTGCAGAACACCAGCGGCCGGTCGCCTGTGGAATACCTCACCCTGACGGCGCAACGGAATCAGGTGATCACCATCCGCATCAAAGCGGTGGGCGACCCCGGCCCCGTGGCGCTGAACATCTTCACCCAATCCGCCACCCCGGAGATTCTCACGCCGGAGGGGAGCATGGCGACACCGGGCGACGCCAAGCTCGGCCTCTCGGTGGCGGCGACGCGCTGGGACAACGACCGGCTGGAAGAGTACAGCTCGCAGGGGCCGACCGCCGATGGGCGGATCAAGCCGGATATCGCCGGGCCAACGGTCGTCTCCACGGCGTCGTATCCGAGTTCGACCCAGAAGTTCAACGGCACCTCGGCGGCGACGCCCCACGTCTCCGGCGCGGCGGCGCTCTATCTCAGCGCCAACCCGCAGGCCACCGCCGACCAGATCGTGCAGTTCCTCTGGAGCCGTACCCGCGACCTCGCCCCGACCGGCGAGGATAACCAGACCGGCCACGGCCTCCTGCAACTCGGCAACCCGCCGACCACCCCGGCACCCGCGCGCCCGACCCCCGGCCCCGGCGCGAGCGCCGCCCCCGCCACGCCGGTAGCCGCCACCCGGACGGCGGCCGTCTCCGGCAGGCCAGCCCCTCCGCAGCCCCGGCGACGCCGACGGCACGCCCGGCCGCCGCCCCGCCAACCCCGACCCGCCCGCCGGTGGTCGGCACGCCCGGCCTGAGCTTTACCGATCCGCTCGGGGCGGCGGGCACCGGCCTGCCCCAGACCCTCGAAGCGGGCTATACCGGCGGGAAGTACCGCATCGCCCCGAGTGGGACGAATCGCGCCTCCTGGGCGACCTACACGGGCATCTACACCAATGTGCGCGTCGAGGCGACGACGCAATTCTCCGGTTCGTCCCCCGGCGCGGCGGGCATCATCTTCTGGCTGGCCAGCCCCGACGACTACTACCTCTTTGCCGTGTCGCGCGACGGCTTCTATCAGGTCGCCCACTACCAGGGAGGGACGTGGACCGCGCTCACCCTGGCGCAAAGACCCGGCGATCGTCGCCGGTGGCCCCAACCGCCTGCGAGTGGAGACCGCCGGGGGGAAGATCACCGTCAGCGCCAACGGCACGCAACTCGCCACGGTCAACGAACCGGGCGGCGGCGGCAGCGTCGGCCTGCTCGCCGCCACCTTCGACCAACCCGGCACCGCCGCCGACTTCACCGATGTCGTGGTGAGCGCAAACCCATAGAGTGCTGAGTGCTGATGCTGAGTTGAGTGGGTCGGGCAGTCGGGCAGTCAGGCGGTCGGGCAGAAAACCCCTCCCTCGTTACTCGTTACTCATTCCTTCGTACCCACTCAGCACTCAGCACTCAGCACTCAGCACTTCGTAGATTTGCCAGCATCTCCCGCCCCTGAGAAACTGGAACCCTCGCGGGATCGTTCAGCAGGGTGGTGGTAGGAACGGGTACAATAGACCACGCAACCGAAGGGATGAAAAGAGAGAGGAGGCGCAGAAGACGATGGCCGCATTTCTGATAGTGCAACGTGGTGAAGACATCGGGCGACGTTTCGATCTCGACACGACCCAACTGACGATCGGGCGCGGTTCCGACAACGACATGGTCCTGAACGACCCGATGGTCTCGCGCTACCACGCGGTGGTGAAGCGCCAGGGGAGCGGGTATCTGGTGATCGACCTCGGCAGCTCCAACCCGGTCGTGATCAACGAGCACGTCTGCGAGCCGGGCGAGCCGCGCATCCTGCAACACCGCGATGTCGTCTTCATCGGCAAGACGGTCTTCTCGTTCCAGAGCCGCAGCGGCGGGGCGATCAGCACCGGCACCGGCTCGCGCCCGCAGGGGGACAACACCATCATCGGTGGCCGCCCCATGGGTGGGACGTCCGACATGGAGTCGCCGACCCCGCTGCCGCCGTCGCGCAGCACCCCGGTGCCGCCCAGCAAACCGGCGGAGGAAGAGCGCACCTCGGCGGCGACCCCGAAACTCGATGTCAACACCGCGCCCTCGATGCCGACGGTGCCGCCCGCACCCTCAGTGCCCGCGCCGCCAACGCCCCCGCCGCCAACGCCCCCGCCGCCGATCATGCCGGAGCCAGGCGAGGACGATCGGACGATGGTCGCCGGGATGATTCGCAACCCGGAGCCGAGCCCCGCGCCGTTCATGCCGCCGCCCCCGCCGCCGCCGGGCGGGATGCGCACGATGGATGACGACTCCACGCGCCCGACGCCGAACATCTCGGCGGTGGGTGCCGGGGCACCGCCCCCGCCGCCCCCGCCGCCGTTCGCCCCGCCCGCGCCGGTGGCCCGCCCGCCCCGCCGATGGGTGGACCGAACGACGATAGCGACGGCGACATGCCGACGCAGATCGTGCCGCGCCGACCGTAGCGAGCGAAACGGCGAACGGGAGAGCGGGCGAACGGGCGAACAGGCAGGGGTGACAGCTTAACCCGGCTCTGCTTTCTCCGTTGGGGAGAGCGTAGGGCGCACTCGAAAGGCAACAGTCTTCGAGTGGGATCGCCCGTTCGCCCGCTCTCCCGTTCGCCCGTTCGATCTTCGATGGGGAGGGCAATGCAACCGTACGGTCAAGTGCCACCGAGCGGGGTCTATCCGTTCGCCGGGGCGCGACTCTGCGTCGTCTCGAACGACCAGAAAGGGCGCATCTACCCGCTCGGGTCGCACCTGACCATCGGGCGCGGCGTCAATTGCGACATCGTCACCGCCGACCCGCGCGCCTCGCGCATCCACGTCGATATCCGGATCAGCGGCGATGGGCGCTACTTCCTCAACGACCCGGGCAGTACCAACGGCACCTTCGTCAACGGCCAGCGCGTCGGGCAGGCCGAGCTGCACGACGGCGATCTGATTCAGATCGGCGATTTTGCGCTGATCGTGGAGTTGAGCGGCGCGAGCGCCGCCCGCCACGAGCAGATCAGCGGCACCCTCGTCGGCATCTCGATGGGTGGCGGCGCAGCCGGCGGCATGCCGGCGGTGATCGATCTGCGGAGCACGCCCGTCTACCAGATCGGGCGCGATCCCGGCAACAACCTGACCCTCGACCACCCCCAGATTTCGCGCTTCCACGCCCGCCTCCAACTGCTGCCGGATGGCTCGCTCCAGGCCACCGACCTGAACAGCACCAACGGCACCTTCATCGACGGGCAGCAACTGCGCGGCACGGCCACCATCCCCGCCGGTGCCAGCATCGGCTTCGGCCCCTATCGCTTCACCTTCCAGCAAGGGCAACTGATCAAGGCCACCGAGGACGGCACGGTGCGGATCGATTGCCTGCACCTCTCCAAGACCGTCGCCGGGGGCAAGCGCCTGCTCAACGACCTGACCTTCTCGATCCTGCCGCGCGAATTCGTCTGCATCGTCGGCGGTTCCGGCGCGGGCAAGTCCACCCTGCTCGACGCGCTGAGCGGCGTGCGCCCGGCCAATGGCGGCGAGGTGCGCTACAACGGCGACGACTACTACACGCAGATGGATGCCTTCCGCTCGGCGATCGGCTACGTCCCCCAGGACGACATTGTGCCGACCGAACTGCCGGTCGAGAGCGCCCTCTATTACGCCGCCAAGTTGCGCCTCCCGCCCGACATGAGCGAGGCCGAGGTGCGCGCCAGGGTCGAAGAGGTGATGGACGACCTCGGCCTGACCGCGCGCCGCGATGTGCCGATCAAGAGCCTCTCCGGCGGCCAGCGCAAGCGCGTCTCGATCGGCGCGGAACTCCTTTCCAAGCCGACCCTCTTCTTCCTGGACGAGCCGACCAGCGGCCTCGATCCGGGCTTGGAGGGGCGCATGATGCAGCTGCTGCGCAAGCTGGCCGACCAGGGGCGCACCGTCATCCTGATCACGCACGCGACGCAGAACGTCGACCTGTGCGACAACATCGCCTTCCTCGCCCCGGGCGGCTACATGGCCTATTACGGCCCGCCGAGGAAGGCGCTCGCCTACTTCGGTGTGGAGAAGTTCGCCGACATCTACACCCGCATCGAATCCGAGCCGTCGATGGAAATCTGGCCCCAGCGCTTCCAGGGCGGCGCCTACTACCACCAGTACGTCGCCGCGCGCCTCGCATCGGCCGGAATCCAGATGAACGGCGCGGGCGGCAACACCGGCACCTACGAGCGCGCGGTCGTCAAAGCCCAGTCGCGCCCGCCCGCCGGCAAGCAGGCCTCCGGCTTCCGGCAATTCCGCATCCTCACGCGCCGCTACCTGGAGACCGTGCTGCGCGACCGCAACAACCTGCTGACGCTGCTCGTCGTCCAATCCCCGCTGATCGCGCTGCTGATCTCGCTCGCGTTCCGGGGGAACATCTTCAGCACCGAAGTCTTCACCGGCGACTACGAGCGGGGGCGCTCGATCACCTTCCTGCTGGCGATGGTGGCGGTCTGGTTCGGCACCTCCAATTCGGCGCGCGAGATCGTCAAGGAAGCGGCGATGTACGCGCGCGAACGCCGGATTAACCTCAAGATCGCGCCCTACATCGCCTCGAAGTTCTTCGTCCTGATCGGCATCAGCGTGCTCCAGAACATCGTGCTGCTGGTGCCGCTCATCCTCACCGGCGGGGGCATCGCCCACCTCCCCTATCTGTATCTGTCGCTCCTCTTCGGCTCGATCGCCGGGATCACGATGGGGCTGGCGATCTCGGCGGTGGCCCCGAACCCCGACCGCGCCAGCATCCTGGTGCCGCTGGTGCTCATCCCGCAAATCATCTTCGGTGGGCCGATCATCAACACGAAGGACAGCCCGATCGTCGATGCCATCTCGCGCTTCATGATCACCAAGTGGACCTGGCGCGGGCTCGGCTCGACCGTCGGGATCGACAACATCCCCGCCAAGCCGGTGGAACTGGCGGGCTTCAGCCCCGAGCAGATCCAGCAACTCGCCAACAGCAGCAATCCGAACATGATCGAGCGAGCGGGCGGCCTCTTCTACAAGCCACCGATTCTGCCCGATTTCGAGTTCGCCCCATTTGTCTACCTGGCAATTCTCTGCATCTTCATCGTCCTCACCCTTTGCCTGGTGGCCTTCTTCCAGCGGCGCAAGGACATCGTGCGCTAACCTTCTGGTGGCAGGTTCGGGCCAGCCAGATATGGTGCGCCGATCCGACGCTTGAAACTCCCAGCCACGATCCGTCGTTGATCACGGTGGGCGCGATCCCCCCGATAGCGGGCGTGGGCGAACGAGGCGAGGGAAGGTAGCGGCGACAGACCATGAGTGGCGCGGGTTTCGGGCGTATCGGCGAATATGAGCTGCGCGGCATCCTCGGGCGCGGCGGGATGGCGATCGTCTATCGCGCCTATTCGCCGCGCCTGCGACGCGAGGTCGCGCTCAAAGTGCTGACCGCGCCCGAGAGCAAGATCGACCTCCTGCGCGAGCGTTTCCGCCGCGAGGCCCAGGTGGTCGGGCGACTGAATCACCCCAACATCCTCCCCCTGCTCGATTCCAGCGAGGAGAACGGCGTCCCCTACCTGGTGATGGAGCTGATCGAGGGCGGCAGCCTGAACACCCGCCTCGGTCGCCCCTTGCCACCGGAGCAGGCGCTCGCCATCGCGCGCCAGATCGGCTCCGCGCTCGACTACGCCCACGAGCGGGGCATCGTCCACCGCGACGTGAAGCCCGCCAACATCTTCCTCGCCGGGCAGCGCGCGGTGCTGGCCGACTTCGGCATCGTCAAGGTCTTTGGCGAGATCGGGCCGAAGCTGACCCAGACCGGCGTCGGCGTCGGCACGCCCGAGTACACCGCGCCCGAGCAGGCCACGGGCGGCACGCTCGATGGCCGCTCCGACCTCTACGCGCTCGGCATCGTGCTCTACGAGATGTTGACCGGCAAGCCCCCCTACCAGGGCGGCACGATGGATGTGATCAACGCCCACGTGCAGGGGCAACTCCCCGACCCGCGCGGGCGCAACCCGGCCCTCCCCCAGGCGGTGAGCGCGGTGCTGGTCAAGGCCCTGGCGAAGCGGCAGGACGGGCGCTACCCGACCGGTGCCGCCCTGGCCGACGCCCTGGAGAGCGCGATCACCGGCACCCGGCCGGTTCCGCTGCCGAATGCTGACGCTCCGGCGCAGACGATGGTGCTCGACCGCACCCGCGAGATGCTGCTCCAGACGCAAATTCACCAGCAACCGCCACCGCCCGGCGTCGATGCGACGATTGTCGGGCAGCGCCCGACACCGACCCCCACCTCGGGGAACACGCCGCCGCCCCGCTCCGCGCTCCCCCCGACGCCGAGTGCGCTGCCGCCGGTGCCGTCGCTCCCGTCCGCCGGGGCCACGCCGGACGACCGGCCGACCCAGCGCCCGGCAACGCCCACCCCGGAGCCACCTCGCGCCTTGCCGCCCACGCCGCTCGCCACCGCGCGGGTCACGCCACCGCCACCGCCGAGCCAGCCCGCCGATACCTACGTGCCGCAGGGGCAGACGCTTCCCGCTGTGCTGCCGGGCCAGATGCCGCCCCCGCAATACCAGACCCCGCTGCCGCCCCCGGTCGCCGCGCCCAACATGCTCTACCAGCCCCCCGTGATGATGCCGCCGCCCGCGCCGCCCTTACCGCCGCCAGCGGGGCCGAGCAACCGCCCCATCGTGATCGGGCTCGCCGCCGTAGCGATCCTGCTCCTGGTTCTGGTCGGCATCGGTGGCGTCTACTTCGCCCGGCGCAACACCAACACCACGCCAACCGTGACGGCTGCGGCACGGATCAGCCCAACGATCACCCCGACCATCGCCGCTGCGGCGGCGAGCGCCAACCCGATGATCACGCCCAGCGCGACCGCCCGCGCGGTGACGGCCACGCCCGCCGCCGCCAGCGATCCGGCGAAGGAGCAGATCGCGACGGGGGATGCCGCGCTCCAGAACGGGCAGTTCAACGAGGCGATCGCCGCCTACAAGGCCGGGCTGGCGGCCAACCCGAAGAGTGCCGTCGCCAACCGCCAGCTTGGCCTGGCCCTCTGGGTCTGGAATCACGATCCGGGCGAGATCGACTATCTCGACCAGGCAACGAAACTCGATCCGAACGATGCCCTCGCCTGGGCCTATCTCGCTTATTCGTCGGTCGATACCCACCAGTCGGTGCGCGCCTACGACGCCGCCTACCGGGCGATCGCGGCCAACGGCAACGAACCGGTGGCGCACGCGGCGCTCGCCAACGTCTACTTGAACTACCCGCCCGACCCCGCCAAGCCCGAGAGCGGCAAGGGCGAGGCCCGCCAGGAGGTCGACAAGGCGAAGGCGCTCGACCCCAACAATCTCTGGGTCCTCTGGTCCGAACACATCCTGCTGGCGAACGAGGAGAAGTATCAGGAGGCCTTCGCCCCGCTTGAGAAGATGATCGAGCAGCGCTCGAAGTGGGCCACCCTCTACTACGCCAAGGGCGTACTCTACGACCTGCTGGACCAGACCGATAACGCGCGTACCTGGCAGGAGAAGTCGCTGGCGATCGACCCCGATTACCCGTATGCCCTGACCGAGCTCGGTTGGCTGGCCTACAATGGCGGGGACTATCAAGGGGCCAAGAAATACTTCGATCAGGCGCTCGTGCTGATCGACGAAGTGAGCGTCCGCGCCCACACCGGCCTGGGCTACACCCTGCTCGAGCTTGGCGACGTGGATAACGCGGTCCGCAATTGCCAGCGCGCGGCCGGCATCGACACGCACGATCCATCTGGCTTCTTGTGCCTCGGCTATGTCTTCGAGTTCGGCACCAAAGACTACCCGAACGCGATCTCGTCCTATCGCAAGGGGATCGAGCTGCGCCCCTACTGGGAGACGGGCTATATCGGGGTCGCCCGCGTGCAGTCGGGCCAGAAGGACAACGTCAGCGCCGAGGCGACGCTCAAGCAAGGGCTGAGCCTCGTCAATAAGCCGAAATACATCCATTACTGGCTCGGCTGGGTGCTCTATCAGCAAGGCAAGTACCAGGAGGCGCAGCCGAACCTCGAACGCGCGGCGGAGCTTCTCCCTGACGACGCCGAATTGCAATACTTGCTCGGCCAGAATCTGGAAAAGCTCAATCGCTTCCCGGAGGCTCGCGCGGCCTACGAGAAGGCGCTGGCGATCAAGCCGGACTATGCGGACGCGCAGGCCGCCCTCAAGCGGCTGAGCGATCAAGGGCACTAGCCCGACACCCCATTGCATCAATCGTCAATCTGGCACGATCCATGCGACTCTCCCGGCCTGGCCTGGGAGAGCGGCGCGTACGCGGTCGCCCGTCGCACACCCACGGCTATCGTCACCATCCGGGCCGATGAAACGTTTGAGTATCGGGGAGTTTGCGGCGCGGCAGCGGGCACCTTGCCGAAATGGCGCGTTCCATGCACACTTCCGTAGCGGCAGTTCCCGCCAGCAGACGGCGGCAGCGCCCCGGACGATCAGGAGCAACGAAGGAATCGATGGCAGACCAACCAACGCAGCAACCCGATCCGCCACGGCGGAAGCCCCGCCGCTGGCGTAGGATCGTTCTCAGTATCCTGGGTATCCTCGTCATCGCCGCGCTCGCCTACGCCGGTTACGCGGCCTACAAGGTGAATAACTTCGTCGACAGCGCCTTCCGGAAGGAAGACAAGCCGCCGATCACGGAATACGGCGAGACGCCCACCCCCGAGCCGAGCGTGGTGGCCCAGGTGACGGTCGAGCCGACCACTACCCCGGCACCGACGCCGACCCACAATCCGCTCGATCCCAACACGCCAACGCCGATCCCGCCGACCAGCACGCCCACGACCGTGCTGACGCCGACGCCGACGCCGCTGCCCTACGGGAACTCGCCCCTGATTAAGCGGCTGCAAAATGGCGAGCGGATCTCGGTGCTGCTGCTCGGTTTCGGCGGCCCTGGCCACGATGGCGGCTACCTGACCGATTCGATCCAGGTGATGACCTTCGACCCGAAGGCCGGCACGGTGACGCTGATCAGCATCCCGCGCGACCTCTTCATTCAACTCCCCACCTACAATGGGCGCGGCGGCTATTGGGGCCGCATCAACGAGGCATATACGGCAGGCATGGGCAACGTGGACCGCAACGACACCCGCGTGCCCTATGAGAAGCACGAGGCGGGCGGCCAGTTGGCGATGAAAGCTGCCGCCCAGGTCCTCGGCATCCCGATCGACTACTGGATCAGCATGGACTTCGTCGGCTTCAAGCAGTTCATCGACGCGATCGGCGGGGTGGACGTGAATGTCGAGAAGGCCTTCACCGACTACCAGTATCCCAACAACGACGACGCCACGGTCGATCCGAGCTACCGCACCGTCAAGTTCGACGCGGGCATGCAGCACATGACCGGCGACCGCGCGATCGAATTCGCCCGCTCGCGCTACTCGGCGACCGAGAACAACGACTTCAGCCGCTCACGCCGCCAGCAACTGCTGATGACTGCGGTGAAGGACAAGCTCTTCCGGGTCGAGACGATTCCCAAGCTGCTGGGCCTGCTCGATGCCTTCGAGGGCCACCTGCGCATGAGCTTCAGCTTCACCGAGGCGAAGGACCTGCTGGGCTGGGGCCAGGCGCAGGCCCGCGCCGATAAGCAGTTCACCGTCCGCACCGGCGGGCTCGACACCAGCAACTATCTCTACTCGGACATCCTGCCGAGCGGTGCCTACGTGCTCTTCCCGCGCGCCGGGCAGGGGGTCTACACGCAAATCCAGCGCTACGTGAGCGATTTGCTGAACGGGACCGTTAATGGGACGCCGGGCACGCCGGGCACACCCGGCGTCCCGACGACGCCAAGCCCGAGCGTGCCGATCGCACCGACCACGCCGACCGCCATCCCGACGCGCCCCTGACGGAGCGAAAGAAGCGAGCCGCCGATGACGCCGCCCCTGCTGCTGGACGACACCCCGAGCATCGCGCCGCTGGCGCTCGCCCACGAACTGGGTTGGGTCATGCTACCCCTGGAGAGGATAGCGGGGTTGACCGCTCAGACAGCGCAACGCCGTCCGGAGGCGCTGCTCTTCGCCCCGGTCGCGGAATACCCCGACTTGCAGCAGAGCTACACGATCCTCCCCACCCTGGTGGGGGGCGGCAACTACAATGCGGCCATCGTCCTCGTGGCCGACCGGCCACTGGAGGAGATCGACGCCTGCGCGGTCGATCTCGCCGACAGCTCGCGCACGGCCGAGGCGCTGGCGCGCGGCACGCTTCGCAAGTTCTACGGCCTTAACCCGGTCGCCTGGCTGCGCGACGAGCGCCCCGAGGACCCCAACCTGCCAGTGGTTGAGATTCGCGAAGGTGGCGAGGCGCTGCACCTGCTGGACGAGCCGGGCAATCGCGTCGTGGTCGAACTCGGCCGCGCCTGGTTCATCCTCACCGGCCTGCCGCCCGTCACCCACCTCCTGCTCGCCCCGGATGCGCTGCTGCGCGCCGACCCGGACGCCCCGCGCGCGGTGAGCGAAGCCATCGCCGTCGCCAACACCGTCCTGCGCGACCGCCGCGACGATCTGCGCCAGGAACTCAGCACCCGCTACGGCGTCTCCCTCCCGCTGCTCAATCGCTACTACGACGACCAGTTCGCCGCCCTCACCGGCGACGGTCAGAAGAGCGTCCGCGCCCTTTTCACCGCCATCGCACGCAGCATGGCCCTCCCGCCCGTCGCCGCGCTGAAGCTGCCGCCCGGCGTGTCGAGGGCGTGAGACGTGAGACGTGAGTCGTGAGAATCTTGCCCGTTGCTGATCGCTTCAGGTGGAGCACTAGCTTCGCGTAGCCCTCTCACGACTCACGACTCACGACTCACGCCTTGTAACTCCTCGCCAGCGCCGCGTAGCCGATCCGCGCCGAGGTGGTGCAGGATGTGCCCCCCCTCCTCGTCGGTCTTCCAGAAGCCGTCGAACGACTCCTCCTCGGCGGAGAGCGCGACAACCTGGGCGATGAAAAAATCGTGATCCCCGCGACCGACCCGGTCGATCACCATGCATTCCAGGTGACCGATGCACTCCGCGATCAGCGGCGGGTCGATCTGCGCCGGTTCCGCCTGGGTCAGCCCGGCGGCTACGAACTTATCCCCCTTCTCCACCTCGCGCCCCGAGAGCGTGCCGCACTTGTGCGTCGCCGCGATCAACTCCAGGTGCGGCACATTCAGCGCGAACGTATCGGTCTTGCTGACAAACTCGTGCGTCAGCCGCACCGGGTGGATCGCCACGCCGATCAGCGGCGGATCCGCCGACAACGGCGCGGCCCAGGCGACCGCCATGATGTTCGGCTGACCGCGATACTGCGAGGTCAGCAGCGTCACCGGCCCGGGGCTGAGCAACCGATACGCCTGTCGCAGTTCGAGTGCGCGCTTCGCCATCCCTCCTCCAATGCGGAATGTGGAGTGCGGAGTGCGGAATAGGCCCGCTCCGCAAACGCCCATGATGTTCGCCAGCTCCCTCCCCTCTTCTCGCGGGAGAGGGAGTGCCGCGCCGCAGCGCGGCGGGGTGAGGGCTATCCCTCCAACATCCGCTGATACAGCCCATGATACTGCCGCGCCACCCGTTCCCAGGTATAGTTCGCCAGCGCCCGCTCACGACCGGCAGCACCCAACCGCTGTCGTTCCGGCTCGTCATCCAGCAGCCGTTGCAGCGCCGTGGCGAGCGCAGCGGCATCTCCCTCCGCCGTCACCAGGCCAGCGTCCGCGATGACACGGGGGATCTCGCCCGAATCGGAGCCGATCACCGGCACCGCCGCCGCCATCGCCTCGATGATCACCCGGCCAAACTGCTCCTGCCAGTTCGGCATCGTCAGCGACGGCACCGCCAGCGCGTCGAGCAGCTGCAACCAGCGCGGCACCTCCGTGGAGGGCACCGACGGGACAAACTCGACCCGCCCGGCGACGCCGAGTTGCTCGGCCTGCGCCCGCAGATTCGCCGCCTCCACGCCGCCGCCGATGAAGAACACACGCCAGTCGCCGCGCAATCGCGCCGCCGCATCGAGCAGGACATGCCCCCCCTTCTCGCGCACCAGTCGCCCGAGGAAGCCGATGGTGAAGGTGTCGCCGCGCGCCGCCTCCTGGCGCGGCGGGTAGAGGTCGGGATCGATCGCCAGCGGCACGATCTCGACCGGGCCGCAGTAGCCCCGGCGACGCAGGATATCGAGCGCATCCTGATTCCCGGCGACCGCCGCCGCCGCGCGCTGGTGCGTGTAGCGCTCGAAGAGACTGAACGGCGGTGGATAATTCCGGTAGACGGTCGCCCAGGTGACGAAGAGCGACCGCGCGCCGACCCGCGCCGCCGCCTGGAATGCCTGCGCGGTCGCCAGATTGAACGGCTCCTCGTCCACGTGGAACACATCCGGGCGCACGCGCCGCACGATCCGCCCGAGCGTCGGGTAGCAGTGGATGTGGTGGTGCCCATTGAACCAGATCGGCGCGACGATCAGCGCATACCCCGCCGTGTGCCGCCGTTCGAGCGGCTGCACCCCGGCCCGCAATTCGCGCCACGACGGCGGCACGATCACCGTCAGTTCGACCCCCGGAATCGCCGCCAGCGCCTCGGCCTTCTTCTGGTACGCGCCGTTCACCAGCGCCTTGTGCAGCAACAATACCTTCATTGCGGATTGCGGATTGCGGATTGCGGATTACCACCCGGTATCCGCATTCGTCCAACCGTCGCAGGGTAACTATCGCCTGGCATCTGCTGTACCATCCGTCCCTTCCGCAATCCGCAATCCGCAATCCGCAATACTTCCTCGTATGCCGCCAGCGTCTCCTGCGCCGTGCGTGCCCAGGAGAAGCGCGCGGCCTGTGCCAGCCCACGGCGGTGCAACTCCCGCAACTCGTGCGGCGTCTGCAGGGCGAACGCGATCGCCGCCCCGAGCTTCTCGGGGGTCGGTTCGACCTGCAAGCCTCCTTCGCCGATCACCTCCGGCAGACTGGAGCGGTCGGACGAGATCACCGGCGTGCCGCAGCGCATCGCCTCCAGCGGCGAGATGCCGAATCCCTCGTAGAGCGACGGATAGGCGTAGAGTTCGGCGGCGTTCAGCAGCGCCAGCTTCTCCTCGTCGCTGATCCGCCCGGTGAAGATGGTGGCGTCGGCAATGCCCAACTCGCGCGCCAATGGCTGGAGATCGGATAGCGCTCGGCATTATCCGAGTGCGCGGCCCGGCTGATGACCAGTTGCAGCCCGTCCGGCAGTTGCGACCGCACCAGCGCAAACGCCCGCAGGAGTGCGGCGAGGTTCTTCCGCACATCGAGCCCGCCCACATTGAAGATGAACGGGCCGGTGATCCCATACTTCTCGCGCGCCGCCGCGATCGTCGGATCGTCCGCAGGCAAGGGCCGGTAGCGCTCGTCCGCCGCCAGGTGGATCGCGCGAATCCGCTCGCCGGGAACGCCCAGGTGCTCGGTGATATCCCGCGCCGAGTGGTCCGAATCGGTCAGGATGAGGTCGGCGCGCGGCGCGGTGGCGCAGACGAAGCGCAGGTACCACCGCATCGCGCGCGAGTTGTTGTAGACCGGGAAAAGGAGCGGCACGAGGTCGTGGATCGTCACCAGGTAGGGCCGATCGCGCCGCAGCGGCAGCGAGAAGAAATGGGTCAGGTGGACCAGCGCCACATCCGCGCGCCGCGCCGCCCGCACCACCCCGACCTGCTCCCACCAGAGCTTGCGCGCCTTGCCCGACGAGAAGCGCTGCGGCGGCTCCTCGATGACGACCTCCCCCTCGATCTGCTCGGTGATCGCCGCGCGCGGCCCCGGCAGCAGCAGCACCGGCTCCAGCCCCGGCAACCCGCGCGCGAACTCGCGCCAGAGGCCGTGGACATACTGCCCCACCCCCACCGACGGTTCGAGATAGTAGCTCCCCTCGACGCCAACGCGCACGATGCACCTCCTCGTGCCTTTCCCCGAGGGGATTATCGTCGGCAGCGCGCCCCGAGGTCAAAGGGCACGGAACGGCACGGAAGTTGCAGACTGAGTTGGCAGGTTTGAAAGTTGGAAGGTTCGCAAGTCCGGACTCAACCTTCGAACCTTTGAACCTTCAAACCGTCACCCCAAGCCTTGAACTGCGGGCCGGAATAGTGCATGATAGACCCGCGTTACGATCTGGTGGAAGGCCTCGCAACGCGCGCAAGGGCGCTGCGGCGAGGACAATACAGACCCATAAGGGGGAGAGATTCCAATGTCGAAACCACAGCCTGTGACGGACGCGACGTTTGAGCAGCAGGTGCTGAAGGCGAAGGGCAACGTGCTCGTCGACTTCTGGGCCACCTGGTGCGGTCCCTGCCGCGCGGTCGCGCCGGTGCTGGACGAGATCGCCAACGAGCAGGCCGAGAACCTGACCATCTACAAGCTCGACATCGACGAGAATCAGCGCGTCGCCGGCCAGTTCGGCGTGATGAGCATCCCGACGATGATCCTCTTCAAGGATGGCCAGCCGGTCAAGCAGATCGTCGGTGCCAAGCCAAAGGCCGCCCTCATGCGCGACCTCGCGCCGCACCTCGGCTAAGCCGCCACAGCAATAACCCAGCACGCGGCCCCGGCGAGTACTCGCCGGGGCCGCGCTGTGCCCCGAGTTACGCTGGAATGGGCGACGGCCTCACCCTTCGCGTCGCCGCGCGCGATAGGCTCGCGTCTTGCGCCGACTGCCGCAGATCGCCATCGTACACCAGTGCCCCGAGCGATTTTTCGAGGCATCGTAGAAGGCCCAGCGGCAGACATCGTTGCGACACGCCTTCAGCCGGGGCCAGGTGCCATCGATCTGCGCGGCGAGGATGATCGCGAAGAGCCGCGCCAGCGCCCCATCCAACCCGCCGATCCCCGGCACCACCCCGGCCACCAGCTCATCATCGAACCGGAGCAACAGCGGCGCGGCGGCGGCATAGTCGTTCAGCGTCGCGACCGCCGCCGCATCGGCCTCGCCGCCGTTATTCGCGTAGAGCACTTCGCGGATCGCCTCGCGCACCGCCAGCGCCCGCGACAGGTCAACGTCGGTCAGCGCCACCGACGCCTCCAGCAGGCCGCGCTCCACTAGCCAATCGCGCAGCGCCTCGGGACTGCTGAAGCGATCCCAGCCCTCCTCCAGATCGGTCGAGTTGAGGAACGCCTGCACCAGCGCGAGCGCGCCGGGTGCCGGGTCGCGACCGCCGGGCTCGGTTGTAGGCCGCTCTTGCGCAATCATGGTCATGTCCCCCGCTCGCTCACCCCCAGTGTACCACGCCTACCGCCCTCTCCCGCGTTGGCGATACCATCAAAACTATTTTACTGGTTGCACAACACCATCATAGTGCGTATACTGGTGACAGGCAAGCGATGGCGCGGTGGAGGTGTCATGCGAGACCGGCGACCGGACCTCTGGCGAGACAGCGATTTCCTGAAGCTCTGGCTCGGGCAAGCGATCTCCCTCTTCGGCTCGCAAATCACCACGCTGGCCCCACCCCTCACCGCCGTCCTCCTCCTCGACGCCACGCCCGCGCAGTTCGCCATGCCCTGCGGGCCGAGGCTGGCGGGTCTGCGCATCCAGTCAACCATGATCGCGGAGGTTGCATGAGCGCCCCGTTCACACGGCGCGGCATCGCCACGGGCGCGCGACGGGCGCTGCCGCTCGCCCTCAGTTCCTTCCCCTACGGCCTCATTTTCGGCGCGCTGGCGCAGACCGCCGGGCTGAAGCTCGCCGAGACCGCGCTGATGAGCGCGACCGTCTGTGCCGGGGCGGCGCAATTCGTCGTGATCGGCCTCTGGACCACCCCGCCGGTGCTCACCAGCGTCCTGGCCGCGACGCTGCTGGTCAACCTGCGCCACCTGCTCCTCGGCGCAACCCTGCGCGGCTGGTTCGCGGGCACAACGCGCCCGCAACTCTACGGTTCGGCCTTCTTCCTCTTCGACGAGACCTGGGCGCTGACCCATCGCGAGGCCGACACCGGCGGGCGCGACCGTGGCTTCCTGCTCGGCTGCGGCCTCGTCCTCTGGTTCGCCTGGAGCAGCAGCAGCACCTCGGCTACCTCATCGGTGACCGCGTGCCCGACCCGACCCGCTGGGGCCTCGACTTCGCCGCCACGGCCGTCTTCCTCGCCCTCCTCACCGGCATGTGGCGCGGCAGGCACGATCTGTTCCCCTGGCTCGTCGCCGCGCTCGTGGCGATCACCGCCGCACACTGGCTGCCCGGACAGTGGTACATCGTGCTCGGCGGTCTCGCCGGGAGTCTCTGTGGGGTGTGGCGCGATGCGAAGTGATGTCGCCCTGACGATCGCCGGGATGGTCCTCGTCACCTATCTGACGCGCGCGGGCGGGTTCTGGCTGATGGCCTACCTCCCCACCTCGCCCCGGCTGACGACCTTGCTCCGCGCCCTCCCTGGCTCCCTTCTCGTCGCCCTCGTCGCGCCCGCCTTGACACGCGAAGGCCCCGGCGGCATCGCTGCCGCTGGCGCAGCCACCCTCGTCGCCTTCCGCACCAAGAACACCCTCGCCGCGATGCTGACGGGGCTGGCAACGATCGTGGCCTTGCGAATGATGGTAGGCTGACAGCCCGCGCCCCGCCGCGCCACAGGCGGGGGGCCGCAGTCTCCCCTCATCACTCATCACTCATCACTTATCACTCATCACTCGTTACCCGTCACTGACTACTGACTACTGACTCTGACTACTCGCAAGGAGGCACCCGTGATCGCACGTATCTGGCGCGGCTCAACCCGCAACGAGCAGGCCGACGAGTACCTGACCTACCTCCACGCAACCGGGCTGAAAGACTATCGCGCCACCCCCGGCCACCAGGGAGCCTGGGTGCTGCGCCGCACCCTCGGCGACCAGACCGAGTTCATCACCCTCACCTTCTGGGACTCGCTCGACGCCGTCCGCGCCTTCACCGGGGAGGACCACGAGCGCGCCGTCTACTACCCTGCGGATACCGCGTTCCTACTCGAACTGCTGCCAACGGTCGAACACTACGAACTACATCCTGCCTCGTAGGGGTGGCTCGCGAGCCGCCCTGCTCCGTGCGCCCCGCGTGCGGCCGATCACTACCACACGCGGGCACGTCGCGACGCGCCCCCACCACGCTTCGGTCAGGGGATATGTCGTTGCAGTTTGGGGTGCGGCCCGCCCGCCTACTGCTTCGCCCGGCGACCCAGCAGCGCCACCGACGCCGCCAGCACCCCGCCCGCAATCGCGACGTTGCGTCGCAGCGCCCCGTTCTCGCGCCACTGCTCCGCCAGCAACTCGGGATGCAGCGCCAGATTGGCGATTGAGGCGGCGTAGGCGGTCCCAGGAGCCTCGAAGTTGCCCTGCGGCACCGCTAGCACCGTCGTCGGGTCGTCGCGCTCCAGCGAGCCGAAGCCACGGTAGAAATAGCGGTCGTTGACGAGGTCGAAGCGCACCACATTCTCCGGCCAATCGGCGCGGTCGGGGTAGCTCGGGTCGTACACCGACACCTCGGCCATCCCATCGCTGACCTGCCGGAAGGCGTAGGGCGTGATCGTGTGCCCGATCGAGACCAGATGCTCCAGCATCGCGCCCCACTTCGCGGGCGACGGCTCCCAGCGCGCGATGCCCACGTCGAACGCGACATCCCCCCGCCCGGTGGCAAGGAGCTCGTCGCGGAAGCGGTAGAACGCGGCCGACGGGCTCGGGTCGAAGAACTGGCGCGCGGCGGCGAGCAGCGCCCGGTCGGTCAATTGCCGCCCGTGCCACGCCTGCACCTCGACCATCTCGCTCGCCCGCTGCCCCGCGCTGAGCGACCGCGCGTCACTCGCCGCGCCGCGCAGGCTCCGCTCCAGCGCATAGCGCGCCATCCCGGTGCAGAGCCCGCCGCTGCCGCGCGCGTCGGTCTCCGCAGTCAGAAAAACGATATCGCGGTACAACCCCTTGAAAAAGGCATCGGCCAGCACCGTTCCCCCGCGCCGGTAGGTGCGCGCGAAGAGGTCGGCGCGCGGCTCGACCCGGCCAAAATCGCTCGTCGCGTTGTGGAACGGCAGGGTGTGGCGTTCCGGGTCAAACTGGCTCTCGCCGCGCACCTCGATCGGGATGACGTGGCGCAGCGTTCCCAGCGGCAGTCCGCCGCCGCCAACCCCGATGGCGATCCCCTGCTCGCAGGTGGCGGGCACGCCACCCGGCACCAACTCCCAGGCAATCGTTTCCTCGTGCCCCACCTCGCGCCGCTCCGCGCCAGTTCCCAGCCGCCAGCCCTCGGGCGGCACCAGCCGCACCGACTGCGCCCCGGGATAGCGCCGCCGCAGCGCCCCCACCCCCAGCGTGACCGTCACCCGCCCCGGTTCGTAGCGAAAACCACCCCCGCCGGCATTGGTGTAGACCAGCCGCTCCCCCGCCAGCGAATCACCGAGGATCGCCCCCAGTTCCTCCGCCACCATCGCCGCACCTCCCGCCGCGCGCCACCATCCTGCTCAGACCATACCACAACAACAAGCGGGGGCGGCACATCGCCGCCCCCGCCATCTCTCTTACGACTTACGACTTACGACTTACGCTCTCGACCTTACCGGTCCTTCAATCGCCGGATGAACGGCGGGAACTCGTAGTCATCGAGGTTGCCACCGCGACCAGGACCAGCCGGGCGCTGCTGCTCGGCCTGGCGCTCCTGCGGCGGCATCTGGCGCTCGCGCTCGCGCTCCCGATCGCGCTCCGGCTGCGCCTGCGGCGTGCGCGCGGGCGGCAGGTTGCCGAAGTTGTTGCCGAAGCCGCTGAACGGCTGATTGAAGCCGCCGCCGGTGCCCCGCCCGCCGCCGCTGCCGATCGAGCGAACCTTGTTCCGCTCGTCGAACCCGGTGGCGATCAGGGTGATCTTGACCTCGTTGCCCATCGCCTCGTCGATCGTCGCGCCGAAGATGATGTTGGCGTCGGGGTCGGCCGACTCGGCGATCACGCGCGCGGCCTCGTCCAACTCGACCATGCCCAGGTCCATGCCGCCGGTGACGTTGTAGAGCACGCCGGTCGCGCCGTCGATGGAAATCTCCAGCAGCGGGCTCTCGATCGCCATCCGCGCCGCATTCACCATGCGCCCATCGCCCGACCCGTGGCCGATCGCCATCAAGGCCGAGCCGGCGTCCTGCATGATGCTCTTCACGTCGGCGAAGTCGAGGTTGATGATCCCGGTCTTGGTGATCAGGTCGGAGATGCCCTGAATACCTTGCCGCAGCACGTCGTCGGCACTCTTGAAGGCTTCGAGGAAGGGGGTGTTCTTATCGACCAGCTGCAAGAGCCGCTGATTCGGGATCGTGATCAGGGTATCGACATGCTCCTTGAGCATCGCCATCCCCTGCTCGGCCACCGCCTTGCGCCGCGCCCCCTCGAAGTCGAACGGCTTGGTCACCACGCCGACGGTCAGCGCGCCGACCTCCTTGGCGATCTGCGCGATGATCGGCGAGGCCCCGGTGCCGGTGCCGCCCCCCATCCCGGCGGTGACAAAGATCATGTCCGCGCCGCGCAGCACGTCGAAGAGCGACTCGCTGCTCTCCTCGGCCGCCTTCGAGCCGACCTGCGGGTTGCCACCCGCGCCCAGCCCCTTCGTCAGCTTGTCGCCGATCCGCAACGTGACTGGCGAGCGGGAGTGGACCAGCGCCTGGGCATCGGTGTTCACCGTGATGAACTCGACCCCCTGCACCCCGGCCTCGATCATCCGGTTGACCGCGTTGCTCCCGCCGCCACCGACGCCGATCACCTTGATGTGGGCGAAATTCTCGATATCGCCGAACGAAAACGACGAGCCGTACATGCTGCGCGGGTTTCCTGACACGGTCCTACCCCCCGATCTCTTGCTCATCTACCGTCGCGATCGGTTCCAACGTCATCCCACCACCGTCTCCGCCGGTTGGCAGGTTCCAGGGTCCTGGTCGCGTACCTGTCGCGTGTACCATGATGCCACCCGTTGTCGGGTGGCAGGTCCAATAGTCCGTCATGGGAGCAATTCACGCAGCCAGCGCGTGAAACCGCCGCCCGCACCGTCGCGCCTGCGTCGGCCGCGACCATTGGTCCGCTCGCCGCGCCGGGGCATCCCCGCCGAAGCCTGCTGACGCAACGCCCACCGCGCCAGACCGACGCCGGTGGCGAACCCCGGACCGTTGAGCGAGTCGCCCAACCCCGCCAGGCGGCGGGGCGACCCGATCCGGGCGCGCAATCCCGTCACCTGGCGGGCCAAGTCGGCGAGATCGGGCAGCAGCGCCCCCCCGCCGGTGAGGACCAGCCCGCCCGGCAGCGCGCCGTCGTAACCGCTGGCGCGCAGCTCCTTCTGGACCAGTTGCAGCAATTGCTCCAGGCGGGCCTCGATGACCTCCTGGGCAGTACGACGCGAAACCGCGCGCGGGGTTCCTTCAAAACCCTCGACTTGCAGCCGATCATCCCCCTCATCGGTCGGATCGATCGCGGGATCGGGCAGCGCCCGCCCCCAGGCGATCTTCAACTGCTCCGCCGATTCGAACGGCACCTGCAAGACGATCGAGAGGTCATTGGTCAGGTGGTTGCCGCCGATCGGCAGCACCGCCGTGTGCCAGATGGCGTCCTCCAGGTAGACCGCGAGGTCGGTCGTCCCGGCCCCGATATCCACCAGCGCGACACCCATCTCGCGCTCCGCCGCCGTCAGCACCGCCTCGGCGGCGGCCAACGGCTCCGGCACCAATTCGTCAATCGTCACCCCGGCGCGCTCCATCGCGCGCCGCACGTTATGAATTGCCGTCGTCGAGCCGCTGACAACGTGCGCCTCGACCTCCAGCCGCGTCCCGATCATCCCGATCGGATCCGACACGCCCTGTTGACCGTCCAACGTATACGTACGCGGCAAGACGTGGAGAATATCATCGCGTGCAAAGGCTGGTGCCGTGCTGGCGGCATCGAGCACCCGCGCCACTTCTGCTGCCGTCACCTCGGGACGCTCGCGCGGCAAGCCCACAATCCCGCGAGAATTGGTCGAATGGAGGTGCGCCCCGGAGATGCTGACATAGGCGGAAAGCAACTGGTAGCCCGAATTTCGCTCCGCGCGCTCCATCGAGCGCGCCACCGCCGACGCCGCTTCCTCCAGGTCGGTGATCACACCCTTCGCCATCCCTCGCGCCGGGCAGAGCCCGACCCCCAGGATCGCCATCCGACCGTCTGCCAGATTCTCGGCGACGATCGTGCAGACCTTGCTTGTCCCGAGATCGACGGCGACGACCGCGTGTCCGCCTGGCATCCGGGCGCCCTCGCTTTCGCCTCCAGGTCAGGTGGCGCAGCGCACCACCTATTTTTCCAGTATACCACACCCCGCAACAGGTCAACTGTTGGTGTACGGACACATTGTATAGATCATCGAGGGAGAGGTCAACTAGGAAGTGGGCCGATCAACCGCCAAGACGCCAAGGACGCCAAGAAGGACGAAGAAAAGAACGGCTTCTTCGCGCTGCTCAGAATAACACCCCCAAAGGCCACAACCCCGCATGTATCATTTTGAGCGCAGCAAAGCATCCGTAACCCTCGTCGCCCCTCCCCTTTATCGGATCCGCGTCCTCTGCGCCCTTTGCGGCAAAACGCTCTTCTCTTGGCGTCTTGGCGGTTCAACCGTCTCTATCGCGCCGGGAAGAACGGCCGGTCGGGGTCGGTCACATTCAGCGTGGTCCACCCCGCATCCGAAGCCGCCACCGCCGCACTCGCCGCCAGCTTCTCCTCCAACCGATCGGTCGTCCCGAGGAGAATCTGCCGGTTCTGGTCGAAGTGCAGCACGATCCCATCCTTCGGCGAGTAATCGAGCGCAGCGACCGGCAAGCCGTATTCCGGCGCGCGGCGCAGCAACTGCGCCAGCGTGGTGACCAACTTCGCATCGACCTGCCCGCCAACCTGCGGCACCTCGACATCGCGCATGGTGACCGCAGGGAGATCCCGTGTCCGCTCCTCCGGCGGATTGACCGCCATCACCACGCCATTCTCGTCCAGCAAGAAGCGATCATTGCCGAGTTGCCAGACCAGCGCCGGTTGCCGCTCCACGATGTGGATCACCAACCGGCCGGGGAGTTCCCCCCAGACTTTCGCCTCGCGCACCGTCGGCAGCGCCGTCAGGCGATTGGCGACAACCTGGGCATCGACCGTGAAGATGTTGTGCCCCATCACCCCGCTGCTCGCGGCGATCTCCTGCTCGCTGGTCAGCGACTGCCCCCGAATGGCGAGTTGCTGCACCGTCAGTGCGTTGGCCGTCAGCAGATAGATCAGCAGCCCCGTGCCGACGATCGCCAGCACCAACGCCGCCAGCCGCCCCGTCCCCCAGATCGCCCCCAGGCGACTCGGTCGGTTCGGTCGGCTTTCCTCGCGGCGGGGCGCACGCCCGACCGGTGCCGCCACCGCGCCGGACTTCTCGGGGCGTGCTGGTGGCGCAGCCGCAACTCGCCCGCGCGGTCGCCCGACCGACGTGGCGGTGGCTGGTCGCGGCCGACGCTCGACATCGCGGGGTGGCATCTACGCTCCGCGCCGGGGCTAGAGCAGGTTGCGCTTGTCGGCGTGGCGTTCGATCGCCAGCTCGATCAGGCGCGTCACCAGCTGATCGAAGGGGAGACCGCTCGCCTCCCACATCTTGGGATACTGGCTGATCGCGGTGAAGCCGGGGATGGTATTGATCTCATTCAGCAGCAACCGCCCCGTGCCCCGTTCGAGGAAGAAGTCCACGCGCGCCATCCCCGCACAATCGATCGCCTTGTAGGCGCGAATCGCGATCTCCCGCAACTCATCCGCCGTCTCGGGCGGGATCTGCGCGGGCAGCGTGAATGATGCGCCATCCTCGTCGATGTACTTCGCGGCGTAATCGTAGAATTCGTGCGTCGGCTCGATCTCGCTGATCGCCGAGGCGATCGGGTCGTCATTGCCGAGCACGCTCACTTCCAGCTCGCGCGCGTCGATCCCCTGCTCGATCACCAGGCGGCGGTCGTGCGCGGCGGCCAGTTCGAGCGCGGCGGTTAGTTCGCCCGCGTGATGCACCTTCGAGATGCCGACACTCGACCCCAGGTTCGCCGGCTTGACGAAGCACGGAAACCCAAGCTCGCGCTCGATCCGCGCCTCGACCGCCGCCGCGTCGCGCTGCCACTCACGCTTGGAGACGAGCATCCAGGGCGCTTGCGGGATACCTTGCTGGTCGAAGACCGTCTTGGCCAGCGCCTTATCCATCGCCACCGCCGACGCCAGCACCCCCGCGCCGACATAGGGCACGCCCGCCAACTCGAACATCCCCTGCACCGTGCCATCCTCGCCGCGCGGCCCGTGCAACACCGGGAAGATCACATCGATCGGCGCGCCGCTCGTCCCCTGCCCGGTGGCGAAAATCGACGAGGGTGGCGTCTCGGTCACCGCCAGCTCATTGCCGGTAGCCGTTGCATCATCCGCCGCTCCCGCGCGCCCTTCCAGCCGCGCCAGTTCCGACCCCGACTCCAGCCGCATCAGCGGGTCCCCCCCCGCCAGCCACTGCCCTTCGCGCGTGATCCCGATCGGCACCACCTCGAACGCCTCAGGATCGAGCGACTCCATCACCGCCCGCGCCGAGCGCAGCGACACATCGTGCTCGCCCGACTTCCCCCCAAAAACCACCCCAACCCGAATCTTCCGCTGCCCCATCTACCACCTCCAATGCGGAATGACGAATGCGGAATGCGGAATCTAGTCCGAAGAGCACCCGAGGCGATCCCCGGAACCCTCGTCATTCCGCGCTCCGCACTCCGAATTCCGCATTCTCCCAGTCCCCAATGAACTCCACCTCGGTCTCCAGTTCCACGCCGAACTTCTCGCGCACGACGCACTGCGCGTGGCGGATGATCGCCAGCACATCGGCCCCGGTCGCGCCGCCGACGTTGACGATGAAGTTGGCGTGCAGCGTCGAAATCTGCGCCCCGCCGACCTGATAGCCCTTCAGCCCGGCCTGCTCGATCAGATACCCGGCGTAGGTGCCGGGCGGATTCTTGAAGATCGAGCCCGCGCACGGGCGGCGCGGCTGGTGCTCCTTGCGCCAGGCGGCGTGCTCGTCGGCCAGCGCCAGCAACTGCTCGCGGTCCCCGCGGCGCAGCCGCAGGATCGCGGCCGTGACCAGCGTCCCGTCCGGCCGCTCGGCGGCATCGCCCGAACGCAAGATCGTGTGCCGGTAGCGCGCCCCCAGCCAGGAGCGATCGTGCTCCCGCTCCACGCCATCCGGACCGACCACCGCCAGCGCCTCCAGGTTGTCGATCATCTCGGTGCCGTGCGCCCCGGCGTTGTTCGCCACCGCGCCGCCGATCGTCCCCGGCAGCCCGACCGCCCAATCCAGGCCCGCCCAGCCCCGGTCGCAGCAGTAGCGCGCCACGCTGGAGAGCATCCGTTGTGCCGGGACGCGCAGGCGAATCGTCTCCCCCTCCTCCAGCACCTCCAGCGGCGCGCCCTCGGCCCGGTAGCTGATCGCCAGCCCCCGGATGCCGCGATCGGCGCAAATCAGGTTGCTGCCGCCGCCGATAATCGTCACCGGCAGCCGCGCGTCCCGCGCCCAGATCAGCGCCGCGCGCAGCGAGGCCACGTCGGCCGGGCGGGCCAGGTAATCGGCCGGACCGCCGATGCGAAAGCTGGTGTAGCGCGCGACCAGTTCGTCGCGCAGCACCTGCAATTCAGCGGGTGGGTTGGCATCGGCCAGCGGTCGCCACGCCGCATCGAGCGAGTCGTCGGGCTGTTCGTCCGCTGGGAGGTTCGGCATCGTCACGCGTTCAACCATCTATTCCGCCAGCCCGGCCAGGAACTGCGGCCCGACCTCGGTCACATCCCCCGCCCCGAACGTTAGCACCACCGCCCCGGTGGCCAGTCGCCCGGCGCGCTGCTCGTCAAGCAGCGCCGCCACCGCGTCGTCCGGCCGCGCCGGGCGCAGCACGGTCTCCGGCGCGGGCAGCAGGGGCAGCAAATCGTCTGAGCTCATGCCGAGCGTATCGCGCTCGCGCGAGGCGTAGATATCGAGCAGCACCAGCCGGTCGGCCAGCGCCAGCGCCTCGGCGAACTCGCGCAGCAGCAGCTTCGTCCGCGAATAGGTGTGCGGCTGGAAGACCACCCAGAGCGGTCGACCGGGGAACCGGTCGCGTGCCGCCTGCAGATTCACCGCCACCTCGGTCGGGTGGTGCGCATAGTCATCGATGACCGTGATCCCGCGCGCCTCCCCCTTCAACTCGAAGCGCCGCCCCGTACCCCCAAATCCAGCCAGCGATGCCGCCGCCGCCGTCGGCGCGATCCCGACCGCCGCCGCCGCGCCCAATGCGGCGAGCGCGTTCCGTCGCATGTGCTCACCCGGCACCGGCATCGTCAGCGTCGCCACCGACTCGCCGCGCTGGAGCACCCGCTCCCCAGCCCCATCCGGCACGATCCGCCAGTTGGCATCCGCCGCGCGCCCATAGCGCAGCAGTGTCACGCCGGGTGCCAGCACCAGCCGTGGCAGCAGCGCCGCCACGCCCGGATCGTCTGCCGAGACCAGGATCGTCCCCCCTGCCCGCACCTGGCCGAGGAAATCGAGATAGGCCTGCTCCATCTCCGCATAGGTCGGGTAGGTATCGGGGTGGTCCGCCTCCACCGTGGTGACAATCGCCACCTGCGGCGCGAGTTGCAGGAAGGAGCGGTCGTACTCGTCGGCCTCGACCACCACCAACTCGCCGCCGCCCGGCCGCGCGTTCGTGCCAAAATCGCGCAGGATCGCGCCGACGAAGAAGCTCGGATCGCGCCCGGCATCGATGCAGATCTTCGCCAGCATCGCGCTCGTGCTCGACTTGCCGTGCGTCCCGGCAACCGCCAGCCCCGCGCGCCCGTTCGCGATCAGCCCCAGCAACGCCGCGCGCTTCACCGTCGCGATCCCCGCGCCGCGCGCCGCCGACAACTCCGGGTCCTCATCGCGCACCGCCGCGCTGTAGACAACCAGCGCCGCTCCCTCGACCAGCGCCGGGTGGTGCCCGATCCGCACGTCGAGTCCCTCGGCCCGCAGCGCAAGCGTCACGTCCGATTCGGCCATGTCGCTGCCGGTGACGCGATAGCCCCAGCGCGCCAGCACCCGCGCCTGCCCGCTCGTCCCGATCCCGCCAATCCCGATGATGTGGATGTGGCTACCAGCAGGCGGCAGCGATAGAGGTGTGTGTGACGAGATCGCTCTTCTCATTCGGCATCATGCTACTCGCCACCGTCGGCACCGGATGGAATACCCAGGAAAAGGCGATCAATCGGCACAGCAAAATCCGGGAGCAACGGGCTGGTCAGCGTATCGCCCGGCCCAAGCGCGGCAGCAAGTACCAGGGCCAGACCATCGCGGCGGTAAACCTCTACGCAATGGCGCGGCCAATCGGCAATCCAATACTCCTCGGCACCTCGGCGCGAGTAGAGCTTCAGCTTCGTCTCGCGGTCACGAGCGATATTCGTGCTCCCTCGCGAGAGGATTTCGATCACAATCTCCGGCGCAGCATCGAGCTTGCCGCCTCGCTCCGCAGCGGCGCGCAACCCGTTGCTAATCCAGATCACATCTGGTGCCACATCATCGTCATCAGCAAAGACGAGACCCGGCGCGATGGCGGTAACGCCGTGACGACGCTGTGGATCCCAGATATTGAACTCGGTGGCGAAATTCGCGCTCAGGATCTGGTGATTGAGATGTGGCTGCGTCGACACGAACATCTCCCCATCGATGATCTCTCGTAGCTTCCCATCTCCAGCGAGATTGAGGAGATCTGCCGATGTCCAACGGAGCGAAGCGGTCATACTACCCTGCCTTAGCGGTATCCTGTCTGGCTTCCACCTTGATCACACAGAAACTCAAACCCTCTCCTACGAGGAGAGGGTCGCCGCATCAGCGGCGGGGTGAGGTCTGCCCCCGCCCCCAAGTATACGCCTATCGCCCCTCGCGCATCAGCGCCAGACGCGCGCCCGGGTCAGCAGCACCACGATCAGGATGACGACGAGGAGCATGCCAATCAGCCCCGGCCAGGAGGACATCACGTTGTTCGCGGTCGGCGAACCGAAGACCACATCGCGCCCCTGGAACGACGGGAGCGTGAGCCGCGCCAAGCCATCCTGCCGCTTCGCGAGCACTTGCGTCGCCAGCCAGACCGCGACGATCACGAAGTTTAGCCCGCCGACCAGCCCCCCAAGCAGCTTCCAAAGTCCCTTGCCAACCTCGCCCTTCCCGATCAAATGCCCGATCGAATAGGCCAGCGACGCAAAGACGAGAAACGCCATGACGACCGCCCAGGGGCGCACATTCTCCGAAAAGGCGAACGACGGTCCGCTGGTATCGCGCCCGATCAACTCCTGCCCGGCGCGCAGAAAAACGCTAATCACCCGCTCCAACGTCGGCAGCAGCACGCTCTCCGGCCGCGACACGATCGCGACCGTGATCAGCAGCCCGCCACAGGCCCACACCTCATCCTTCCAGCCCCGCCGCAGCCCGGTGATCACCCCCAGGACCAGAATCGGCAGGAGCACAAAGAGCGGCGGAATCGTCCACGTCGGCATTTGATACCTCCAGTTGCCAGTTGCCAGTAGTTAGTTGATAGTGGTCTTGCCAGGCACGGCTTGCGCCCTCGCCCTGCGCTTCTTCCTTCCCACTTCCGACTTCCCACTTCCCACTTCGGTTGTCTGCCGCGAGATGTTCACCAGCACCCCCGCCGCCGCCATCACCACGCAGAGCGACGTGCCGCCGTAGGAGACGAACGGCAGCGGCACGCCGGTGAACGGGATCGCCGTGGTGATGCCCCCCAGGTTGATCATCGCCTGGAACACGATCCAGGAAACGATCCCGGTCGCCAGCAGCGCCCCGAACGGATCGGCCGCGCGCAGCACCACGCGATAGCCGCGAATTGCCAGGATCAGGAACAGTCCCAGCAGAAAGGCGCAGCCGAGGAAACCCAGTTCCTCGCCGATCACGGCGAAGATCGCGTCGGTGTGCGCTGCAGGCAACCAGCCATACTTCAACCGACTCGCCCCCAGCCCCACGCCGAAGAAGCCGCCCGACCCGAACGACAGGCGAGCCTGGATCAACTGCCACCCACCATCAATGAGATACAGTTCCTGGTCCGACTTCATGAAAAGCGCCAGCCGCTCGCGGCGGTACGTCGCACCGAGCGCCAGCACCATGAACGCCGCCGCCCCCAGCCCGATATACAGCGCGAACTGGCGCAGATTCGCCCCCGCCACCAGCAGCATCGTGATCCCGATGATCGCCAGCAGGAACGACGTGCCGAGGTCCGGCTCCAGCATCACCAGGAAGATCATGCCGCCCAGGATGACCGAAAATGGCATCACCCCGAGTAACCATGTCCCCAGGCGCGGGCCGCGCTTCGTCAGCCAGTCGGCCAGATAGAGGATCAGCGCCATCTTCGCCAGTTCGCTCGGCTGGAACTGCGGGATTGGCCCGAGATTGAGCCAGCGGTGCGCGCCACCGCCCGCCACGCCAAGCCCCGGCACCATCACCAGCATCAGCAACCCGAGCGCGCCCGCCAGCGCCGGGATCGAATACGCCCGCCAGAAGTGATAGTCGATCCGCGACATCACCAGGAACCCAAACCCGCCGAGCAGCAGCCACCCGACCTGCTTCTTCAGGAAGTAGAAAGTGCCACCGCCGCCATCGGGCAGGTAAATCGCGAAGGTCGCACTGAAAATCATCACCGTGCCGAAGACGACCAGCGCCGCCAGCGTCACCAGCAGCCCGTAATCGGGCTCGTGCATCCCTCGCGTCGAGAGCAGCGCCAGCAGCGACCGCCGCCGCCTCGCGGGACGCGGCATCGCCCGCCCCGCCGCAGGCAGCGCCGCGCCGAATGCCATACTTCCGACTTCCCCACCCACTGCGGTGGGTTCCCGGCGACTTCCGACCTCCCTCATCCGCCGCCCCTCGCCAGCCCCGCCACGGCCTCCCGGAACTTCTCGCCACGATGAAACTCGTTGCGGAACATCCCGAACGAGGCGCAGGCGGGCGACAGCAGCACCACGTCGCCCGGCGCGGCCAGACCGCGCGCCCACTGCACCGCTTCTTCCATGCTCTCCGCCGCACGGTGCAGCCGCGCCGGGTCGAGCCCCGCGTCGAGCAACGCCCGCGTCAACCGCTCCAGCGAATCCCCGCCGAGCAGCACGATCGCCTTCGGCACGCTCGCGGCCACCGCCGCGAACTCCGCGAAATCGGTGTGCTTCTCCGAACCACCGGCGATCAGCACGGTCGGCTTCGTCATCGCGCGCAGCGCCGCCGCCGCCGCCGCCGGGGCGGTCGCGGTCGTATCGTTGATGTACTCAACGCCATCGACCTCGCCGAGCGATTCGAGTCGGTCCTTGACTCCGGCGAACGACGCCAACCCATGCTCGACCGCCGCGAAGGGCGCACCGCGCAGCAGCGCCGCCAGTCCCGCCGCCAGCGCATTGATCGCATTGTGCGCACCCGGCAGGCGCAGGCTGGCGCGCGGCGCGGACCACTGCGTGTCGCCGAGCCGCCAGTGCAGCAGCTCGTCGCTCAGCCAGGCCTCGTCGCCCCCCTCACCGCGCATCCCGTACGGCACCACGCGCGCCGCCGTCGCCTCGCGGAAGCCCCAGATCACGGGATCGTCGCGATTCAGGATCGCCACGTCCCGCGCGCTCTGCCCGCGCACGATCCCCCGCTTCGCCTCGGCGTAATCGTCCATCGTCGCGTAGCGATTGAGGTGATCGGGCGAGAGGTTCGTCACCAGCGCGATCTGCGGGCTGAGGCCATACTCGGCCAGCCCCTCCAGTTGCCACGACGACAACTCGATCACCACCGGCGTCTCCGGGGTGATCGCATCGAGCTGTTCGAGTGCCGAGATGCCCATGTTCCCGGCCACGACCGCGTCCGCGCGCCACGCCGTCAGCATCGCCGCGCAGAGGCTCGTGGTCGTCGTCTTCCCCTTCGTGCCGGTCACGCCGATGATCGGCGCGGGGCAATAGCGGAAGAAGAGGCTCATCTCCATCTCGATCGGCACACCCGCCGCCCGCGCCGCCGCCAGCAACGGCGACTCGCGCGGCACCGCCGGGTTCCGCACGACCAGATCGGTGTCGGTGAAATCTTCCTCCCGGTGTTCGCCGAGCACATAGCGGATCGGCAAATCGGCCAGCCGCGCCATCGGCTCGGCCAGCAACTCGGCACCGCGCAGATCGGTCACGGTCACAGCCGCGCCGTGCGTCGCCAGGAAACGGGCCACGCCCAGGCCACCGCCGTGGATGCCGAGGCCCATCACCAGCGCCCGCTTGCCTGCGAATAGGGTGGGAGAGAGTGCTTGTGGGGACATAGTGCCTACCCCTCCGGGTCGGTTGGCGGATCGAACCAGCGGGGCTGGCGGGCCGCCGCTATGTACGTACGCATTGTACCCCGCGCACTGACCGCATGCAAGCAATTTGGGCCCAGATTTGCCAGATTGACAGCCAAACAGATGTGCTATCCCCGTCCTCTCATCATTACCTGCTCCGCTCATCGCTCCCTGCATGTCGTTTGGAGTCCACCCCATCGCCTGATACAGTTACACTCAGGGGATCGCCCACCGATCCCGCAAGAGGAGGAAGACCCGATGACCACCCGCAAGGACCTCTTCGACACCGGCCTCGCCATCCGCCGCGAAGTCGTCGGGGCCGACTACGTCGACCGCTCGCTCCAGACCGCCGACGACTTCAACCGCCCCTTCCAGGAGTTGATCACCGAATACGCCTGGGGAGCTGTCTGGGGTCGTCCCGGCCTGGAGCGCAAGACGCGCAGCATGCTCAACCTCGTCATGCTCACCGCGCTCAATCGCCCCCACGAACTCGAACTCCACATCCGCGGCGCGCTCACCAACGGCGTCACCCGCGACGAGATGCGCGAAATCTTCATCCACGCCTCGGTCTACTGCGGCGTCCCCGCCGCGCTCGACGCCATCCGCATCGCGCGCAAGATCTTCGCCGAACTCGACAGCGCAGCCGACTGAAGGTGCAGGCTTTGGAGGTCGAACCTTTGAACCTTCAAACCTTCGAACCGTCTCTCGTACACGAGCAAACCCTCTATTAGAGGAGCAAGTCATGACGATCCAAACCGAAACCTACTTCTACGAAACCGCCAACGGGCACGGCCTCCCCCACGACCCCTTCAAAGCCATCGTCGCCCCCCGCCCGATCGGCTGGATCTCGACCATCGACCGCGACGGCCAGGTCAACCTCGCCCCCTACAGCTTCTTCAACGCCGTCTGCGGCGCACCACCGATCATCGCCTTCAGCAGCGAGGGCTACAAAGACAGCGTCCGCAACGCCGAGGCCACCGGGGAATTCGTCGCTAACTTCGTCTCCCAACCGCTCGCCGCAGCGATGAACCAGACCTCCGCCGAAGTCTCCCCCGCGACCAACGAGATGATCCTCGCCGGCCTGGAAGCAGCCCCCAGCCGCCTCGTCGCCCCGCCGCGCGTCGCCGCCGCGCCCGCCGCGCTCGAATGCAAGCTCAACCAGGTCATCCGCCTCCACACCATCGAAGGCAAGCCCCTCGACACCTATCTCGTCCTCGGCCAGGTCGTCGGCGTCCACATCGATCCGCGCTACCTGATCGACGGCATCTTCGACCTCCTCGCCGCCCAACCCGTCATGCGCGCGGGCTACCGCGACGACTACGTCCAGGCCAGCGGCCCCTTCAAAATGGTCCGACCGAAAGCCTGAAACGTTGCCGAACCACCGCCCCCTGTCGAGCCCGCGCAGGCGGGCTTTGCGGCGACCGCAGTCGCCCCCAGCCCCAGGCTTCAGCCTTTGGGCTCTCCTGCCACGGATCATCCTCCCCCTTGCACACCTCCCCAAACTCGGCGACACTGCCGCAAGAACACATGTTCTTATTGTACCTCAACCGAGGAGGGTTGCATGACCGATCGGCTCAATCCGCAGCAATTCCACGAATCCGAGGGCACAGAAGATTGGCGCGTACTCGGCGACGGCGCAACCGCCTATTTCCCCACCGCCTCATTCGCTGCGAGCGCCCGATTCGTGCAGGCAATCGGCGCGCTGCCGGGCGTCGCTAACCACCCGCCCGACATCGACCTGCGGCCAGATGGCGTCACCGTGCGCCTGCTCACGACTGGAGATGACTACTACGGCATGACCCAACTCGATGTCGAACTCGCCCGCCAGATCTCGACGGTCGCCCGCGACCAGGGCCTCACCGCCGATCCTTCGTCGGTCCAGAGCTTCCTGGTCATCCCCGGCGCAACCGTCACTGCTGAAGTCATGCCCTTCTGGCAGGCGGTCCTCGGCTACGTGCCACGCCCCGACAGCCCCGCCGAAGACCTCGTCGATCCGCGCAACCGCGCCCCGGGCTTCTGGTTCGAAGGCATGGACCAGCCCCGCCCCGACGGCGGCGGCGCGATCCACGTCGCGGTCTGGGTCCCCTACGAGCAGGCCGAGGCCCGCGTCGCTGCCGCGCTCGCCGCAGGCGGTCGCCTGGTGCGCGACACCTACGCCCCCTCCTGGTGGACCCTCGCCGACGCCGCCGGCAACGAAGCCGACATCGCCACCACCAAAGGCCGTGGCTGAACACCCCAACCACTCCTCGAGTCGGATTGATCCGACGCATTGACAATCGCCCGATCCCCTTGCTACCCTACGCCCACCTCCAACATAGCGTCTGGCTCTCATGCCGGATGCGGGCTGAAACGAGGAGCGACTGCACGATGGCCCAGCCCGCAGCGCACTACCACAACAAGACGCCGATCTCGGGTTGCGCCATCGCCACCTGCAGCGTGCTCACCATCCCCTGGCGCCGTGGCATCGGCATGACAAGGGGGAAGTGCGCCCGTTTGCGTTGACGCTCAGCAAGAGCCAACCGCGCGACCGTGGCGCAGCCCCCGCCCACGGTCGCGTCTTTGTGTCCGCGCGTGGATGGTCTTCGGCCGTCCATACCGCGCGAACGGATCGTGGGTGCTGAACGCCACGGCCCGTTCCCTTCCCAGCCGGGAAGAAAGGACACCCCGATGCGGCTCCCGCTCCGGCGGTATTGGCGCTTACTCGCCCGCTATCTCCTCCCGCAAAGTCGCGCTCTGCTCTTGCTCGCAGCACTCCTCCTCGGCGGCATCGCCATGGAGCTCGTCGCCCCCCAGCTTCTGCGCACCTTCCTCGACCGCGCCCAGGACAGCGAACCACTCCGCGCGCTCTACGCCACCGCAGCGCTCTTCATCGGCGTGACAACCCTCGCGCAGCTCGCGGCGGTCGTCGAAACCTACATCGCTGAAACAGTCGGCTGGATCGCCACCAACCGGTTGCGCGCCGACCTCGCCGAGCATTGCCTGCACCTCGACCTCGCCTTCCACCACGCCCGCACGCCGGGCGAACTGATCGAGCGGATCGACGGTGACGTGACCTCCCTGGCCAACTTCTTCTCGCGCTTCACCGTCGCCATCGTCGGCAATGCCCTGTTGCTGCTCGGCGTCCTGGCGCTGCTCTGGCGCGAGGACTGGCGCATCGGCCTCGGCGTCGGCCTCTTCGCGCTCGCCACGCTCACGGCGATGCTGCGCCTCTACACCGCCGCGCAGCCCCGATGGGCGGCGGTGAGTCAGGAATCGGCCCTCTTCTACGGCTTCGTCGGGGAGCGCCTGACCGGTGCCGAGGATATCCGCACCAGCGGCGCGTCAGCCGTGGCGCAGACCCTGCACCGCTTCGCCGAGCGCATCCGGCGCTGGCGCGGGCTGCTACTCCGCGCCGTCTTCATGGGGCAGGCCGTCTGGATGGCCGCGCTCAGCCTCCTCGCGCTCGCCAACGCCCTCGCGCTCCTGATCGCCGCCCGCCAGGTGCTGTCCGGTGGCGCAACGATCGGCACCGTCTACCTGATCGCCACCTACACCACCCTGCTGATGCGGCCGATCGGTCGCCTCCAGGCCGAGATCCAGGATTTGCAGCAGGCCGGGGCCAGCATCGGCCGGATCGAAGCACTCTTCGCCGCGCGCTCGGCTATCCAGGATGGTCCCGGTGTCCCCTTGCCCACTGGCCCGCTGGCGGTGGAGCTAGCCAACGTCTCATTCACCTACGGCGACGGCCCGCCCGCGCTCCGCACGGTGGACCTCAACATCCCAGCGGGCACGACACTCGGCCTGCTCGGGCGCACCGGCAGCGGCAAAACGACGCTCGCCCGCCTCCTGCCCCGCCTCTACGATCCCACGGCAGGCGTCGTATGCCTCGGTGGGGTTGATGTGCGCCAGGCGCAGTTGTCCGATCTGCGATCACGGATCGGGTTGGTGCCGCAGGAGGTCCAACTCCTCGCCGCCAGCGTACGCGACAACCTGACCTTCGGCGATCCCGCGATCCCCGACGATCGCCTCCGCGACGCCATCGCCGCGCTCGGCCTGCGCCCCTGGTTCGACGCGCTCCCCGCTGGACTCGACACGCCACTCGCCCCCGGCGGTGGCCTCTCCGCAGGCGAGGCCCAACTCCTCGCCTTCGTGCGCGTCTTCCTCAAGAACCCCGGCCTCGTCATCCTCGACGAAGCCTCGTCGCGACTCGATCCCGTCACCGAACGCCTGCTCGCGGGTGCGATCGATCGCCTCCTGCGCGGTCGCACCGCCATTATCATCGCCCACCACCTCGCGACGATCCGCCGGGTTGACGCGATCGCCATCCTCGAAGCGGGCGCGATCATCGAGTACGGCCCGCGCGAGGCACTGAGCCGCGACGAGACCTCACGCTTCTCCCGCCTGCTCCGCCTCGCTGCGGACGACCGGCGCGATCTGGAGGAACTGCTATGACCACCTGGCGGACCATCGGCCAGCTCCTACGCGCCCACCCCTTCCTGGCCCTGCTCAACGTCGCGCTCGCGGTGGTCATCGCGCTGATCGATCTCCTGCCCGGCGTGATCACCCGGGCATTGTTCGACCGTCTCGCCGCGCCAACGGGCGGCACACTCGGCCCCGAGGTCCTGATCGCCGCCCTCCTGGCAACCGCCCTGGCGCGCACGGTCATCAAGACGAACGCCGTCCTGGCGAGCGAACTGCACCAGTTCACCATCGGCGGCACGGTGCGCCGCAACCTGCTGGCGCGGATCCTCGCGCGCCCCGACCACGCCCCAAGCGACCAGGGGGCGGGCGAAACGCTCGGGCGGTTCCGCGACGACGCCAACCAACTCACCCAATTCCTCGGCCTCCTCTGCTACGGCGTCAGCCTGATCGTCTTCGCCAGCGGCGCAACCACCCTCATGCTGCGGATCGACGCCCGGCTGACCGCCCTCGTCTTCCTGCCGCTGGTCGCGACCGTCGCCATCGCCCAGCGCGCCTTCGCCCGCATCGCCCGCTACCGGCAGGCCAGTCGCGAAGCGGCCGGCCGCGTGACCGGCGCGCTCGGCGAGATGTTCGAGGCGGTGGGTGCCGTCCAGGCCGCCGGGGCCGAGGAACACCTGATCGCCCGCTTCCGCGCACTGAACGAGGAACGGCGGCAACTGACCCTGCGCGACACCGTCCTGTCGCGCGGCCTCAATGCCATTTTTGCCAACACCGTCAGCCTCGGCACCGGCCTGGTGCTCCTCCTCGCTGCGGGTGCGCTGCGCGACGGCTCCTTCTCCGTCGGCGACTTCGCCCTTTTCACTTACTACCTCGGCTTCGTGAGCGAATGCACCCGCTTCTTCGGCAGCGCCCTGGCCGGGCAGCGCCAGACCGCCGTCGCCATCGCCCGCCTCGTCGCCCTCCTCCGGGGTGCCCCTGCCCCGGCGCTGGCCGCGCCCGTCGCCACGCCACCCGATCCGGGGAGAGGGGAGCGGTTCGGCAGCCTGGAAGCGACCGGCTTGACCTACCACCATCCCGCGTCGGGCCGGGGCATCGCCGGGGTCGATCTGCGGATCGCGCGCGGCGAGATCGTGGTCATCGCCGGGCGCATCGCCTCCGGCAAGACGACGCTGCTCCGCACGCTGCTCGGCCAGCTCCCGGCACGGGCCGGCGAGGTGCGCACAAACGGCCCACCCTGCGCCGACCTCGCCGCCTGGGCCGTGCCGCCGCGCGTCGCCTACACCGCCCAGGTGCCGCGCCTCTTCAGCGAATCGCTGGCCGACAATATCCTGCTCGGCCTGCCCCGGGAATCGGTCGATCTCCCCGGCGTGCTCCACACCGCCGTCCTCGAAGCAGACATCGCACGCCTCCCAGCCGGGCTGGCCACGGCCATCGGCCCGCGCGGCGTGCGCCTCTCCGGCGGACAGGTGCAGCGCACCGCCGCCGCCCGCATGCTCGCGCGCGACCCCGATCTGCTCGTCGTCGACGACCTCTCCAGCGCCCTCGACGTCGAGACCGAGCAACGGCTCTGGGAACGCCTCCGCGCCCGCCCGAATCTCACCCTCCTGGCCGTCTCCAACCGGCGCGTCGCCCTCCGCAACGCCGACCGCATCGTCGTCCTCGCCGCCGGGCGCGTCGTCGCCGACGGCCCCCTCACCGACCTCCTGGCAACTTGCCCCGAACTCCAACAACTCTGGACTGACAACCCCGACACATCGGACGATGCGCCGACCGAAGGCACCACTCATCCGCGATGAGGGAGCAGCAGTCCGCCGTTGGTAACAGGCCAGGACTATGGCTAGCCCCGGTCTGTTTCAAGCGCAGCACAAAGCAACGTACGCACGATCACCATCCGCGCGACCTTCTCAGACTTGCAGCGCGTAGGCCGGAATTGCCAACTCGTCCCTAATAGGGCTGAATTGCGAGTGAGCTACCGAGGAGAATATTCAATCACGGAGGTTATGCGTATAGAGAGGCACCTGCAATCGGTGGCAAACTGAGGCGATCAGGCAATCCATAACCCCGATACCATGGCTGAGGCGGTAGGTTTCAAGCATTCGCATTGCCCAATCCTGATCAACTACCGTCAGATGGAGGAGTTCAAATTGCTCAAGAATAGCGCGACAATCAGCCTGGCCAGCTCTTCCAGGTGCCCCGTACATCACTTCAGGCCAGGTGATTGAGGTCAACGCAAGTCGCTCAGGTTGCATCGCGAGCCAGGCATGTGCAACCGATTTGCCCCGGAACAGGTGAATAATGACCGTAGTATCAACGACGCCAACGGTCACGGTTGGCCATCCCAGTCAGGATGGCGCTCGCGTACCTGAGCATGTCGCTGCTTCCTTACCCACTCGACGGGATCATCATCAGCGGATCCCCAAGCGCTCAAATCGAGCTGATTGAGAAGTGCGACAAGATGCTGTCCCCATTTCCCATCATTAGGCACTTGCACGACGGACTGCGCCGTCATATCACGCTCCAACGTTGAGGCAACCTGTTCCAAGAGCCTGACTTTGTCAAGGGGAGACAAACGAAGTGCCAGGGCCATCGTCTCTGCGAGCGATGAATTTGTTGCCGCCATCGTCTTACCCCCAACCAACACCATCGGAAATGCCCTGGCATAAGTCTGCCAAATTACCCATCGCTTTACACCTGTTCAAGCATTTCGTAGTAACTCTACACCTGCCCCGACAGCAGCGCCAGCGCGACCCCGAACAGCCCCGCCATCATCCCCACCAGCCAGAAGCGCATCGTCACCTGCGTCTCCGACCAGCCGATCAACTCGAAATGGTGGTGGAACGGGCTCATCTTGAAGAGGCGTCGTCCCCCGGTCAACTTGAAGTAGCCAACCTGGAGGATCACCGAGACCGCCTCGGCGACGAAGACAAAGCCGACGATCGGCAGCAGCACCCACTGCTCGGTCAGGAAGGCGCAGGTCGCCAGCGCCGCTCCGAGCGCCAGCGAACCGGTGTCCCCCATGAAAACCTTCGCCGGGTGCGCGTTGTGCCAGAGGAAGCCGAGCAACCCGCCGACCATGATGAAACAGAAGGTCACCACGCCGACCTGCCCCTGGATGTAGGCGATGATCCCGTAGGAGACGAAGGCGATCGCCCCCGTGCCGCCCGCCAGGGTGTCGAGGCCGTCGGTCAGGTTGACCGCGTTGGAGAAACCGACGATGAAGAGCGTGGCGACCGGGATGTAGAGAATCCCGATATCCACCCGCCCGATGATCGGCAGCAGCATGTCGCTCATCTTGAGCGGCCAGTACAGAATGACCGCCGTGATGAAGCTGAAGATGAAGAGCCAGGCGAACTTGAAGCGCGCCGTCATGCCGTGATCGCCGGACGAGACGATCCGTCCGAGCCAGCCGAGATCCCAGCGCGCCCGCGCGCCCTGCTTCTGATCGTGGGCGGTGATCGTCAGCAGATCGTCCAGGCCACCGAGGATGCTGCAAAAGACCAGAATCCCGAGCGGCAGGAGCATCGAGAGGCGATCGTAAAGGTTGAAGGCGAAGGTCAAGATGAATGCGGTGAGATTGAAGATGATCCCGCCCATCGTCGGCGTGCCGGTCTTCGTCTTGATGTGATCCTGCGGCCCGTCGATGCGGATGTGCTTGCCGATCCCCTTGCGCTTCAGGAAGTTGATGATGAAGTAGCCACCGGCCGCCGTCAGCATGAAGCCGATCCCGGCGATCGTCAGCGAGTAGGCCATGTTCCAGTTCGGCCGGTCGGCGGGCACCTGGAACCAGATGTCGAGCGGCAGCGTCACCAGCCAATGCATCACCGTGCCTCCCGCAACGCAGCGACCACATCCTCCAGAGCCAGCCCGCGCGATCCCTTGATCAAGACTGCATCGCCCGCGCGTAAGTCACTCGACAGTGCCGCGACAACCTCGTCCTTCCGATCGAACGTCGCGATCCGATCCGCCGTCACGCCCGACCGGGCCGCCTCGCCCGCGATGATCCGGGCGCGTGGCCCGATTGTCAAGAGCGCGTCGGCCACCTCCGCCACGCGCCGCCCGACCATTCGGTGCGCCTCGTCCTCGTAGTCGCCCAGTTCGAGCATGTCCCCCAGCACCGCCAGCCGCCGCTCGGCGGGCGTACGCGCCAGGATATCGAGCGCCGCCAGCACCGACGCGGGCGCGGCGTTGTAGCTATCATCGATGATCGTCGAGCCGTTCGGCCCTGGCATCACCAGCAGTCGCACCGCCGCGTGCGGCGTCAGCAGCGCCTCGATCACCTCGTCGAAGCGCATCCCCACCGCCAGCGCCGTCCCCGCCGCCGCCAGCGCCGTGTAGACGCTGTGCGCCCCCAGCAGCGGCGCACGGTCCAGGCGGCGCGATTCGCCCGCCCAGTGGAGCGTGAAACTCAGGCCGTCGAGCCCGTGGTCCTCCAGGTCGCTCGCCCGCAGATCGCAATCGTCGCCGTAGCCATAGTGCAAGATCCGCGCCGTAGTCAGCCCGGCCATCGCGCGCACGCGCCGGTCATCGCCGTTCAGCACCGCAACGCCATCGGCGGGCAGCGCGGCGACCAGTTCACCCTTCGCCCGCGCGATCCCATCCTGCGAGCCCATCCGCTCCAGGTGGGTGTGCCCCACGTTCGTCACGACCGCGATCGTCTGCCGGGCGATCCCCGACAGGTAGGCCAGTTCGCCGGGACCGTAGGTGCCCATCTCCAGCACGGCCACATCGGTCGTGCCGTCGATCATCAGCACGCTCAGCGGCAAGCCATACTCGTTGTTGTAGCTCTTGGGACTCTTGAGGACGCGCAGTTTCGTGCCGAGAACGCCCGACACCAGCTCCTTCGTGCTCGACTTGCCGATGCTGCCGGTGATCCCGACGACCGGTAGCGAAAACTTCGCCCGCCAGTGCGCCCCCAGCCGACCAAGCGCCGCCAGGGTGTCGTCCACCTCGATCAGCAGCGCGCCGCTGTCGGCGAACTCCGCCGCCCGCCCTTGCGCCACCAGCGCCCCGGTCGCGCCGCGCGCCACCGCGTCGGGCACGAACCGGTGCCCATCCTGGACCTCGCCGCGCACCGCGACGAACAGATCGCCCGGACCCACGCTCCGCGAGTCGATCCCGACCCGCGCGAACGCGACCTCCCCCCCCGCCCCGGCCGCAGCGGACGGCCCATACAGCGCCCCGCCCGTACCGGCGAGCACGTCTGCCAGCGTAATCATGCCCATCCCCGGATCGTCATCCCGCACCGCTCCCCCTCGCGGCAGAGGCTATTGTACTCCGAACAGGCGAGCGTGCGACAAGGCGAACGGACGAGCGAAAACGACCGCTGGGGGATGAAGGGAGAGGGGAGAAGGGTAAAGGGTGAAAGTGGGTTGGTCGATCTAGAGACAAAGGCAGCAGCAGGGGACACAGTGGCAATTTTGGCTTCTGTTCGAATCGTCTGTCACCCCTCTCCCTTCACCCTTCTCCCCTCTCCCACGTCCTATGGCGTTTCGCGGCGCGTGGGCGGAATCGCGTAGAGCGTGAAGAGCTGCATCAGCAACTGTCGCACCGGCGGACCGGACGTCACCGATCCCAGCAGCGCATCCTTCGGCCGGTCGATCTTCACCAGCACCGCGAAGCGCGGGTTCTCCGACGGCCCGATGCCGATCAGCGAACCGATCGTCTGGTCGTCCGGCTCATAGCCGCCCCCAGCCGCCGGGATCTGCGCCGTGCCACTCTTCGAGCCAACCGCATAGCCCGGGATGCCGACATACGGGTAGCTCACGTTGTCAACCACGTCGGTCATCATGCTGACGACCTCGCGCGACACCTGCGGGCTCACCACCTGGCGCACCACTGTCGGGTCGTTGCGCTTCACCACCTGGCCGTCCCGACTCAACTGGCTGACCACGTAGGGCTTCATCAGCTTGCCGCCGTTCACCACGGCCGCCACGGCGGTAATCATCTGGATCGGCGTAACCGTGATCCCCTGCCCGTACGCATTCGTCGAGAGGTTGATCGGCCGCCACTGCGGATTCGACGACCAGTTGACGATCCCCGCCTCCTCGCCCGGCAAGTCGATCCCCGTCGGCGTGCCGATGCCGAACTGGCGCAGCATGTCGTAATAGCGGTCGGCCCCAACCTTCCCGGCGATGTAGGCAGAGCCGAGATTGCTGGAATGCTGCAAGATCTCGCTCATCGTCTCCTGCCCGTAGGAGGCGCCGTAGAGGTTCGTGATCTTGTACTTCCCGCCGCTCCCATCCCCCTTGTCGATCAGGATGTAGCCCGGATTGTCGTAGAAGATCGAGTTGGTATTTACCGCGCCGGTCTGCAGCCCGATCGCCATCGTGATCACCTTCATCGTCGAGCCGGGTTCATACAGGCTCGACACCGCCGGATTGCTGAAGACGGCGAGGTTGTAGTCGCCGTAGGTATTCGGATTGAACGAGGGGCGGTTTGCCAGGGCGACGATCGCGCCAGTCTGCACGTCCATCACGATCACCGTGCCACCAGTCGCTCCGTCAGACCGAATCGCCCCCTCCAACTGCTCCTCGGCCATCCGCTGCACCGCCGAGTCGATCGTCAGCGTCACATCGAGCCCATCGGTCGGCGCTTCCAGATTGTGATCGCCGATCGCGATCAGGTTGCCGAACACGTCGTATTCCGCGCGCACCCGCCCCGGCGTGCCGCCGATCTGCTCGTCATACGACGCCTCGACCCCGTACTCCCCCTGCAACTCCCAGTTGGTGAAGCCGATTAACTGCGAGGCGAAGTCGCCATTCGGATAGACCCGCTTCGGCTCCGGCTGCAGGTAGAGGCAGGGCGAGTCGTCCTCCATGCACCAGAGCTTCAGATCGCGAATCTGCTGCGACTGCTCGGGCGTGAGGCGCGTCTTGATCTGCACCCAGACGCGATCCGCCTCCCGCGCCCCGGTCAGGATATCGAGGATGATGGACGGGCTCATCATCAGCGGCGCGGCCAGCACCCGCGCCAGCGTATTGTCCTCCGACGCTTTCACCTGGGTCAGATCGACCTCCAACCGGTCGGAGGGGATCGTGCTGGCGAGAATCGCGCCATTCCGGTCGTAGATCGTGCCGCGCTGCGCCGGGACCACCCGGTCGCCGAAACGCTCGTCGAGCGCCTCCTCGCTCAGATCGGCACCGCGCAGCACCTGGAAGGAGACCAGCCGCCAACCGACCGCCCCCATAAAGACCAGGAACGCGACCAGCACCAGCATCACGCGCCGACGAGGAATTTCAACCACGATCCGACCTCTTCATGAAGTTGCAAGTTGGCAGGTTACAAGTTGCAGGTTGGGGTCGAGAAACCTGCAACCTGCCAACCTGCAACTTGTAACTCTCGCTACCGCCCCGCGCTCGCCTCCCCGATCCCCACCAACTGGTTCAGCAAGCGATCGATCAGCCCAACCGGCTCGGCCGTTGGCTGCGGCGTGGGGGCGCTCGTCGCCGGGCGCTGCACGGTGATGTATCGCGCCGCTGGTGTGCCCTTTGTCTGTGGCAGCTTCGCCCCACCCGCCGCCGTCACCGGCGTCAGTTGCACGTAGGGCTTCATGCCGTAGCTCTTCTCGGCGAGATCCTCGGCCTGGCCCAGGTTGTGCGCGGCGGCGATCTGATATTCGAGCAGTTGATTCTCGCGCGCCACCCGGTCCTGATCGCGCTGGATGTCCGAAAGCAGATAGCCGTAGCGCGCCACGTGGCTGATCTGCGTCAGGTAGAGAATCCCCAGCACGCTCAGGCCAACAATCGCCACCGCCGCGAGCCGCGCGCGATCAAGCCGCTGCCGCAGCCGCAGCGCCACCGCGCGATTCGTCGCCGGCGCGTGCTTGCGCCCCTCGTCCTGCCGCCGCAGCGGAATCGGCTCACTCCGAGTCGCCGCCAGTTCGGTCGGCACCGCGCGACGGTGCGCTCGCCGTTCCATCGCACCACTCATCTCGTCGCGCCACTCGAACGTCGTGCTCATGCAATCTTCTCCGCCACGCGCAACACGGCGCTGCGGCTGCGCGGGTTCGCCGCCACCTCCGCCGCGCCCGCCCGGATCGCCTTGCGCGCCACGATCCGCAGCGTCGCCCGGTGCCCGCAGGTGCAGACCGGCTGGCGCGGCGGGCAGATGCAGTCGGTCGCCTCGCTCCGCATGAACTCCTTCACAATCCGGTCTTCGAGCGAATGGAAGGCGATCACCGCCAGCCGCCCACCCGGCCCCAGCGTCGCCAGCGCCCCGTTCAAAGCCTCTTCCAGCACCGCCAACTCACGATTCACCGCGATCCGCAGCGCCTGGAAGACCCGCGTCGCCGGGTGGATCCGCTCGCGGTCAGGGCCGTGCGGCACCGCCCGCGCCACCAGCGCCGCCAGCGCAGCGGTCGTCGTTATCGGCCGTTCCTCCCGCTCGCGCACAATCGCGCGGGCGATCCGGCGCGACCACCGCTCCTCGCCGTAGCGAAAGAAGATGTCGGCCAGCGCCTCCTCGTCGTAGCCATTGACAATCTCCGCCGCCGACACCGCCGCCGACGGACCGAAGCGCATGTCGAGCGGCCCGTCGCCGCCGAACGAGAAGCCGCGCCCCGCATCGGCCAGCTGGAACGACGACAGCCCCAGATCGAGCAGCACGCCGTCGAGCGGGCGAACCCCTCCTCGCGCGCCACCCGCGCCAGATTGGCAAAATTGCTCTCGCGCACCACCAGTCGTCCGCCAAATTCCGCCCGCAGACGCTCGCCACGCGCTATCGCCGCCGGATCGGCATCGAGCGCCAGCACCTGCTCGCCCGGCGCGCTCGCCGCCAGGATCGCGCGCGTATGCCCACCGCCGCCGAACGTGCCGTCGAGATAGCGCCCGCAATCGCGCGGGGCCAGCGCGTCGCACGCCTCGTGCAGCAGCACCGGATGTGGCCGGGTGTAGGTGTCACTATCGTCTCTATCTCTGCCATCAGATCAGGTCCGCGAGGCGTTGGGCGATGCTCGCGCCCTCGCCTTCGACCGTCGCGGTCAACTCGTCCCAGCGCGCCGGGTCCCAGAGTTCCAGGTGGGTATTCATCCCCACCACGGTGGCCTCGCGGTCGATCCCGGCGTAGCGCCGCAACTCGGGCGGCAGCACGATCCGCCCCTGCGCATCAAGCTCCTCGTCAACCGCCTCGCCAAAGACCATCCGCTTCAACAGCCGCGCGTCGGGGTCGCTGATCGAGAGCGCGCTGACCTTCTCGGCCAATACCTGCCACGCCGCCAGCGGGTAGACCGTGAGGCAGCGGTCGATGCCGCGCGTCACGACCAGCCCCTCCGCCAGGGCGCTGCGGAATTTGGCCGGGATCGCCAACCGCCCCTTCGCGTCCAGATTGTGACCGAAGCGTCCGAGGAACATCTTGCCCTGTACGATTATTGTGTCGGGACACTTGGCAGGCGATTTGGCGGGATTTTTCGAGGTTTCACCCCACTTGTCCCCACTTCCACCCACCATTATCCACATTATAGCCCCATCCCAGCCCAAAACAACCCCTCAAGCCCCCCAATTTGCCGGTGTTCGTACATCTCGACCGGACACGTTGTAACCGGAGGGCTGCGAGATAGATGCTAGGTTGCCTTTCTGAACGCAGGAGGGAGGGGCGGGCAAAGTCAATAGATTGCCCCAGAATTATCAGGCCACCATTACTTATGACAACCACATCGCCACTCAGGAAATTCCCTCCAAGCACCCTCTCCAGCCACACATTGAGGCTACCGTCACCCCGCGCACCCCAGTCCGCGCAGGCGGACTTCGCGGACCCGTGAGGGTCCTCCAGCCGGGATTTCAATCCAACGGCATCTTCCCAACGGCACCGTCACCACCAAAAGCGCGAGGCGGGCGATAAGTCGCCCGCCTCGCACTACTTCTCGCAGAAAGGACCATTACGCCCCGGCGACATCCACCGACTTCAATCCACCAACCCGCGCCCCGACGCATCACCCTGCGCCCGCCGCAAAATCAAGGCGAGTGTCACCCCGGTCACAACCTGGAAGACCCAGGCCCCAATCGACCCGAAGACCGCCCAGGGCCCCAGATCCACCCCCGCCGCCCGGCTCGTCATCCATCCGAGCGCCCAGCCGAGCGTCACGACCGCCCCCCAGATCGGCGCGCGGTTGGTGCTGCCGCGCAGCACCAGCGTCTGCGCGATCCCGATCCCCGCCCCGGTCAGCAGACCGCGCAGCAGCACCGCGTTCGCCGTCATGTCGGTGCCGAGCACCTGCACACTCAGCGCCAGCCCGGCCGCCATCCCCGCGCTCGTCGCCGCGATCCACCAGGGCGTCAGCGGCAGTCGCCGCGAGAGCACCAGCCACTGCGCAGCCCCCACGACCGCCCCGGTCGCCGCACCCGCCAGCAACCCCTCGACCGACGATCCCACGCTCCCCACCAGCGCCTTCGCCGCCAGCCCCCCGATCGGGAACCCCACAAACGCCAGCCCCCAACTCCCCCAGAACCGCCAGCCGCTCGACAGCTTCGTCTCCATCGTCGTCGCTCCCTTTCGTTCCTTATTACTCCAGATTGCTTCGTTTCGCCCCGATCCGACAGGTTCACGGACTTCTCCCCGCTCCTCGCGGCCGGGTACCCACCGCAGTGGGTGGCGGGTGCCGCCCACAGGCGGCGGGGTGAGGTCCACGTCCCCACGCCCTCACGACTCACGACTCACGCCTTCGCGGGAATCACCGTCGCCGCGCCCCGCTCGGCGTGCGCACGGTACCAGCGCACCGTCTCGCGAATCGCCTCGGCCAGCGGCGTGCTGTGGTCGCCGAAGGCCGCCGCAAACCGACTGTGGTCCACGATGTAGGGCTCGTAGAAGATGTAGGCATTCTCGCCCAGCCCGCGCAACGGCGGCATGAAGATCCCCATCACCGGCAGCAGCGCCCGCGTCACCGCGCGGGGCAGCGCCGAAACCTTGATCTCCATCCCCACCTCGGCGCTCACCAGCGCCACGAACTCGCGCGGGGTGATGGCGGGCGCATTCGGCACGTGCCAGGCTTGCCCGAGCGCCGCGTCATCCGCCCCCACCGCCACCATCGCCCGCCCCGCATCGGGGGCATAGGTCAGGCTGTGCGGCAGGTCGGGGTTCGCCATCAGCTGCACCGGCTTCCCGGCAATCGCCGGACCGAACAGCCGATCCCCGGCCAGCGACTCCCGCACGTGCGGCCCGAAGAGATCCGAGGCGCGCACGGTGGCGACCCGCACCCGGCCGCTGCGGTGCGCCGCGAACAACTCCGCGCTCATCTCGCGCCGGGTCGTGCTGCGCGGCCCTTCCCGCGCTGCGGCATTCCCTCGGTCATCGGCACGCCGCCGTGCGGGCCATAGAGGTACAGGTTCTCCATCGCGATCAGCTTCGCGCCCGCCGCTGTCGCCCCGGCCAGCACCCCGCCCTGGAGCGGCGGGAACTGCTCCGGCCAGCGGTGGTAATCGCGCGGATTGGTGCAGTTGTAGACATGCGTCGCCCCCGCACAGACCCGCCTCGCATCGGCCGGGTCCGTCGCGTCGCCGCGAACCACCTCAACCGCCGCCGGGAGGTGTTTTCGCGAACCGCTGTGCGTGACCACCCGGACCCGCTTGCCCTGCCCGATCAGGGCATCAATCACCGCCGTGCCCACCGGACCGTTCCCGTAGACGACGTGAAGCCCAGAGGTAGCGCCCATGGTGCTCTCCTTCGGTCTATCTATTCAGCTGCGTGTCGTCAGATTTGCGTCAGAGGAGGATTGCTGAGGAGCAGCGGAGGAATGCGAGGGGGTTAGGCGAGGGAGGCGGGGCAGTCAGCGGAGCGGCGGCATGCTGCGTGGCAGACTCGCGGCGGAAGAGGATGACCGGCCAACCGCGACCAACCAGGCAGCCCAGGCGAGATAGCTGAAGGCGTTGATGGTCCCCGCGAGTTCCCAACCGGCTTCAAGCAACCCGAAGCCGATCCCCACCCCGAAAATCGCGCCACTCAGACCCAGCACCCGGCCGAACTGCGACGACCGCCACATGATCAGCGCCACACCCACCGTCCAAACGCTCGTGCTCAGGTAGCCCAGGTGCTCGCCCACGCCCATCCCGGCGTAGCGATGGAAGGCATCGAACACCGCCGCCGTCGCCTCGCGCTGCGCCTCGCTCGTCTCCGGGGCCAGGTAAACGCTCGCCAGGTGCGGCACCAGGAAGGGCCAGCGCAGGAAGCCCAACGCCTGGGTCAGCCCGGCCGTGACACCGAACGTCGTGGCAACCTGGAGCAACGCTGGTGCGTCCTGCTCGGCCAGCGTGCGATGCAGCAGCACGGCGATCGATGAAGAGCAGCGCGGTGATCGTCAGCACGTACCAGACAGCGACCAGCGAATCGCCCCCGGCCTGGAACTTGGTGAGGATGGCGGCAGTCGGTTGTCGCAGGATATCGGGGTACTCGAACCACGATTGCAGCAGGGTGAAGCAAACGCTGAACGCGACCGGCACCAGAATCAGCAAACCAGCGACGAAGCGACGGTCGGCACGGGCAGTCATCGGAGCATCCTTTCCCCGGTCAGGCCGGGTCCGCGATGATGTACGGCTGCAACACCTGCAGCATCAGGGCAACACCGTGATCCATCTGTTCCGTTTCGAGCGGCATCCCGCTCATCTCCACGCTCGCGGGCCAGAACTCGCTCACCAGCCAGACCAACTCGGCAACGCGGGTCAGCTCCTCCGGGTCCTCGGGCTTCCGCAGCACCCCCGCCTCGGCGAAGTGGTCGAACAGCGCGCGTACCCCTGCGAATCCGCGCTCTCGCAACTCCGCCCAGCGCCGCTGCAGATACTCGTCGCGCCTGAGCAGCGCGATCAGCTCCTGGTAGATGAAGCGATGCTCCCCGAGCATCGCGAACGCGCCGCGCACGATCCCCTGGAGGTCTGTCAGGGCCAGCCTTCGATCATCAGGCATCGCTGCCCCACCCACATCACGAACATCCGGTCGAAGAGCGCCCGAATAATCTCCTCCTTGTTGCGAAAGTGGTAATACAGGTTGCCGGGACTGATGCCGCACGCCGCAGCGATGTGATTGGTCGAGACCACCGCCGTCCCGCGCTCGTTGAAGAGGCCCAGCGCCGCATCGAGGATCCGTTCGCGAGTACTCACCGCCAGCTTCACTAGAGCAATTACTCTAATTGAGAGTTTAGAGTAATTGCTCTAACTTGTCAAGTGCGGGTAACGCCAGGCGTTTCCCTTACCCCACCACCCTCAATTTTCAGTTCCCAGCATACAATTGCCACCTCTCACAAGCACAACACTGCTCATTATCCCCACCCACCTCCCCAACCTCACACTCCGCATTCCCCCGTTCTATCGCCCTCGCGCTCCCACGCCCTCACCTCCCCACAACCCCACCCGAAAGTACCCCCAAATCCCGCGTAAGTACGCCCCTCCCCACCCTTGACAGCGGGTCATCCCGGTGCTACCATTACCTCAGAACAAATGTTCTACGAGGAAAGGAGCCGGAGCCATGTACCTCGCGTGGTTCGATGCCAACCCAAAAAAACCTACCGCCCAGAAAATTGCCGAGGCCCACCAGCGCTACGTCGAGAAATTCGGACGGAAGCCGCGCGTCTGCCTCGTCAATCCCGAGGACGCCATCGCCGAGAGCGCGGTCGAGCTCCGCCCGCTCACCCACATCAGCCGCAACTGCTTCTGGATCGGCGTGGACGACGCCGAGGAGGCCGCGCAGGAATCCACCACGACCACCCCGGCCCGCGCGCCGCGCAAGCCGAAGGCCGGGCCGACTATCCCCGACATCGTCCCCGCCATCGCTGCCGCCCCCGATGCACCCACGACCGCCGCGCGCACTCGCAAGCCCAAGGCTGCCCCGGCCATCGAGCCAATCGTCGCAGCCGCCTCCCCAGTCGCGGACACCGCCCAGCGCAGCCGGAAGCCCAAGGCCGCGCCGGTCGCGCCGCCCGCCCCGGTCGTCATCCCCGAGCCCACTATCGTCCCCGAGCCGAAGCGCCGCACCCGCCGCGAGAAGGCCGCCGCCTGATTCGGGCGACCTCCCCCACGCCACATTCACCCACAATCACACGGAGGTTTCCCCATGTTGGCCGCCCACGACCGCGATCTCGCCCTCCTCACCGCCCTCCGCGCCGAGCGCGAAGCCGCCGACGCCCGCGAACGGGCCGAGCGCCTCGCCGAGGCGGAACGCTGGGAAGACTATCTCTTCGTCGCACTGGACCAACTGACCGCGCGTCTCCCCCGTTCGCGCGCCGCCGGTCGGGCTCGCCAGCCGATCGAGCAATTCCGCCGCGAGTCCGCGTGACGCCGCCAGTGCCGTCACCGGGGGCTGCGTCGAGGGAGGACCCCGACCCCCAATTCACCCTCGCACCGCGAGGCCCGGCCTAACCAGCCGGGCCTCGCCGCATCCCTCCATCCCACCACATACCACCACATCAAAAGACAGACCACCCACTCCAAGTACCCCAGTCCGCGCAGGCGAACATTATGGCCACAGGTCTGCGAGGCGCGATTTCAACCACCAACGCAAACACCGCCCAATGCTCTTCGCTCTACGTTCCACGCTTTACGCCCCCACGCCCCCACGCCTTCACACCTCGCCCATATCCCCACCCCTCTCCCGCGCGTTGTATCTGCGCACCGGAGGGAGAGCCCACATGCGTCGACTCATCGCCATCACCATCGCCACCATCCTGCTCACATCCTGCGCCACCCGCGCGGGAACACCCACGCGCCCACCGGATCGCCCCACCACCCCGGCCATCCCCACCCTCAAGCCACCCGACAGCGACCTCTCCGCCGCCGGCATCTGCGGCACCGCCACCAGCACCGTCGCCCTGGTCACCATCAACCCCGATACCCCCTCGCCTCGCTGCCAACACATCACCCCCAACCAAAGCCTGCGCATCATCAACCACACCGACCACCCCGCCGACATCCGCCTCGCCGACCACGCTCTCACCCTCCCGCCGCAAACCGAGGGCAGCATCAACCAACCGTTCGGCGATTACCTCGCCCCCGGCGTCCACGTCCTCGAAATATCAACCTATCCAGGTGGAGGTGCCGCCCTCTGGCTCGACCGCTAGCACATTCTGCTGAAGAACCACCCGTCCCAGTCCGCGCAGGCGGGCTTTGCGGCAACTGACGGGAGCCTTCAGCCGGGACTTCAGTCCAACGGCCTCCCCCACACACCACACCTTCTTGAATTCAGATCCCACTCAACCGCTTCAAATCCAACGCCAACCCCGCCACCAGCAAATAGGCCCGGTCAGCCCGCGCTGCCACCCGCGCATTCACCCGCCCGAGCAAATCCCGATACTGCCGCCCGAGCGGATAGGGCGGCACCAGCCCCATCCCCACCTCGTTCGACACCACGATCCAGGTCGCCGCCCCCGCATCGATCGCCGCCAGCAACGCATCAAGCTCCGCGTCCACCCGCCGCCCGACTTCCTCTTCACCCTCCGTCTCATACGCCAGCAGCAGATTCGACACCAACAGCGTCAAACAATCGAGCACAACCGTCGGTGCAGCCTCCCCGGCAGCCGCCACCGCCGCCGCCACCCCCTGCGGCGCTTCCAGCGTGCGCCAGCCCTCGGGCCGCGCCGCGCGGTGGACCGCGATCCGACGCGCCATCTCCTCGTCGCCCGCCGTCGCCGTCGCCACGAACAACACCGGGCCGCCCCGCGCGATCGCCAGTTGCTCCGCCTTCGCGCTCTTGCCGCTCCGCGCCCCGCCCAGGAGCACAATCAGCTCACCCACCGCCGCCCCCGTCGCGCCACCAACGCCCGCACCCCACACGCCAGCGCCACCGCCAGCAGCGACGCCACCCCGACCACCCGATCCGCCCGGCGAATCGCCGCCGCATCGGCCGCCGCGCCGCCCGCGCCCAGGCGGTAATGCCCTCCCTCTCCAACTGACACCCAGCGCCCCCGCCATCGCCGCCATCGGCCACCCCGCATTCGGACTGGCCGTCAGCCCCGCGTCGTGCCGCGCCATCCGCCACGCCCCGCGCGCATCCTCGCCCACAATCGCCGCCGCACCCACAATCAGCAGCACCGCCAGCCGCGACGGCAGCAAATTGAGCAGATCATCCAGCCGCGCCCCCGCCTTCCCTAACCACTCATAGCGCCCGCGATAGCCGATCATCGAGTCGAGCGTATTCACCGCCCGGTACGCCACCACCCCCGGCAACCCGCCGATCGCATAGAAACAGAGCGGCGCGACCACCGAATCCCCCAGATTCTCCGCCAGCGACTCCACCGCCGCCGCCGCAATCAGCGGCCCATCCAGCCCCGACGCATCCCGGCTCACCAGCGACCGCAGCCCCAGCCGCGCCCTCGCCAGGTCCCCTGCCGCCAGCGGCCCGCGCACCCCTCCCCGCCTCGCGCAACATCCGAATCGCGAACATCGACTTCAATAACGGCACCCCAACCGCCAGCGCCACCAGCGGCCAGCGCCCACCCAACGCCACGCCCGCCCGATCACCCACCCATAGGACCACCGGCGGCCCCACCGCCAACCCCACCCCAGAGACAAATCCGCACGCCCCCGCCTCCTCGGCGCACCCCGCTCCCCCGCCCGCACCACCCTCCCCATCCACACCACCGGATGCACCCGCCCCCGGCGGCTCCCCTACCACCCCATCCCACGCCACCGCCAACGGCAACAGCAGCACCTCAACTATCGAGGATTGCCACCCGCCATCGCCTTGCCTTCAGCACCCCAGTCCGCGCAGGCGGACTTGCGGCGCGTGAGCGCCCTGCGCCGACTTCAGTCCCGGTGCCCCCACGCCCCCACGCCCTCACGCCCCTCACCGCCCTCACGCTCCACCGTCCCCACAACACCCCCACCACCCCAACCAGCACCACCCCCTCCACCACCCCACATTGATCGCCCCGTAACAATCCCCCGTCAGCCCCGGCAACCGCCCCAACATGAACCGCGCCACCGCCACCGCCACCAGCCATCCCACGACGACCCCCATCGCCCCCCACGGCCACCACCCCGCCGCCCCGAGCACCACCGCTCCCACCGTCGCCAGCGCCACCTCGCGCCACCCCGCCCGCTCCTTGAATGCCTTGCCTAGCCCCTCGCTCCGACCATACGGATACGCCACCGTCGCCCAGACCATCGCCCACCGCCCCACAATCGGCGGCAGCAGCAACCCCACCACTCGCGCATAGCCATCCAGCGACGACAGCGCCGCATAGCGCAGCAGCAAATCCGCCGCCGCCCCCAACACCCCGAACGCCCCCACCCGGCTATCGCGCATGATCGCTAGCCGCCGTTCCGGCGTGAACCCACCGAACAGCCCGTCGCAGATATCCATCAACCCATCGAATGCAGCGCCGCGCGTGATCGCCATCAGCGCCATCAGCAGGATCGTCGAGCGCACCCCCACCGGCAGCACCAACCCCAGCCCAAAATCAAGCCCCACCAACAACCCGCCGATAATCCCCCCGCCACCGGGAAAACCCCAGCGACCGCGCCAACGCCTCCGGCCGCCCCTCCCCACGCGGCACCGGCAACGCCGTCAAAAACCCCAGCGCCACAATCAGCGACATCATTTCTGACTACCGACTACCGACTACCGACCACTACGCCATGATAACTCGGCAACGCCACCGGCAGCCCCGTCTGCGGGTGCGGAATCACCTGCGCATCATACCTCCATAGGCCCGCCGCAACAACACCGACGTGATCACCTCCCCCGGCGGCCCATCGGCGATAATTCGCCCCTCGTGCAGCAGCAGCAGGCGCGGACAAACAGCGGCGGCCAGGTTCACGTCGTGCAGCGCCGCCAGCACCGTCAGCCCTTCCTCACGGTTCAGCCGCCCCAGCGTCGCCAGGATCTTCGCCCCACGCCCGGATCGAGGTGCGCCGTCGGCTCATCGAGCAACAACAACTCCGGCTCCTGCGCCAGCGCCCGCGCCAGCGACGCCCGCTGCCGCTCCCCCCGACAACTCCCCCACCGGCCGCCCCGCCAGGTCGAGACACCCCGCCGCGATCAGCGCCCGCCGCGCGGCGGCATAATCCCGCTCGCGCTCCCCTTGCAGCAGCCCCAGGTGCGGCGTCCGCCCCAGCAGCACCAGGTCGGCCACCGTGAACGCCTCCGGCAGCGTCGGCGTCTGCGCCACGCTCGCCACCCGCCGCGCCAGCGCCCGCCGCGTCGCCCGCCCCGGCCTCAAGCCCGCAACCGCAACCTCCCCCGCCCCCCGCGCAGCGTCCCCCCGATCAGCCGCAGCAGCGTGCTCTTCCCCGACCCATTCGGCCCCAGCAACCCCACCAACTCGCCCGACGCGATCGTCACATCGACGCCGCGCAACACCGCCCGCCCGCCAAAAGCGAACCGCAGCTCCCCGCACGGCGACAATCGTCTCAGTCCCTAATCCGCAATCCGCAATCCGCAATCCGCAATCACCCCGCTTTACTTCGCCGCAACAGATACAGGAAGAACGGTGCCCCGCACAACGCCGTCAGCACCCCCACCGGCACCTCCCCCGGCGCGAGCATCGTCCGCGCCAGCCCATCGGCCACGATCAGGAAGATCGCCCCCAGCAGCAGCGAACAGGGCAGCAACCGCCGGTGATCCGCCCCCACAGCAGCCGCGCGATGTGCGGCACGATCAGCCCCACGAAGCCGATCAGCCCGCTGACCGACACCGCCGCCGCCGTCACCATCGTCGCCACCACCACCAGCACCAGCTTCAGTCGCTCCACGTCGATTCCGAGCGCCAGCGCCCCCTCCTCGCCCAGTTGCAGCGCATTCAGCAGCCGCGCCGACGGCAGCAGGATCAGCGATCCGATCGCCAGGTACGGCGCGACCTGCTCAACCTGCCCCCACGACCCCGCCGTCAGGCCGCCCATCATCCAGCCGTAGATGGCCATCAGCTTATCGCCATACCAGTACATCAGGAAGGAAGTGATCGCCGATGCCAGCGCGCTGATCGCCACCCCCGCCAGCAGCAGCGCCGTCAGCGGCGTCGTCTCCCCGAACCGCGCCAGCGCCGACACCAGCACCACCGCGATCATCGCCCCCGCGAACGCGCTCCACTGCGTCGCCCCCAGCGCATAGAAGCGCGCAGGCGTTTGAAGACAATCGACGCCGTCGCCCCCAGCGCCGCCCCCGCCGCCACCCCCAGCAGGAACGGATCGGCCAGCGGATTGCGGAACAACCCCTGATACGTCGCGCCCGAGACCGCCAGCGACGCCCCGACCACCCCGGCCAGATCACGCGCGGCAGCCGGATCGTGAAATGATCGACCTCACGACGTTTACCAATCCGCCGCGCCCGCCCCCGGCAGGCAGCCGCAGCGCCACCATCCGCACGATCGTCCCCAGCGGGATCCGCACCGACCCCCACGCCGCCGCCCCCAGCACCACCACGACGAGCGCCAGCGCCAGCAGGAGCAATGCGGAGTGCCGAGTGCCGAGTGCCGAGTATGAAGCAGGACGCTGCCCGCGTCGGAGTCGGCGACTCCCACCACCCCCACCCGCTTCTCGGAACGCCACGTCGCCCTCACGTTACCCCACCTCGGCACCGGCACTCGGCACTCGGCACTCAGCACTCAGCACTCAGCACTTACCGGAACAACTCCGGGTGCAGATACCGCAGCAGCATCTCCAGCGCATCCACCGAGCGCGGCCCCGAGCGCAGGAAGACATCCTCATCCAGCACCACGATCCGCCCCGACTTCACCGCGCTTACATTGCCCCAGCCAGCGCGCCCCTGCACCGACGCCGGCGTCACCCCCTGGCTCCCATCGGCCAGCAGGATCACCTCCGGGTCTTTGCCCAGAATCTGCTCCTGGCTCAGCTGCGGGTAGGGCGTCCCCGTATCGGCCGCGATGTTCACGCCGCCCGCACGGGTGATCAGGTCATCCACGAAGGACTTCGGCCCCACCGAGAAGAACTGCATCGGATCGAGCTCCACGAAGGCGCGCGGCTTCGTGTTCGTCCCCTTCAGCTTCTCCGCCACCGCCGCGATCCGCGCCTCCAGGCCCGCCCGCAGCTGCCCGGCACCCGCGCCCACATCGGTCACCCGACCCACCAGCGTGACATTCGCCAGCACGCCGGTCAGATTGCTCGGATTCAGCACCACCACCGGCAGCCCCTGCGCCGACAGCGCATTCAGCACATCCGGCCGCGTGATCCCCGACGCCAGGATCAGGTCCGGCTCGCGCGCCACCACCTGCTCCAAATTCGCCGCCGAATACGACCCGATCTTCGGCTTGCTCTGCGCCTCGGGCGGATAGTTCGAGAACTGGTCCACCCCCACCACCCGGTCGGCCAGCCCCAGCGCGTACAGAATCTCGGTGTTGCTCGGTGCCAGCGACACGATCCGCACCGGCCGCTTCGGCACCGTCACGCTGCGCCCCGCGTCATCCGCGATCGTCAGCGGATACACCGTCGCCCCCGGCGTCCCCGCCACCGCAGGCGTCGCCGGAGCCGCCGCCCGCGTCGGAGTCGCCCCTGGCGCGGCACTCCCCGCCGGGGCCACACTCGCCGCCGCTGAACCACTCGCCGCCGAAGGCGCGCTCGACGCCCGCGCCGCCGTCGCCGAAGCCTGCGGCAACTGCGTCGTCGCCGTCGGCGCAGCCCCGCCGCACGCCACCAGAAACGCCACCAGCGCCAGCACCTGCACCCGCATCCGCCACTGACTCACACGGTATGCGGCTCCTAGCCGGCGCAGGCCGGTTTCGTGGCGACCGCAGCCACCCCCAGGCGCGGTTTCAACCGCCCGCGAAACAACCGCCGCGCCCCCCCGCGCTTCCGACTTCCGACTTCCGACTTCCGACTTCATCCCTCGCTCCTCCCTCGCACCAAAACGCCTATCGCGCCAGCGCACCGGCCCGACAGCGGCGAGGGGGCACGCCAGATCCGCATCCTCGCACCCAACAAAAAATCCCCCCGTCAGGGGGGACGGAGGGAGCGCATTGCGGGTGGACAACCCACCTGCCCTGCTGCCAACGCCCGTTCGCTCGACGGTCCGCAGCGCAAACGATGGAGGCAGGTATTCTGGCTTCGCGGCGGGTTCAGACCCTTGACACCCCACCGCTCACAGTTGCGGGACAGCGCCGGCTTCGCACCGGACTTCCCCTGCTCAACGCCCGCGACGCATCCCGCCGCGAACGCCTCCACCGCGCATCTTCACTTATCCCCAAGCCTAACAGCCCCCACCCCCACTGTCAAACCGCACCCAGGCCCGATCCCCACCTTCGGCACCGCCTTCAAACCAACATACGAACGCACAAACGCACAAACACACACTATTTCACCGCCCTCGTCTCAAAATCCCCTGTACGTAACCTTGCCAAAACCCTCGATCATCGCTATAGTACACTGACGATGCCACGGTGTTCGTACACCGCCAATGTCGAACCCCATCGCGCGCACCGCACCCGGCACCTGGCAGCACCCGTTGCCGCCAGCCGATCCGTGCGCCACTGGCATCGGACGACAGAGGTCTCACTATTGGAGGTGCGGGCACACCACGGTTCAAGTCGCGAGCGTTCCAAGTTCAAGGTGCGAACCTTCGAACCTTCGAACCTTCGAACCTTCGAACCTTCGAACCCGCCGAGGAGAGGAAACGACCCACCATGAAGATCATCCTGACCCAGGACGTCGACAAGTTGGGCGACGCCGGTACCCTGCAAGAGGTCAAGCCGGGCTACGCGCGCAACTATCTGATCCCCAAGAAGCTGGCGGTCGTCGCGACCACCGGCATGGTCAAGCAGGTGCAGGAGCGCCAGGCCGCCGAGCAGCGCAAGATCGCCAAGCAGGAAGTCGCGATGCAGTCGCTCGCCGACCGCATCAGCGGCATGCGCCTCACCTTCACCGCCCGCGCCGGCGAGACCGGTCGCCTCTACGGCTCGGTCACCAACGCCGAGATCGCCGAGCGGCTCTCGCAGGAGCTCGGTGAGGAGATCGACCGCCGCAAGATCGAGGTGCCGGGCGGCATCCACGAGGTCGGGGACCACACCGTCACCGTCAACCTCGTCGGGCGCCTGAAGCCGCAGATCACCGCCGTCGTCGTCGCCGAGGGTACACCGGAGCAGGAAGCCTCCGCCGAGACTGAGGGCGAGGCCACCGAAACCGAAGACGCCGCGACCGAGACCGAGACCGAGGCCGAGCAGGACGCCTAAGCAGCGGGCGAACATCGCGTTCCCCCGCCAGCGGCAGCGCCCCCCATCGGACCCACTCGGTCTCCGACCGAGTGAGGGATGGACGTGCAGGTTATCGAGAAACTGCCTCCCCATAACCTGGAGGCGGAAGAATCGGTCCTCGGGGCGCTGCTGCTGGAACGCGACGCGATCATCCAGGTCGCGTCCACCCTCCGCGCGGAAGACTTCTATCGCGGCACCCACGCCGCGATCTACCGCGCCATCCTCGACCTCTACAACCGCCGCGAACCCGCCGACATCATGACCGTCGCCGCCGAACTCGACCGGCGCGAGGAATTGCAGAACGTCGGCGGCTACGCCGCGCTCGCCGCGCTCGCCGGTGGCGTCCCCACCGCCGTCCACGTCGAATACTACGGCCAGGTCGTCGAGCGCACCTCCCTCCTGCGCCGCATCATCACCGCCGGCACCCAGATCGTCAACATCGGCTACAACGAGCGCCTCGAAATCGACGAAGCCCTCGACTCCGCCCAGCGCGTCATGCACGAGGTCGCCCAGGATCGGCGCGGGCGCGACTTCGTCTCGATCGCCCAGGTACTCGAAGCCTATTTCGACAAGCTCGACTTCCTCCAGCAGCATCGCGGCGAGGTCGTCGGCGTCCCCACCGGCTTCACCGACCTCGACCAGCTCACCGGCGGCTTCCAGAACAGCGACCTGATCATCCTCGCCGCCCGCCCCGGCGTTGGGAAGACGAGCCTGTCCCTCGGCCTCGCCCACGCCGCCGCCCAGCGCGGCAAGGTCGTCGCCATGTTCAACCTGGAGATGCCCGCCGAGCAGCTCGTCCAGCGCCTCCTCTCGATGGAAACCGGCATCGACTCCCACCGCCTGCGCCTCGGCCACATCAACGACGAGGAGTGGGAGAGCATCTCCCGCGCCTTCGGCAAGCTCGCCGAGTTGCAGATCTACATCGACGACACCCCCGGCATCGGCATCATGGAACTCCGCTCCAAGGCCCGCCGCCTCCAGGCCGAGCGCGGCCTCGACTTCGTCCAGATCGACTACCTCCAGCTGATGTCCGGCTCCAAGCGCGGCGACAACCGCGTGCAGGAAGTCTCCGAGATCTCGCGCGGCCTCAAGGGCCTCGCCCGCGAGCTGAACGTCCCCGTCCTCTCCATGGCCCAGCTCTCCCGCAGCGTCGAATCGCGCTCCTCCCACATCCCGATGCTCTCCGACCTGCGCGAATCGGGCTCCATCGAGCAGGACGCCGACATGGTCATGTTCATCTACCGCGAGGAACTCTACGACCCCGAGACCGAGAAGAAGGGCCTCGCCGAACTCCACATCGCCAAGCACCGCAACGGCCCCCTCGGCGTCGTCAACCTCCGCTTCTTCGAGAAAACCACCCGCTTCGCCGACCTCGAACTCTACCGCGAGTCCGATATCTGACCTGATGTTGCAGGTTGCAGGTTGGCAAGTTCCACGTTCCCCTAACTTGCAACCTGTAACCTGCCAACCTGCAACTTTGGAGCACCCCGTGACCCGACGCTTCGGCGGCTTTCTCACATCCGAAGAACCCTCCCTCTCCATCCCACGCGTCTTCGTCGCGGAGGTGTTGCCGCAGATCACCGAGGTCGCCGAACTGAAAGTGACCCTCTGCTTCTTCGATCTCCTCGCCGAAGCGGGCGGCTACGACGCACCCCTCGCCTCGGAGACCATCTACCGCCACGCCCCGCTGCGGTTAAGCCTCAAGCGCCTCGGCTCCCCCAAGGAACCGGACGAAAGTATCGCGCGCGGCCTCGAACTCACCGTCAGCCGAGGAACAACCCTCCGCTTCGCCGCGTTACCAACGGGAGAGGAGGTGAACGGACACCAGGAACTCTGGTATCTGCTCAACACCCCCCGCAACCGCGAGGCGCTGGCGAAGATGGCGCGCGGCCTCGTGCCGCCGCCCCCGCCGATCCGGCACGACGACGAGCCCGCCCCGGAGATCGTCCCCGAGCGGCCCAACGTCTTCCGGCTCTACGAGCAAAACGTCGGCCTGCTGACGCCGATCATCGCCGACCAGTTGATCGAAGCGACCGAACGCTACCCGCTCGACTGGATCGAAGACGCCTTCACCGAGGCGGTCAGCTACAATAAACGCAACTGGCGCTACATCCGGGCGATTCTGGAAAAATGGGCCACCGACGGGCGAGGTGATGGACATGCGGAGCATCGGGGACGTTCTCAAGGAACTGGCTCATTCGATCCCGAAAGGTACCGGCGCTGGCGCACCACCTCCCCCTCGTGAGCCCGAGGACACCTGCCCCATCTGCAAGGGCGCGGGCTACCTCCGCCTCGACGTGCCGATCACCGACCCCAACTTCGGGCGACTCGTCCCCTGCGAATGCCGCCTGCGCGAGCAGGAGGATCGGCGGCACGAAGAGCTGCTGCGCATCAGCAACCTCGCCGCCTTCGAGGACAAATCCTTCGAGAACTTCGACCCCGGCATCAACCGCGATGTGTCGAACGCCCTCCAGATCGCGCTCGAATTCGCCGCCGACCCCTATCGCTACGGCAAACCGTGGCTCTTCCTGATGGGCCGCGTCGGCACCGGCAAAACCCACCTCGCCGCCGCCATCGCCAACCACTACATCAAGCACCAGGGCGGGCGCACCCTCTTCACCGTCGTCCCCGACCTCCTCGACCACCTGCGCGCCACCTTCAACCCCGCCAACACGGCCGGCGTCACCTACGACCAGCGCTTCCAGGACGTCCGCGACGTCCCCCTGCTCATCCTCGACGATCTCGGCACCGAGAACGCCACCCCCTGGGCCAAGGAAAAGCTCTTCCAGGTCTTCAACCACCGCTACAACGAGCGCCTCGCCACCGTCGTCACCACCAACCAGGACTTCACCCAGATCGACGAGCGCATCGTCTCCCGCCTTCTCGACCACGGCCTCTGCCAGGACGTCGTCATCGACGCCCCCGACTACCGCCGCCGCAATCGCGAAACCGGCCAAACCCTCCCCGTCCCCATGCCGCCTCGCCGCACGCCCAACCGCCCCCTGCGTCCCCACTGATCGAACAGGAGAACAGGAGAGCGGGCGAACGAGCGAACGGCGCAGATAGACATCACACCATCGCCACCCGCATCCCCCCCACCCCCATACCCTCCCCACGCAGGGGAGGATCGCGCCGCCCGCAGGCGGCGGAGAGAGGTCAGCACCGACGCTTGGCAAACTGCGCCGCAATCCCCACTCACCCCGGTCAGCGCTCCCCTCTCCGCGGGAGGGGGGTGCCGCTCCGCAGAGCGGCGGGGTGAGGTCCGTCCCCACTACCCGACTATCCGACTATCCGACTGCCCGACTCCACTCAGCACTCAGCACTCAGCACTCAGCACTCGGAGCCCCATGCGCACCATCATCACCATCTGCGGCCCCTCCGGCACCGGCAAATCCACCCTCGCTGGAAACCCTCGTCGCCCACCTCGGCCCCACCCGCGCCGTCCGCATCCCCACCGACTACTACCTCCTCCCCGCGCCCCCACCCGCCCCCCTCGCCTACGACTGGCCCCTCCTCGCCCAAATCCTCGCCCTCCCCGACGACACCGCCACCACCACCCCCGACTTCGACTTCGCCACCTTCCCAACGCCGCTCAACCACCGGCGGCCGACCCCTCACACTCCGCCCCATCGCCATCCTCGACGCTATCCACCCCCATCCCCACGCCGACCTCCGCATCCTCCTCACCGCCCCCGAACCCATCCGCCGCGCCCGCATCGTCGCCCGCGACGCCACCTGGCGCACCAACATCGCCGCCCGCTGGCCCCACCTCGAAGCCGCCCACCAACACCTCGCAACCACTCCCCACCCCTACCACCTCACCCTCCACGGCACCGCCAGCCCCGCCGAAAACGCCGCCCGTATAGCCACCATCATCCACAACCATCACAACCAATGATTATGTCACTTTACCTACCCAAAGCCCCATCCCCTCGTCTCTGTGCCCTCTGTGTCCTCTGTGGTTTACTCCGTCCTCTCTCGTCGTTCTCTGTGTCGTGCTCTTCGTCTCTGCGTCTCTGCGGTCTTCCGTCTCTCTTCTCCGTCTCTCGTCTCTCCTCTCTCTTCTCTCCTCTCTCCACTCTCCACACTCCTCTCCCCGTCCCCCCACCCCGCCTGAGACGAAATACTGCCGCCGTACTAGGCAAAAGTACTATGCTCCCGTATTGTCCCTCTGGCCGACCTTCCCTATACTCAAAGAGCAGTAACGCGGCGCAGCGAGCGGGCGTATCGTGATCGCGCCGCACAGACCAGCGCCACAACATCCGCCAGGTGGTCCTGGGCTTCAAAGCGGGAGCAATGCATGATCGCCAAAGTGGAGGCGACGACTCCTACCGTGAGCGTCAATGAGAGCCAACTGAGCCAGATCATCGAGCGGGCCGGGCGGCTGGAAGACAGCGGCGATCTTGACGGTGCCGTCAGTTGTTACGAAGAGGCCCTGCTCGCCGGCTTCGCCACCGTCGAAGTCTGCTACAACCTCGCCATCCTCTATAAGCAGCAACTCCTCTACGAAGACGCCCTCACCTTGCTGCAGCGCTGCCTCGACTCGCCCGAATACAGCGCCTCCGCCCACTACGCCAGCGGCGAATGCCAGCTCGCGCTCGGCAACCTCGTCGCCGCCGCCGAGCATTTCGACCGCGCCGTCAGCCGCCTCGCGCTCGACCGCATCCCCGCCGAGCAGGTCAGCGAAGTCAGCCACGTCCTCCAGGTCGCCATCGACACCTTCACCTCGCTCGACGACCACGAACGCTCCGAGGCCCTGACCAAGACGCTCAACGACTTCCTCGCCTCCCACGGCCGCACCCCACCCTCCCGCCCGCTCCTCCCCAAGAGCAGTTCCGGGCCGCAGGTCAACGGCGCGGCCGATCGCCACGACGCCGCCCCCGCCGACGAAGGCACGCCGCTCGTCACCGAGGGTGGTGCCCGCATGGTCGAGCAGGTCGTGCAGCGCCAGCCCAATCGCGGCTCCACCACCGGGCGGCTGCGCGCCAACCAGCGCCGCCTCACCGGCCAGCTCGACCCCACCGCCGTCGGCACGCGCCAGGGCGTCGGCAGCGGCCTGCTGAACCGCCTCACCACCACCCGGCGACTGGAGGACATCCTCCCGACCGACGAGACGTTCGGCACGCGCACCATGACCCCGCAGTTCGCGCGCCGCCCCGTCAACATCAAAGTCACCGCGCCCCTGCCGGGCGAAAGCGGCCTGCCCGCCGAGATCCGCCTGCTCCTCTCCCGCTCGGCCGAAGATTTCACGGCCGGCCATTTCGACGCCGTCATCGACGACTGCAACCAGGTGATCGCGCTCGACCACCAGTATTTGCCGGTCCACCTCCGCCTCGCCGAAGCCTACGCCCGCCAGGGGCGCATCATCGAGGCAACCGCGAAGTGCGAGCGCCTGATCGACCTCTACGCCCGGCTCGGCCAGGAAAACGAAGCGCTGCTCATCCACCGCCTGCTCGGGGCCATCGATCCCACCAACCTCAAGGCCCGCATCACCATGGCCGACCTCTACTTCGCCCGCGCCCCGGGCGAAGGGGCCGACCTCAGCGAAGATGTGCGCGCCCTGGTCGAAGAAGCCGAGCGCCAGGGTGCCGACGACATCGCGCTCGAATACGCCGAGAAGCTGATCCGCTACTCGCCCGACCACCCGACCGCGATGCGCCTGACCGCGCGCCTCCACCTGCGCGCCGGGAACGCCCACCGCGCCCTGGCCCATTGCCAGGCGCTGCTGCGGCGCGACCGCAACGACATCATCGCCGTCTCCGGGGCCAACATCGCCCTCACCCTGATCGAGAACACGGTCCACTGGCCGTCGCTGGAAACGCTCGCCGCGACCCTGCGCACGCGCAGCGCCGCCGAGCGCGACGAATGCCTCGATCTCTACGCCTCCACCATCGCCAGCGTCGATCCGGCTCGCCGCGCCAACCTCCAGGTCGCCGCCGGGCTGCTCGCCCTCACCTGCGGCTCGCCGCGTCGCGCCGTTGCCTTCCTGGAGGAATTGCGCCAGGCCAACATCGGCACCCAGGCGATGAAGCCCGCCGTCCGCTTCTCGATCGCCTACGGCCTCAAGCAAGCCTACGCCGCCCTCAACGACGGCCCCGCCGAGCGCCAGTGGCTCCAGCACGCCGCCGAGCTGATGCGCGACGAGCGCGTCCGCACCTTCATCGAGAACACCCGCCTCTTCGGCGAACCGATCTCGGTCGGCACGCTCCACGTCGCCACCGCCGAGAGCCTGATCCGCGCGGGCAAGCAGGACAACGCGATCATCGTCCTCGAAGCGGCCAAGGCCGACCTCCCCGACGACGCGACCATCCGCCGCCGCCTGGCCCAGCTCTACCACGAGGCCGGCCGCCTCGGCCAGGCGCTCGACGAGCTCGACGCCCTCTCCACCGCGCAGCTCAACGTCGGCCGCCTCGACGCCATGATCGAGACGCTGCACCAGATGTCCGCGCTGGCGGGCGAGAACCTGACCGTCAAGGCCCACCTCGTCGAGCGCTACCTCAAGCGCGGCTGCCCCGACGAGGCGCTGCTCGAACTCGACGCCATCGCCGCCATCCACGTCCGCGCCGGTCGCCCCGACGACGCCGCCGAGGCGCTGCGCCAGGCCGCCGACACCGCCTGGATGATCGGCCAGCACGACCGCGGCCTCGCGCTCTACGACCGCGTGCTCGAACTCGCCCCGGACAACGTCACCCTCCGCCAGGCCTACATCAACTGCCTCCTGCAAGGCGGCAAGCAGAAGGAAGCCGCCGACCAGCAGCGCTCGATCGCCCGCCGCTTCTGGGACCAGCGTCGCGTGCAGGAGACGATCGCCGCGCTCCACCAGGTCATCGTCCTCGACCCGCGCGACGTCGAGTCCTACAGCCTCCTCGGCGAGGCCCTGGCCTCCGTCGGCGAGTACGCCCAGGCCGAGCGCGTCTACCGCCGCCTCGTCCGCCTCACCCCCGACGACCCGATCGCCAAGGCCAAGCAGACCGCCATGGCCATGCTGGCCCGCGAGCAGAAGGCGTGACCATTGCGGATTGCGGATTGCGGATTGCGGAATAAGTACGGAGAGAGCCACCGGCTTTCCCAATACTTCGTCAATCCGCAATCTGAAATCCACAATCCGCAATCCATTGGGTGGTAGAATAACCAGAACGGGTCCGCCTCTCCTGGCTCACCGGCGCAAGGGAGTCGCATGCCTGAACTTTTCTGGTTGGCCACCCGGCTGGATGGGGCCGCCGCGCTCGATATCCTGGTTGTCGCCGCCATCTTTTTCTGGCTGCTGACGATCGCGCAAGGCACGCGGGCCGTCTCGCTGATTCGCGGGGCGCTCATTCTGATCGCCCTGCTCGTCGTCATCAGCACCATCCTGCCCCTCCCCGCCTCTCCGCTCGCTCCGCGCCCCTCCCCGCCCTCCTCCTCGCCATCCCGATCACCTCCCAGCCCGAGCTGCGCCGCGCCCTGGAACAACTCGGGGTTGGGCTACACCGGCTCACGCCTCAACCTCCCCTTCGTCACCACCGACCACCCCCACCCCGGCCTCACCGCCATCGACGAGATCGTCAACGCCGTCTCGGCGCTCGGCCGCCAGCGCATCGGCGCCCTGATCGTCATCGAGCGCGAGACCGGCTGGACGACTACGTGGACAAGGGGGTCGTCCTCGAAGCCTCGTCTACCCGCCAGCTCCCTGATTAATATCTTCTTCAAGAACTCGCCCCTCCACGACGGGGCCGTGATCGTCCGCGGCGACCGCATCGTCGCCGCCCGCTGCATCATGCCCCTGTCCGAAGAAGAATTGCCGGGCCAATTCGGCACCCGCCACTGCGCCGCGCTCGGCATCAGCGAGGAATCGGACGCCGTCGCCGTGATCGTCTCCGAGCAGAGCTGGGGCATCTTCATCACGCACGATGGCAAGATCGAGCGCGATCTGAGCAGCGAACACCTGCGACAAGATCTGGTCGATCTCGTCGTCTACGAGACGCCGCACACCAACGGCAGCCTCGTCGGCCGGTTCCGATCCTTCCGAAGTTACGGTGGCCATCGAACGCATCCGCAACCTACGCAAAGTCCTCGGTGCCTATGTCCGCTCGCGCATCCTCTTCTCGCTTTTCCTCGCCTTCCTCCTCTGGGTCACTAATCTCGACGATCCCGAGGTGGATCGCAACTTCCCGAACCAGCCGATCACCGTGCAAGGCCGCGCCGCCGACCTCGTCATCCAGGACGAAAGCACCCTGCCGACCGCCACCGTCGTCCTGCGCGGCCCCGAATTTGGCCTTCGCCGTCGTGACCACCAGCACCATCCGGCCGACCATCAACCTGAGCGAGATCAAGGAGCTGGGCAATACCAGGTCGATGTCAACGCCAACCTGAACAACTGCCGCGCGGGGTCCGCGTCACCTCCAACGCCCCCGAGCGCGTCACCATCACCCTGGACCGCCTCGTCACCAAGACCTTCCAACTCGAAGTCGATCCCGGCTCCGCCGTGCCGCCCTACAGCATCGGCAACGTCGACATCCAGACCCGCCAGGTCGAAGTGCGCGGCCCCTCCACGCAGGTTGACCGCATCGCCAGGGTGGCCCTACCGGTCGGCCTGGGCGACCGGCGCGAGAACTTCGAAGCCCAGTTCACCCCCGAGGCGCGCGACGCCAACGGCACCCGCGTCGCCGGCGTCACCATCACCCCGAACAGCGTCACCGCCACCGTCACCGTCCAGCGCGTCGGCCGCACCGTCAGCATCGTGCCCAACATCACCGGCGATCCCCCGGCGGGCTTCCGCGTCAGCAACACCCGCGTCAGCCCCCCCTCGGTCACCGTGGACGGCCCGGCCGATCTCCTCGCAACTGATCGTCGTCTCCACCACGCCGATCGACCTCAGCGGCCGACGCGAGACCTTCTCCGTCTTCGATGTCAGCCTCCAGCTCCCCGTCGGGTACCCGGTTGGTCGAGACCACCCCGATCAACGTCGAAGTCACCATCGAAGCCGAGCAACAGCGCCAGCAGGTCAGCGTCCGCGTCACCACGCTCACCGACACCGGCCTCCGCGCGACCGTCAACCCGCAGGAGATCGTCGTCGTCCTCAGCGGCTCGCGCGAGCGCCTCAGCCAGCTCCGCAGCGACGACATCAAGGCCGAACTCGACCTGCGCGGCTACACCGTCGGCACCTACTCTCGCCCCGCGCATCACCGTCCCCAGCGACCTCCGGGCTACGACCCCGCCACCACCGTGCGCGTCCAGATCGACCGCCCAGCCACCCCCGCACTCCCCACCATCACCCCCACCCCCGCACCCACGCCCACGCCAACCGCGCCCCCGCCCACCCCCACCCCCTCCGCGAGAACAGATGATCCACCCATCGCCACCCGACGAACACGCCTGGTGCAGGGCGGTTCACCGACCACCATCCACCACCACCCCGACGAGGAAGCCAGGTGACCCGTCCTCGCCGCACCCCCGGCAGCCGCGCCCTCTGCGTCTCGCAGGGCCAACTATTGCTGGTCGAACACTTCGACCCCTACACCCAACGGCACTACTGGGTCCTACCCGGCGGCGGCCGGGGAAGCAGGCGAAACCTTCTGCCGCAGCCGCCGTCCGCGAGGTCTACGAAGAAACCGGCGTCACCGTCCGCATCGTGCGCGCATGCGCGTCCCCGCCCACCAGCAACAGGCCACCTACGCCCTCTTCTCCTCTCGTCGAACCGGCGAGCCACATCCCCGCCATCCTTACAGGTCGATCTCCGCGCCGAAGCCTACCTGCGCAGCGCAGCCTGGCACCCGATAGATCCCAAAACCCGATTCTCCCCCATCGGTTCTCGATCCGGCCCACTGGGCCTACCTCGCCCCCCGCATCCGCCGCCTACTCCGCCCATAACAGCCCGCCAGGAGGGCGTCTGCGCTCCGCTCATCTGAGCGCAGCGCAGCATCCGTCCCTCCTTCGTTACTCGTTACTCGTTACTCGTTACTCGTTACCCGCGTCCCCTCGTCCCCTCTCACGACTCACGACCCACGACTCACGACTCCCCCCACCTGCTGCTGCTGCTGCGGCTGCCGCTCCCCGGCACCTCCGCCTCGTCCGACTGGTGCGGCATCCCGAAGAACTCGCCTGGCAGCACCCCGAGCGTCTGCGTCATCGTGCCCAGCGTCTGCGTCATCGCCCCCAGCCGCTGCAACTGGGCCGCCGCCCCCAGCGTCTGGTACTGGATCAGCCGCCCGCGCCCGCGCTCCCCGAGCGCGCGTCGCCGCCGCCACTTGCTCATCGGGCAGGATCCGGCCGCGCACCGTCACCTCCAGCGCTGCCTCGCCGCCCCCCGGTAGGTCCGCGCAGCGGCGGCACATCGGCGTAATCTCGCCCCACCGCCACCTGCACATGCCGCCCGGTGCAGCGTCCCCAGCGTCGGGTCCACCCCCAGCCAGCCATAGGGCGGCACGAACGCCTCCGTCCAGGCGTGACGCCCCGCTCTGCGCCACCCCGCCCAGGTAGCCGCTCACATATCGCGCCGGCACCCCCGCGTGGCGGCAGAGCGCGATCAGCAGGTGCGCATAGTCCTGGCAGACCCCGCTCCCCCCCGCGATCAGCTCCGCCACCGTCGAGCGCACATTCGTCGCCCCCACCTGGTAGGTAAAATGCCCCCGAATATACTCGCACGCCCGCATCAGGAAGCCATACGCCGTCGCCCCCGGCTCCTCCGTCAGGATCGCCCGCGCCAACTCCCCCGACGCGCCCTCCAGCGCCACGTACTCGCTCGGGCTCAGGAACTCCGCCCAGTCGTCGTTCACCAGCGGGTCCGCCGCCAATTCCGCCAGCAGCGGCGAACTATCCGGCTCGTCGCCGCGCGGCCCGCCCAGCGGCTCCGTCGCCCCCGCGAAGGTGACCACCTCGCTCGTCGCCTCGATCACCAGATGGTCGTGCAGGTACGCGACCCCGAAGTCATGCACCGCGTTCCCGTAGTAGTCGCGGAAGGCCACCACCGTCGCGGGCGGATCGATCGACAGGTCGAAGTCGAGGCAGGTCTGCCCCTCCCCCGACATCGGCTGCAACCGCACCTCGTTAAAACTCTCGTGGACCGCGCTGGCATACCGATAGGCCGTGCGGTGGACGATCCGATACCTCACGCCAGCACCTCCTCCACCCGCAACGCCCGGTGCGCGAAATACTGCGCCTCGATCAGCTCCCCGATCCGGAAGCACTGCCGCTGCACATCGAGCAGGTACTCGCGCAGCCCCGCGTCGAAGATCTCCTCGACGCGCTGGTACGCCAGCGTCCCGTGCAGCCGCCCCACCGCCCGCTCCGCCTCGCTCCCCAGTCCGACCACGCGCGGCAGCCCCGCCTGCATCTCCGTGGCGAATCCGGTCGTCTGGTGCGCCGCGATCTGCGCCAGCGCCGCCACCACCTCCCCGATCGAGAAGCGGATCGAGCGCGGGAAGATCGGCGACAGCGTCAGCATCTCGATCACCCCGCGCGGCCGAACCGCGCTCCGGTAGCTCTTGTGATACGCCTCATACGCCGACAGCGAGCGCAGCACCGCCAGCCACTGGTGCCAATCTCCGGGGATACCATCGGTCGCCACGTCCCCGGCGTCGGCGGCCAGCAGGTGATACTTCACATCGAGCGCCCTGGCCGTCTTCTCCGCCCGCTCCAGGAACTTGCCTGCCTGCAGGAAGTACCACCCCTCCTCGCGCGGCATCGTGCTGTCGCTGATCCCCTGGAAGAGATGGCTGAACTCGATCACCCAGCGGTAGAACTGGTGCGCGTTCTCCGCCCCCACCGGCGTCTCCCCGGTCGCCCGCTTGTGCTGGAGGTCGAGGTAGAAGCGGTTCAGGATCTCCCACATCTCGCTGGCGATCTGGTGGCGCATCATCCGCGCATTCTCGCGCGCCCGCGCGATGCACGACACCACCGAGTGCGGATTTGCCCCATCGAAGATCAGGTAATGCGGCACCGTCTCCTCGTCCGCCACGCCGTGCAGCGCCGCGAACCGGTCGCGATCCCCCACGATCGACACCAGCGCCTCCCAATGCCGCCGCCGCCGCTCCGGCGCATCGGCCAGCGCCCCCATCTCCAGCGTGTGGTGATAGTTCACATCCGTGATTCGCGCCGTATCCTCCGCGCGCTCCACGTACCGCCCGATCCAGTAAAGCGACTCCGCAATCCGACTCAGCATCGCCCCATCCTTGGTGATGAGTAATGAGTAACGAGTGATGAGTGACGAGTGATTCACCCGCAGGCACAGGCGTTCGCGAACTTCGTTACTCCTCGTTACTCACTACTCATCACTCGTTACTCATCACTGAAGTACCCAGGTATCCTTACTCCCCCCGCCCTGGCTCGAATTGACCACCAGCGAACCGCGCCGCAGCGCCACGCGCGTCAGGCCACCCGGCAGCACATGCACATCGCGCGCCCCGCTGAGGATGTAGGGCCGCAGGTCGATGTGCCGACCCTCCAGCCGCCCCCCATCCCCCTCCGCATCGGGCACGAACGACGGTGCCCGCGACAGCGGCACGACCGGCTGCGCGATATAGCCGCGCGGATCGGCGATCACCCGCGCGCGGAACTCCGCGATCTCCCGCTCGCTCGCCGCCGGGCCGATCAGCATCCCATAGCCGCCGCTCTCGTTCGCCGCCTTCACCACCAGCTGATCGATATGCTTCAGGATGTACTCCTGCTGCTCCGGGTCGCTCGGCAGGTAGGTCGGCACATTGCCGAGGATCGGCTCCTCGTTGAGGTAGTAGCGAATGATCGCCGGGACGTAGTGGTAGACTACCTTGTCATCCGCCACCCCAGTACCGATCGCATTGGCGAGCGCCACATTCCCCGCTCGCACCGCCCCCAGCAGACCTGCCACTCCCAGGATGCTGTCGGGCCGGAAGACCAGCGGATCGAGGAACTCGTCGTCCACGCGCCGATAGATCACATCCACCGGCTGGTGGCCGCGCGTCGTCCGCAAGTAGACCCGGTTGTCCATCACGAAGAGGTCGCGCCCCTCGACCAGCTCGATCCCCATCTGCTGCGCCAGGAACGCATGCTCGAAGTACGCCGAGTTGTAGACCCCCGGCGTCAGCAGCACCACCGTCGGCCCGCCACCACCGCGTCCCGGCGGGCGCGGCGACAGCCCGCGCAGATTCTCGATCAGCTGCCCGCAGTAATGGTCCACCGGCCGCACCCCGAGGTCCGCGAACCAGTCGGGGAAGACGCGCGTCATCGTGGTGCGATTCGCCAGCACATAGGAGACGCCGCTGGGCGACCGCAGGTTGTCCTCCAGCACCAGGTAGCGCCCCTCGCGGTCGCGCACCAGGTCGGTGCCGACGATGTGGATGTACTGGTCGTGCGGCACGTCGATCCCGACCATCTCGCGCCGGAAGTGCCTGGCCAGCACCACCAGCCGACGCGGCACGACCCGGTCGTGGAGGATCTGCTGCTCGTGATAGATGTCGCGGACGAAAAGGTTCAGCGCCCGGATCCGCTGCCGCAGCCCCGACTCGATGATCGCCCACTCGGCGGCCGGGATCAGGCGCGGGATCAGGTCGAAGGGGAAGATGCGCTCGGTCCCCTGCTCGGAATCTGAGTAGACCGTGAAGGTAATCCCCTGGTGCAGGAAGGAGCGATTGGCGAGATCCCCGGCGTGGCGCAGATCGGACGCCTGCAACTCCGCCAGCCGTTCCGCCAGCGCCCGGTAGTGTGCCCGAGGGGCGACCTCGCCGTCCGCCTGGGGCACGAACATCTCATCGTAAAACCCGCCGGTGGCATAGTCCGCGACGAGCGCGCCATCCGCTCCCATACCCTCCCCCACCCATCCCGCTATGCCGCCGAAACTGCGGCCACTTCGGCGACTCAGCGCCCGCAGCGCGTGCGACTACGACTCCCCTTGCTCGCGTGGTTACTCGCACAAGCCTAATTCTTGGCCCGCCCTGCGGCAATGGCCCGAACGCACAAGCAACACCCCGCAAATCGTGCCCGCTGCACAAGTCCCCGGCCGAGGGGACCGGCTACATCTCCAAACCGCGACTGAGCGCCATTGTCGCACAGCTTGCCACCGCGCCACGCCCCGGTCAGACCGATCCCCCGCCCGGTAGCCCAAAAGTACCGAATTCGCCGCCAGGTGCTTCCGTTCAGCAACCGCGACGCCTAGAATGGCGTTACGTCAATGCCACGGCGCTTACCGCCGGGCCCGGCACCGTTTCTCAACTGAAGCACCCTGATCGCTCCCGGCCGCCTGCCCGCGCGTCGCCGCGCCACCGGGAAGCATCGGGCGAGGTACGCGCGCATGACCGATCGCCGCCCTGTCGCTACCCGACCCACCATAACCCGCCGCCAGACGCTGCAATTCGGCGGGCTCGCGCTCGCCGCCATCCCTTTCTGGCAGCTTTTCGGCATGGCAGCCGCGACGACGACGCCGCGCACAGAGCTGACCGAGGGGGAGACGCGCGCCGGGGAATGGTCGGTTGACGAGACCGACCGCCTTTGCCGCCAACACGCACTACCAATTCGCCGCGCCCCACACCTTCGGCGCACTCGGCGCGACTGGGCGGCTTCAGGGAGTGGCGACGATGTGCATCTGCGATCAGCAGCAGCGCCGATGGCGTCACCTGGGAGCCCTGGCGCATCACCCACGCCGATACCCATCGCCCCGACCCTGATCGCGCCCCCGGTCGCGCCGACCGCTACTTTGCTGAGCTCCTCCACCTACCGACGAGCAGCTTCATCCGCTGCAAGGTGGTCGATCACGATGGCCGCACCGTCCCCGCGCCGCCCGATCTGCGCCTCGTCTACATCGACGGCAGCCTCGGCCCGAACCTGGCCAACCAGCGATCAGGGGGCTGGGACAATGCCACGTCGATGCCGAAGGTGATCGCCCGCGCGCAGTGGGGCTGCGACGAGAAGCTGCGCTTCGACGCGAAGGGCAAGGAGATCTGGGAACCCGAGTACCTGGTCAACGAGAAGATCATCGTCCACCACACCGACACGCCGAACGACGGCGACCCGGCGGCGGCGGTCCGCTCGGTCTACTACTACCACGCCATCACCCAGGGCTGGGGCGACATCGGCTACAATTTCCTGATCGACCGCAACGGCAACGTCTACGAGGGGCGCTTCGGCGGCGAGAATGTCGTCGCCGGGCACGCCTTGCGCTACAACTACGGCAGCGTCGGCATCGCCCTGCTCGGGGCGTTCGCCGGGGCACCGGCCCCATCACCTCGCCCTCGGCCTCACCGTCGCCGGGGGCCAAGACGCCGACCCCGGCGGCTCCCCCGGTGCCGACCGCCGCCGCCGAGGCCGCGCTGGTGCAACTGGCGAGCTACAAGGCGCGCTTCCTGGATGTGCTGAACCCGTCGTATTTCGTGGATAAGACGATCCAGTCGGTCGTCGGGCACCGCGACGTGCTGAGCACGAGTTGCCCGGGCGACAACTTCTACCCGCACCTCGCCTCGATCCGCAAGGCGGTCGCCGACCAGGTCGGGCCGCCGCCGACGATCGCGCTCTCGATCGTCGGCATCACCGGGCAGGATATGACGGTCTATACCCGGTCGCCGATCACGGTGCGCGTGAAGGTGAAGAATACCGGGGCGGGGATGGCCCCCTGCTACTTCGACCAGGGCGTGCTTTACACCGAGGGGGAAACCTTCGACGGGAAGGGCTACAAGAAGGTCCCCGGCCGCTTCCGGGTTGTCGCCGATGTCGAGGGGAGCGCGACGTTCGGGACGGCGAATGCGAATCCCTACCGCTGGGGGATGGGCACGTCGCTCAATCCGGGCGAGACCGTCGAAGCGGTCTGCCGCATCGCCTTCGCGACGAAGGGCGTGAAAAAGCTCCGCTTCGGGCTGGTGCGCGAGCAGAGCGGGTATATCCAGGAAGGTCTGGAAGGTCCGACGATCACCGTGGTCGGGCTGCCGACCGATGGGGTTGCCAAGCCGACGAACGTCGGGCCGGATCTGCTCTACTTCACCGAGACGCAGCACACGCTCGGGGGGGCGATCCTCCGCTACTGGAACAATTTTGGCGGCCTGGCGCAATTCGGCTACCCGCTGACCGAACCCTACACCGAAGTGAGCGAGACCGACGGCAAGGACTATGTGGTCCAGTACTTCGAGCGCGCCCGCTTCGAGTTGCACCCGGAGAATGCCGGGACCGACTACGAGGTGCTGCTCGGCCATCTGGGGCCTAAGCTGTCACCCGGCCGACAAGCCGGTGGCGGCGCTCGCCGGGCAGCGCTTCTTCCCGGAGAGCGGGCACAACCTGGGCGGCCTCTTCCGCGAGTACTGGGAGCAGTATGGCGGGCTCTTCATCTACGGCGTGCCGATGAGCGAGGAGTTCACCGAGATAGTAAGATCGACAACAAGCCATATAAGGTCCAGTACTTCAGCGCGCCTTCGAGTACCACCCGGAGTACACCGCCATGCAGCGGAGCAATATCAGGGATCGGTCGCGACTTCTGACGACTGACGACCGACCCCTGACGACTACCCGTTAGAGCTTGACCTCGATGTCCACGCCGGCCGGGAGATTGAGGCGCATCAGGGCGCTGATCGTCTTCTGGCTCGGCTCCAGCACGTCGATGAGGCGCTTGTGGGTGCGCATCTCGAAGTGCTCCTGCGAGTCCTTGTCGACGAACGGCGAGCGCATCACGGTGTAGCGCTCGATCCGGGTCGGCAGAGGCACCGGGCCGGCGACCTTCGCGCCGGTGCTCTCCGCCGTCTCGACGATCTTGAGTGCGGCCTGATCGAGGATCTTGTGGTCGTAGGCCTTCAGGCGAATGCGAATCTTCTGGCTCGGTTTCCTGGTCGTGGTGGCAGACATGGTGTCCTCCCCGTATCCCTTCGCTTCCGCCTAGTCGTTGATGGAGGTGACGACGCCGGCGCCGACGGTGCGGCCGCCCTCGCGGATGGCGAAGCGCAGCCCCTGCTCCACCGCGACGGGGGTGATGAGTTCGACATCCATCTGGATGTTGTCCCCCGGCATCACCATCTCCACCCCCTCCGGCAGCCCGATGCTCCCGGTCACGTCGGTGGTGCGCACGTAGAACTGCGGCCGGTAGCCCGGGAAGAACGGCGTGTGCCGCCCCCCCTCCTCCTTCGACAGCACGTACACCTCCGCCTTGAACTTCTTGTGCGGCTTGATGCTGCCCGGCTGCGCCAGCACCTGCCCGCGCTCGATGTCCGTGCGCTCCACCCCGCGCAAGAGGCAGCCGACGTTGTCCCCCGCCAGCCCCTCGTCCAGCGTCTTCTGGAACATCTCCACGCCCGTCACCACCACCTTGCGCGGCGCGGCCTCCGACATGCCGATGATCTCGATCTCCTGCCCGACCTTCACCTTGCCGCGCTCGATCCGCCCGGTCACCACCGTGCCGCGCCCCTTGATGCCGAACACGTCCTCCACCGGCATCAGGTACGGCTGGTCCACCGCCCGGTCCGGCGTCGGGATGTACTCGTCCACCGCCTTCATCAGCTCCAGGATCGGCGCGTACTCCGGCGCGTTCACGTCGGTCGAGCTCGACTCCAGCACCGCCAGCGCCGAGCCCCGCACGATCGGGATCTCGTCCCCGGGGAACTCCTGCGCACTGAGCAGCTCGCGCACCTCGAGCTCCACCAGCTCCAGCAGCTCCTCGTCGTCCATCATGTCGACCTTGTTCAGGAAGACCACCATCGCCGGCACCTGCACCTGCCGCGCCAGGAGCACGTGCTCGCGCGTCTGCGGCATCGGCCCGTCCGGCGCCGAGACCACCAGGATGGCCCCGTCCATCTGCGCCGCGCCGGTGATCATGTTCTTGATGTAGTCGGCGTGCCCCGGGCAGTCGACGTGCGCGTAGTGCCGGTTCGGCGTCTGGTACTCCACGTGCCGGATGGCGATCGTGATGCCCCGGGCGCGCTCCTCCGGCGCGTTGTCGATCTGGTCATACGCGGTGTACTGCGCCGCCCCCTGCAGCGCCAGCACCTTGGTGATCGCCGCCGTCAGCGACGTCTTGCCGTGGTCCACGTGCCCGATCGTCCCCACGTTGATGTGCGGCTTCGTCCGCTCAAACCGCTGCTTCGCCATTTGGGTTCTACTCCTCCCACAGATTGGGATCTTGGGCCGATTGTCAGCCCGCTTACACTAGATGAGGCTCCCTGATGGAGCCTCAGACCGCGAAGACCGTGGAGCCCTTGTCGGGACTCGAACCCGAGACCTCATTCTTACCAAGAATGTGCTCTGCCAACTGAGCTACAAGGGCCTGACCGCCGGCGGGGCCGCTGCCCCGGGAACGCGCATTACGCAACGTGCAAAAGGCACCGCGATGCGCGCTCCCCGCGACACGGAACTATACCGTGCTTTGCCCCGCGCGTCAAGGGATTTACGGCTTTGTGTATAGACAGAGGCGCAGCAGGGCGACAAGGCAGGAGCGCGGTCAAAAGTAGGTTTGTTTTTCCATTTTAACTTTTCCTCTTCCTCTCCTCTGAGGACGAACGGGGGTGAAGAGAGTGGAGAGAAGAGGGAAGAGAGAAGGGACGGTTGGAACCGCCAAGACGCCAAGGACGCCAAGACGAGGGACGAGGGAGAAGGGGGAAGGGCGAGGAGATGGGCATGGTGAGCCACCGGGTTGGTAGGAGTTGTATGTGGTTGATGGCGAAGCGGTTGCCGTTCCGAAGACGGCGGGTCTCAGACCCGCCCCTACCGAGGGGTTGGCTGGGGCGAGGGGTGGTGGTCATGGTGAGCCTCCGAGGTGTGGGTAAGGCGCGGCCTGGGGGCGACGCAGGGTCGTCCCGACTCGGCGGGTTTTGCATCCGCCTTACTTCTACGGACCCATCGAGGGGGGCAAATCATGCCACGTGGGGGAAATTTGCTGGGCGAGAACTGAGGGCGATGGGGATGTGGGGCGGGTAGGAGTGTGGCATCGTTCTTGCCTATAGGGGGTTGCGCGGATTCGCGCCTGGTTTGGGCGAATCTGGCTGGGCTCCGGCGTTCATTGTGGTAGTGCCCGGCAACCTGTTTTCCGTGCGGTTGGTGGTCCCGACGGTAGGACGCGAACCCGCTGAACACGCAGTGTGGGGCCGGGGAGGTGGGAACACCACCGTCGCGCGGGCGTGCCCGCATCGGGAACATTTATGGAGAGTTAGCGTATATAGTGGTGAGGAGTTCCGCACGAGGCGCAGGGCGCGAGCGGCGGGATCCCGAAAGTACCGATGGCGCGAGTCCGAACGTCCCGCGCGCGGTTCCCCCGCAGAGGGGATTGTCACCGGCCCGGCGACCGTGTAGAATCACTTGTACGTACATGTCAGTGCAACGGCGTGTGCGGGCTCCTTCGATCCGACATCCTCGGGAGCGGCGTTGCTCCCCCCAACCGGCGGTCAATCGTTCCGGTCTCGATGCCGCCCCGCAGACCACCCCAGTTGCCCGACCGTAGACGACGGTGTCACCGGCCCTTCAAATGTGTTAGGCGTCCTTTCTGCCCCTCCCGGGTGATCGCCATGGACATTCCACCTAAGTAGCGCATTCCCGCTTCCAGTTCCAATTGTGTCGTTCCGCACCATAGTCGGACACCGGCCTGCGGGCCTGGTGGGGCTATGGCGGTTGGACTCTTCCCGAACTCGGCACCGGGCGCGGCGTGCAGCCGCGTGGTGGACCGGGCGGGGGATCGCTTTCGTTTTTTTTCCAGCTCCGCTTGCTGATCGCGATGGAAAGGACACCGCTATGCTGCTGCTGGATCGTCTGGAGAGCTTCCGCACCGAGGAGCGGCGCCTCGCGTGGCACGGGCGCTTCGCCGACTACTTCGACCTCGCCGTCGCCGACACCCGCTTCGCCCAGCTGGCCCACGCGCGCATCTACCAGATGATCATGGATGCGGGCGTGACGACGGACGAGCGCGGTGTGACCCACTACAACTTCTTCGGGGAGGACATTTTCGGGCTGGAGAAGCCGATCGAGCAGCTGGTCGAGTATTTCCGCTCGTCGGCGCAGCGGTTAGAGGTGCGCAAGCGCATCCTCTTGTTAATGGGACCGGTCGGCGGCGGCAAATCGACGATCGTCGCGCTGCTGAAGAAGGGGCTGGAGAAGCACACCCGGACCGAGGGGGGCGCGGTCTACGCGATCGAGCGCTGCCCGATGCACGAGGAGCCGCTGCACCTCGTGCCGGAGACGATGCGCGACGAGATTTACCGCGAGTACGGCCTCTTCATCGAGGGGGATCTCTGCCCGCACTGCCACTACTGGTTGCAGCAGGATGGCTCGCCCGACCACCCGTGGGGCATGGAGTTTCGTGCCGGCCACCGCGAGGATGTGCCGGTGGTGCGCGTCGCCTTCTCCGAGAAGGACCGGCGCGGCATCGGGACCTTCACGCCGAGCGACCCGAAGAGCCAGGATATCTCCGAGCTGACGGGCGGCATCGATCTCTCCACGATCGGTGAGGTGGGATCGGAGAGCGACCCGCGCGCCTATCGCTTCGACGGCGAGCTGAACATCGGCAATCGGGGCCTGGTCGAGTTCGTGGAGATGCTGAAGACCGATGAGCGCTTCCTCTATGTGCTGCTGACGCTGTCGCAGGAGCAGAACATCAAGACCGGGCGCTTCTCGATGATTTACGCCGATGAGGTGGTCGTCTCGCACACGAATGAGCATGAATACACCGCGTTCGTGGGCAACAAGAAGTCGGAGGCGTTGCAGGACCGGATCATCCTGGTGAAGGTGCCCTACAACCTGCGCGTGGACGACGAGGTCCACATCTACGAGAAGCTGCTGCGGCAGAGCGCGGCGAGCGGCGTCCACATCGCGCCGCACACGCTGGAGACGGCCGCGACGTTCGCCATCCTCACCCGGCTGGAGGAATCGAAGAAGGCCGGGATGAGCCTGATGAAGAAGTTGAAGCTCTACAACGGCGAGGCGGTCGAGGAGTTCGCCGAGAAGGATGTGAAGGAGCTGCGCGACGAGACGCAGCGCGAGGGGCTGGACGGCATCTCGCCGCGCTACGTGATCAACCGGCTCTCCAGCGCGCTGGTGCGCAACGGCGTGACCTGCATCAACGCGATCGACGCGCTGCGCGGGATGCGCGACGGGCTGGACCAGCACACCTCGATCACCAAGGAGCAGCGCGAGCGCTACCTCAACTTCGTCAGCGAGGCGCGCAAGGAGTACGACGAGTGGGCGAAGAAGGAGGTCCAGCGCGCCTTCGTCTACTCGTATGAGGAGTCGGCCAAGACGCTGCTGAACAACTACCTCGACAACGTCGAAGCCTTCTGCAACAAGACGAAGGTGGCCGACCCGATGACCGGCGACGACGTGGAGGCCGACGAGCGGCTGATGCGCGCGATCGAGGAGCAGATCGGCGTCAGCGAGACGGGCAAGCGCGCCTTCCGCGAGGAGATCCTGATCCGCATCTCGTCGCTGGCGCGGCGCGGCCAGAGCTTCAGCTACGACTCGCACGAGCGGCTGAAGGAGGCGATCGAGAAGAAGCTCTTCGCCGACATGAAGGACGTGGTGAAGATCACCACCTCCACCAAGACCCCCGACGCCGACCAGCTCCGCCGGATCAACGAGGTGATCAACCGCCTGGTGGAGAACCAGGGGTATTGCCCGGTCTGCGCGGCGAGTCTGCTGAACTATGTTGGCGCGCTTTTGCAGCGCTGAAGTAACGAGTAACGAGTAACGAGTAACGAGGAGGGACCGAGCGGCACGGCGCAACCTAGCTGAACCTGTGTCCCTCGTCCCTCGTTACTCGTTACTCGTTACTCAATCCCGAGGTGTCCCATGAGTACCCATACTTCGTCCCGTGGCTTTAACGTCGGGCTGACGCAGCAGGATTGGTCGCTGCACCGGAAGGGACCGGCGGACCAGGCGCGCCACAATGAGAAGGTGAAAGAGGCGATTCGGCAGAATTTGCCCGACATCATCAGTGAGCAGTCGATTATCACGTCCGATGGCAAGAAGATCGTCAAGGTGCCGATCCGCTCGCTGGAGGAGTACAAGTTCAAGTTTGGTGAGCCGCCGCAGGGGGGCCAGGTGGGCCAGGGCGAGGGCGGCTCGCAGGTGGGCGACGTGATCGGGCAGGCGGGGCAACCGGGCAAGGGGGGCCAGCCGGGCGCGGGCGAGCAGCCGGGCATCGACTACTACGAGGCCGAGCTGACGGTGGACGACCTCTCCGCGCTGGTCTTCGCCGACCTCGGGCTGCCGAACCTGGAGCCGAAGCGGGCGCAGGAGATCGAGTCGGAGACGGTGCGTTTCACCGATATCCGCAAGCGCGGGGCCTTCTCCAACCTCGACAAGAAGCGGACGATCAAGGAGAACCTGAAGCGCAACGCGATGCAGGGGCGCGCGGCGTTCGGCGACATCAAGAGCGAGGATCTGCGCTTCAAGACCTGGGAGCGGGCGATCCGCCACGAGTCGAACGCGGTGGTACTGGCGCTGATGGATGTCAGCGGCAGCATGGGGACGTTCGAGAAGTACGTCAGCCGCGCCTTCTACTTCTGGATGGTGCGCTTCCTGCGGACGAAGTACGAGAACGTCGCCATCCGCTTCATCGCGCACCACACCGAGGCGAAGGAAGTCACCGAAGAAGAGTTCTTCACCAAGGGGGAGAGCGGCGGCACGAAGGCGTCGAGCGCCTACCAGCTGGCGCTGGAGATGATCGACGCCGACTACCCGCACGAGGCGTGGAACATCTACCCCTTCCACTTCTCCGACGGCGACAACTGGTACACCGACAACGAGCAGTGCCTGGCGCTGGTGCGGCAACTGCTGGAACGATCCAATCAGCTCGGCTACGGCGAGATCCGCCAGGGCGGGCGCTCCTATGGCAGCACCCTGATGGCCGCGTTCGAGCACTTGCGCGATCCGAAGTTCCAGTCGGTGATTATCAAGGAGAAGGCGGATGTGTATCCGGCGCTTCGTACCTTCTTCACCAGCGAAGGGGCGTAAGTTAAGTACGAAGTACAAAGTACGAAGTACGAACAAGACTCGCTGAAGGTCCAGCCTTCATTCGTACTTCGTCGTTCGTACTTCGTACTTCCCCAAAGGGGGCCATCATGATCGACCAACGCTACATGGACGAACTCAGTGAGGCGATCGAGCGGTTGTGGGAGTTGGCGCACGAGCACGGGTTGCGGCCGTTCCCGACGCATTTTGAGGTGGTGCCGGCCTCGATCATGTACGAGTTCGGGGCGTATGGCATGCCGGGGCGCTTCAGCCACTGGACGCACGGGCGGGCGTTCCAGCAGATGAAGACGATGTACGACTATGGCATGAGCAAGATTTACGAACTCGTGATCAACACCAATCCGAGCTACGCCTACCTGCTCGACGTGAACTCGGTGTTGCAGAACAAGTTCGTGGTGGCGCACGTCCTGGGGCACACCGATTTCTTCGCCAACAACATCTACTTCGCCAAGACCTCGCGCCAGATGGTGGAGACGATGAACCGCGACGCCGAGCGGATCGCGGGGTACGAGTATCGCTTCGGGATGCCGCGAGTGGAGCGGCTGCTCGACGCGGCGCTGGCGCTGGAGGAGCACATCGACCCCTATGCCGACGCGTCGGCCTATGGCTGCACGAAGCAGGCGGAGGGGGCGAAGCGCCCGGCGACGAGCGGGGCGTTCGACGATCTGTGGGACCTGGATGGCCGGGCGGCGCGGGCGGAGGCGGGCGCGGCGACGGCGACGCTGTCACCGCCCACGGAGCCGTTCCGCGATTTGCTGCTCTTCATCCTCTGCAATTCTCCGGTGCTGGATGACTGGGAGCGGATGTTGTCTCGATCGTGCGCGACGAGATGCTCTACTTCCTGCCGCAGGGGAAGACGAAGATCATCAACGAGGGCTGGGCGGTCTTCTGGCACCTGCGGCTGCTGCGGGCGCTGGGGCTGACCGATCAGGAGTATGTCGATTTCGCCAATCTGCATTCGAGCGTGTTGCAGCCGTCGAAGCGGTCGCTGAACCCCTACTACCTGGGGCATGGGCTGCTGGAGGACATCAACCGGCGGCATGGCGGCAACGAGACCGACGTCGCGCCGGTCATGTTCGAGTTGCGCGAGCAGCAGAGCGATGTGTCGCTCATCCGCAATTATCTGACGCAGGAGGCGGTGGACGACCTCGATCTCTACCTCTACGAGCAGCGTGGCAACGAGCTGGTGGTCGTGGAGAAGAACTACGAGCGGATCCGCGACATGCTGGTGAACATGCTGACGAGTCGCGGCAGGCCGCAGATCGTGGTGGCCGATGGCGACTACAACGGCAACCGCGAACTCTATCTGCGCCACGAGTTCGACGGCCAGGGCCTCGACCTGGCGCACGCGACGAAGGCGCTGGAGCACGTCTACCGGCTGTGGGGTCGCCGCGTGCATCTGGAGACGAAGCAGGAGGGGAAGGAGTTGGTGCTGAGCTTTGATGCGAGGGAGGGGCATAAGCGGGGGTGAGTTACCCCTTACCATTGTCTGGCGGCATAGCCCAGGACAAACTTGCACACTATGGCCACGGATTGATGATCTGTGGCCGCTTAATATTGTGTACAGTCCCATCCATACACTCGGCAAAGTTCATTCTGGAACAGTGTTGAGAACTCTGAGATCGCAATTAGAGTGCTAGACTTGTGTCCGTACAGTAGCTATACTAGCATAAGTTGGTTATGTGAATACTCTGTGGAAGAGTAGACATTGGGGGCCTGATGCCATTACCAACGCCAATAGGACGACAGGCTGAGGTACTTTACCTACCGAAGCAGGGCCATTTCGTCGTGCTTGGAACTGCTGGGAGTGGCAAGACAACGCTGGCAATTCTACGAGCGTCATACTTAGGCTCTGTTGACGAGATTACTTGAGCCAGATCAGGCTGCTGGCGAGGTGGACGAAGGCGAGGTAGCGACGGGCGTACTTGTCGTAGCGGGTGGCGAGGCGGCGGAAGTGCTTGAGCTTGCCGATGAGGCACTCGACGAGGTGGCGCTCCTTGTAGGCGGCGTAGTCGCAGTCGCGCTGATCGTCCGGCTCTTTGGGCGGGATGGTCGCCACCGCGCCCATCTCCCCCGTGATGTGGGCGAGGGTCTTGTCCGCGTCGTAGCCCCGGTCGGCGATCACCTCGCTCGCTTGACGCCGGTCAGCAGCGGGAGCGCCTGCGGGTTGTCCCCCGCCGCCCCGCTGGTGAGCCGGAACGTGAGCGGGTTGCCCAGCGCGTCCACCAGCACGTGCAGCTGGTGCCGAACCCGCCGCGCGACCGGCCTTAGCGCTTGCGCCGCCGCATCCCCGTTTTGGGCGCGCTTACCGCGCAGGCGTGCGCCCGCACCACCGTCGCGTCGATCATCACCGCCTGCAGGTCTCGGGAGTCATCCGCCACGGCGGTGAACAGCCGCTCCCACACGCCGAGGTCGCCCCAGCGCGCAGCGCTTGTACACGCTGTTCCACGCGCCGTACTCGCCCGGCAGGAAGCGCCACCGCGCCCCGCTGCGGTTGACCCAGCAGACGCCCTCCAGGAAGCGCCGCTCCCGCTCCGGCACCTTCGTGTGGATCTTCGGCTCCGACCGTAGCAGGCCGTACACCCGCGCGAACTGGTCCTCGCGCAGAAAGGGCTGCACCACCACGCCTCCTCGCTCGCCTCGCCACCCCGCACGCCGCCTCCCGCCCACTCTACCAATTCTCGTCAACAGAACCTAGCTGAAACGCTTGAAAATACTCAACAAAGAGTATTGCTGGTCACTTTCAATGGTGCTCTTGTAACTTATCTTCAATCTCTTATACCCACACACCGTAATGGCTTTCCGTTAGACGCATGAACCTATCACCACTTTGCTCGGGGATTACTTAAACAGTCGTGGTCGTATGCGGTACAACGCTATTGTTGATGGAAACCCGCGTGAGACTTTGATTTCCCGAGCAAAAGTTGCAGTGCAAGCGGCAACTACGGACAATCCTCTCTTTCGACGCCCGCTAGGTATGTTTTCCGATGAAATCGCCTGGATTGCGAAGTCAGGGATTCAAACGGTAGAACAGTATACCGATATTGAACGCATAGGGCGCTCGGCGGCTCGCTTGACTCGCGATGATCGGCCGCTTATGTTCGAGATCTACGAACGATATAAGTCTTTGCGCAGCGACTCAGGTTACGACTATGATTGGGATGACTTAGCTATCGCCGTAGCTGATGAGTTCTCGGTAGATATGAATGAGCGAATGTATAGGCATGTTGTTATTGACGAAGGTCAAGATTTCTCGCCGGTTATGCTTCGATCTCTTGTGAAAGCCATTCCTAATACAGGAAGCCTTACCTTCTTCGGAGATGTCGCTCAACAAATCTATGGCACACGAGTTTCATGGCGAAGCGCAGGCCTAAGTGTCCAGCGAGTATGGGAATTTGAAGAGAATTATCGAAACTCTCGTCAGATTGCGCAGTTAGCCGTAGCAATCTCCCGGATGCCTTACTATCGAGGCGAAAGCGATCTCGTTGTACCTCGTGAGCCTCAAGCTGAAGGGCAGTTGCCGACCATCGTCAAATTTAGTTCAGCAGTATCTGAATTCCCTTTTGTCGTTGAACAAGCGAGTCGCCTTGCAAGAACACGGTCGGTTGCAATCCTCCTGCGCGATCATAGTCGTGAGGATAGGTACATTTCGGCCTTCGAGGCACGCAGCATTGCTGTGCAGCGGCTGTACTCGGAGATGTCACAATGGGAAGTAGGGCCTGGCGTTGCAGTTGGCACCTACCATTCGGCAAAGGGGCTTGAGTTTGACGCCGTGATTTTGCCTTACTGTACAGAGAATGTGCTACCTAACCAAAGTCGCATCGCCACGGTGGGGGTGGACGAGGCACGCGGCGACGATGGGCGTTTACTCTATGTTGCCGTGACACGGGCAAGGCGTTATCTCATTTTGACTCATTCGGGAGAATTGACAACTCTTCTGCCCATCGATAGGAATCTCTACGCATGGGTAGAACGATGAGCGAGGATCAAGAGCAGATCAAAGCTGCAGTGGAAGCAAAGGGCATTACTCGCCTATGCCATTTCACCCAAGCCCGAAAGCTTCCTCACATTCTCACTAACTTAGGTGGACTTTGGTCAGTTCAGTATCTTACTGAGAACGCCCCCGATCTGCTCGACTATGTAGATCGCAATCGATTTGATGGGCGTTTGAATCACATATGCTGCTCTATCGAGTATCCCAATACTTGGTACTTGGATAGGGTTCGATACCAAGATCCTCTCTTTAGGGACTGGGTCATACTCTTCCTTTCAAGGACGCTTATTTGGAAAGAAGGGTCGTTATTCTCTCGTCGGAACGCAGCAGCAATGTCGGGAGCACTCATTGCTCCAGGTTATCGCAGTTTCATGGAACTGTATACGCCTGCTGTAACAGGCTCAGGAGGGCGTGTTTGGCGTCGAACAGAGAGCATGCTGCCTGCGTGTCCGACTGATGGTCAAGCAGAAGTGTTAGTTGAAAGCCACATCCCCCTGACGTTGATCGAAGGCATCGCTGTAGCCAATGAATCAGCCGCAACCACGGAACTTAAGCGATTATCATTTATCCCAGGTGTTCCAGAGATCCGTTGGATAGTGGCACCATCTCTGTTTGACGGCTCTTGGAGTCCAATGGTTAAGCAAGGGAGGCGACCGCAAGAAACCGTCTATTTGGAGCCTGAAGTATGACGAAACACGCTATTGCCAGCACAAAGGCAATCGGGGCCTTACTAGGCGTCGCAATTGGTGACGCACTTGGCTGGCCCAACGAGCGGCCACGATCCCGCGCTGACAGCCCCAAGGGGGGAGGTACGGCATCTTCGGAAGCTGTGTTCGAAAGTTGGAGTCGCTTTGCAGGTGGGCGATTCTGGAACCATCTTGAGGAGATCGAGGCTGGTTCGTACAGTGACGATACCCAGCTTGTCTTAGCCACAGCTCGGAGCGTGCTTCTTGAGCGGCAATGGTTCACATATTTGTGCAACCAAGAGTTACCCGCATGGCTACTTTACGAGCGTGGAGGAGGGCGCGCTACACTGGTTGCTGCACGTTCGTGGCAGCGAGGTATCCCCCCGTGGCAAGCGTCCAATCGGGGGGCAAACTATGCCCAAGAGTACTTCCAAGCTGGCGGGAATGGCGTGGCAATGCGGATCATTCCTCATGCCCTGCTGCGCTCACAGACGCCACAATCTCTCTACCGCCAAATATTGATGAATGGCATCGCCACTCATGGCCATCCCCGCGCACTGGTTGGGGCCTTGCTTTACGGATTTGCTGCGTCGTATGTCATACAACTCGAACAATCGCTAGAGTATGGCGGAATCCTGGACTACCTCGAAACCAGTCTGTCGTTGTGGAGCAAGGTACCTCAGCCAGAGGATGTATCAGCTAATTGGATCGATGCTGCACACCGCTACGCCAATGGCAGTTATGAATCAGTATGGGAAGAGACAATTAGGGGAGACTCTGGATGGACTCGCAGTCTGTAAAGATTCGCTGAGCCAAGGCGCGCTTGCCGATTGATCAAGAGGTGCTGAAGAGGATTGGCTGTTTCGACCAGAAAGTGAGCGGTGCCGGAACAGTAGGAGCGCTAGCTGCTGTCTATCTAGCTTCGAGGTATGCCGCCGATCCGGTAACAGGATTGCGCGAAGCAGCCTTCGCACACGGAGCAGACACCGATACCCTTGCTTCCATGGTTGGTGGAATCTTGGGAGCAATACATGGGAGCGGGTGGATACCACGTGAATGGCAAGCTGTTCAAGATAGTTCATACATTCATAGTCTGGCCGAACGAGTTGTAGTAACTGACTCCTTTGGCGATGTTGACACTACAACCGACCAGCAACTGTGGTCAGAAGCCCTATCCAAGCAGCTAGTAGAGGCATTGACCTCGAATGCCCGATCCATCTGGCTTGGTCCACTTGGACAATGCCAAGTCTTAGATGAATTTGCCTATCAAGTCAAAGTCAACTCTGCTGAGGTGCGAGGGTGGCAACTTGAAACTCCCGAAGGGCAGACTTTGTATGTGAAGCATCTCTCACGGAGGAACGCAACAGAGTCACCTTCAACGTCAATCGTTGTTCCCGACCAAACTGACCTCCAAACAGGTTCTGCTGCCGGAACTGGTCCCATCTATGACATTTTCACGGAACGAGCAAACCTGTATCCATTAATCGTCCAGCCTTTCCCACACATGCTTTACGACGTATACGAAGAGGAGCGTGGCAGGACACATCGCCGAACATATTTCAAAGCAAGCGGCGACTCAGTTCCGGTAGAAGCTCGACCCCGCGAGGTTGCGTATGCCTTGCGAAATAGCCTCATTTCGGCGCTCAAGCAAGCTGGTTATCGGCTCCGGGACCGCTTCGCCATGGTCGTTGATACAACGACGAACTATGCACCACGCGAGTCGCATCTAGATATTTATTCTGCGTTCACTTTGGATGTGTTGGAGTTTAACAGCCAATTCTACTTGTGCATGAATCACCAGTTAGTAGTGCGGGCTAAGTTGACCCTAGCTTCGCTAATTCGTAAGGAAATTGACTTTCAGCCAGAAGCACTACAGCGGGTTGCTTTCCGAGAAGATAGCGAGTGGACAGGCGGAGAGTTAGTAGACCTCGGGAGCGATGAAAGCGTGCTCAAGCTGGAAGCGGGAGGGGAAATCCTGGTCTCCAATCGTACAATAGTCCCAACACTCTCCCGACAACAAGTGTCGACATTGGCACCCAAACTTGGGATTGATCCACGACGGCTTGAAGAGCAGACGAAGCGATTGTCCTTCCTCACAGCCTCAGGTGCCCCACTTGCGCGTCTTGCCAGTTGCACCGCGTTCGCTGAGAAGCTGGCACGGGATGTCTTCCCACTAATCGAAGGTGAGATTTCTGTACGGATAGATCCGAAGCCAGTTGCCTTGCGCCCTCCTGCGTTCGCATTAGGCAAAGATCTAGTCGAGCCTAATGTCGCCTTTGATCGCCTTGATCGATCAAAGCGTTCGCGTGACATCCTACGAGGACTTATCAGCTTTGGAGCATACGAAAAGCCGTCCACCCCGCTTCGCCTGGTTGTGCTTGTACCAGAAAGCCGAGCAGAGGCCATGGATAAGCTAGTAGCACGGCTCGCCCATGGAGCCAACAGTTATCCTGGCGCTTTACGTACTTTTGGAGCAAGCATCGTTGTCCAATCCCGGATTGTCGCTGAGGTACGCGACTACGAGAGGCATCTAGCAGAGTTTGTTCGAAGTAAGAAGCGAGATGAGACTGATGTGGCTCTTGTCTATCTCCCAAAGTCGGGTAAGACTGACGATCCAGCGCATCCATACTTTCGCGCCAAGCGATTCCTAGCTAAGGAAGGCTTAGCATCGCAAATGGTAGACGAGGCCACAGTACGTCACCCTGAATGGCGGGACTTGAATCTTGCTCTCAGTATATATGCTAAGGCGGGATATGCACCATGGGTGCTTGATGAAGCAATCCCTGGTGCCGATCTATTTATCGGCCTTTCATCTAGTCTAACTCAATCCAATGGCCAGCGGCTTAGGATGATGGGATATGTGAATGTGTTTGATTCATTTGGCCGATGGCAATTCTACCAGGGTGACGCCAATGTGTTCCCATTTGACGAGCGGTTGCGTCACTACGGGGACTTAGTGCGAAATTCACTGGCCGCTTACCGAGTACGCAACAGGGGTACCCGAATTGAGCGTGTGCATATTCACCTTACGAAGCAGTTCTCGCTAGATGAGCGATTAGTACTCGCCCGGGCAGTTCGCGATATCGCTCCAGATGCAGTCGTTGTATTCGTTTGGATCAATCCTCATCACAACCTTCGACTATTCGATCTACGGGAGTCGGCAGCGGGACAGATCAGCCGAACTACCTACCTTCGGGATGGAGGACGTAGGTTATACCTCGTCACAACAGGTGCCAATGTCTTCAAACAGGGCACCATGGGCACCCCTGTGCCACTGCAACTTACGGTCTGGACAGATCCTCGCGAGCTTTCATTCGACTTGCATGAGATAGGTCAGCAGATTCTATCACTGACTAGGCTCAACTGGGGTTCCACCCGGAGTTTCTGCCATGAGCCAATTACCACAAAGTTTGCTGGAGATATAGCTTACTTGATGTCGAAGTTTCTGCATGATCCGAGCTTTACTGTAAGCTCCCGACTGCGAGATACGCCATGGTTCTTGTAGACGACATAGGTAGTAGCCGAGAGCTGACTACGACACTGCTCCAATCAGTGGATCTAGCTATTCGGGATCTCCTCACTAGCGAGGAAGATCCCTATTCTCTTGCTATGTATTTGTGGGTGTTGCAGCGGCATAGCAAGGTTCTAGTTAACAGTAACCGTCTCGCTACTTGGGGAGCTGCGTGGGTCCGCGCTACGTTTGTTGAAGGAATTAGCTATAGGCGCAGAGATGAACAGGTCGCTTCTGCGGCGTTGATTGTCCTCGCGCTCCTAAATACACCGGCACTAGATGAAATTGAGGCTGAAGTAGAGCAGAGCCTGAGGGAAATACTGGCAACCGAACTGAACTATCAGACTCTGCCGTTCGATCATCCTGGTTATGGTATGCCCATACTACTTCTTGCTCAGGCTCTACACCTAGAGGAACCACAGCTCACGAAGTCTCTCGAAGAGACACCGAGGCTCGCCCTGGAACTCCTTCATGGGAACCGCTTCTTAGGCATCGGTTTTGCAGTCGTCGTCACACTAAGGCTCACGCTGAACTTGACCATGCCCAGTCCAGAACTGCATGCCTTGAAACGACGGATCGTCGAGCTAATTGAAGATCCAAGGACGAGCTACGAAGACCAAGTGTACCTTGCACAAGCACTTTGCCAAATGCCCAATACTGTGGCTCCGATTGCAGAGCGCACAGAACTGGTACAGCAAGTAATTTCGCAATCTCCATCTTGGAACTATCTCATGGTTGGCCTAGAAGACGTACCTCCTGCCAGCGATGGGCATGCAATCGTTACACTTTCGCATCTCTTACGCGCCATGCTGCTTGACATCACTCTCTGGCAAGCGTCCAATGTTCCGAGGCAGAGTACCAAGTCCGACGTCGTCTCCCCCGCAGTACGCGGCGTTGTTGACTGGGCTGCCTTTGCGCTCATCGTACTCCTCCTTACAGGGCTAGCGTTTCTCGTGGGCCGCGCTGTATTACCCTGGAGTGCCGCCTTCGACTTCTGGATTCGACGGAATTACAGTGCAATGTCCTCATCTGCGGCGATTTTGTCCCTCATTTGGTCGTTACTAGCAGCCCTTGGGGCAATGCTTATTGTGGTCGCGATCTGGTCCTTCTGGAAGTTCTACATCCGTGCCTCCGAATCCCGTGACGAAGGGTTTAGGAAGCGCCTCTATCTGCGACTAGGTGCTACTGCTGTGAGCTGGTTCCTAGTGCTAGTGATCCCAACCCTGGTGAATCTCTGGACAGGACTAATCGGTCCTAGTCTCGACTTCCTTGTCAACGGAAAGTGATCTCCCAGAAGGAGCGGCCTGGCCTACACGGAGAAGCAGGGAAATGAGGCAAGAAGGTACTTAATGATCGCCCATCTATCACCTTCTTTCCCCCACAATCTGCTACACTGGTCCGCAGTGAAGGTGGCAGGAAGGACGTTTTCCATGAATCAAGGGACAATCAAGAGCCTCCGCGACCGGGGCTTTGGCTTTATCACGCCGGATGGGGAGACCCAGGACATCTTTTTCCACATGAACGCCGTCGAGGGCACGCATTTCGACCAGTTGCGCGAGGGGCAGCGCGTCGAGTTCGTCGCGGGGGCCGACCCGCGCAATCCGGGGCGCTCGCGCGCCGAGCATGTTCGCCCGGCCGGGGCGAACCAGATGACCGAGCAGCTTGCCGGGTGGGGCCAGGACTCCGAAGCGGAGTAGGCGCGCACCCGGTATCGCGATAACCATCATCGTCTGACCTTCACACCGCTGGCCCGCCATGACGTGCATGGCGGGCCAGTTTTTGCCTGTCGGCGGGCGTCAGTCGGGTAGGTGGGTAGCTTTCAGCGCGGCGAGTTCGGTGCGAAAGGCGGCTTCCAGTTCGGTGCGGCGGGGCTCTGGGAGGAAGCTGCAACGGATGCCGTTGAGCAGGACTTCGTCGATGGCGGCGACATCCAGGCCAAACGGATCGGCCAGCAGGGCGACCTCGTCGTTGAGCGTGGTGTTGAAGAGGGGCGGGTCGTCGGTGTTGATCGTCATGGTGACGCCCGCCGCGTGCAGGCGCGGCAGGGGGTGGGCGCGATAGTCGGGGTAGAGGCCGAGGCGGATGTTGCTGGTCGGCGCGATGTCGATGGGGATGCGGTGCGCGGCGAGGTATTCGACCAGCTTGGGGTCCTCGATGGCGCGGACGCCGTGCGCGAGGCGTTCGGCACCGAGCGCGCGGATCGCGCCCCAGATGCTGGCGGGACCGGCCGTCTCGCCCGCGTGCGGCGCGCTGTGCAGCCCGGCGGCGCGGGCGCGGTCGAACCAGGGGGCGAACGGTTCGGGCGGTGCCCCGGCTTCGGCGGCGGCGAGGCCGAGGGCGACCACGCCATCGTCGCGCCCGGCGATGGCGGTGGCGCGCGTGTAGTCGGCCTGCGGCGCGAGTTGGGCGGGATCGTCCCAGCGGCGGATGATGCTGAAGATCCAGGCGAGTTCGAGGCCGAAGTCGGCGCGGGCGCGCTCGCGGCCCCGCGTCAGCCCGGCGAAGTAGGTGTCGAACGGGATACCGCGCAGCTCGTGCAGGCTCGGGGTGAGCGCGACCTCGGCGTAGCGCACGCCCTGCCGCGCGAGGGTGGCGGCGAGTTCGTAGGTGACCTGCTCGAAGTCGGCGGCGGTTTGCAGGCAGCGGGTGAGCGTGCGGATGATCACCAGGAAGTGGTCGAAGTCGCGGTAGACGAACCAGGCGCGCAGGCCCGCCTCGTCGGTCGCGGGCAGGGCGACGCCGTTGCGCCGCGCCAGCGCCAGCGCGGTGGCGGGCAGGATCGCGCCTTCCAGGTGGATGTGCAGTTCCGCCTTCGGCGCGGCCCGGAGATAGCTGGCGAGCGACATGGGCGGCTCCTTGCGTTGCAACTCTGGCGGCGAACCGGTCTGACCGGGCACAAGTGTAACCAGATCGAGGCGGTGTGCGACAATCGGGGCGCTGAGATTAGTTGGTGAGGGGAGGCGAGTGGGAATGGCGCAGGGGTCCAGGGAGCGGCAGCCGGAGCTGGTGGCGCACGAGCGGTTCCCGCGCGCGTCGGCGTATGACCCGGCCTGGGTGCTGGAGCACGAGATGGGGCCGAATGTGCTCTGGCTGACGGAGTTCCTCTGCGAGGCGCTGGCGCTGCGGCCGGGGATGCGCGTGCTCGATCTCGGCTGCGGCAAGGCGCTCAGCGCGATCTTCCTGGCGCGCGAGTTCGGGGTGCAGGTCTGGGCGACCGACCTCTGGATTCCGGCGACGGAGAATGCCGGGCGCATCCGCGCGGCCGGGCTGGAGGAGCAAATCTTCCCGATCTACGCCGATGCGCGCCGCTTGCCCTATGCTGATGAGTTCTTCGACGCGATCGTCTCGGTCGATGCGTTCGAGTATTTCGGGACCGATGGGTCGTTCCTGCCGTCGCTGGTCCGGTTGCTGCGGCCGGGTTGTCAGATCGGGATCGCCAACGTGGGGGTGCTGCGGGAGGTGGAGCTGCTGCCGGACGACTGGCCGTGGGACTTCTGCAACTTCCACACGACCGCGTGGTGGCGGCGGCACTGGGCGATCACGCGCTGCGTCGAGGTGGAGGTCGCCGACGACTTGTCCGGCAGTCTCGACTTGTGGCGGCGCTGGAACCGGGCAACGGGTGAGACTGGCGACGATTATCTGAGGTCGCCAGCGGCCGAGAATCTGAGCATCCACCGGATCGTGGCGCGGCGGGTGTGATTGCGCGGCGCAGATGCAAAAGGAAGGGGCCGCCCGGCAGATGATAGCCGGGCGCCCTCTTTGTTGCTTGAGAACGCTGGCGACTGAATCACCCGCAAGCGAGTACCCGGCCTCGCAGGCCTGCGGACCGCGAAGTCCGCCTGCGCGGACTGGGACCCAACCGACACAGGTCGGTTTCGTGGCGCGTGAGCGCCTGCGGGCCGCGATTTCAACCGCTCGCCTGCTTGCAGAGCTACTTCACCGAGTTGACAGGCGGGGTGGGGATGGTAGACTCTGTGGACACGAGGCAACTGGATTTGTGGGCGGCACGAGGCTGGTGCAATGGGCGATCTCAGGTCGTCCGAGGGTGATGCGGGGCCGATCGGTGTGGCCGCGCGGTACCCGCTGCTCGCCGCGCTGATCGGACGACGTTCGCGGCGATTCGCGCCTGGGATGCGGCTCGGGGGTGGGCCGCTGGCGTTTGCGAGCGAGGAGCCGCCACGGCCGTTGTCGCTGGAGGAGGAGGCCGCACTCGCCTTTGCGGCCTGCGGCATCACCGGGCACGCGCTCGCGGAGTTGCCGTTCGCAAGCGGCGACGAGCCGGACGGCGGTGGTGGTGGCAACGTCATCATCAACTTCGCGGCGCGCACGGTGGCGAGCGGCGAGGCGGCCCACTGTGTGGCGGTGATCGTCATCAACGACGGGGGGGCCTGGCTGCTGCGACGTCCCCAGGACTATCCGCGCGCCGAAATCGGCGAACTGGTGCAGCTGGCACACGCGGGGCAGCTAGTCGAGCTGTATCAGCGGGCACGGGTGCGAATCGCCGACGGGCGGATCGACGTGCCGCGCGATCTTCGCTACGTCCCGGCCTTCAACCACTATTCCGCCAACCGGCCGGGCACGACGGTCTTCCTGCCGATTGCCGACCTGAGCACGCTCTACATCAACATTCTGCTGGCGGCCTTCTCGGAGGAGTATGCGGCATTCGTGCTCGACGACCGCCGTAATTTCCGGCCGGCGGGGATCGGGCAGTTCGCGCGTTCCAAAGGAGGCTACCTGCACGACGATCCGCGCGATGAGCGAGTCGGGACGGTGAGTCTGACCGAGGGGTGGCTCGGTGAGTTCACGGCGATCGAGCAGGGGGGTATGCTGCAGAACCTGGGGCTGATGACCCAGGCGCTCGGCCTCGGCGGCTTCCCCTTCTTCGCCGCCCATCCATACATCTGGCCGCAGGCGCTCGGCTTTCGGATGGAACAGCCGTCATTCTCGGCGACGATCGGCGCGGGGCCAGTCCTGAAAGGGCTGCTGCGGGCGCTGCGGCGGGATATCCCGGTACCGACCGCCGTGGGGCTGGAGCGCAATGGCGAGGTGCTCCTGCGACCCTTCTGCCCGCCCTACTCTCGCACGATGGAGGAGGCGGTCGTCTCCTTCGTGGAGACGAAATATCGCGAGAACGCCGGGATCTTCCGGGATGGCGGCGCGGCGACCGCGTGGCGGGATGGCGCGGCGGTACAGGCGGGTATCCCACGCTACTCCGACCGCACGATCGCGGCGGTGATTGCCTACTGCACATACATCCACCGGCATTATGGCCGCTTCCCGGCCGCCGGTGGGCCGTTCCGCACGGTGCTCGCATACCAGGCACACCACCTTGACCCGGCCTTCTACGAGCAATTTTACCGTCCAGAGGCGCTGACTGAGACCCAGCGGCGGCGGGTTAACAGCGCGGCGGGATAGCGAGGAAGGGCCAGATGGCATCGCGTCCACTGATCCCCGGGATGCGCTGGATGCTCTTGATCGCGAGTGCGCTGGTCTTCATCATCGGCATCCCGCTCTTCCTGCTATCGGAGAGCACCGCACGCTTCTTCGCCTGGACGATCAATCCCCCACTGACGGCGGGCTTCCTCGGGGCTGCCTACTGGGCGAGTTTCCTGCTCGAGTTCCTGGCCTCGCGCGAGCGGCGGTGGGCGGACGCGCGGGTGGCAGTCCCGGCGGTCTTCATTTTCACGGCTTTGACGCTGCTGGTCACACTGCTGCACATCGACCGCTTCCATCTGGCTGATGGCCTGGCCCCGGAAACGCGCACCGTCACCTACGTCTGGATCATTGTCTACGCGGTGGTGCCACCAATCCTGTTGGGTCTCTGGATTGCCCAAAGCCAGAAACCGGGCGACGACCCACCGCCGCGCCTTCCCGTGCCAGGTTGGGCACGGGCGACGCTGATAGGCCAGGGCAGCCTCCTGCTGATCATCGGCGTGGTGCTGCTCATCGCCCCGCTCCTCGTCGCAAACCTCTGGCCGTGGCAACTCACCGCCCTGACAGGTCGCGCAGTCGGGGCCTGGTGCATTGGTATCGGCATCGCAATCGCACAGATCGCCTGGGAGGGAGATTGGCGGCGGGTGCGCGCGGGCACCGCAGCAGTCGTCGCCTTCGCAATCCTGGAATTGATCGCACTCGCCCGCTACACCGGTTCGATTGCCTGGGGCAAGCCGTCGTCCTGGTTGTATGTGGCGTTCCTGTTCGGTTTGCTGGCGATCGGGGGGTATGGTGGAGTACAGGGTTGGCGGGCCATCGGTGATGTTAGCGGTTGAGCGCGTTGCTGCGAAATACCGTGCCGCACCGGTGCGATTGGAGGACGACGGCGGCCGGGACGTTGTCCTGGCCGGCCCGTCGTCTGGATCTGGGTAGTCTGGCTACTTCACCGTGACGCTCTTGGCGAGGTTGCGGGGCTTGTCGGGGTCGAAGCCGCGCAGTTTGGCAAGGTGGTAGCCGAGGAGTTGCGCGGGCAGGACGTTGACGATCGGGGAGGCGTCGCCGACATCCGCGACCGGGATGTGGATGTCGAAGACGGGGTCGTTCTTCGGGGCAATGCCGATCATCAGGCCGCCGCGGCGACTTCATCTCCATCGCGCCGGAGAGGATGTCGTCGCGCGTCTCGTCGTTGGGGGCGAAGACGAGGCAGGGGGTGCCCTCGGAGAGCAGCGCGATCACGCCGTGCTTCAACTCGCCGCCCGCGAAGCCCTCGGCGTGGGCATAGCTGACTTCCTTGATCTTCAGCGCCGCCTCCAGCGCGGTCGGATAGTTCAGGCCGCGCCCGATGATGTAGATGTCGTCGGCCTTCACGATCCGCTCGGCCACGGCGCGCATCTGCTCGGAGCCGCCGCGCAGCAGGAAGCGGTCGAGCTCGTCGGCGGCGCGCAGCAGCACGTCGCGGCCGATCTCGGGCGACCCGGCGAGCGTGTGCGCGGTGAGGGTGAGCACGGCGAGCTTGGCGACGTAGGCCTTGGTGGAGAGCACGCACTGCTCCGGTCCGGCACCGAGCAGGATGCTGAAGTCGGCCATGCGGTCGAGCGTGGAGCCGCGCACGTTGCAGAGCGCGCCGATCTTCGCGCCGCGCGCCCGCGAGGTGACCATCGCCTCGATGATGTCGGCCGTCTCGCCGCTCTGCGAGAGGGCCAGCGCGAGGCTGCGGTTGGTCAGGAAGTGCTCCTGATACTTGAACTCGGAGCCGAGCACGGCGTTGACGTGCCGCCGCGCGATCCGGCTGAAGAGGTACATGCCGGTCAGCGCGGCGTAGGACGCGGTGCCGCAGCCGACCAGGAAGGTGCCGTAGCTCTCCCAGATCAGGTCGGCGAGCTGGCGGGCCTGGGGGCCGTAGTTGGTGGCGATCTGGCGCACGACGCGGCCTTGCTCGGCCATCTCCTTCGACATGAAGTCGGGGAACTTGCCGAGGCCGACATCCCCGGCGTCCCAATCGACGCGCTCGCGCTTGAGCGGCAGGGGCGCGCCGGAGTGGAGATCGAGCAGGATCACCTCGTCCGGGCGGAGGACGGCGACCTGGTTATCCTCCAGGTAGACGACCTCGCGGGTGTACTCGACCAGCGCGGTGGTGTCGGAGGCGACGTAGTTCGCGCCGCGCCCGATGCCGACGATCAGCGGCGAGATCGTCTTGACCGCGACCAGTTCGTTCTGCGACACGTCCATCACGATCACGGCGTTCAGGCCGTGCAGGCGGGAGAAGGCGGCGCGCACGGCATCGACCAACGTCTTGCCGCCGGAGATCCCCTCCTCCACGAGGTGGACCATCACCTCGGTGTCGGTGTCGGAGATGAAGTGGTGGCCGCGCGCGAGGAGTTCGTCGCGCAGTTCGCGGAAGTTCTCGATGATGCCGTTGTGGATGACGGCGAGCCGGCCGCGCTCGTCGAGGTGGGGGTGGGCGTTGGTGTCGCTGACGGTGCCGTGCGTGGCCCAGCGGGTGTGGCCGAAGCCGATCACCGAGGCGGGCATGTTGACCATCGCCTCGCCGATCTTGCCGGCCTTTTTGTTGACGCTGACATGGCCATTCTCCCGCGTGGCGACGCCCCAGGAGTCGTAGCCGCGATATTCGAGGCGCTTCAACGCCTTCAGGACCATCTTCCCGACGTCGGCGGGCTGCCCGACGTAGCCGAAAATGCCGCACATGGGTGCCTCCGATTAGTGCTGAGTGCTGAGTGCTGAGTGCTGAGTTGGGCTGACCAACGCGGCATTCAACTCACGGCAGTCGAAGCATCGTGAACGCGAAAGGGGACATGCGGGCGCGTCTGCCTGCCTGGCACAAGAGAACTGCAGCGGTGCCGCTGCCGGGCACGCCGCAGCTCCCGCGTTGCGTTTCGCGCTGGTGGGTGGCGAACCTCACCCCGCCGACTGCGGTCGGCACCCCTTCCTAGCAGGAGAGGGGAAGTGAGGGAAGCTGGGAAAGCTTCGTTATTCGGAATGCTGCACGTCGAACAGGGTTTGTTGCGGGCTCACGCGCGCAGTTTGGTCCGTTCGTCACGACCGTGCCGGCCGGGAGGGCACCCGCCGAGTGGTTCGATGCTCCCTCCGCCTCGTCAACTCGCCGCCTCCGGGCGAGTCCTGGCGCTACGTCAAGCAAAATCGTCCCCGCCATCTCGCGCACCGACAGATTGCCAGCGTTGGGGGAAGTGTACTTGCGTTGCCGGATGGCACAATGTGAAGTTTGCACAACGAGCAGGGGACGAAACCGCGCATCGCGACGATTGGGAGAGCGCACCGCAGGCATCGGGACGTTGACGCGCGAGGAGGAGGCCACTAGTATCCGGGCGCTGAGGCGTTGCGTTGTGCTGAGGAAGGGTGGCAGAGCGGATGAGTGGCGAGCGGCGGGTGGTGGCGGAGGACTTGTTCCGGTTGCGCTTTTGTTGGCGATCCCCGAGTGTCGCCAGATGGGTCGCGCGTGGCGTTCGTGGTGACGACGCTGGACGAGGCGCGGAACGAGTACCGGTCGCGGATCTGGCTGGCGGCGGCGGATGGGGGCGGGGAGCCGCGTGCGCTAACGGGCGGCACGGGCCGGGATACGTCGCCACGGTGGTCGCCCTGATGGGCGGCGCCTGGCGTTCGTCTCGACCGCGAGCCGAGGGTGCGGTCCGCGGGGCTGGAAGAAGGCGAGAAGGCGAAGCCGCAACTCTGGGTGCTCGACCTGGCGGGCGGCGAGGCGCGGCAGGTGACAGCGGCCAAGCAGGGCGCTGGCGATCCTGCGTGGTCGCCGGATGGGCGGCAGTTGCCTTCACGTCGCAGACGGGCGGCGACGACGAGGCGGCCGATGCGGCGCTGGCGGGCAAGCCGAAGGAGGAGCGGGCGAAGGAGCGCGCCGACCGCGTGAAGGTGATCACCTCGCTGAAGTACAAGTTCGACGGCATCGGCTACCTGGCGGGGAAGAAGCGGCATATTTTCGCCGTGGACCTGCCCGATGGGGGTGGCTTGCCCGCCGAGGTGCGGCAGTTGACCGACGGCGACTGGAACGACGGCTCGCCGGTCTGGTCGCCGGATGGCCGCGAGATCGCCTTCGTCTCCTACCGCGAAGCGGACGAGGATGTGACCTTCCGCACCGACATCTGGGCGCTGACGGTGGCGGATGGTGCCTGCCGGAAGCTGACCGGGAGCAAGGGCTCGTCGGCGTCGCCCGCGTGGTCGCCGGATGGCCAGCGGATCGCCTACCTCGGCCACACGGAGGGCGAGGGGAACGCGGCGATGACGCGGCTCTGGGTGGTGGAGGCCGACGGAAGCGCCGCGCCGCGCTGCCTCAGCGCCGACTTCGACCGCGATCTCGGCGGCAGCACGCTGACCGACCAGACCTTGCCGGGCGGCAACGAGGGGCCGACCTGGACAGCCGACGGCGCGTCGCTCCTGGCGCTGGTGTCGGATGGCGGCGCGGTGGGGCTGCGCCGCTTCAAGCTGGGCGGCGGCGAGCCGTGGCCGCTGACCGAGGGGGATCAGGTCGTGACCGCCTTCTCAGTATCGGCGGATGGCACGCGGCTCGTCTTCGGCGTGACCACGCCGACCACCCCCGCCGAATTGTTCGCGATCAACGCCGAGGGGGAGTGGTCGCAACTGACGGCGCTCAACGCCGACTGTCTGGCGAGCAAGGATGTGGCGCGGCCCGAGTCGTTCCGGTTCGCGGGGCTGCGCGGCGACGAGATCGACGGCTGGCTGCTGCGCCCACCCGGTGCGGGCGATATCCCGACGCCGCTGATCGTGCAGCTGCACGGCGGGCCGCACGCGCAGTACGGCTACGCCTTCTTCCACGAATTCCAGGTGCTGGCGGGGCGGGGCTACGCGATCTTCTACTGCAACCCGCACGGCGGCACCGGGCGCGGCGACGCCTTCGCCAAGGCGCTGCTGCGCGACTGGGGCACCCTGGCGATGGGGGATGTGATGGCGGGGCTCGACGCGGCGCTGGCGCGCGGCGGGCTCGACGCCGATCGCCTCGGCGTGACCGGCGGCTCCTATGGCGGCTTCCTGACCAACTGGATCACCTGCCACACGACGCGCTTCAAGGCGGCGGTAACCCAGCGGTCCTACTGCAACGCAATGGCCTACTTCGGCGTGGACGACATCGGCGCGATCACCGACGTGGCCGAACTCGGCGGCCACCCCTGGGAGATCCCCGACGCCTACCTCGCGCTCTCGCCGATCATGCACGTCGGCAAGGTGGCGACCCCGACCCTGATCGAGCACCAGGAACTCGACTACCGCTGCCCGCTCAGCCAGGCGGAGCAGTGGTACGCGGCGCTGAAGAAGCGCGGTATCCCGACCAAGCTGGTCCTCTACCCCAACGAGAGCCACGGCATGTCGCGCACCGGCAAGCCGCGCCACCGGATCGAGCGATTGGCGCACAACGGGGCGTGGTTCGATGAATGGCTAGCGAAGTAACGAGTAACGAGTAACGAGTAACGAGCGATGAGCGATGAGGGGGTGAGCGGGTGGCCGCTGCCGGTGGTCACGGCGGGGGCGTATGTTGTGCTTGATGGCCGCTTCCCCTTCATGGTCGGGCCGACCGCGCGCGGGGATGCGCTGGGCGTGGTCAGGCTCGGCGGCCATCGCGAGCGGGGCGAGTCGCCGTGGGACTGCGCAGCGCGCGAGGTGTGCGAGGAGGCGGGGCTACGCGTCCAGCCCATCGCCCCGCCCGCAACGTACTGGTTCGAGGATGGCGACGACCCCCATGCACTCGTGCCGGGAGACTGGCCGGTGGCCCAGGGCGAAGCCGCGCCGCTGGTCGCCATCCGCAAAGGCGTCGGGGCCACGCACCGATTGATGCCGATGTATCTTGCGCGGGCCGTGGGGGGCCCGCAACCGCTGGCGGAAACGCGGGGGTTGCTCCTGCTCAGTCCTGCCGAGATACGCGCGCTGGTTGCTACCCCGACGACCCTCGATCGGTTCCTACTCGCCGGTGGCCGGGCGCTCCTGCGGGATAGCCTGCCCGCGCACCTGCCGCTCGAACCATTCCTTCAACTGCGCCTGTTGGCGGCGCTCCTGGCGCGGCACCCCGACCTCGGCGGGTCAATGCCCGATTGAGCTGGACCGGCCCATAGATGGTACCGACTTGCGCACTAACGAAAATTTCGTTAGTATAGAAGCATGGAACGAGGAGCGAACGCCGCCGAGCGGATAATTAAACGTTTCGGCGGCCAGAGCGCCCTGGCTGCACTGCTCGGCAAGCGCCAGAGCACGATCGAACATTGGGCAAAGACCGGGCGGGTACCGGCCCAATGGCAGGTGCCGCTCATGTCGCTCGCCCGCCAGCAGGGGGTAATCTTGGAAGCGAAAGACTTCGTCGAACCCAAGCCCACTACGATTCAGCCGGCGGAGGGTCGCCTCGGCATCCTGCTCGTCGGTCTCGGTGCCGTCGCCTCGACCTTCATCGCCGGCGTCGAGCTCGCGCGTCGCGGCATCGGCCAGCCGGTCGGCTCGCTCACGCAGATGGGCACCATCCGCCTCGGCAAGCGCACGGAGAACCGCGCACCGCTCATCCGCGACTTCGTCCCGCTCGCGAACCTGGACGACATTGTGTTCGGTGCCTGGGATCCCTTCCCCGACAACGCCTACGAGGCGGCGGTGAAGTGCGGCGTCCTCGACCGCCACGAGCACATCGAGCCGATCGCCGACTTCCTCAAGTCGATCACGCCGATGCCCGCCGCCTTCGATCAGTATTACGTCAAGCGACTCGACGCGCCGAACGTCAAGCGCGGCTCGAAGCTGGTGCTCACCGAGCAGATTCGCGAGGACATTCGCAACTTCAAGGCCGCGAACCAGTGCGAGCGCCTGGTCATGGTCTGGTGCGGCTCGACCGAGATCTTCATGGAGGCCGGGGAAAGCCACGCCACCGTCGAAGCGTTCGAGGGGGCGCTCAGCGACAGCGACGTGGCCATCGCCCCCTCGATGCTCTACGCCTATGCCGCACTGCAAGAGGGCATCCCCTTCGCCAACGGTGCCCCCAACCTGACCGCCGACATCCCGGCGCTGGCCGATCTGGCGACCGAGCGGGGCGTCCCAATCTGCGGCAAGGATTTTAAGACCGGCCAGACGCTGCTCAAGACCGTGATCGCGCCGATGCTGAAGGCGCGCATGCTCGGGCTCGCGGGCTGGTACTCGACGAACATCCTCGGCAACCGCGACGGCGAGGTGCTCGACGACCCGGAGAGCTTCAAGACCAAGGAGGAATCGAAGCTCGGCGTCCTCGAGTACATCCTCCAGCCCGACACCTACCCCGATCTCTATCGCGACGCCTATCACAAGGTGCGGATCAACTACTATCCGCCCCGGGGCGACGCCAAGGAGGGCTGGGACAACATCGACATCTTCGGCTGGCTCGGCTACCCGATGCAGCTCAAGATCGATTTCCTCTGCCGCGACTCGATCCTCGCCGCGCCCCTGGTGCTCGACCTCGCGCTCTTCCTCGATCTCGCCCAGCGGGCCGGGATGAAGGGCATCCAGGAGTGGCTGTCGTTCTACTTCAAGAGCCCGCAGCACGCCGCCAGCGTCTACCCGGAGCACGACCTCTTCATCCAGCAGACGAAGCTGAAGAACACGCTGCGCTGGATGATGGGCGAGGAGCAGATCACCCACCTCGGCCGCGAGTACTACCAGGACGAAGAGCAGTAATCACGACCGAACGCCGGGGCGGCTACGCCGCGCAGCCGCCCCGGCGTATTCATGGGAATGGGCCCATTCTCTCGTACCGTCCGCCTCGCGCGGTACAATACCCGCGCTCGGGCAGCGTGTGGCGCGCGGGCGGATGGCGAAAGGGGCGAGAGCGATGCAGGTCACGGGCACCCATCACGTCGCGTTGTTCACCAGCGATCTGGCGCGGCTGCGCGAATTTTATGTCGAGACTCTCGGCTTGCCGCAGGTCGGGGCGTTCCCGGGCGGGCGGGTCATCTTCATCGACGCGGGGAGCACCACGATCGAGATGGTCACCCGCGACGGCTGGACCGATAGCGACACCGGCAACTGGCAGCACCTGGCGCTCGAGGTCGCCAGCGTCGATGACGCCCACGCCGAGCTGACGGCGAAGGGGGTCGCGTTCCATGTCACGCCGAAGAATGCCCCGACGGAAGAGAATCCGCTGTGCCGGGTGGCTTTCTTCCGCGATCCCGACGGCAACAACCTCGAACTCTATCAGCCGATCGGCAGCCGCTATCCGCAGTCGTGATCGTGGACAGCGGTACGCGCGGGGCGACAGAAGCAGCCTGATGGCGCGATACGGAAGCGTGGTCGGAGCTGCCGTCACAAAGTGAAGCGGGGAGCGGCTATCATGCCGCTCCCCGCTTCACATTTGGCCGCGTCGCGCGTGCCCTGACGTAACGGCGTGCCGCCTACTCGGAGCGATCCACTGTGTAGTGCGTCAGGATGACGCCGGAGCCGAGGGGCTTGGCCTCGACGAGCTTCAGGTTGAGCCGCTTCCCATCGGGGAAGATCTTCTTGCCGCCCCCCAGCACCACCGGGTAAACGAGCAGGTAGTAATCATCAACCGTCGTGCTCGGCGAGGGTCTGGACGAGCACGCTGCTGCCGTCCGTGGCGATGTTCTTGCCCGGCTGCGCCTTCAGGGCGCGCACGCCTCCACCACGTCGCCGCTGATCAGCGTGGAGTTCCGCCAGGCCGAAGCGTCGGCCAGCGTGTTCGAGACGACATACTTCTGCAACTTGTTGAAGCCGGGCTCGTTCGGGTCGTCGTCCGCCATCGGCTCGAAGGCACCGCCGTGGATCTGCCACGTCTTGCGCCCGAGCAGCAGGGCGTCAACGTCGCCCATCACCTCGCCGAAGTGCGCGCCGATCGCGTCGTCCCAGTAGGGCCAGGTCCACCCGCCGGGCCGAAACCGCCATCCGTATCCTCGTCCTTACCACCGGGGCCTGGATCACGCCATCCAGCGAGACAAACTCGAAACGACCAGCTTGCGCATCTCAACTGCTCCTGGTCCTGGGTGGGGCAAGCGCCCCACGTTCGCCGCTTCTGTATTCTCGTGTCCGGGATGGGACAAAATCGACACGAGTTGCCGGACTTTTCCTCACCCGCAACCGGCGCGGCGAGGAACTCCTCGATCATCGGCACCAGCCAGGCTGACGCAGCGCCACGCCGATGGCGTGGTGCCGGGCAGGATCGCCAGCCGCGCATTCGGCAACCCGGCCAGGTCACCGGGACCCACCGCCGCGCAGCCGCAAGAGCGCCACCGCGTGCTCCGGCCGGACGATATCGGCGTCCCCACCCGATCATCGTCGGCGCGGCGATCGCGCGGATCTGCTCGTCGGCCAGGTGAACTGCTGCGCATCCAGGTCCTTCAACGATGCAACGAGTCCGGGAAAGGCGTCCGGGTCCGGAGCAACGTTCTTATACTCCGCGTAGAAGGGGGTCTCGTAGAAGGCCTCGGGCGTCATCTGCTCGATGCCGGCGAAGACCTCGGGATAGACCGCATCCGGGCCGGTGCGGCGGACAAGCCGGACGCCACCACCAACTTACCGACCCGATCCGGGTGGCGAATGGCGAGTTGAGCGCGGCACCACCGCCATACTGCCGAAAATATCGGCCCGGGTGATGCCGAGGTGATCGAGCAGCGCCTCCACGTCGTCAGCCAACGTCTCGTAGCGAATGGGGCGGGCGATATTGGCGGTGCGGCCGTGCCCTGGAAATCGACGGCGATCACCCGTCGCCCCTTGCTCAGCGGGGCAACATAGTCGCCCATCCCGGCCATGCCGGTGCCCATGCAAGTCATATAGGCACCGGGAGCACCAGCAGGGGCAGGCCATCGCCCGCGCCATGGCTCTCGTAGTACATCTGCAGGCCGTTCACCGGAGCGTAGCCAGTCTCGGGCATCGTCGTCCCCTTGCGTGCGGTTGTGTGCAGCCATCCGGTCGCGAGCATCAGTTGTCGAACGGGCAACGCCGGAACGACAGTCGCACGCTGGACAATGCCAATCCTGCAACTCGGGTGCCACCAGCACGGTAGCCATCGCCGGAGCGTGATCCGCAGCGCCGAATGCGGAACATCCGGACGAGATCATGAGGGCTATCCGCTGCCATCGGCAGTTCAAGCGCGGGAGTTGTCGTCGCTGCGAGTTGGGCTGGGAGGAGGCTCGGACTCGGCAAGGTCTCTCCATCCTCAGCTTGCGGGGTGAGATCGTCTTGTGGGGGTGGTGGGGCGAGATTTGCTCCAGGTTATGTCCTCGTCGACACCGGGCGGATCGTCATCGGCCGGATCTTCCCAGCATCAGGTTATGTCATTCGACAATCTGCTCCCCGCCCTTCCCCGGCGGGAAGAGGATGAGGGCGAGAGAGGCGATGGTGAGGGCGGCGACCAGGAGGATCGCCAGGGGGAGCCAGGGCATCGGATCCTCGCGCTACAGGAAGTAGACCAATTCCGGTTCGATGGTCTCGGCGACGCGCAGCAGGCCAAATGAATAGTAGCGCGCCGCGCCGGTCGAGCGGCGAGCCGGGATTGAAGAGGATCAGCGTTCGGCTCCAGGCGGCTGAGCGTGGTGGCTGTGGCCGAAGACGACGCAGCGCACCAGCGGGTTGTCCTCGAACGCGAGGCGGGCGCGCTGCACGGCGGTTTGCCCTTGCCCTGCGGCCGTGGAGCAGTCCGATCGAGTGCTCGCCGACGACGACGATGCGGCGCAGCGGCAACATGCGGCGCAGTTCGGGCGGGTCGCCGTTGCCGATGACGGCCAGAGTGGGCGCGATCTCGCCGAGTTGGTCGAGCACCCAGGGCGCGAAGATATCGCCGCCGTGGAGGATCAGCTTCACGCGGGCCTTCACCAGTTCGTCGAGCATCGCCCGTGGCAGATTCCGCCCGTGGGCATCGGCGTGCAGGTGCGTATCGGAGACGACCCCGATCGTCAGCGGGGTGGTCCACAACTCGCTCGTCTGCTGCCAGTTGCCGTCAGTCATTATCCCGCACCAGGGCGTTCAGCCCGCCATTCAGGATCGCGGCCACCAGTCCGGTGATCACCGCCCCCAGGAAGTCGGCGTGGACGTAGTATTCGCCGAAGGTCACCCGCGAGGCGAGCCAGAACATCGCGCCATTGATGACAATGCTGAACAAGCCGAGCGTGAGGCACCCGATCGGCGCGGTCAGCACCTTCACCGTGGGGCGCACGGTCGCGTTGAGGATGCCGACGAGGACGGCGAAGAGTCCGACCGCCGTCCAACTCTCGTAGTCAACCCGATTCGGCAGATACGCCGCGACGACGATGACCGCAAGGGCATTCGCCGCCAGTGAGAGGATCGCGCCGACCATCATTGCCCCCTTGTTGGCGAGCGGGCGAAACGGCGAACGGGCGAACGGGCGATACTCGCCCTCCCACGTCCTGCCCCCTCCATCTACGCAGAGAGGCGACAGGAGGAATCAAGGGGTAGGCGCGGGCACATGGACGCGCGGATAGCCGCTCGCCCGCTCGCCCGCTCGCCCGCTCGCCCGCTCGCCGTTTCGCCCGCTCGTCCGCTCAAGTTCCCATTCCCCCGCCAGACGCGCGGCGACAAGCGCCAGCGCGGCCAGGCCCCAGAAGAGCGCCACCATGTGCGAGAAGACGATGTTGAAGAAGTAGTGATCGAGCACGCCGGTGACGGCCGCGCCGAGCAGCGCCGCCGCCAGCGCGAGCGTCGCCTCCGCCTCGGGCGTGTCGCGCAACGCGCGCCGGGTGACGACCGGCCAGAGTTGCAGCGCCAGGAAGGCGAGGATCACCAGGAAGAGCGCGAGGCCGACCAGGCCCATGCGCTCGGCGATGGCGAGATAGACCGACGAGACCCCCGCTTGCAGGTCGATCGACGGGGCGGAGCCGAAGCCAATCCCGAACCAGGGGTGTTCCTGAATGATCGCCAGCGCGTTCCGATACTCGGAGAGGCGCAGCTTGGTCGCCGGGTCCTGCAAGCGGAAGCCGAGGACGAGTCGCTGCACGAAGCCACCGCCGATGCCGAGCGCCAGGACCGCCGCCGCGCCCGCCGCCATCGGTGGCAGCATCCAGCGGTAGCGCAGGACGGCGACGATGCCGATCCCCGCCGCCGCGCCCAGCCAGGCGGCGCGCGACTGCGTGAGCAGCAGGCAGAGGGCCAGCGCGGGCGCGGCCGGGAAGGTCAGGAGGCGCGGCACGAGCGGGCGCTGCGCGGCGGCCTGCGCGACGACGACGATCAGCGCGATCATCAGCAGTCCGGCGAAGCTGTTGGGGTCAACCCCGGTGCCGGTCGCGCGGATCGCCTTGGCGGGATCATCCTCGATGTAGCGGATGATCTTGCCGGTGGGATAGCCGACGATCGCCAGCCGGGCCAGGAGCACCTCGGCCCTGCGCCCCAGCGCCCAGAGACCGAGGCCGAGCACCGCCGCGCCACCGGCGAGCACGGTGACCGCCGTGAGCGAGAGGCGGAGTTCGAGGCGGGTGCGGACGAGATTGGTTACCAGGAAGAAGAGGGAGATCGACAGGACCATCTTGCCGTAATCGTGGAGCGTGGAGGTGGTGTAACCGCGCCCAAAACCGAGGACAAAGGCGAAGAGGGTGATCAGCAGGAAGAGGACGGTGAGGCCATCGAGGGGGGAGGGGCGCAACAGTTCGTCGCGGAACAGGATGAGCCGCAAACCGACGACCAGCCAGGTCAGCGCGAGCGCGCATTCGAGCAACGTCGGCGTGATCGCCACCTTGAAGGGCAGGGTGCCGAAGGGGAGGAGGGCGATCACGCCCCAGCAGGCCAGCAGACCCCAGCGCGCGTCGAGCAGCACCAGCGCCGCCCCCGCCACCCCGATCACCAGCAACAGGGGCAGCAGCGGCCCCAGCTTAACCACCGCCAGCCCGCCCGCGACGCCGAGCACGAGCGCCGCCAGGGCAAGCAATAACGGAGAAACCGCTGCCGGGAGCCGGTCGGCGGTGAAGGGGCGTTGGGCGCGCGGCGCGCTCAGAGCCATCGCCGCCACCGGAAGAAGACCAGCATGACCGCCGCGGTCAGCGCCATCGAGACGATCAGACCATAGAAGGAGTGCATCTCCTGGCTGAACGGCAGCGGGACATTCATGCCGTAGATGCTGGAGATCAGCGTGAGGGGGAGCATGATCACCGAGAAGACCGTCAGGGTCTTGATCACCTCGTTCAGGCGATGGGTGCTGATCGAGTCGGTCGTCGCGCTCAGCGCGTCGATGACCTCGCGCCCATCCTCCAGGATGTCGTAGATCTTGTTGATTTTGTCCACGAGATCGCCGAAATAGGCTTCCAGTTCCTCTTCCTCGTCCTTGCCCTGCTTGAAGAAGATGCCGATGCGACGGTCGAGGACGTTGACGATCTGCACCTGCGGCTTGATGATCCGGCGCGTGGCGATGATGTCGCGGCGCACCGTGGCGATCTCCTCGATGGTGCGCAGCGAGTTCGGGGAGAAGATCAAGTCGTCGATCTGCTCCAGCCGCTGGCTGATCCGCCGCGTGATCGGGATGCAATAGTCGAGCAACTGGTCCACGATGCTGTGCAGCAGATATTCCGCCCCGCCGCCGAAGACATCGTCCCGCTTCTCCGGCTCGCGCTCGATCTCATCGAAAAGACGACTGAGGGGCTTCACGGTGTCGTCGTGGACGGTGATCACGAAGTCGCGGCCGACGAAGATATCGACCTCGCCGGCGGTCGTGGTGCGGGTCAGCTTGCTGTGTACCGGGAACTGGAGCACCAGGAAGAGATAGTCGTCGTACTCGTCCAGCTTCGGGCGCTGCAAGGTGTCGAGCACGTCCTCGAGATCGGGCTCGTGGAAGGGAAAGTTGGAGCGCAGGTAGCTGATCGAGGCGGGCGTCGGGCGCTCGATGTTGATCCAGCGGACCCCCTGGTGCGTGATCGTCACCGGCACGCCGGAAGGGATGCGCGAGACGACATCGGGTGGCCGCGCAGAGCGCGGTCGCACGGGCCACGGCACTCGCCGCAGTCCTCGGTCGGTCGTCGCGCGCTGCTCCGCCGCTCCCACGGTAGCTCCGCTCCAGGCGTAAGTCGTGAGTCGTGAGTCGTGAGAATCTTGCTTCTGGCTGGTGGCTCAGATTTGAGTCCCAGCCCCGCGTAGCCCACTCACGACTCACGACTCACGACTCACGACTCTTTCTCCCCGTCATCGAGCAGGCGCATGCCCTCGAAGGTCGACGGCCCGAGCAGCCCGGCGTTGGCGTAGACAAAGAGTTTTCCGCGGCTGTCCGCGATATCCAGGTTGCGCATCGTCAGCTGGCCGATGCGGTCGCCCGGCCCGAACGCGGAATCGCCGCTCTCCATGGTCAGGCGCTCGGGCTTGTAGGTGAGGTTCGGGCTGGTGGTGTCGAGGATCGAGTAGTCGTTGCCGCGCCGCAGTTCGACCGTTACGACGCCGGTGATCGGCGAGGCCACCCAGCGCTGCAACGTCTCGCGCAGCATCATCGCCTGCGGATCGAACCAGCGCCCTTCGTAGAGCAACCGGCCGAGGCGACGGCCCAGGGAGTGGTACTGCTCGATGGTGCCCTCGTTGTGGATACCCGAGATCAGCCGCTCGTAGGCGATGAAGAAGAGGGCCATGCCCGGTGCCTCGTAGATGCCACGGCTCTTCGCCTCGATGATGCGATTCTCGATCTGATCGCTCATGCCCAGGCCGTGCCGCCCGCCGATGCGATTGGCTTCCAGCACCATCTCGACCGGATCGTCGAAGCGCTGGCCGTTGAGCGCGACCGGCAGACCGTTCTCAAACTCGATGGTCACCGTCTCGGCGGGGATGGCGACATCGTCGCGCCAGAAGGAGACACCCATGATCGGCGCGACGATCTTGATCCCGGTGTTCAGGAACTCCAGATCCTTCGCCTCGTGCGTGGCCCCCCAGATGTTCGAGTCGGTCGAGTAGGCCTTCTCCTTCGACATCCGGTAGCCGAGGCCCGCGCGTTCGAGCATCTCCGACATCTCCTGTCGGCCGCCCAACTCATCGATGAAGGTCTGATCGAGCCAGGGCTTGTAGATGCGCAACTCCGGGTTGACCATCAGGCCGTAGCGGTAGAAGCGCTCGATGTCGTTGCCCTTGTAGGTGCTGCCGTCGCCCCAGATGTGGACATCGTCCTCTTTCATCGCGCCGACCAGCATCGTGCCGGTCACCGCGCGACCGAGCGGCGTGGTGTTGAAGTAGGGCACGCCCGCTGTGGAGATGTGGAACGCGCCGCATTGCAGCGCCGCCAGGCCCTCGCGCACCAGTTGCGGGCGGCATTCGATCAGGCGGGCCTGCTCGGCCCCGCATTCCATCGCGCGCCGGGGGATCGCGTCGTAGTCTTCTTCGTCGGGCTGCCCCAGATTGGCGGTGTAGGCGTATGGGGTCGCGCCTTTCTGGCGCATCCAGTACATCGCGGCGCTGGTGTCCAGACCGCCCGAGAAGGCGATCCCGACGCGCTCGCCCACGGGGATCGATTGGAGAATATGACTCATCCCACCCTCATCAACATCGTGCGGTTATGCCGTGCAATTCCCGCCCACACTGTTAGGCTGTCAGCAGCCGACGGCTGACAGCCAACCTCCCACATCTCCGGGAACTATAGGAACGTTGCTTTACGCTGTCAAATACGGCTGCTATACTTCAGAAAGTATTGGCTCCCAATCGGTGTTTCGCGCATCGTTATCGGCACAAGCGGCGGTGCGGCAGGCGAGGACGCGGGGATGGCAGGGAAGATGGCGGGGATGGCTCGCGGCGCGGTCGATCGCTTCGGCTGCCCCGTCGCGCGGACGGCGCAGATCATCAGCAACAAGTGGACGCCGCTCATCATCCGCGACCTGGCGCGCGGCGAATGCCGCTTCAGCGAGCTCGAACGCTCGCTGGCCGGGATCAGCCCCAAGACGCTCTCGGAGCGGCTGAAGTATCTGGAAGCCGAGCAGATCATCGCGCGGGATTGCTTCGCCGAGGTGCCACCGCGCGTCGAGTATTCGCTGACCGAGAAGGGCCGCGCGCTGCTGCCGATTATTGAGACGATGCGCGACTATGGCGCGGCCTGGCTGGGCGACGACTGCGACGAGGTCGAAGAACCCGAGGCGGTTGGCTTGATCGTGGCGCGGTAGCCTGGGCCGGTGGACTGAAGTCCCGGCTGAAGGCTTCGCCGCAAAGTCCGCCTGCGCGGACTAGGAATTGTCCCTCACAAGTTGCGCTGATTCCCACAGATCCATGACGATTCGCGGGGGCGATGCATCGCGTCGCCCCCGCGAACCCGAGCGCGCCCGCCTAGCTGAGCGCGGCGGTGATGATCAGGCCCATGGCGATCGCGACCGAGCCGAGCACGATGCCGGCGGCGATGTTGCCCTCCTCGATCATGTGCCGGATCTTCATCGGATGGAGCGCATCGAACGCCAATGTCGCGAGGAAGAGAAGGACGACACCGATCACGGCCCAGGCCACCGATAGACCAACGTCGTGAAGAAAATCGGCCACGTTTTGCCTCCATCTGCTTCTGGCAACATGCGGCGCAAACGGACACGATCCGTTCGCGCTGCTCCCTGCACCGCCCGCATCATCGCAGGATAGGGCGATTGTACGCGCTCAACGCGCCCGGTCAAGTCGCTGCTTTCATGAACGCGCGGCGAGGGGGAACAATCACAAGTAGGGGCGATTGTGGGCGTACGATTGCGCCCAGTTTCAGGGCAAATCGTGCGTCCAGGCATCGGTGGCGAATTGCGTACGGACGAGATCGTCCATTTCGGCGCGCTCGTCGGAGGTGAGGGTGCTCTCGGTCAGGCCGAAGGTATCGCGGAAGGTGGCGATCAGGTGGTCGCGGATGACGGCGCGCGGCAGGTCGGTCTGGCGGCGCAGTGGGCTGACGCGCTTGGCGGCGCTGGCGATCCCCTTGTCGCTCAACTTCTCACGGCCGATCCGCAGGACGCGCACCATCTCGTCGGGGTTCATCTCGTAGGAAACGGTGGTGTGGTGCAGCACGGCGTGGTTGCGCCGCGCCTGGGCCGCGCCGCCGATCTTCCCCTCGGCGGAGGTGATGTCGTTCAGGGGCACGTACCAGGCATCCACGCCGAGGTCGCGCAACCCGGCGACGACCCAGCTATCGAGCGCGGCGTAGGAATCGGCGAAGGAGAGTCCTTCGACGTGGCGATCGGGCAGGTAGAGCGAGTAGGTGATCGTCGCCTCGGGTTGGACGAACATCGCGCCGCCGCCGCTTGTGCGCCGCACCACCGTCACGTCGCGGGCGGTCGCTTCGTCGGTATCGACCTCGTTCTGCACCGACTGGAAGCGCCCGATGATCACCGCCGAGGCATCCCAGTACCAGAAGCGCAGGGTCGGCGGGCGCGTCTCGTCGCCGATGCGCTTGAGCAGCACCGAATCGAGCGCGACGTTCTGCGCGGGCGACAGCGGCTCCTCGGCCAGCAATTGCCAGCCGAGTCCCGCCCAGCGCTCGCGCGCAACCTGAAGGTCGTGCTGCAGCCTCGCGCTGCCCTCGGCGCTCATGCGTCCCCCAGCCCACGGCGCACCGCCTTCGCCACCGCTTCGGGCGAGAAGCCGAGCATCGTCACATCCGGCGCGAGGGCAGCCGCGATCCGCGCCGCCAGCGCCGCCTCGTCGTCGGAGATCGGCGCGCCTTCGAGCGCACCGTCGATCGTCGCTAGCGCCTCGTCCGGGTAGAGGAAGAAGTCGCCGCTGACGCGAACCCGGCGCAAAGCGCCAGCCTCAACCGCAAAATCGGCGACGACCAGTTTGCCGCCGGGGACTTTATACTCTCCGTGCATGCATCACTGTTCCGGGTTCAAAGTTCAAAGTTCGGGCAGGCCAAGGTATGTGCCCGTCCGCATAGATGGTAACGCCGCCGCGCCCATTCCGCATTCCGCATTCCGCACTACGAAAACCCGAGCCCCTTGCGACGCAAACTCACGTGCCGCCCGTCGCCGATCACGAGGTGGTCGAGGACTTCGATGTCGAGCAGTTGCCCGGCCTTGACCAGTTCGCGGGTGACGGCGACATCGTCGGCGGAGGGGGTGGGGTCGCCGGAGGGGTGGTTGTGCGCCACGACGAGCGAGGGGGCGTTCTGGCGCACCGCCTCCTTAAACACTTCGGCGACGCGGATCTGCGCGGCGTTGACCGAGCCGCGATAGACGGTGACGACGCGCAGCACCTCGTTCTTGGTGTTGAGCAGGACGACGCGCAACTCCTCCTGGTCGAGCGCGGCCATCTCGGAGGAGAGGATCGCGGCGATATCCTCGGGGGACTGGATGCGCATCCGCTCGTCGGGCTTCTCCAGCGCGAGACGGCGCGCGAGTTCGACGCAGGCGAGCAACTTGGCCGCTTTCACTTCGCCGAGGCCGCGCTCCTTGCAAAGATCGCCGTAGTCGGCGCGGCTGAGGCCGAGCAGGCCGCCGTGATTGACGAGGAGGCGCTGGGCGATATCCACCACCGTCTCACCAGGCAGGCCGGTGCGCAGGATGATCGCGATCAACTCGCCGGTGGAGAGGCTACCCGGACCGCGCAGCTTCATCTTCTCCTGCGGTCGCTCGTCGGCGGGCATCTCCTTGATCGTCAGCCGATAGAGCGGTCTGGCCTCGCGCATGGGTGACCTCCTGGGCGTAGTCGTCAGTCGCCAGTCGTCAGTCGTCAGTCGCCGGGCATCGGTAGTATACGAAAAACCGCCAAGACGCCAAGGACGCCAAGAGCGCCAAGAAGGATGACGAATAAACCGCAGAGGACATAGAGATCACAGAGACACAGAGAGACGGATTTACCGCAGAGGACGCGGATGACGCAGAGACAGGGAGTGGGGAAAGAGGGGAAAGGGTGGATGCTGCGCTGTGATCAGCATCCGCCCCCTTCTCTCTTCTCTCCACTCTCTTCTCTCCTCACTCCTCTCGCCTCGTCCTTGGCGTCTTGGCGTCTTGGCGGTTCAATCGTCGTCATTCCTCGATCACATACTCGAAGAGGAGGTACGCGAGGGCGAGGAAGATGGCGTCGAAGGCGATCAGGAGGTTGAGCCAGGGGGGACCGGCGGCCGGGGTGCCGGGGAGGGTCTCGCCGGTGGCTTTCACCGCGCCGATGATGACGGGGACGAGGACCGGGAAGAGGAGCAACGGTAGCAACGCCTCACGGGCGCGCGTGTTGGCGGCGACGGCGGCGAAGAGGGTGCCGACGGCGGCGAAGCCGAGCGTGCCGAGGAGGACGACCGCGAGTACCGGGATGGGGCGCAGGTTGAGGTTGTAGAGGGCGACGAAAGCGGGCAACGCCGCCGCCTCGACGATGCCGAGCAGGATGAGGTTGACGAGCAGCTTGGCGAGGAAGAGCGCCCCCCGGTCGAGCGGGGCGAGCAGGAGACCCTGCAACGCGCCGCGCTCGCGCTCGCGCGCGAAAGTGCGCCCGAGGGTGAGCATCCCGGCGAAGATGAAGGTGACCCAGAGCACGCCGGGTGCGACCGCGCGCACCACGTCGCCGGTGAGGTCGAGCGCGAAGTTGAAGATCAGCAGCACCAGCAGCGTGAAGACCACCGCCGACGAGATCACGTCGCGGCTGCGGAGTTCGATCAGCAGATCTTTCCGGGCGATGGCCCAGACTTTCCGGAAGTAGGATTGCATCTGGTCAGGATGTCGCAGCAGATTCGACTGACCGTTCTGGATGCGCGATGTGCGCGATGGTAACTTCGAGTCGGTAGTCCTGTCCGAGTGCCTGAACGTAGCGCCGCAACGTGGTCAATGTATACGATTCGTAGCCTTTCTTCTCGATGCGGGCAACCTGCGATTGGGTCACGCCGAGCCGTTCGGCCATCTGTTCCTGCGTCAGGCCAGCTTGCTGGCGGGCTTCGACGAGTTGGAGCCATAGTTCCTTTTTCGCGGCTTCCTCTTCATAGAGTGCGCAGAACTCTGGATCAGCCAGCAAGTTATCGCGCCACTCCTGGTAGCTGCGCTGCCCTTCATTCATGACGTTCCCCTTTCTGGGCTTCCTCCAGGGCGACAAAGCGATCAATGCGAGCTAATGCGGTCTCGATTTCGCGGCGAGGCGTCCGCTGCGTCTTCTTCTGAAAACCGTGCAGGATGACGATGCGCCGCCCGGTGAAGAAGACATACAGGAGACGATAGATATTCGTGCCGCTCTCTTCGCGCAGTTCCCACAGCTTGTCTTCGAGATGCCGCACGAGCGGCGGGCGGGCTTGCACATTGCGGATGCGGAGTTGTTCGAGCGACCAAAGGAAACGCGCCTGCGTCTTCGCATCGAGGCCAGCAAGGAACGCCCTTACCGGGCTTTCGCCATTGTCAGCCACGTAGAACTCGATCACCCACCCATCCGGGCCACTCATAAGCAAAGCCTAGCACGAACATGAGTATTTTGGAATACCGCGTTCATTTCCGGGTGTAGGGTAACATCTTTCCCCTCGGCTGCGACTATTCGACGATGGGCGAGTACCAGGGGGAGCATCCTTGCTGGCAGACGGGCACGACAGCACGCTGGTTGAAGGTGCGCGGCGCGGCGACGACGCGGCGTTTGCGTTGCTAATCGCGCGCCACTGGCCGTTACTCATCGCAATCTGTCGCCGGATGCTCAGGGATGACACGCTTGCCGAGGATGCGGCGCAGGAGGCTATTCTGCGGGCGTCGTCGCAACTCGACCGATTGCGAGATGCCGAACGGTTTGGGCCGTGGTTAGCGGGAATCGGCGTCAATGTCTGCCGCGATCTGGCGCGCGGGAAGCATCTTGGTGAGTCCTCCTGGGACGGCTTGGCGGAGGCGCGCGGGTGGGCCGATCAGGAGATCGATCTGGCAGCGAGCGTCGAGGCGGCTGATCTCGCAGCGCAGGTGCGCGAAGCGGTCGAGGCATTGCCGAATGGCCAGCGCAGGGCGGTGCAACTCTTCTATCTTGCCGGACTTACCTACGCCGAGACAGCCACACAGCTTGGCATCCAGGTGGGCACGGTCAGAACGCGGCTCCACAAGGCCCGCGAGACGCTACGGCATCGTCTCCAGGCGCTCGGGAAGGAGGAAGGGATGACCGAGAAGCGGGAGTTCAAGGACCATATCTGCTCGTTCTGCGGCAAGCACAGCCACCAAATCCGACGCATGATCGCCGGGCCAAAAGGGGTCATCATCTGCAACGAATGTGTCGATCTTTGCAATCGGATCATTGCCGAGGAGGAGGCAAAAGACG
>JAXLWN010000119.1:0-16933 GCA_046328475.1 Chloroflexia bacterium | reverse complement strand
CTCCCGGGCTCTGCGCGGCCAGATAGCAGACCGCGGCGGCGATCCCCTGGTCACGGTAGGTCGGCGGCACGACCGGGGCGAGGTGCGGCCACCAATCGAAGGTGCGGCGCACCAGGAGCGGTCCATTCACGATGCGAGGGGTCGGTTCGGTGCCGGTGCCTTCGTAGAGCGGGCGGCCCACCAACCCCTTCTCGCGCAGCCATTCGGCGAGGCGCGCCGGGGTATTGTAGAGAATCGCCACCGGTGGCTCGTCCCGCTCCTGGCAGGTGAAGTAGGTCCCCGCCAGCACCTCGCTCGAACCGAGTCGCCGGATGTAGTCCGCCGACGACGAAGCAACGCGGCCCTGCGCGACGAGATTTGCCAGGTCCGCCGGCCTGCGCACGCAGAGTCGGCCATATTCGACCAACGCCGATTCCGGCGTTTGCCACGGGTCAAAGCCGAGATCATCGGGAAAGCGGAAGTGCGACAACATGCGATGCGTCGGCAAACTGCTCCGCGCATCGCCAACCGACTCGGCGATCGGGACACCGCGCGCGCCGCGCGCCCACATCATGGTCGCCAGGGCGATCGGCGGTGCGCCCGGTTGCGTCGCCAGGATGGTATAAAGAAAGTCAGTCGGCGCGTAGGAGTGTGCGAGCGTGGCGACGCAGTCGCGCTGCACCTCCTCCCAGAGTTCGAGGCATTCGGGTGAGGTGGCGTCAAGGCCCCGCTCGGCGGCGAAACTCGCGCGCGACGGGAATGCCTTGGCGAGGTACGATGGACGCAGGAGATCAACGATTGCCGCTTGCCAGTCGGCTGGATAGTCGGGCCAGTAGGCCACGTGGCGCACGAGGTGACCAGACTGCACAATGGTACCGGTTGACATGATCCTAACGGCTCCTCTCGGCGCGGTCCGCTACGCCGCCCCCCGGTCCGCGCCGGGGCACTCGCCGCACATGACGCAGCGGTACCCCACCAAGCCCCGGTGACACAGGTTGCGAAGCGAGATCGAGCAGCAGAGAAAGCGGCAGGTCGGGCGCGTTCGCGATGCACGCCCGGCCCGCCACTTTCCTCGACTCGGTGCGACGGCCGTCACAGTTCTGAGGATAACGATGGAGTCTGGCGCACGCCGTAAACAAGGCCGTGATCATTCTCGTGATCTTTCTCGTACCGAAGCTGTGCGCAGCGAACTGGTGCAGTGGTATTGCACCTGGAGCGCGATGCCGATACGGCGGCTCGTGTTGTCAGGGAGGATGGATATGGCGACCTCCGGGTCAGGCGCGTCGCACCGCGTCCGCATAGCTATGCTCGGCGGCTTTCGCGTCGCCGTTGACGGCGGACCGTGCCCGGACGGTAGCTGGGGCCGAGACCGTGCGACCCGCCTGCTGAAGGTCCTATCACTCAAGGAAGGCCACACCGCGTCACGCGAGGAATTGATACGCGATCTTCGCATCCTCGCCGATCGAGAGCAGGATGAACTCCTCCGGCGAACTGCGGCGCAGGCAAACGCGAAGCTTGGCCTGCGCCGCGCCGCACAGGAGGAGGACGACCCCCATCTTTGGATTGTCGCCCCGAGGCAAGGCCAGCGTGCCTTCCGCGCGAACGAGCTATGGACGGATGTCGCCGCCTTTGAGGGCCTCTACGCCATCCCTGCTGCCGCACGCACGCTCGCACACTATCGCGAAGCGATCGGCCTACGCGGGCGATTTGCTGCAGGATGATCGTGAGATGGAACGACTCGCCTGGGACGGACCTCCGCACGCAACTGCGGCGGCAGTTTGCGGACCTGCTCCGTGCGTTGGGGCCATCTGCGCGATCGTCCGACCGAGGGCGATACCGGAGTGGTCTGCGCCAGTGCGCTAGCGCGACTCGATGGGCTGGCGCGCCGGGCTTCGCTCATCTAACGAGCAGACACTGAGGGAAGCATTACGGGGGATCGTCGAGGAAGCGACACCCATTGCGCCGCGGTCTGCAGCCGAGGGGTCGGCACGGGATGCGCCACAAATGTCAGAGGATACGCGGACAACCGAACGGATCCTGCCGAGGGCGATTACCCGCCATGAGCGGCAGACGTTGAGCGGACTGATCCTCACGATCACGTTCACTCTGCAACAGCCGCACACGGCGCGCTACACCTGGCAGCAGCGTGGATTACGGAACCACCAGATCACCCTGGAGATTGACGGCGCGGTCGAGTTCCGAGTAACCCTCACCGGCGACCTGCCGATCGTGCAGCACGACTTCACGATTGACGGGGTCCGGAGCCAACTCTTCGTCGAACGAGGGTTGGGCGGCTTCGGCCGAGCAAGCAGCGGCTGCTGGTTGGAGGGCTGGCGCTCTTCCAGAAACCATCGGTACCCTACTTCCTCGCGGCGCTGCCCGGCCACGCCTGCAGACGAATGAATACAGAGACGCGCCTGTAAGAATAGCGGCTTCAGGCAGATCGCTGAACGAGAGTATTCTGTAGGGCACCACAGTAAAGAGGCCTTGTATTGGCCATTTGGGATATCCGTTCGACCTGACGGAGATGCCGCGTTCCAATCCCCGCTCTCTCGCTACCCTGAAGGAACTGACTGCACAGCCCCGGATCATGCGACGCGGCGTCTCAGCACGCCCCGCGCTGTTGGAGGTAGCGGACCCAACCGGGACGCTGATCCCAGCATCAGCGGGCCTCGTGTTCGCTACCGTTCACACTCGGCGCTTCATCCCGGCATTCGACATTCAAGAGTGCCAGAGCGTTGTGCTGGATTGGGTACGTAGCCAACACACCGATGCAGGGCTGGTGGTGAGCCTTGTTGAGGCGCGATCGCACCAGCCCAGCCAACCGCCGTCGCGGCTGCTCGAAAGCCCCTACCCGTGTGCCTTTGTTCTCAGAGAATTCACTAACGGGCCGCGCTTCACCTTTCGGCGTCACATGGGCGGGGCAGGAAATCTGCTCCTGCCCCGCCATCGGGCTACCTGGCGAAGAGCGCGAACCCAACGACTGCCATCATGAAAACCATGATGAGCGCGAGCAGGAATAGTCCTACGAACAAGAGGATCGGCCAATCATCAGTTTCGTGCGGTTCGATGGGGTCATTCCGCCGTAGAAGCCGAGGCTGTACGCATGCGCTTGTCGACGAGGGCGTGGTATGCGGGTGACTACGGTCAACAGCATCAGCGCGACGCCAACAACCCCAAGGTCATCGACTTGTCCGAGGAGCGGAATGAGATCGGGACTAATGTCGAAGAGCACGTAGAGGAGCGGCATCGTCACCGTCGCGATGCGCAAGGGTAGCGGGATCTCCGGGTCACGGATGAGTTCCCAGCCGATTGGGCCTGCTGACGAATGCTGACTACTGTTCTTCCCGTGCATCGCGATTACCTCTCTAATGTCCTGTCAATGAGGATGCCAGCGCCGTCGCCAGTTTCGACTATGTGGCGTATTCCTCGGCGATTTCTCAGCATGCCGCGCGAGGTCGCAGACTCAGCCACCGCGTAGCTGACTCATTTTGCCTCCTTCCCCGACTCCGTCCACTGGACGCTCCTCGTGGGCGATGTCATTCCGTCCCAAGTTCTGCCGCTGTCTTCACCACCAGGTCGCTCATCTACAAGATGGGAGGTGAGGCTATTCTCGTGACACCATCTCATCGAGACCCCATAGTGTTCATCTCAGGGCGAGCCCGAGTCCGGCGGACGGGCCTCCGGCAATTCTCTGGGCTGGCTGGAGAGACGACGCATAGTTCGACGTGATCCGCGAGCGCAGGTCTTCGCCAGCCTGTGGCGTTCAGTCTCTGTACGCGGAGCGCACATGGGAATACCGACCAGTGCCACGCTGCCGCCGCAGAAGGGACCTGTTGCTGCTGCGCACGCAGCGCGACCCAGCGGCCTCGAAAGCGACACCTGATGCGGATGAAGGGCCATCCGGCGACGACGACGTGTGCCGAGGATGCAACAAGTGCGTGGTCATCGGTGACCGCACGGACCAACGACATCGATTGCGAATGTGCCGATGGGTGTCACGTTGCGGCAGGATAGTCTCATGTTCCAAGTAGGAGGCCCGACGCGGGAATGGTGCCTCGTAAGTCCAGGCTCATTCCCAACAGCAAGCCTGATTCGTCACGCGAGATAAGGGCGGCGTGTTGTAGAGTCAGGCACTCCGCAAGAGTTGGAAAGGGGTATGCAACATGGATACAGTAACGACATGTTGCCCAGATGCCGTGGTCACGTTTCATGCAAGTCAACGAAGCCGACAGCGGGAATCTCGGAACGGCAGATTGCGCTCGTCCGCGCCTTCGGCCGCCGTTATTACGGCCGGGGGGCCGTCCATTACTTCTTTGGGCAACGCGAGGCTCGCCAACATCGGGTGGTCCTCGGTCGAGAAACGGAGGCGCTCGAGGGAATTGTGGTGGTGGTTTGCCGCGAGGGATTCGTCCTTACTGTCTATCGCAATAGCCGGGCTGCTAAGTACCTACGACGCGGCGTTCGGTAGGCCAGGAACTGGTTAAATCGGCGCGCAGCGCCTGCCCTCGGCGGACTGCGCCAGCAACTGCTGAGAGTTTCTCCCACTGGCGTGAACCAGGACGTCAATCAGGACCTTGGTAGCCTCCAGTGTCCAGCGGACCACCCACCGGACACTTGATGGGGCCGGGGGGCGCAAGCAGGGGCTTACACACGCAGCGAATCAGTCACGGCATTCTTCACATCAGGTCATCGATCTGCTCGGCGGCCACCATCCCCGCTATGGCAAGATTCGGCACGAACCGCAGGATGGCTTGATCGCCTTCGAAGTCGCCATGGTTACCCCCGGGGTACCCGGGCAGGACCGCCGTGCCCAGGGTTTGGCAGCGATCAGCGCGGTCGATTGCTCCTTCCCTGACTATGCAGCGACCACCTGGGGTGAGCAAACAGCGCTCGTAGCGCTTGCCCTGGACGAGGTGGCGCTGCGCCGCAACGGGGAATCCAGTTAATCCGACCACCGCACACCGACGATAACGACTTCGACCTCAGGATCTGAGCCGCTGTCACGCCCACCTTGAATCGACACATAGGGTCTGTGAACGGCGAACGCAGCCGCAGGGTCGAGTGAAGGCACCAGGCTAGAGGAACAAAGAATGCGCGGGTCACAGATTTCCGCGCCGAACGCCCATGCGGCAGGGCTGATAGCTCTCGCGACTCTCTGAATGCTCCCCCCTGCTGGGCACCAGCGCTACAAGCCTTCGGGACGCTGCGCTCTCCCCGCCGCTGTAAGGCCATGGCTCGACGGTCAAATCCGCATCGGTACAGAAGGAGGTCTCCGAATGGATGGTTCGATCCTCGTCCTGCTCCTCGTCGGCTTGCTGGCTCTGGCGGCCTTTCTCCTCTGCCTCTGGCTCGCCTTCGGGTGGCATCCTCGCCCGGTGCGCGCCGGGATTGCAAGCGATTTCTCCCAGCGTCGTCGCGCGAAGCCGACGTCGATCGCGCCCAGCCTGCCGGATCAGCGAATCGCCCTCCTGCCGCCGTAGGAGGCGGCAGTGCGCGATGTGATGTCGCGCGGCAGCGGCCAGATGATCCTCCTCTCGGATCTCTGCCTCGCTTGGGAGTGGATTTCCCAGCCGTCTCTATCTGATGGGGCAGGACATCGCATCGGCTCGGTGGTCATCGTCGAGTTCGGCGAGAAGACCGGCGAGTTTGATCGAACGCGGCATCCCGGACGAGTTCCGCGACCGCCTTGTGGATCGTGCACTGCAGGGCGTTGTCGCAAGGGCTGGGGAACAAACCTGATGCGAGTGCGGTGGCGGAGCAGATCGGCATCGAGGAGCCCTGGCGCGAGGATCGCGGCATTAAATGACAGAGTTCTCCTCCGGCTCCACCACCAGCGCCCCCTAAACCGAAGCGCCGATGAAACCCGCATGGCGATCGGGTATGCTCCGCGTGCTGGTCGGGCGTACGGCAGGAGCGCGGGGCATGGCGGAGATTGCGGCGGTCCTCACCCGCTGGGAGTTGGATGCGGGGCGCGTGCGTGAGCGGATGTACCGGGCCCCGACGCCGCGCGAGCGCGAGCGCTGGCACGTGCTCTGGCTGCTGGCAGGGCTGGCCAACAAAGTCGCCGAGCTGCTGGAACGCGACGCCCACACCATCGGGGCGTGGCTGGCGGCCCTCGACCGCGACGGCCCCGCCGCGCTGGCCTTCGAGCAGACGGGTGGCCTCCCCCGCCCTCGACCCGGACGCCCAGGCCGGGCTGAAGGTCGCGGTGCAGGCCACGCCGACCGAGGTCGGCATCGACCTCGCCAATTGGAACTGGAAGGTGGTGCGCGAGTTCATCGAGGTGCGCTGCGGCATCCGCCTCTGCCGCAGCGCCTGCACGCGCTACCTGCACCGGCTGGGGTTCGTCTGTAAGCGCCCGAAGAAGCGCCTGCTCAAGGCCGACGAGGCGACGCGGGCGGCCTTCGTGGCGGAATACGCGGCGCTGCTGGCGGAGGCGCGGGCGGCCGGGCGAAAGATCTTCTTCGTCGATGAGGCGCACTTCCGCGCCGACGGCGACCTGCGCGGGAAATGGGTGCTCGGGGCGAAGCTTACGCTGGTCGACTCCGGCCTGCCGGCGCTGGGGCGAGAAGGCCAGCTACTACTCGGCGGTCTGCCTGGAGACCGGGGAGGTGGAGCACATGGAACTGACCGGCACCAGCACCTCCGCGACCAGCGCCGCCTTCCTCGCGCAGTTGCGCGAGCGCCACCCCGGTCCGCTCGTCGTGATCTGGGACAACGGCCCGGCGCATGGGGGCGAGGCGGTGCGCGCCTATCTGGCGACGCCGGACCTCGCCCTGCGGGCGATCCGCCTCCCTGCCTACAGCCCTGACTTCAATCCCGACGAGGCGATCTGGGCTCTGGGCGCGGGAAGAAGTCACTGCCAACACCTGCCTGGGGACCAAGGAGAAGGTCCAGGAACGCATGGCGCGCTTCTTCGCCGGGCTGGCGGGCCGCACCGCCGAGGTGCAGTCCCGCTGCCGCCGCACCTTGCAGGCGTTGGCCGAGGCCGTCACCGCATCGCTGCCCGCGTCCCATCAGGAGACCCCCCATGTAGATCCCATCGGCGCTTCAGTTTAGGGAGAACACGGACATTGAGTAGATTGGCGAGCAGAATAACCGCCTGGGAACGCTCGGGCGGGATTACGAGCGGGCTAAGCGCGATCAGCGTGAACACGAGCGGCTGATCGATCAAGAAGAGCGGATAGCGGCACCGCCACCCTTCCCAGAGGACAAGGAAGGTCCCCGACGCGATGTGCTGGAAGGTCAGGCCCGACGCGACGAGGGCGTCGCGCACGGCAGAGGGTTGTTCCATCTGCGAAATCCTCCCGAATGCAACCACATCCAATCGCTCGTGCGCCGGGGCGAGGCAGCGTGCGAGACAGGCAGGAACGCCCTCAACACCAATTCTATGTCCCACTCCGACCGCCGTGTGACGGCTGGTGTGGCTCCGCACGTTGTCCTATTGCTGTCACAAACGCGTCCTGTTGGGCTATGAGTGAGTGTGAGGCGGGTCGCGCAGGGCGTCTCGCCCCAGGAGCCGCACCGCATGAAGGAGCCATGCCGATGTCTATCGAGGAGGCCATCATGATAACGGATCGCTTCGAGCCCGCCGCCCGGCGGTGCCTCCGGCTGGCGCACGCGCTGGCCGGAGGCGAGCCGGTGGGGATGGAACATCTCCGCGCCGCGCTGGCGACCCCGCAGTCGGAGGAACGATCGGCAGGCAGGATCGTTCCGACGACCGACACGCGCGACATCTTCGCGCGGGCATGGCTGCTGGCCCGAGGTGAGGGTCGCGCTACGATCGGCTACGCCGAACTCTGCTCCGCCGTCGCCGAGCGCGACGCCCTCGCGCTCGGCGTGGATCTGCTTCGGCTGCGCCGAGTGCGGCAGCGGATCCGTCGCGAGCGAGGGGGGCAACTCCACATGCGCAGGCCAGGCTACGGCATCTGAGCAGAAGATCTGGCTCACCCGATCGTACCCGAAATTAGCGAGCCGCAGTATTGTAGGTCCGCGCGTTGTATGCTATACAGGCATTAGTCATACAACCATGACCAGGAATCACCCGGAGGGAAACATGCGTGCCCATCCCGGTAGCGATCCGCGTAACATCGGAGATGTCCGTACCGCGCTGCTCCGATTCCTCGCCCGCCAGAGGGAACTCGCTCTCGCGTATGATCTGCCAAACCCGCCGACTATAGTTGACCTGATCCGCGAGCGCCTGGCCGATGAGACGTGCACGATCCTCATCCTGGGCGAAGCGAACAAGGGGAAGAGCACCTTCGCCAACGCGATCGTCGGCCGTCCGGGGCTGATCCCGGAGGGGATCGATCGCCACACGAGCCAGGCCTTCCGCGTGCGACTCGCCGAGCGCGAAGCGTACCGGGTGCGATACGAGGACGACTCCTCCGAGATGCTCACGCGCGATGAGTTGTCGACCATCGGCACCCAAAGTCTCACCGGCGAAGGGACCTTCGGCCACGACGGGCGCATCGTGCGCTACATCGAGATCGACATCGCCCCCGATCCCGCCCGTCCGCTGCCGCTGCCGCCAGAAGTGGTGCTGATCGACACTCCCGGCCTCGGCACTCTGAACGCCGCGCACGCGCAGGTAACCCAGCGCTTCCTCCCGCTGGCCGACGCGGTGATCTTCGTCCTTGACTCCGACGCGCCGGTCCTCACGCCCGAACTGGAGATCATCGCGACGGTGCTCGAGACGACGAGTCACATCCTCTTCGTGCAAACGAAGTTGGGGGATGCGGGCGAGGCCAAGTGGCGCGAGAACCAGCGGAGGAATGAGGAGATCCTGACAGGGCGCTTCGGGGCACAACTGGGTAAGATCGCCGTCTGGCCGATCGACAGCCTGGTGTTGCAACAGGCATTGGCGCGCGGCAACAAAGGGATGGAGCGGGCCAGCCACTTTCCCGAATTCCTGGCCGCATTCAAGCGTTTCCTCGATCGGGCGGTCATGTGGGGGCGCTGTGTCAACGCCGCCCTCGCGGCGCGGCCCTACCAGGACTACGGAGACGCGCAACTCGCACAGCGCCTGCAGGATTTCGATCTCGTCGGGGCCGGCGACCACGCGCAGGCGCTCGCCGACCTGGAGCGTCGCCGCGCCGTTTTCCTCGCCGATTGGGGCGAGGCGGGACGGAAGCGTGGGGAACTGCTGGCGAAGGTCGCGAACGACACGAGCGCGGCCAGCTCCCGGATGCGCCTCGCCCTGGAGGATCCCCACCTGTCCAATCCCGCGCCCGATCATATGTCGGTGCCGCCGGTACTGTGCGCACGAAGATCGCGGCGATCCAAACCGTAGAAGACGCCAAGGTACTCGCCGATAACGAACTCGGCTCTCCTCAGCACCGGCGCTGCCGATCGCTGGTGGACGCTCTGCGCCGGGGTGAGCCGCGGCTCGCCGAGCACCTTGCCGCTGGCTCAAGCGTGTGCAGAGCTCGACTCCTCTCGACGAGGGCCAGAGCACGACTCTGCCGACGACGCGCCAATCCCGACCCTCGGGTCCTTCGGTGACCTGACGATCTGCCCACCGGAGATACCTCCGGGGCGGTGATGCGCGCGTCCTCAGCGCGTCACCCTTCAGGGAACCCGACCTTCTCCAGCGCTGGAATCCACAGCTCGTGCAAGCGGCGGAATTAAGCTGCAAAATGTCGTGATCCCGGTCGAGTGGGCCACCAAAATGCTCATGAAGCTGACGCGCCTACCGGAAGTCATTCCAGGGGTGGGTCGTTTCGGTCGGCCTCAGTTTCGTCGTGGGGCAGTTGAGCGCGCCACCGCGGCAATTCCTGAGCAGTTCGCCCGAGTTCGCGCGCAACCTCGGGGCAAAACTCGACAGGGATTATCTGGCGCGACTACGCCAGCAACTGCGCGATGCGGTACCCGCGATGATGGCGCACTTGCGGGGAGAATACCTGGGCGACGCCGCGCATGGCGGAGGGGGGATCTGGCGCAGAGTATTCCGCCACGACCATCGCGACGACGACGACGACGATCGACGCCACCGTCGCGAAGTCGACGCGCGCGTCCAGCGCCGCCAGGAAGATCTGGCCGACCTGGCCCGGCAGGACGCGGGAGGAACGGCGCGTCGGCGCATCCTGCTTGGCCACGCCGCGACCTGGGGAGAAACGGCGGGGGCCTCGCCGCCGCGCACCAGCGCCTGATCGAGCTTGGCGAGGGAGATGGGCCAATAGGACAGCATGCGCTGCGGCGCGTGGCCACGACGAAGGGACACCGCCGGTGCGGCTCCCTGTTGTCACAGCCGCACGATACCCACGCATAGACCCGGTGCGGGGCATCGCTGCGCCCCGGTGACTAAATTGATACCGACCATAGGGAGGGATCGGCAATGGTCGCAGGGACGCAGGAATCCGTCGCCTGGGCGCAGGATGGCAGCATCATCGCGCGGGGGGCGTCCGGCGCAGAGACTGTCTGGAGCCCCGCAGGTCAGGTCACGCACTGGTCCGCCGAGGGCACAGTCACGACCTGGGGAGCCGATGAGAGCGTTGTCCGTTGGGAGGCGGCGGGAACGATCACGCGCTGGGCGACCGATGGCCACATCATGGCCTGGGACCCCGAGGGACGCGTCCGCTCGTGGCAGCGTGGCAGGGTCATCGAGATCGCCCGACAGGCGGGCTGACCCTCTGGGACGGCGACGGCACGATCCGCGACTGGGTCGACGACGGTGAATACCACACCTGGCCTTCCACGACCGACGCTCCGCAGCGGCCCGCGCGGCCCTCGGCGTCGTAGATCTCCTGCGACACAGGCTGGCAGCGATAGCCAAAGCTAACGACGTCGAGCCGACGACCCCAACGAACCAGGTGCAGGCATGTTGCCCGCCGCAACATGCATCACCGAGAGACGAAGGAGCACGACGCGATGAGTGAACCGGGTGTTCGGTGATCGGGATCGATCGGGGCGGTGGCTGGCGGGGCGATCGCCCTGTCGGTGCAGCAACGCGTTCAGTCGGAGGTAGAAACGCCGATGGCGACGCGGGCCACCTCCGCCCCGCCGGTATTCCCTGCCGCTTTCCGACTCCGCCGCGCCCGGCGGTCCCGGGCACGCCCGCCCCGCCGCCGCGCCCGACCCCCGCCTCCCCCGCCGCCCGCTCCCGAGACCTACTGGTTGCCCTTCGCCGAGGAAGTGGTGGGCTGCCGGATGAGTTGCACGAACTGCACCCGCGTTTCGCTCCGGCGCAACAAGAGGTGACCGAGCATTACGAAGGCCCGGCTGCTCGAAATCTGCAGCGGCGCGGGGCGATCCTGATCACCGGCGAGCCGATCTACGATCCGGCGCCATCTCCCCATCGATGCGGTACGCTGCGACCCCGGCGTGCCGATTGTGGCGACCGTCGAGCCGGGGTACAAGCTGGGGGACGGGTGTTGCGGCCTGGCGCGTGTCCAAATCCTGCGTCAGGAGAGGGAGATAACCATTGATACGATCCCGATGACCGGTTCGCCGCACGAGAAATAGAGGGAATGCGACGATGTCCGCTACCGATCCGAACACCACCTACCCGAACACCGTCGGGATCGACTTTGGCACGGGCAGATCGCGCTGGCGACGGTGCAGATGCCCAGCGGTGTCCCCGTGCCTACGCGTCCGCACGACAGCGAGGAGAAGAATCCGTCCGTCGGGCATTATCAGTCGGGCGCGCGGGGCCGATCTTCGGAAAAATCGGCCGAAGAGCGCCTCGACAACGATTGGCAACGGGTAGTGACGAGCATGAAGACCCTGCTCGCCAGCAGCGATGGCTTCTTCCTCTGGCGCGCTGGGCGAGCCTGGGGTATCGAGCGGTTGCTGGACCCGGTCGAGATTGTTGCCGACCTCCTCACCTTGTGCGACAGAGGCTGAGGCGTTCAGCTTCGAGGGGCGCCCGCTGCGCCACGCCGTCTTCACCCATCCGGTTGCCTGGACCGAGAGGACGAGCACCGCCTGCGCTGGCGGCGACGCGCGCAGGATTCACCACCATTGAACTGGTGCCGGCCCTCAGCGGCCGCCTGCCTTCGTCGAGGTGGGGCAGGATCCGGCGACTGCATCCTCACCTACGACCTTGGCGTGCGACCTGGACGGCGCAGTGCTACGGCAGGACAGCCGGGGCGAATGGTCCGCCGCCATCCCACTGCGCGGCATCCCCCATGTGGGGGGTGACGTTTTGATCGGGCGCTATACGACCCTGTCGAAGCGCGGCTAAAGAAGGAGCGCGGGCGCCCCATTCGCCTCGCCTCGTCGTCGTCCTCGCCCGGTCGGGGAGATTCCGGCGTGCAAGATATCCACCTCCGGGTTTTGCGCGACTGCCGCAAGTACAAGCATAATCTCTCCCTCCCCGGCATCACGGCGATCGACCTTAGCCTCTTCCTCGACACCGAAGCGGCCGATACCCTGATGCGTTACCAGTGCCGGAGTTCGAGCGCTCGGAGTTCGAGGAGGCGATCAAGCCGCTAATCGGTCGTACAGTGGAGGCAACCCTGACGCTGGTGCGCGATGCCGCTGACTCCGATCACCAGGTAGAGCAGGTTTTGCTGGTGGGCGGGGCGAGCCAGGTTCCCCGCGTGAAAGCGGCACTGGAGGAAGGTCTCGCTCGGGAATTCCCCGACCGCATCATCGCGGTTAAGCGGTGGGAGGCGGGGCAGGTCGCGGTGGCCCACGGGGCAGCGCTGGTGGCCCACCGCATCTGGGGACTGCCGAAAGAGCGCGCAGACAGAGGTCCTGGTGCGCCCAGGCGGGGGCGTTGGAACGTTTGCAACCGTGGAAGCGGCGCTGCGGGAAGTGGCTACTAGCGGACGATCCGGCTAGCGGCGGGGACCACCGGTTGCGGCGCCCGCTCACCCTGCGGGATCCGATCCGCATTGTTGGCGCGGACGCGATGTGACGCGACTCATCGGCGATGTTGATGGCCCCTTGCTGACCTGGGCCGGGGCGAACGATGACCTGATCGGACTATTTTTGGCGGACTTGTCCCTTGCCCGGACAAGCGGAGCGGGACCGATCGTGAGCGCGACCAGGTGTGCCTGCCCCTCGCGGTTGCCGATCACCGGCGCGCTGACCGACACCGAGCGAGGACACCTGCATCGATCTCCTGCACCGAGAGTGCCAGGCTGACCCTGGCGGATTGTGATATAGCTGAAAACGCAATGGGCGGGATTCATCTTGACGGCGAGGGGCGCACGATATCACTGCGTGCGTGCTGCGACAGAACGGGATAGGTTTTGCTCGCGGCTGGTACAACTCAGACGACGATCTGTGATACCACCGTGCAGGGGAACCATCAAATCGGTTTAGCATTCGCCGACACGGCGGTGGTAACGCCGGGCGGAACCAGTGCTGCGGAAACGGAGGACTCGGTATCCTAGTGGGTGCACAGGCCGCGCCGACGCTGGAGGGCAACACCTGCCGCGAGAACGCGACCGACGGCATCAGGTACACAGGTAGCGCGGGCGTGGCGCGGCGCGAACAACACCTGCGCCGCCAACCAGGGGAGCGGGGATCGCGGTGCTCGGCAGGCGGCCGCCGACGCTGGAGGGCAACACCCGCCGCGAGAACGCGACCGACGGCATCGCCTACAAGGAGAATGCTGGTGGTGTGGCCAAGGGGGAATACCTGCGCGGCCAACCGCGAAGCGGGTCTGGTGACCGGCGAGGCCGCCCCGACCCTGGAGGGCAACGCCTGCCGCGAGAACACCCTTATGGGGATCCTCTACCAGGCCAGCGGGCGGCGCGGCGCGCAACACCTGCGTGGCTAACCACCAGGCGGGGATCTTTGTGACCGGCGAGGCTGCCCCGACCCTGGAGGGCAACACCTGTCGCGAGAACACGCTGCCAGGATCTGCTATCAGGAGAACGCGGGCGGCGCGGCGCGCAACAACACCTGCTCTGCGAACAGTAATGCTGGCATACAGGTCGCCGATCACGCCGCGCCGACCCTGGAGGGCAACACCTGCCGTGAGAACACCGCAGGGATGATTTTCCGCGATACCCGCAGTGTCGCGCGCCAGAACGAATGTGCTGCCAATCAGCAAGCGGGGATCTTCGTGACCGGCGGGGCCGCGCCGACGCTGGAGGGCAACACCTGCCGCGCCAACACTTCCGACGGCATCGCCTACGGGGAGACCGCGCGCGGCGTGGCGAAGGGGAACACCTGCGCCGACAACCGCGAGGCGGGCATCTTCGTGACCGGCGGAGCCGCCCCGACCCTGGAGGGCAACACCTGCCGCGAGAATACCCTCGCGGGGATCCTCTACCAGGCCAGCGCGGGCGGCGCGGCGCGCAACAACACCTGCGCGTCCAACCAGCGGGCAGGGATCCGCGTGACCGGCGAGGCCGCGCCGACGCTGGAGGGCAACACCTGCCGCGCCAACACTTCCGACGGCATCGCTTACGAGGGGAGTGCGCGCGGCGTGGCGAAGGGGAATACCTGCTCCGGCAACCGCGAGGCGGGGATCTGGGTGACGGGCGGGGCCGCGCCGACGCTGGAGGGCAACACCTGCCGCGAGAATACCCTCATGGGGATCTTCTACCAGGCCAGCGCGGGCGGCGCGGCGCGTAACAACACTTGCGCGGCTAACCAGCAGGCAGGCATCCAGGTGACCGATACGGCCGCGCCAACGCTGGAGGGCAACACCTGCAACGCCAACCAGGGGCCAGGCATCCGGGTGGCCGAACAAGCCATGCCGACGCTGCTGGGCAATACCTGCCGCGAGAACACACTCTCGGGAATCATCCTTCGAGGAAGTACTAGCGCTGTTGTCCTTCGCAACCAGTGCAATTCCAATGCACAGGCGGGTATCCTGGTAGCCGAGCAGGCCGCGCCGACGCTGGAGGGCAACACCTGCCGCGGGAACCAAAAATATTCTGGAATCGATTTTGTTGACTCCGCACGTGGCACGGCGAGCGGCAATGAGTGCTTAGCCAATAAACTGGCGGGTATTGGCGTGGAGAACGAGGCTGCGCCAACGTTGGTGGGCAATACCTGCTCCGGAAATCAGGAGTACGGTATCCTCCTCAAAGGTCAAGCAGGTGGTGATATCGACGACAACTTGTGTACCGCAAACAAGAAGGGTGGCATCGGAGTCTTCGATCAGGTACGAGCGACCCTTCGGCGGAACACCTGCGCTAACAACCTCTCCAATTTCCTCCTATCCATGAACAACGATTCAGGGGGAATCGTCGTGAAGGGGCAAGCCCAGGTTACCCTGACCTCGAACATCTGCCGCAATAACAAGAACTATGGCATCTTCGTAGCGAGCACTGCACGCGCGACGCGTTATGGAAACTCATCAACCGGGAATGAGTACAACGACATGGAGTAGGTCATGCAGCTGTAGGGGAATGGCATAGTTGTCATTGCCCTTTATGACGCAGATCGCATCCGCCAGTGGTCTGCAGAACCATATATCCTGCTGGACGCGAGTAGAGCGTGGTGCCGGACAAAATTACCTAAGTGCAAGTGTGAGGGGGCATGGCAAATTCCTTCGGTAGCCAACTTGCCTGGAAGCTCGCGACACGCGCAGCGCTCAAGGGCGACGCACTGACCGTCAAGCCAGTTCATCTGCTGATCGGTTGCGGCATGCTCTGCGATCGGCCCTTGGAACAGCAGCCATCGGCGAACGTGCGGGTGGGGCTAGAACAGGAGATCACCGAGGCGCGTGGGTTGTTCGCCCGTGCGGGGCTCTATCACCCCTCGCACTTTGTCACGCTCTTGGAGCAGAAGCTGAATCCGGCAGTGCCGAGGGATGGAACAGCAAGGCCCGACCCCGACCCGGACGCGAGGGTGCTGTCGATAATCGCGCGTGCCAGGGTGCTGGCCTGGCAGTCGGGTACAGCGACCGGGGAAGTGCGCCTGGCGCATCTCCTCCTGGCGACGGGGGAACTTCATCCCGCTCCCTGGGATAGCATCCTCCGCGAACTCCAGGCCGAGCCGCTCCGAAAAAGCTGGGCGAATGTGCCGGTGGGCGCGGCACCGGTGTTGACGGTCCACGAACCGCCGCCGCCACCGGTGCCTACCCCCACGCTCGACGAGCTGGGGCGCGATCTGACGCGCTTGGCGCGCGAACGCCAACTGACGCCGCAGATCGGGCGTGAGAAGGAGTGTGCGGCGCTCGTCGCGATCCTCCAGCAGCGCGGGAAGGGGAATCCGCTCATCCTCGGCGAGGCCGGGGTCGGTAAGACGAGCCTTGTGGAGGGGCTGGCACTCTACCTAACCGGTCCCGACGCCCCGCCGTCCCTGGCAAAATGCCGTGTCATTGAGCTCGCGGCGAATACACTGATGGCGGACACCAAATACCGCGGGGAATTGGAAGAGCGGATCAAGCAAGTGCTCACCGAGGCGGCTACGCCCAACATCATCCTCTTCATCGACGAGATCCACACGCTGGTCCAGCGGACCCACAGCGATGGCCAAATGCTGACCGAGGCTTTCAAGCCCGGGCTGAATGATGGGCGCTTGCGGATCATCGGGGCCACGACCAACGACGAGTTCACACGCTACATCCAGCCCGACCCCGCCCTCGAACGGCGCTTCCAGGTGGTGCGGGTGGAGGAGCCGTCGCGCGATGAGGCGATCACCATCCTCAATGGGATGCGCCCCACCCTGGAACGCCAGCAGGGGGTGATCGTCACCGGCGAGGCGGTCGTGGCCGCCGTCGATCTCTCTATCCGCTACCAGCCGCAACTGCGTCTGCCGGCAAAGGCCTCCGACCTGCTCCTCCAGGCCGCCGCGCGCGCGCGCATTGCGCCGCCGGCCGCCGGCCGGCGGTCTCCTGGCGCGCTCAATGTTGGCCTGGTCGATCGGCCCCAGGTCGCCCAGGTGATGGCCGAGAAGGTCGGTCTCCCTCCGGCGGTCATGACTGCGGCGGAGGGGACGCGGCTGCGCGGACTCGAGGCGACCCTCGCCCGCCGGGTGATGGGCCAGGACGAGGCGATCGAGGCGCTTGCCAACGCGATCCGCATGTCCCGCGCGGGGC
>JAXLWN010000118.1:0-16994 GCA_046328475.1 Chloroflexia bacterium | reverse complement strand
GCCCGCCGGCTGCGCGACGCAGCCGGTCGGCAGCGGTGCCTGCTGGATCGAGCTCGCCAACGGCTCGACGCTGGCCCCGGGCGACGACTGGACGAAGCTGAACCTGGCCAACCTGCGCTTCCAGTACGCCCGCAACCCGCCCAGCACCAACAGCGTGGAGAAGGTCGGCTCCACCTACCGCATCACCGCCTTCGGCCTGAGCAGCACCAACTACGACGTCCGCTACCTCCCCGGCACCCTCACCGTCGTCCCCTGAGCGCGGACAACTCCGGTCTACAGGATTCATGCTGCGCTCGTTGCTATTCGTGTCAGGCCCATTGAGAGGAGATTCCGATGCCCGCCGCCTTGTCGTTTCCCGCCCCGCCAACCGCCATGCACGGGCACCGCCGCGCACAGCGACCGATCCCCTTGTTGCCGCTGCTGCTCGGTCTGCTCCTGGGCCTCGTGTACACGCCATCGAGCGGCGCAGACCTCGCCGCAGCCCCAGCACCGCGCGGCAATCCGGTCGGCACCACGGCCGCCGTCGGAGAGTTGCGCGCGTGGGGCAATGACAGCAACGGCCAGCTGGGGGATGGGACGACGGGGGTACCGACTGTCAATCCCACGCCGCAAGGCGTGAACCTGCCACCGGGGGCGCGGGTGACCGCCGCCGCCGCCGGGCGCGGCCACAGCCTGGCGCTCCTGGCCGACGGGACCATCCTCGCCTGGGGCAACAACGCCTCCGGTCAGCTGGGGAATGGTGCAGGTGGTGGCTTCTTGCCCACGCCGCAGACGGTGCTGCTCCCCGCCGGGGCGCGGGCGGTCGCGGTCGCCGCCGGGGACGGCTTCAGCCTGGCGCTCTTGGCCGACGGCACCCTGCTCGCCTGGGGTATCGATGCCTCGGGCCAGTTGGGGGATGGGGCGGCGGGTAGCTTCGTCGACACGCCGCAGCCGGTGCTGCTCCCCGCCGGGGCGCGAGTCATCGCCATCGCCGCCGGGGCCTTCCACTCGCTGGCGCTGCTGGCCGATGGCAGCCTGCTCGCCTGGGGCGACGACAGCTTCGGCCAGCTGGGCGATGGCACAGTTGGGCCAGACACCGCCACGCCGCAGCCGGTGGCGCTGATCGCCGGGGCGCGAGCGACGGCTATCGCCGCCGGGGAGCGTCATAGCCTGGCGCTCTTGGTCGACGGCAGCCTGTTCGCCTGGGGGAGCGACGGCTTCGGTCAACTGGGGAACGGCGCGGCGGGGGGTGAACCGGACTGCACCGGCGACTGCAACCCCACGCCATTGCCGGTGCCGGGGACATTGAGTGTCGTCGCTATCGCCGCCGGGGGGAGGCATAGCCTGGCGCTGCTGGCCGACGGCAGCCTGCTCGCCTGGGGCAGCGACGCCTCCGGCCAGTTGGGCGACGGCGCGGCGGGGGGCGAGCCGGGCTGCGCCGGGAACTGCAACCCCGTACCGCAGCCGGTGCCGGGGGTGTCGAGTGCCGTCGCTATCGCCGCCGGGCACGACCATAGTCTGGCACTGTTGAGGAATGGCACCCTACGCGCCTGGGGCGACGACGAGGATGGCCAACTGGGTGTTGGTGCGGCCGAAACGACCGGGTGCGAGTGCCATCCCACGCCGCAGATAGTGCCAGGGGTAGGCGGCGTGGCCGCCATCGCCGCAGGGAACGCGCACAGCCAGGTGCTGGTCCAGTCCAGCACCGTTGGCGCCTGGGGCGATGACAACGCCGGCCAGCTCGGCGACGGCGCGGTCGGGCCGGATGCCCCCCTGCCGCAGGTGGTGACACTGCCGCCGGGGGCACCGATCATCGCCATCGCCGCCGGGTTCACCCATTCCCTGGCGCTGCGTGCCGACGGCACCCTGCTCGCCTGGGGCGACGACACTCGGGGGCAACTCGGCGACGGCGCGGCGGGGGGCGAACCGGGCTGCGCCGGCGACTGCAACCCCACCCCGCAGCCGGTGCCGGGAGTGTCCAACGTCGCCGCCATCGCCGCCGGAGGCCGCCATAACCTGGCACTCCTCACCGACGGCACCGTTCTCGCCTGGGGCAGCGACGGCTTCGGCCAACTGGGCGACGGCACAGTCGGCCCGGACGCCGCCACGCCGCAGCCGGTGGCGCTGCCGGGCGGACCGCGCGTGATCGCCATCGCCGCCGGAGAAGGGCACTCGCTGGCGCTCCTGGCCAATGGCACCATGCTGGCCTGGGGTCTGGATGGTGTCGGTCAACTGGGTGATGGTACGGCCGGAGGGACAGCCCCGACGCCGCAGCCGGTGGCGCTGCCGGGCGTAGCGCGCGTGACCGCCATCAGCGCGGGAGGCAGCCATTCCCTGGCGCTCCTGTCCAACGGTGCCATCCTCGCCTGGGGCCGCGACACCTCGGGCGAACTGGGCGATGGCACCCTGGGCAGCCCGGACAACGTCGCCACGCCACAGGCGGTGGTGCTGCCGGTCGGGGCGCGGGCGATCGCCATCGCCGCCGGGATCACCCATTCCCTGGCAACCTTGGCCGATGGCACCATGCTATCCTGGGGCCGCGACTCCGAAGGCCAGTTGGGCGACGGCGCGGCAGGTGGCGAGCCAGACTGCGCGGGGGATTGCAACCCGACGCCGCAGCCGGTAGCGCTGCCCTCAATGGGGGGCGCGGTTTCCATCGCCGCCGGAGAGCACCACTCGGTGGCAGTCCTCGCCGATGGCAGTGCCTGGTCCTGGGGCCTCGATTCCGACGGGCAACTCGGAGACCTCGCGATCGGCACCCCCGCAATCGTCGCCGTGCCGAGCCCAGTGTTCATCCCGCTGGGAGTAGTGCGGGCAGTCGCCGTGGTCGCCGGGGTAGCCCACAACCTGATCCTTGCAACGCCCAGTCCCCCGACAACGACGAACGCCGCCAATGCCAACGCCACCTACGGCGACCCCAGCGCCTCGCTCGCTGCTACCGTGGTCGACACCGCTGCGATCAATGGCGGCACCGTCTCCTTCACCGTCGCCGGCCCGATTCCCGGTACAACCGTGGTTGGTACAGTGACCAGCGGTACCGTCAGCGGCGGCAGCGCGAGCGCAAGTTTCCCGCTCGCCGGAGTCGGCGCGGGCAGCTACGCGATCGGGGCCAGCTACAGCGGGAACGGTCTCGCCTTCCCTCCCAGCACCGACCCAACCCCGGCCACGCTCGCCATCGACAAAGCCGCCACCAGCACCACGCTCGGCACCCCGACGCCGACCCTGAATTGCGGCAGCGCCAGCGTGACCGTCCCCGTCACCGTTGCCAACACCAGCAACAGCGCGGCCCTCACCGGCGGTGCCGTGGCGGTGCAGTTGACGCAGGGCGCGACCATCGTCGGCATCGGCAGCGCCGCCATCTTCGGGGCCGACCCGGTCACGGTCAACGTCGTCGTCCCCCTCAGCGGGCTGGCCGCCGGTGCGACGACAATCGCCGCCGCCTACAACGGCGACGCCAACTTCCAGGGGAGTAGCGCCACCCCGGCGGCCCTCACCCTGCCGACAATAGGGACGACGCTGTCAGTGCCTTCCGCAACCATCACCTACGGCGACGCCGGTGCCGTCCTGACCGCCACGGTCACCAGCGCTAACGGTGCGGCTCTCACCGGTGGCACGGTCACCTTCGTCATCAGGCAAGGGGCGACCGTGCGCGCCACCCTCACCAGCGGCCCGGTAGTCGGCGCTTCCCCGGCGACGGCGAGTGCCGCGCTCACCCCTGCCGCCAACCTCGGCGCGGGCACCTACACTGTCACTGCCACCTACAACGGTACGCCCTGCTTTACCCCCTCGACGGCGGCTGGAACGCTCACCATCCAACGCCGAACAATCTGGGTGAAGGCGACTGACCGCACGGTTGGCCTGCGCCAGCCCAACCCGCCGACCACCCCGCCCGCCGGCTGCGCGGCGCAACCAGTAAGCAGCGCTGCCTGCTGGATCGAGCTCGCCAACGGCTCGACGCTGGCCCCGGGCGACGACTGGACGAAGCTGAACCTGGCCAACCTGCGCTTCCAGTACGCCCGCAACCCGCCCAGCACCAACAGCGTGGAGAAGGTCGGCAGCACCTACCGCATCACCGCCTTCGGCCTGAGCAGCGCCAACTACGACGTCCGCTACCTCCCCGGCACCCTCACCGTCGTCCCCTGAGGACGAACCCGGAGCGGTAGTGTGACGACTGTGCCGGTTCTCAGCAACGAGCGATACCTCTGAGCGCATCGAGGCTCATGCACGCATTCTGCTCACGCGTGCATGAGCCCGATGCGCAACGACGGGGAGCGGTGCGTTGGCGATATTCGCCAACGCACCGCCCCCGTTCCTTCGTCGTTTGTACTTCGTACTTCGTACTTACTCGGCACTCGTCAGAACGGCAACCCGGGGAACTTCCCGCCGCGCCCCATGCCGGGGAGACCGCCCTTGCCGAACGCCGCCATCATCTTCTGCATCTGCTTGAACTGGTTCAGCAATTCGTTGACCTCGTGGACCTGCCGCCCGCTGCCGACCGCGATCCGCTTGCGGCGGCTCCCCTTGATCAGCTGCGGGTTGCGCCGCTCCTGCGGCGTCATCGAGCGGATGATCGCCTCGATCTGCTTCAGATCGTCGTCGCGCACCTCGACATTCTGCTTGCGCGCCGCCGAGCCGAGGCCGGGGATCATGTCGATCAGCTGGTTCAGCGGCCCCATCTGCTTGACCTGCTGCAACTGGTTCAGGAAGTCCTCCAGGTCGAAGCTGCCGGAGAGGACCTTCTTCTCCATCGCCTTCGCCTGGTTGGCGTCGAACTGCGTCTGCGCCTTCTCGATCAGGCTGAGCACGTCCCCCATGCCCAGGATGCGCGAGGCGAGGCGGTCGGGATAGTACGGCTCCAGCGCGTCGATCTTCTCGCCGGTGCCCAGAAATTTGATCGGCACGCCGGTGACCCGGCGAACCGACAGCGCCGCGCCACCGCGCGCGTCGCCGTCCATCTTGGTCATGATCACGCCGGTCAGCCCGACCTGCTCGTTGAACTCGCGCGCCACGTTGACCGCCTCCTGGCCGGTCATCGCGTCGGCGACGAGCAGGATGTCGTTCGGTTTGGCGATCCCCTTGATATCCACCAGTTCCTGCATCAACGCCTCGTTGATTTGCAGGCGACCGGCGGTGTCGATGATCACCGTGCCGTTGCCCTTGTCGCGCGCCACCTTCAGCGCGTGCTCCACGATCGTCTGCGGCGTCGCGCTCGTCCCCTCGTCGTAGACCGGCAGGTTGATCTGCTTGCCGAGCGCCTGCAACTGGGTCACGGCGGCGGGGCGATAGACGTCGGCCGCGACCAGCAGCGGCGTCTGCCCGCTCTTGCGCAGGTGGACCGCCAGCTTCGCCGCGTGGGTCGTCTTCCCGGCCCCTTGCAGGCCGACCAGCATGATCACCGTCGGCGGCTGGCTCGACCGCGCCAGCGGCACCTGATCGGTCCCGAGCAGCGCGATCAGCTCCTCGTTGACGATCTTGATCACCTGCTGGCCGGGCGTGAGGCTTTTGAGCACCTCCGCCCCGATCGACCGCTCCTTGACCGCCGCGATGAACTCGCGGACCACGCCGAGGTTCACGTCGGCCTCGATCAGCGCGCGGCGCACCTCACGCATCGCCTCGTCGATATCCTTCTCGGTCAGCCGCCCCCGGTTGCCGATGCGCTGAAAGACACCCTGCAACCGATCGCTCAAACTCTCAAACATGTCGCTGCGCTCCGAGTCGTAAGTCGTAAGTCGTAAGTATCTCAATTGTAGCTGGTCGTCAGAAGTGAAGCCCCGAGCCGAAAGAAACTCTCTTACGACTTACGACTTACGACTTACGACTCGATATCCCCCTCGTGCTCCTCGAAGAAGAGCCCATCCACGAAGCTCTCCTCGCTGAACGGGGTCAGGTCGTCCATTGTTTCGCCGGTGCCGACGTAGGAGATCGGGACGCCGAGCGCCTTGACGATCGAGAAGGCGATGCCGCCCTTCGAGGTGCCGTCGAGCTTCGTCAACGCCACGTCGCTGATCTCGACCATCTTGGCGAACGCCTCGGCCTGGCGCAGGCCGTTCTGGCCGGTGTTCGCGTCGAGCACCAGCAGCACTTCCTGCGGCGCGTCGGGGACCGTCTTCTGCACCACGCGGCGGATCTTCCCCAACTCCTGCATCAGGTTGTCTTTGGTGTGCAGGCGGCCCGCCGTGTCGATGATCAGCACATCGGCGTTGCGGCTGTGCGCCGCCTGCATCGCGTCGAACGCCACCGCGCCCGGATCGGACCCCGGCTGGTGCGCGATCACCGGCACGCCGACCCGCTGCCCCCAGAGCTGCAACTGGTCGATCGCCGCCGCCCGAAACGTGTCGCCCGCCGCGATGATCACCGAGCGCCGGAACTTCTGCTGGTGGTAGCGCGCCAGCTTGGCGATCGTCGTCGTCTTGCCCACGCCGTTCACCCCGACCACCAGGATGACGTAGGGCACGCCGCGCTGGAGGATCTTGACGCGCCGGTAGCGCACCGCCTTCTTCAGCAGATTGATCATGTCGGTGCGCAGAATCTCCTGCGCCTCGGCCGGGGTGCGCAGGCCCCGCTCGCGGATCTGCGCCCGCAATTCGGCGAGTAGCTGATCGGTGGTGTCCGCGCCGATATCGGCACCGATCAGCAGGGCCTCAAGATCGTCGTAGAAATCGTCGTCGATTTCGGTGCGCTGGAAGAGTTCGATCACCTGCTTGAAGATGCCGCGCCGCGTCTTCTGCAGGCTCTGTTCCAGCTTCTCGTCGCGCTGCCCGCGCCGGAAAAACTTCAGGATCACGCTTTGCCACTCCGTTGTTCGCCCGCGCCCGGGGCCACCGCACGCCACCCGCGCGACGCACAGCAACGGGCGCGGACCTGGCATGCACTCGTCGTTTGAGTATAGCACAGCAAGGAGAAACGCCGCGTCGCGGGCCAATTGACAACCCCGAAAGTACCGGGTATCCTGCCCGATAGTTTACTATTTCGATTCTTTTAGTCAACTTTACACATCCGCTATGCCAGAGGAGGCACCAATGAGCACCGTCCTCGACGAGGTCCTCTCCGCCAACCGCGCCTACGCCAGCGACTTCGGCGACAAGGGCTCGCTGCCGATGCCGCCGGGGCGACGCTTCGCGATCCGCACCTGCATGGACGCGCGACTCGACCCCGCCAGGTACGCTGGGCTGTCCGAGGGGGATGCCCACGTCATTCCTGCAAACGCTTCTTTTCTTTTACGGCACCAAAGTTGGCACCTAGCGTCCTGGAATTAATCATGCTATAACCACGCCAACAAGTGAACGTATAGCTCTCTTGTTCCACTGTGGGGGCGGGATGCGGTCGATTGAGTTGTTTACCGGGGCAGGTGGCTTGGCGCTGGGAACCCATCGCGCTGGCTTTCATCACCTCGCGGTCGTGGAACGTGACCGGGACTCCTGCGATACGCTACGACTGAACTGCGCTCGCGGCCTCGTGGATTGGCCTATTGAAGAGAGCGACGTTACTGGCTTCGATTACTCCGAGTATTCAAAGGGGATCGATCTCCTCGCCGGGGGCGCACCATGCCAGCCGTTCAGTCTGGGTGGCAAGCACGCTGGCGAGGCCGACTCGCGGAATATGTTTCCACAGGTGTTTCGAGCTGTGCGCGAACTTCGCCCTCGCGCCTTCCTGCTAGAGAACGTCCGAGGGCTGACTCGCGAGAGTTTCCGCCCTTACTTTGAGTACATCATCGAGCAACTGGCCTTTCCGCATATCGAGCAGTTGCCCGACGAATCGTGGGAGGACCACAAGAAGCGACTGGCCAGCTACCACGCCGCTGGGCAGGCGGTCAGCTTCAGCCCCTGGGATCAAGAGGCGGACTGTCGCTATGACGTGGCGTGCCGCGTCTACAACGTGGCTGACTTCGGTGTCCCCCAGGTTCGGCATCGTGTGTTCATTGTAGGCTTCCGCCATGACTTGGGGGCACCCTGGACATTTCCCGAGCATACCCACTCCGAGGATGCGTTGCTATTTGCCCAGTATGTCGATGGGTCGTATTGGGCAGAGCATGGGCTTCCGCGCCGCGAAGTGCCGCCGCGCCTAGCGGGTCGAGTCTCAAGGCTGGCCATGAATCCGAAGCCACCAGACCAGCGATGGCGCACCGTGCGGGACGCAATTCGCGACCTCCCAGAACCGGTCAATTACGTGGCGAATGAGGACTATGATAACCACGTGGGAATCCCAGACGCGCGTGCATACCCAGGGCATACTGGTAGCCCATGGGACTGGCCAGCGAAGGCCATCAAGGCTGGCGACCATGGGAATCCAGGCGGAGAGAATATGCTGCGCCGTGATGACGGGACGGTGCGCTACTTCACGGTGCGTGAGTTGGCCCGTTTGCAGACCTTTCCCGATGGCTGGCATTTTGCCAATTCATGGACGGAGAGTCGTCGGCAACTTGGGAATGCAGTGCCAGTGCTGATGGCTGAGATACTCGCGAGTTTAGTTCGTAAAACCCTAGCATCACTCACGGCCTTGGATAGTCCAGAGCGTGAGTCAGAGTTAGTCCTGGTCGGCTAGCGGGCTCGGTGACGCTTCCGCCAACCCTTCGATTGCTGCCGCCGACTCCTCCAATTCCGCCTCAGCGATTTCCTCGGCGGCCTCTTCAACCTCGTCCCCAGCGACGAACTTGCGGATAATTTCGAGAATCTCCTCCGCCGACTTCGCATTTGGCTTCTTGCCTACGCCGCTTCGCCCAGGATGGGTAGTATCCCAGCGCGAACACTTCCCGGCTTCGCGTGGCGCTCCAGTTGCATTGCTGCCGAACCCCCAGACATGCCGATTCCACACTGGACGGTAGGCGGAAATGAGGTGAGACTCGCCTAGGGCTATGAATGCCTCTTCGAGAGGAAGATACCGAAAGTAAAAGTCCTCGATGTCGAGGGTGGACGATGCGGCTTTGATTGAATTCCTATGGTTGTTCAGGCGAGTATAAATTGCGGTTGTTGGCTTACTCACGGGCAGGAGTCCAATTCGTGTGGCGCTTCGCATAGCCTTGCCGACGTATATTGGTTTCTCAAACCGGCCATAGCAGTTGGCTTCTTCTATGGAACGATACTCAGGGTATGGCTTTGTGCTGCCCGTTGGGTACAGGAGATATAGTCCAGCCCCCTCGAACTCCGTCAAATGCTCCAACGGCAGCGGCGCGCACGCTTCGATAGCCCGCTTGATTCCATCACCGAGATTGGCCAACTCCAGGGGGTTATAGACCGGCACTCTCGTCAGTGGTGCCTTGCGTAGTATCGTCGGCGCTTTGGTTCCCTTCTTCCTCGCCATTCCTCGACCTTTGGTATTCAACTGAGTTAGCCTCGGTTTACGCTACTGCTCGTCTGAGGTCGCTTCAGCGCGCTGGGCCTTCTCCGATAGCATGGCTGTTGGTAGGCCAGCCAGAGCCTGAGCAATAGCGGATAGAATCGCCAATAGGGATCGTTGGTTCTCCCGCAGCCTCTCTGCCCAGGGGCGGCCTGGGTGTACAACATCCCAAAGAGGGCGCTGGCCACTATGTCGACCAGCACCAGGGTCATGGTTGCCGAAGCCATCCACCACTACGTTCCAGAGAGGTTGGAATCGTTCGATAAGGAGGGATTCGCCCAGCGGTATCCAGATGTCCTCCACGACCAGATACCGACAGTGGAAGTCCGCGAGGTCAAGGTTCGTCACCTGCTGGATCGAGGCGGCGTGTTCGCTGAGTCTCTTAAAGAGTGGTGTACCTTTCACGCCTGCACCTCGCCCACCCTTCCGTGCCCCTTGGGGAACCGCTTTACCGACATAGATGGGCGCATCGAATTGGCCCCCGCGATTGCGAGCAGCAAGCGGGGCATAGGGGGCAAAGTCGCCGGTATAGTAGACGGCATAGATTCCAGCGCCGGGGAAAAGGGCAAGAGCCGCCAGCGGGATGACAGGCCGGGCAAGCATCGCGTCGGCCACGCTCTGCCCAAGGTTTTCATAGTCCAGGGGATTGTACGGTGCTTCGTCCGATGCCATGACTACTCCTCGCGCGGGGCGCAGTATAGTACGGCGCAATGCGTGAGGGAAGTGGGAGGACGACAATTGCCGGGGTTGAACCATTGGGCAAAGCCACACAGTCGGAGCGGATGTCCAAGGTCCGCGCCAAAGCTAATGGATCCAAGGAGGGCAGGGGCGAGGAGAGGCTGACCGCGTTGACGCGACAGTTTGACCGTTCTATCAGGAGCGTTCGCCAGGGTGGTGCGCGGCCCTGTGATGAAAACTGCAATACCCGTTACAGCGGCGGTTGATTGGCTGCTTACGCCAGGTCGCGGAGAGCCTGCACGCGGGCACCGATGACGAGGGCGAGGGCGACGAGGCTGATGCCCATGATGGTGACGGTGTGCTGCGGGCCGATCAGGCGGGCGCTGAAGCCGGCGAGCATGGTGCCGAGCGGGACGAGGCCCCGGTTAAGGAAGAAGACGCTCATCACCCGGCCGCGCATTTCGTCAGAGGCGTAGGTTTGCAGCAGGGTGTTGTTAATGGCGATGTAGGAGGTGGAGCCGCAGCCGACGCCGAGCAGCAGGGCGAAGGAGAGCGGTGCCCAGCCCGACAGGGAGAAGAGGGCCAGCATCCCGCCGAAGAGGACCAGCACCAGCAGCATCATCCGGCCGCGTCGCCGGGCGTGCGGGGTTGAGGCGACGGCAAGCGCCCCCGCGAACGCGCCCACGCCGGTCAGGGCAACCATGAAGCCGTAGCCCTGGTTCCCGATGTGCAAGATCTGGTCGGCGAAAATCGGCAGGAGCGACATGTAGGGCATGCCGAGGATCATCGGCACAAGTCCGGTAAGAACCAGGCCGAGCAGGGCAGCATCGCGCCGAATGTAGCCGAGCCCCGCGCCGACCGAGCGGAGGATGCTGCGGTCCTTCGGCCGCCAGCCCTCCGGTCGCGCGGGGAGGTGCATCAGCGCCAGGGTGCCGATCACGACGATGAAGCTGAGGCCGTTCAAGAAGAAGCAGCCCGCGACGCCGACAAGGCCGATTAGCAGGCCGGCCAGCGCGCCGCCGGTGACGCGGGTCATGTTCATCGTGGCCGAATTGAGCGCGATGGCGTTCATCAGCGATTCGCGCGGCACCAATTCGGAGACCAGCGCCTGCCGCGTCGGTTGGTTCACCGACATCATCACGCCGCGCAGGGAGCCGATCAGGTAGATCTGCCAGAGTTGGGCGTGGCCGCCCCAGGCCAACCAGGCAAGCACGAAGGCGAGCACCATCGCGAAGGTCTGCGTGGACTGCATCAGCCGACGGCGCTCGACGCGGTCGGCCAGCGCCCCCCCGAAGAGGGTGAAGACGAGGATCGGCAGCGCGCGGCAGGCGTTGAGGGTGGCGAGCGCGACCGGGTCGTGGGACAGCTCCCAGACGAGCCAGTTGAGCGCGACCTGATCCATCCAGTCGCCGCTGTTGCTGAAGAGGGTCCCGACCCAGAGGAGAAAATAGTTGCGGTGGCGCAACGAGGCGAAGACCGGCCAATGCCAGGGGGCGAGGATCGGGAAACGCCCTGCGGGCGGCGCATTCTCTTGCGCCACCGGCGCCTCCGCCGTCAATCGCTGCATTTCCTGCCGCACCATCCCTACCCCCGAACAATGCGGATCGCCGATTCGCGTATCCTCGCACCGGGCGGGGGGATGGTCAAGCGGCGGGGGTGAGGGGAGTGGAGAGTGGAGAGAAGAGCGTGGAGAGAAGGGAGATGGGCGAGGGAGAAGGGAGAAACTACTCATCTCTCATCACTCTTCACGCTCTCCTCCCCACTCTCCACTCCCCTTTTTCGGCTAACGGGCGTCCAAACCAGCAAGATACTTCTCGTGCAAGTCGGCGAGGTGGTAGAGGGTGTGCCCGGCGAGGATGTAGACGAGGGCGCGGACGGTAACCGGGTTGTTGCTGGCGATGCCGTCCCGCAAGCTCGCTTCGGGCGTGATGTAGCGGAAGGCGATCAGGTTGGCGCGGCGCAGCAGCGAGAGCTCTTCGAGGAGGTCGCCCAGGGAGCGGGCGTCGAAGTTGCCTTCGCGCACATAGTCGTCCTGCTCGAAGCCGGGGAGCGCGGCCGACTCGTTGCGAGAAAAGGCGAAGGCGCGATAGCCGAAGGCGCGCTCGGCATCGACCAGATGTCCGGCGACTTCCTTGATGGTCCATTCGCCCGGCGCGAACCGGAAGTTCGCCTGCACTTCGGAAAGCCCACCCAGCAACTTCTCAACCTCGGTCAGGCTGGTGGTCAGGATCTCCATGATGTCGCCGTCGGGCACGAGATTGATGTAGCCGGCGTAGTAATCGTTGAACTCATCGGCCGCTGGTCGGGTGATCGCCGAAGTCATACCCCATCCCTTCTTTCACATGCGACGCCAACCAGGATGACTGCTGCCAGGTAAACGGATTGGGGTGGTCGCTTGTTCCTGCGGAACAGGCTGAGTATCGTGAAAGCAGAGGGGTACCGACGACAGGAGCGAGCGGAGGAACGCCGGTGGAGACCTCGATTACCTGGCTCGTGCGCTACGCCCATTTGCTGACCGGGGCGGTCTGGTGCGGCGGCTACGCCTGCCTGGCGCTGGTGATCGTCCCGGCGTTGCAGCGGGAGCGCCAACCGGCGATCGACCGGTTGGCGCTCGGCGTGACGCGGTTCCTCACCTATGCGGGGACGCTCACACTCGTCTTCGGGCTGCTGCTCGTCACCCGGACGCGGGGCTACGGCAATCTTTTCAAGGGGGAATGGGGCAGCATCGTCTGCGTCTCATTCCTGACGGCGATCGTGCTGCTGGGCATCGGCGACGGCACGCTGCGCCCAGCCCTGCGGCCGAGCCGCTGCGGGGGCGACGGCCGACCCGGTGCGCCGCTGGGCGATCACCACGGCGCCAGATCAACCGCCCGCCGCATTCGGCATGATGAACGGCGCCATCTACGCCTGCACCTGAGCGCCACACCGGTCGTACGTCGCCTGGCACTGGTTGTCGGCGACAGGGTTACGGTTCGAAGGTTCGAACGTTTGAACGTTCTCCGTCAACCTTCGAACCTGCAAACCTACTCGTTACTCGCTACTCATCACTCGTTACTCGTCAGCCCCGGCAGATACTTTTCCCGCAGATCTTCCAGGTGGTAGTTGATGTGCCCGGCGAGAATGTAGACGAGCGAGCGCACGCTGAAGGTGCTGCCGCTCGCCACGCCGCGCCGCTGGCTCGCCTCGGGCGTCAGGTGGCGGAAGGCGATCACATTCGCGCGCCGCAGGGAAATCAGCTCGTCGAGGAGTTCGGCGAGGGTATAGCTGCCGTAGTTCCCCTCGCGCACGTAAACATCGGGGTCGATGCCGGGCATGATCGCCGTCTCGTCGCGGGAGATGGTGAAGGCGCGGTAGGCGAAGAGGCGCTCGGCGTCGATCAGGTGGCCGACGACCTCCCGAATGCGCCACTCGCCCGGCGCGAAGCGGAATTCGGCCTGCTGGCCCGACAGGCCGCGCAGGAGATCGTCCAGCACGCCGATTTGCTCGGCCAGCAGCGCCAGCACGTCGCCGTCCGGCACGCGGCCGACGTAGCCCAGGTAGTATTCGGAGCACTCATCACTCGCCGGGCGTTCGATCGTCACCACCATTCCCCACCTCGCACGCACAATATCTCTCTCACAGCATCGCGCACTGAGCCGCGCTCATCATACCGGAGGATCCGGTCAGAATCGATCCTGGTTCGTGGCCCTCCCAGGTATCGCGCCGGATTGCTCCCCACCAGTCTCGCCGCTACAATGCCGCGACTGCGACCCCGGCCTTCGAACGGCCCCCAACAGGCCCTCGATCCCTCGATGGAGCATGCGAGATGACGACAGCATCCTGGCCTGCGGGCGATGCAATCCTGAGCGGCGTGCCCTGCACCTGGTCGGCGGCGGTGGTCGCGCCCGATGGCACGCTGCTGTGGGGCCACGAGCCCGACGGGCAGCACAAGGCGGCCAGCACGATCAAGATCGCGATCCTGATCGCCCTCTTCCGCGCGATCGATGAAGGCAAACTCGATCTGGCGGCGCGGCGCGAATTGCACGCCGCCGATAAAGTACCCGGCAGCGGCGTGCTGCGGGCGATGGACGACGGACTCGCGCTGACGCTGCGACCTCGCCCACCTGATGATCTCGATCAGCGACAACTCGGCGTCGAACATGCTGATCGAGGCGGTCGGGCTGGAGGCGGTGAACGGGGCGCTGCGCGATCTCGGCGCGCACGACAGCGTGCAGGGGCGCAAGTTCTACGGTCGCGCGGCGCTGCCCGGCGAACCGGAGAACCTGACGACGGCGCGCGACCTCGCTGCGGCTGGTCGCGATCCTCGGCAACCAGGCGGCCAGCGCAGCCTCATGCCGGGCGTGCTGGCCTGTTGCCGCCGGGCAGAGCCATCTCGACCGCCTCGCGCGGCGGCTGCCAGAGTCGGTGCCCTACGCGGGCAAGACCGGCAGCCTCACCGGCACGGTGCTCGACGCCGGGATCATCTTCGCGCCCGCCCGCCTGATCATCGCCGCGATCGCCGCCGACCTCACCGACACAATCGCCGCCGAAGAAGCGATGGGCCAACTCGCACTCGCCGCCGCCAACGAATGGGGCGGCCTGCGCTGAACAAAGTACGGTGGACAGAGAAAGCCCTCTGATCTCTGATCTCTGATCTCTGATCTCTGATCTCTGATCTCTGACTAACGACAACCGGAGGCAACCATGAGCACCGCGATCGGGTTCATTGGCGTGGGGACGATGGGTCGCCCGATGGCGCTCAACCTCCTGAAGGCGGGGCACCGGCTGACGGTCTACGACGTGCGCGCGGAAGCGGCCGAGGCGCTGGTCGCGCACGGCGCGGTGGCGGTCGGGACGGCGCGCGAGGCGGCGGCGGCGGGGGATGTGGTCATCTCAATGCTGCCAGCCTCGGCGCACGTCATGGCGGCGATGTTCGGGGCCGATGGCATCATCGCCGGGCTGCGACCGGGCACGCTCGTGGCCGACATGAGCACGATCGACCCGGGCACGGCGCGGCGGGTTGCCGAGGCGATCGAGGCCGCCGGCTCGCGGATGATCGACGCGCCGGTGAGCGGCGGCGACAAAGGCGCAATCGCCGGGACGCTGACGATCATGGTCGGTGGCGACCCGGGGGTGCTGGGCGAGCTGCGCGACATCCTGGGGGTGATGGGGACGAATGTGATCCATTGCGGCGCGAGCGGGATGGGGCAGACGGTGAAACTCTGCAACAACCTGATCCTCGGCATCGGGATGGTGGCGCTGGCCGAGGGATTCGCGCTCGGCACGAGCGCGGGGGTGGACCCGCAACTGCTGTACGATGTGCTGACCAAGAGCACGAGCCGCTCGTGGGTGATGGAGACGCGCCCCCCAGTGGCCGGTCTGGTGCCCGGCAATCCGGTCAACGACGACTACGCGCCCGGCTTCATGACCGATTTGATGCACAAGGATATGGGGCTGGCGCTGACGGCGGGGAACGAGCTCCACGTCCCGCTGACCCTGACCGCGCTGGCGCATCAGCTCTACGGGATGACCAGCGCGAAAGGCCTGGGGCGGAAGGACTTTTCATCGGTGGCGAAGATGCTGGGAGAGTTCGGGGGTTAGGGCATCAGTCGTCAGTCGTCAACGCACATGCCTGTGCCCTGCTGCTCTTGCAGGACGCTGCGGACAGTCTCGAACAGCCGGTCGAGGTCGAAGGGCTTGGCGAGGACGGCGGCGAAGCCGCGAGCCCGGTAGTCGGCGTAGTCGTCGAGGCGGTGGGCCGTGACGATGATGATCGGTGTGTCGCCAGCGGCGTCGCGCAGACTCTCCAGGGGTCGCCATTGCTCGACGGGCGCATCCACCGCCGTTGGCCGGAAGGCATCGGAGAGGACGAGGTCGAAGCGCCCGGCGCGCAGGGCGGCGATGGCATCGCCCAGGGCGGTCGCCCCGGTTGCGCGATAGCCTTCGTCCCCCAGCCCCTCGATCAGGATTTCCAGAATTGTTGGGTCATCTTCGACGATCAGCACGCTCGCTCGCGCGTTCCCCACCCTTGTGCTCTCCATAGATGCGCGTCGTCGCCCGGGCAGAGCACCGGCGTGCTCCCCAGTGTTGCGTGCTTCCCCGATCCCCATACGGATTATACGACAAAGTACAACAACGTTCAGAAAAATCCAATAGCGGGCAAAATCGGCGTCCGCTATAGTTAAACGGTGGCACTGTTGTCGCGCGGTGAGCGAGGCACGATGACCCTTCCCCACGATCGCGAACTCCTGAGCGCCGAAGAAGTTGCCGCTTACCTCGATGTCCAACCCGTCACGATCTACCGCTGGTGTCGCGAAGGTCGCCTCCCCTGCCTGAAGCTGGGCAAGGCCTGGCGCATCCGCCGCACCGCGCTGGAGGCCTTTCTCCAGCAGCGCGAGCGGGGCACGACGCTGGTCGGCCAGTTGCGGGGCTTCCTGGCGATCCCCGATCAGGTGATCGCCATAGCCGAGACGCGCGAGGAGATGCACCGGCTCGACGCGGCCTTCTTCCAGGTCGGCGAGGTGCGCGACGGGCGGCTCACCAAATATTTCCAGGGAGAATCGCTCGCGGAATTGCGCGAGGCGCTGACACGGCACGGCCTCGACGTGCAACGACTGGAACGGGAGGGACGGCTGCGCTTCGTCGCCGAGGACAGCGTGCAGGCCGGGCGTACGGCGATGGTGCGCGAACTCCTGGCCGCGCAAAGCGCCGAGAGTCAGCCCCTCTGGATCGCCTTCAACTGGGCCGAACAGATCGACCTCGACACGGCCCTGGCGCAACAAGAGGAAGTGGCGACGCTGAGCGGGCAGGCCCAGGTCGTCGTCCTGACGCAGGTGTTGGAGAAGGTGGTCGATGAATGGCCCCCGGCAACCCGCCGCCGCCTGCGCGCCCTGCACACCAGCTCGATCGAACTCTCGGCGAACGGGCTGGTGCTGAGCCGCCGGACCATGCCTCAATCCTGACCGCACAGGCAAGCGGCAATGCGACCGGGGCGGCCATGCGCATGGCCCGCCCCGGTCGCATTG
>JAXLWN010000117.1:0-17773 GCA_046328475.1 Chloroflexia bacterium | reverse complement strand
ACAGCGGGGGCGGCGCATCCGCACCGCCCCCGCCACATCCCCCATCAGTCCGCGCAGGCGGACTTTGCGGCGACCCGCAGGTCGCCTCCAGCCGGGACTTCAGTCCAACGGCCCCTCACCAACGGCCTTCCCCTCAACGCCCCGCTACCTCAGCGCTTCAACTTCGCCAGGAACTGCTTCCGCGCCTTCGCCACCTTCGGCGCGACCACCGCCTGGCAGTACGGCTGATACGGATTGTTCAGGAAGTAATCCTGGTGGTACGCCTCCGCCGGATAGAAAACCTCCAGCGGCTCGATCTCCGTCACGATCGGGTCCTCCCACAGCCCATCTGCGGTCAGCTTGGCGATCGTCTCCTTCGCCACCGCCTCCTGCTCGGCATTGTGGGTCAGGATGATCGAGCGGTACTGCGTCCCCACATCATAACCCTGCCGGTTCGGCGTCGTCGGGTCGTGGATGGTGAAGAAGACCTCCAGGAGCTCCTTGAACGAGATCACCTGCGGGTCATAGGTGATCTGCGTCACCTCCGCGTGCCCCGTCCGCCCCGAGCAGACCGCCTCGTACGACGGATTGACCACCGACCCACCAGCATAGCCGGAGATCGCGCTATCCACCCCGTTCAACTCGCGATAGACCGCCTCCAGGCACCAGAAGCACCCGCCGCCCAGCGTCGCCTGCTCCCGCACACTCCCTGTCATCGCGCCCATTCCTTTCTGTACTCGCCGCGCCGTGTGTACCGGACGAATCATCCGGCCCGCGTCGCCGCGTCAACACCAATTGTAGCGATCTCGCGACCACTCCGCCGCCCGCCTGGCGGCCAGCACCGAGCGTCGCCGTGCTAAACACCGTCGTGAACCGCTTGCAGTAGATCACGACCGAGCGGAACTGCCCCAGATCCAGATCGGGCGGCAACTCATAATTCTGGTCGCCGACATTCCCCTTCAACCTGGCGATCTCGAAGTCCGCCGTCTCGTGCAACTCCCCCGCACTGCGCGGCTCCGGGTGCCCCGACAAATAGACGAACAGGTCCGGCCCATTCGTCACCGAGAACCCCTCCAACCGCAAAATCCGCCGCCCATCCGCCAGCTGATAGATCGTCGCCGTCCCCACCCCCTTGTGAATCGTATCCACCACCGTAAACTGCCCGCTCCCCACCACCACCGGCCCCGCAGGCGGCGGCGGGGGCGCTGGCGTCGCGGTCGCGGTCGGCACTGGGGGCAGCGTAGGCGTTGCTGTGGAGCGAGGCGTAGGCGTCATCGTTGCCACCGTTTGCGCATTTGCTGGCCCCGATGGAACAGCTGTGCCTGTCGGCAGCGCGGTCGGCTCAGGCGTCGGTGTCGGCTGGGGCACGGTCGGCGTCGCCGTTGGCCTCTCCGTTGCGATTGCCGCAGCCGCCGGGACCGCCAGGATCGCCGTCCCCGTCGCCACCGCCGCAACCGGAAACTCCTCGCCCACCCGCCGGTCGATGAACAGCGGCGACGCCAGATACCACCCCACCGGCAGCATCACGGCCAGGACCACCACCGCCACCACCACCCAAATCCGCCTCGACACCACCCACCGCCCCATCAACCCTCTCGCCACCCCGCCATCCCACCGCCGCTCGCCACCGCACATTGCCCAGCACCTCCCCTCTCCTCGCGGGAGAGGTGCCACCGCAGCGGCGGTGGCCACCAGCACTCAGCACTCAGCACCCAGCACCCAGCACTACCCCACCACCACATCCTCCTCCACCACAAACATCCGCAAGCGCCCCATATCGGGGGAAATTCGGCGCATCCGCGAAAACCGCCTGCCCGGCGGGCGATCCGAACGCCGCCTGCATCGCCTCCGCACTCTCGAACCAGTCCTCCGAGACCCCGTCATACTCCGGCGCGGTGCCATCCATCCCCGGCAGCGCATAGTTGAAGACCAACCGCCGCAATCCCGGCAGCTGCATCAGCAACGGCGCGTGCTGCTCGCGCCAGTAACGACGGAACTCCTCCGCGCTCAGATCCGCGCGCTTCGATACCAACAGGACCAGCTTGATCACGCTCGCCTCCTTGTACTCTGTTCCCATCGTATTGCCGCCGTCTAACCAACCTGTGACCGAACCCTTACCGGTCTATTACCGCCGCCGCCGCGCCACCACGACCACGGCAGAGTCGTGCAATATAGTCTCGCCACCACGCCCAGCGTTACACCCTCTCGCGCCCAATCCCCGGCTGCGGTATAACACCGCCACCCGAAACGAGGGCGAAGAGCATCACCACAAGGGAGGATCCCAATGTCCTACGAGCAATCCCCGGTGCGCCCCGGCGAATGGCGCTTCGAGCGGCTGACCTGGCCCGAGATCAACACCGCAGTCGCCGAGCGGCGCGTGATCATCCTCCCCATCGGCTCCGTCGAGCAGCACGGCTACCACCTGCCCCTCGATGTGGACATGCGCCTCTCCACCGCCGTCTGCCACGGCGCGGGGCAGGCCCTCGCCGGCGAAGCCCTGGTGATGCCGAGCGCCTGCTACGGCTACTGCCACCACGTCATGGATTTTCCCGGCACCATGAATATCGAACCGACCACCTTCGTGAAGTACCACCTCGACATCACCCGCTCGCTCGCCTACCACGGCTTCAAGCGCATCATCCTCGTCAACGGCCACGGCTCGAACGGCCCGCTCGTCGAGCAGGTCGGCCGGCAGACCAACCTCCAGACCGACGCCCTCTGCTGCACCTTCTCCTGGTGGCAACTCGTCGCCGAATACTGGAACGCCGAGCTGCGCGACTCCGTCATCCCCGGCGGCTGCGCCCACGCCTGCGAATTGGAGACCGCGATGTACATGCACATCGCCCCCGAAGACGTGCGCAGCGACCGCATCATCGGCGCGCCCCCCAGCTTCCTCTCCCAGATTCCCGACGCCCAGAAGTGGCAGGCCGTCGATCTCACCGCCACCAACGGCCCCGGCACCATCGTCGAGTGGACCTCGACCTACTCCCCCACCGGCTCCTTCGGCGAGCCCGAGAAAGCCACCGCCGAAAAAGGCCGCCTCGTCTTCGACCGCGCCGTCCAGCAACTCGTCGGCCTCACCCGCTGGTTCCGCGACCGCCCCACCCCCCGCGTCGACCACCACGCCATCGCGCCGACATTTGGGCTGCCGTTCCAATATTGAGATCGAGACAGGTGAACAGGCGAAGAGGCGAACTGGACCCCCTTCGCAGGAGCTCAGTGCTACCAATGCAGCTCAGCCACAAGCGTCACCACCTCTCTACTGCGCGGGTCAGCGACTAATGCGAGGGGAGCGAGGAACCCGATGAAAATCACCGACGTCGAAGCCATCGTGCTCGACACCGGCAAACCCTATCACCGACCCCGCCGAAGCCCAAGAAGCGCATGGCGTCCGCTTCGTCTCCCTGATCAAGATCACCACCGACGAAGGGGATCGTCGGCTGGTCCGACATCGAGACCCAGCCACACGTCGCCAAAGCAATTGTGGACGCCCCCGGGCGGCGCGGTCGGCTTCGAGGGCCTGCGCGCCGCACTCCGATCGGCGAGGAGATCCGCTCGAACACGAACGCTTCCGGCAGAAGATGTACCGCTTCATGGCCTACTACGGCCGCCAGGGTGCGGGCATGCAGATCCTCTCCGGTGCCGACATCGCCCTCTGGGACATCGCGGGCAAAGCCCTCGGTCAGCCGTCTGCAACTCTCGGCGCGAAATACCGCGACACCGTCCGCTGCTACGCTTCCACCTCTTCCGCCCCACCCCGAAGCCATGCGCGCCGCCGTCGCCGACTACCTGGCGCAAGGCTTCCGGGCGATCAAGTTCGGCTGGGGCGTCTTCGGCCGCGACCTCGCGCTCGACATCGCCCTCGTCCGCGCCGCGCGCGAAGAGGCCGGGCCAGACATCACCCTGATGGTGGACGGCGGCTGGTACGGCGTCACCATCGCCGACCCCTTCCGCGAACGCCCGCTGAAGGACTGGATCAGGCTCGCCCGCGCCCTGGAAGACCTGGACGTCTTCTGGCTCGAAGACTTCCTCCATCCAGAGAATTTCTCCGGCTACGGCGCAATCGCCGCGCAGACCACCACCCTCCGCACCGCCGCAGGCGAGCAACTCGCGGGCCTCGCCGACTTCGAGCGCCTCGCCAACGAAGGGCAAATCTCCGTCATGCAGCCCGACCTCTCCCGCTGCGGCGGCCTCACCGTCGGCGGCGCATCGCCGACCTCGCCGCCCGCCGCCAGATCGACTGCGTGCCCCACGCCTGGCTCACCGACCTCCTCAAAGCGGCGTCGCTCCACCTCTGTGCCTACCTGCCGCATGCCCTCTTCCTGGAGTACAACGTCTCCACCGCCTCCGTCCTGACCACCCTCTGCAAAGAGCCGATCCGCATGGTCGATGGCGCAGTCGCCGTCCCCACCGCCCCCGGCCTCGGCGTCGAGGTAGACGAAGCAATCATCGCCCGCCTACGCGTCGCGTGAACAGGGTGAGGCGTGATCGGCGGATAGACAGGCGATAGAAACGACGTGGCCCGGGAGAGCGCATCGCTCTCCGGGCCCTGTTTCTCACGACTTACGACTCACGACTCACGCCTCACGACTATCGCCCCGTCGTGCTGTAAGACGCCAGAATCGAATCGAAGATCGGCAAGTCCTCCTCGAAGCGGTCGGTCGGCGAGAAGAACGTGACGACGTGCAAGGTATGCCCGACGATCAGATAGGTCTGCATGATGTAAGCATCGTCCACGGTATCGATCCCGACCAGTCGGTCGATCTGCATCCCGTTCGTCTCGATCCGCTCGATCCGCTCGACCGTGTAGTTTTCCTTGAGCAGCCCGCGAATCTGCGCGACCGCCTCGTTCGTCACGTCGCTCAGCGGGAGCACCCAATACTCCCTCGGCAGCTCCAGGACGATGACATTCACATTCGTCTGGAGCTCGTTCCCGTCTTCCGGCGCGATGAACATCGCCAGGATCGAGCCCTCCTCCATCGGATAGGCTTCCCATTCCTGCGGGATCGTCAGCGCAAACAGCCCGGTCGCGTCCCGGTAGCGTTGCCCATCTTCGAGCGGCACGGCATGCCACTCGATCGGCGTCGCCTTCGTCGACTTCCCGCTCCCCGGCTTCGCGGCGAGCGTCGCGCGTGGCGCAACGGTCGGGCGCGGCGTCGGCGTGTTCGTCGGTTGGGCGCGGGCAACGGCGGTGGCGGTGATTTGCGCGGCAACCTCGGTCGCGCGGGCGATCTGCTCGGAACGGGCGCGCGGGGTTGGCGTCGGTGGTGCCGGGGTGGGCGCGGGGCCGAAGGTGCAAGCCGCCAGCATCAGGGTCACAAACGCGGCGAAGGGCCAGACATATCTTTGACGCATGGTCGCTCCTGACTCGTCATCGATTGCCCCCAGTATGCGCCCCGCAACACCCCCGGACGATAGGACGATGGTGCCGACTCGCCGGGACAATCGGGCCAGTCCAGAAGGGTGCCCCCCTCTCCCCCCTCCCCCCTGGATCTACCCTCCCCACACAGCCGGGTACCCGCGTGCGGTGCTCGCCGCCGCAGCAGGGCGGGCACGCTGCTACCCCCCTGCCATGTCGGAGGGCTCTCCTGCGGAGGGTGGCCGCCGCAGCGGCCGGGGCGGGGTCCGTCCCCCCTCGTTACTCGTTACTCGTTACTCGACTCAGCACTCCGCATTCCGCACTCCCCCGGGAATACCCCGCCCCTCCCCAACGTTACCCCTGTCGATCCCCGCCGATCGAAGCTGTACGAAGGGACAGAATCTCTCCCCCTTGCAGCTAGTGTCCATGTACAATAGATGCGGTGCTGCATACAATTAACCTGTACACACAATGCGGTGTGGCAGGCAAGCGAACGGACAGAGACCATGACCGGTATAGCCGACAAGACTGCTGGTGCCCAGGTCGAATCAGAAGAGGAACTCCGCACCTTACCGTTGCCCGAACTGATCCGCCGCTGGAGTCGGCTCGTTTGGGCAATCAGCGTCCGGCCGATGTATCGCCGGATGCTCGAACACGACTTGACGCTAGCGGAGCTGGTGGTGCTGAAGCAGCTGCAACGGGGCGGCCTGACCGTCGCGGCAGCGGCCGATTGCCTCCACCTCAGCCCCTCGGCGGCGAGTCGCGCAGTCGATCGGCTGGTGCGCGATGGTCTCATCCGGCGCGAGGAAAACCCGGACGACCGTCGGCAGAAGCTGATCACCATGACCCCGGCGGGCCGGGAGTTGCTCGGCGACATGGACGTCGTGTTCGCCGACCGGCAGCGGCAAATCATCGCGGCCCTCGACGATGAGGAACAGGAACAGTTCCGCGCACTGATCGCGCGCATGCTGGCCGCAAGTGGTGCCGCTTCCGAAGAGTTGGGTTGCCCGGGTGGGCCACCCTGGGGGCAGGTCGCGCGTGCGATGGCGCGCGACAGTTAGGGAGTAGGTTCGCGGCTGGGGTGCCGCGAATCCGTGGGCAATGACGCTCGTATGGAGGTAGACCGACCAATGGAAATGGAGATGGCTCCGGTGTCCGGCAAGACACCCGGCGCGCAGAGTTTTCAAAACCTGCCGAAGCAGCAATTAATCTGGACCGTCATCGGTTTGCAATTGACGCTGCTCCTGGCCGCGCTCGACGGCACGATCGTCGGCACGGCGATGCCAAGCATCATCGGCCAATTGCAGGGCTTCGACCGCTACGCCTGGGTGACCACGGCCTACATGCTCACCTCGACCATCGGCGTGCCGATCTTCGGCAAGCTCTCCGACCTCTACGGCCGCAAGATGATCTTCCTCGGCGGCGCAGTCGGCTTCGTGATCGCCTCGGCCCTCTGCGGCGCGGCGGGCGACCTGCCGCTGCCGATCGACGGCATGAACCAGCTGATCGTCTTCCGGGGCCTGCAGGGCCTGGCCTCCGGCGTGATCATGGGCCTCACCTTCACCGTCGTCGGCGACCTCTTCCCGCCCGCCGAGCGCGGCAAGTACCAGGGCCTCTTCGCCGCCGTCTGGGGCCTCTCCTCGGTCTTCGGCCCGACCCTCGGCGGCTGGCTCACCGACTCGATTAGCTGGCGCTGGGTCTTCTACGTCAACCTGCCGGTCGGCATCCTCGCCGTCACCGTCCTCTGGTTCGCCTTCCCGAACATCAAGCCGCAGGGTGCCCGCCGCGCGATCGACTGGCTCGGCGTCAGCACGCTGATCGCCTGCCTCGTGCCGCTCCTGCTCGCGCTCACCTGGGTCACCGACTACGGCTGGACCTCCTCGCGCGTGCTCGGGCTGCTGGCCCTCTCGGCGGTCATGCTCGCCGCGTTCATCTACGCCGAGTCGCGCGCCGCCGAGCCGCTGATGCCCCTCTCCCTCTTCAAGAACCCGATCGTCACCGTCTCCTCGGTCTCGCTGCTGATCACCGGCCTCGGTATGTTCGGCGCGATCCTCTTCCTCCCGCTCTTCATGCAGTCGGTCATCGGCGTCTCGGCCACGCGCTCCGGTTCGTTGCTCACCCCGATGATGCTGATGGTCTCGTTCGGCAGCGTCGCCAGCGGGCAGATCGTCTCCCGCCTCGGGCGCTACAAGGCGCTGGCGATCTTCGGCATGGCGGTGATGGCCGGCGGCATGGCGCTGATGGCCGGCATGGGCACCGACACCACCCAGGCCATCACCGTGCGCAACATGATCATCGTCGGTGCCGGCCTCGGCCTGGTGATGCCGCTCTACACCCTGATCGTCCAGAACGCGGTGCCCCAGAGCCAGCTCGGCGTGGCGACCGCCGCGACGCAGTTCTTCCGCTCCATCGGCGGCACGCTCGGCGCGGCGATCTTCGGGTCGATCATGCTCAGCCGCTACCGCGCGAGCTTCGACGCTGGTGTGCCGCAGGGCGTCCCCGCGAACGTGCTCGAACCCTTCCGCAACCCGCTCCAGTTGGCGCAGATCCGCCCGCAGCTCGAAGCCGCGTTCGCCCAGATCCCCAACGGGCAGGTCCTGCTGGGTCAGCTGTTCCTGAATGTCCGCGACTCGCTGGTCCACGCCCTGAACGGCGTCTTCATCATCGCCGCCATCGTCGTCGCCACCGCCGGGTTGCTCAACTTCGCGCTCCGCGAAATCCCGCTGCGCAAATCCTTCGAGGGCGCGCACGGCACAGCCAAGCCCGCCGAACCAACCGCCGAGCAGCCCGCCCCGATCCCCGTCCTCGCGGGCGTCGGCGAAGGCGACGACTAATCACCAATCGTCAGTCGTCAGAATCGTGTGCCACGGCGCAATTGCGCCGTGGCACTCATCATTTCTTGACGAGGACCGATCCTGGCAGTAATCTCGCAGGAGAGGAAGTGCCCATGGCACGGGAATGGCAAGTGCCCGCATCTGGTGGAGAACTGAGCGAGGTTGTCGCCGAAGCGTTGCGCGACGGCCCGCAAGTGATCACGCAGCACGGCACCGCAACCGCAATTGTCCTCTCCTATGAGGAGTATCGCAGGCTGCTCCTGCATAGCCAGCCGCTCTCCGAGTTTTTCCGCGACTCGCCTCTGGTCGGGGTTGATCTGGACCTCACGCGTGACGAAGGTCGCGCACGCGACATCGCCCTATGACCTATCTTCTGGACACCAATGTCATCTCCGAATTGGTTACCAGACAGCCCAATCCGCGCGTGATCGCCTGGATTGACGCGCTCGATCCCCAGGAGATCTACCTGAGCGTCATTACCATCGGCGAACTCGCGAAGGGTATCGAGAAACTCCCGGCCTCCACACGCAAAGATACGCTGCTCGACTGGCTCGACTCCGATCTCCTCCTTCGTTTCAGCGGGCGAATCCTCTCGGTGGACACTGCGACCATGCGTACCTGGGCCATGCTGACCGCGCAACTGGAACGGGTCGGCAGGCCGCTCCCGGTGATCGACTCGATCATCGCAGCGCTCGCGTTGCAGCATCGCTTCATCCTGGCGACACGCAATTCCGCCGATTTTCAGGATACCGGCGTAGACCTCGTTAACCCCTGGCAGGAATGACACTATCCGCGCAAAAACCCTATGTCGCTGTCGAGTTGCTGCTTACTCGCGCAGTTTGGTAGCGCAATACCGCAGCCGGATCGGGATGCCGATCCGGCTGCGGTGTACCTGTTGCCTTGTGTGACAGGCAAAGCCCTCAGTAGCGGAACTCGAACCGCCCATTCGTATAGATAGCGAAGATTCCCTGGCTATAGCGATAGTCGCCGCTCGTCGGGCCGCTGAGGATCTCGATCATCGCGCCGCCGCCGAACGACTGTACCACCACATCCGTCAGGTTCTCATCGCGCGTGGTCGCGTAGCCCAGCATCTGCTGGACCACCGGATTGTCGCGCCAGACCTTGCCGAAACCGCGCTGCGGGAAATAGAGATTCGGGGAAGGCGCGTCACCACCGCCGGGATCCTGCCCCTCTTCCCAGGTGTCGGTGAAAACGCGCCACTGACCGATCGACGTGTAGCCCTCCGCGTCCTTCGCGAAAACGTAGATCTGCTTCGTCTCCTTGATCCAGATCATCGTCCCGCGCTCGAACTGCTGGAAGACGCCGACCACCTGCTTCTCGGCGCTGGTTGGCAGCATCAGCCGCACGCGCACGCCGAACTCGGCGCGATAGATCTGCCCCCGTCGCCCGGAGACGATGTAAGGGAGATTCTGCGGCGGGTCGATCGCCCCCAGCACGCGCCGCCCGAACTGCCCGAGCAGCACGTCGTACGGCGCACCATTCTCCGGGTGCAGCTCAAACCGCGCCCGCTCGAAATACTGCACCGTGTAACTCTGCCCGTTCTCCAGCGTCTCCTGCAACTCCTCGCTCACCGGGAACCCGAACTGGGTCAGCCCACCATTCGCCTCCCAGTAGGCCAGGAACTTCCCGCGCACATTGTGCCCGGTCTCATCGAAATAGCGCGCACCGGCCATGCGCGGTGCCGCCTGGGCGCGCGGCTGGCCCGGATCGGTCAGATAGAGCATCCGCCCGAACTGACCCAACAGCACATCGTACGGTGCCGCATTCTCCGGGTGCTGCTCCATCCGCACCCGCTCGAAGTACTGCACCGTGTAACTCTGGCCGTTCTCCAGCACTTGCGAGAAGGCCCCGCTGATCGGATAGCCGTTGATCGCCAACCCGCCATGCTGTTGCCAGTACGCGAGGAATGGCTCTCTCACGCAATAGCCCGTCTCAACGAAGCACTGCTCCTCGGCGGCGGCGCTCGCCCCATCGTGGATGGGCACCAGCAGCCCCGCGCCGAGCGTCGTGATGCACAGGAGACAGGTGAGAAGTCGGTGCCGGATACACATCGCTGACCCTCCAGGTATCGGACTTGCCGCCTCGCATTGCAGGGCTCCGCGCGCACCGCATCGTGCGCCCATCGGCAAGTCGTCCGTTGTAAGAGCAGCGTGGCCACACCGCACATCACTGAAACGGGAGAGGCGTGGGGCGGTTGCGTGGGCAAGGAAGCGCAGGACGCGGGGATCGAGCAAGGCCGCAGCGACTACCCGCTGCGGCCCACTCCCAGACTCGTTACTCGTTTCGCCGTGGCTCGATTGCTTACCGCTTGCGCAGGCCGATCGCCAGCATGGTCGCCCCGGCGACCACGATGACCAGTCCGAGGATGACCAGCATGGCCGTCTGGCCCAGCGTGTCACCGATCAACTTGCTTACCTGGCTCGTCGCGAAGAGCACCGGGAGGCCAACCACCAGGAGCAGCACGCCGAGCGCGGCCAGGGCGTAGCTCAAGGGGTTCTTCGAGGTGGACACGGAGTTGCTCTGATCCATTGGGCGGTCCTTTTCCTAGCTACAACAACATCCGACCGACAAAACCTCCGATCCGCAACACGGCGAGATCGGCACCATTTACATTTCTAGTATGCCCCGCCCACCGCCAGAGTCAATCAGGGACGGTAGTACTTTGTGACGGTACGATCGTCCGGGGCGACAGGTCCTATTGGAAGTGGGAAGTGGGAAGTGGGAAGTCAGAATGGGCGCGCTTGAAGGCAACGCCTATCAGGGTAGGCACCGCCTCACAGGCGAGATGTTTCCCACTTCCCACTTCCGTCACCTGCTCGCCATATGCCCCCCGTCCACCGGCAGCGCGACGCCGCTGATGAACGACGCCTCATCGGAGACGAGATAGAGCGCCGCGTTGGCCACATCCAGCGGTTCGCCCATCCGCCCGAGCGGAATCGCCGAGACTAATCGCTGGCGCACCTGCTCCGTCTGGCCGGGAAACGCATCCACAAACTCGTCCACCATCGCCGTCTGCGTCCAGATCGGGCAGAGCGCGTTGGCGCGGATGCGGTAGCGCGCCCCCTCCAGCGCGAGCGTCTGCATCAACTGGATGACCGCCGCCTTCGACGGCCCATACGCCCCCAAACCCGGCGTCCCGTGCAACCCCGCCACCGACGCCGTGATCAGGATCGCGCCCCCGTCGCGCTGCATCGCCCGGAACCCATGCTTCGCGCTCAGGAAGACCCCCGTGAGATTCACCGCCAGAATCCGCTCCCAGGACGATTGTTCCAACTCGGCGATCGGCCCCAGTTTTTTGTCCGCCCCGCCGATCCCCGCATTCGCGCAAAGGATGTCGAGCTTGCCCCAGTGCTCGATCGCCGCCGCCACCGCGCCCTGGCAATCCTCCTCGCTCGTCACATCCATCCGCCGCGCCAGGATCGCATCCTCGGCCCCCATCCGCTCGACCAGCCCGGTCGTCTCGCGCAGCGCCGCCTCGCTCACGTCGCCGATAACGACGCTCGCCCCCTCCTCGATGAAGCGCAGCGCCATCGCCCGCCCCAGCCCCGCCCCGCCCCCGGTGACCACCGCCACCTTCCCCGTCAGCCGTCCCATCAGCCCCTCCTCACGCTCACCAGATCGTCGCGCCACCATCCACCACGATCGTCTGCCCGGTGATGTAGCTCGCCGCGTCGGACGCCAGGAAGAGGACCACCCCCTTCAACTCGCCCGCCCGCCCCAGCCGACCCAGCGGCGCGGTGGCCCCCATCTGCCCCTCACCCGCGTTCGCGATCACCCCCTCGGTCATCCGGCTGGGGAAGAACCCGGGCGCGATCGCGTTCACACGGATACCGTGCTGCCCCCACTCCGCCGCCAGCTGGCGCGTCAGCGCGATCACCGCTCCCTTCGACGCGCTGTAGCCCACCGCGCGCAGAATCTCCGGCGGGCAACCCACCAGCCCGGTAATCGACGCCGTGTTGACGATCACCCCGCGCCCTCGCGCGATCATCTGGCGCGCAGCCGCCCGCGAGACCAGAAACGTCCCGGTCGCGTTCGTATCGAGGACACGCCGGAACTGCTCGGTCGCCATCTCCTCCGCCGGGGTGCCCCAGGAGATGCCCGCGTTGTTCACCACAATGTCGAGCGCGCCGTGCCGCGCAACGATCCCCTCCACCAACCGCCCGACCGCCGCCTCGTCGGTCACATCGCAGGCCACCGCCGTCACATCCAGCCCCGCCGCGCGCAGCTCCTCCTGCGCCGGGCCGAGCCACTGCTCCCGTCGCCCCGTGATCGTCACCGCCGCGCCCGCCTCGGCCAACCCCTCCGCAATCTCGCGCCCCAACCCGCGCGATCCCCCCGTCACCAGCGCCACGCGCCCCGCCAGATCGAACAACTCCCGCACATGCGACATGGAATCCTCCAGTGCCAAGTGCCCAGTACCCAGTGCTCAGTAATCAGTGGTCAGCGGCTGCGCGCCTGGCACTCGGCACTCGGCACTGAGCACTGAGCACTGAGCACTCACCTCAACTCCACAAACTCCGTCACCCGCACAAACCCCTTATCCGCAAAGCGCGCCCGCTGGAACGAGAGCGCCCTGCAGCCCTGGTGATCGTCCTGGCTGTAGCTGATACTCGGGACCAGGCTGCCGGTGTAGCCTTGAAGCGCGTTGGCCGTCGCGATCAGCCGCTCGCGCGTCAGGTCACCGCCCACGCGCCGCAGCAACTCGGCCATCAGCGTCGCGTAGGCATAGCCCGCAGCGGCAAAATCGTCGGGCCGCTCATTCGGGAGATTCGCCCGCATCCACGCCTGGAACTCGCCAACCTTCGCGTCGCTGCCGGTGCTGCTGGCAAGCCACGAGCCGACAATCAGCCCCTCAATGCCGGGTCCGACCAACTCGAAGAGCGAAGGATCGTTGATCAGCGACGAAGCGAGCAGCGGCATGTTCACGCCGATCCTCGCCAACTCCTGAATGATGCTCCCCGCCGCTCGCGGCACCGCGTAGAGAATCAGCGCGTCGGCATTGGCCATCCGGATGCGCAGCGCCTGCGCGCTGGAATTATTGTCGCCGGTCGCATAGGAGATGCCGGTCGCCGCCGACAGCCCGCGCCGCGCCAACTCGGCCTGCACCGCGTCCAGCCCCTCCCGCCCGGTCGCGTCGTCCTGGTGGAACACCGCCAGCTTCCGCGCCCCGACCGTATCGAGCGCGTGGCGCGTCAGCAGCGTCGCCTCGACCGTGTAGCTCGGCTGCACGCAGAAAATGCCCGGGCGCGTCGGCCGGGAGAGCGCGCCCAGCCCGGTGGCCGGGGCGATGTGCGGCACATTGTTGCCGGTCAGGTAGTCGAGCACGTCCCGGTTGTGCTGCGCCCCGAGCCCCCCCACCAATGCGAAGACCCGATCCGCCTCGACCAGCTTCCGCACCGCCGTGGCCGTCTTCGTCGGCTGATACGAGTCGTTCTCGTTGATCAGCGTGATTTTGCGCCCCGCGATGCCGCCGCCCGCGTTAATCGACGCGAAATAGGCCCCAATCACACGGCTGACCACGCCATACACCCCGGCCGGGCCATCCTGCGGTCCCCAGGTCCCCAGCTTAATCTCGCCATCGGTCACGCCCGTGCGCGTCGCGCCGACCGTCGGCGTGCCACCCGGCGTGGCCACCGGGCGCGTCGGGCTCGCCGAACTGGTGACTGCTGCGCGCGTGACCGTCGCGCCCGGCATCCCCGGCGTCCCCGGCGTCGTGAGCGCGCGACTCGCCGTCGCGCCCGCCGCCGCCGCCGAGGACCCCCGGCTGCACGCCGCGAGGAAGACTACCGTTGCCGAGACCATGCCGCCGCGCAGCAATGCCCGACGCGAGAGGGTCGCCATCGCCCTTGCCTCGTGGTGGTCGCGCCCTGGGACCATCCGCTCCCCGTAACTCCAGCCGATCACCGCTACCTATGCAGACGGTCGTGCGTGGCAACCTGTTTCGCATCGCCCCGAATTGTACCGCACCCTTAAACACGCGCCGCGCGCCAGGCTGTACCCTGGCGCGCGGCGGCACGGCAGCGGGGGCAGTGAATGTAGCCTCCCGCAGGCTCGCCATCCGGCAACAGATCGTCGCTCCCCCAGTAACTATCGAGCGCCGCCCAGAGCACCCGCGCGAACCAGCCGCGCGTCGCCCCGTCATTCCAACTCGCCTCCTCCGGCAACCCCGGTATGCTACCGACGTAGAAGAGGAAGGTCCGCATGTCCCGGTCGTGCCCGGTCGGCGCACCCTCCGGCGGCGTCGGGCCGTTCGGCTGCCAGTCCCAGTAACCCTTGGCGATCATCGCGCGGGTGATGAAGGCGATCGTCTGCGCGTAGGTCACGTCGTCGTTCGGCCCGAAGTTGACCCCGTCATAGCCGCTCGCCACCCCATAATGTTGCAGCGTCCCCACATTGCGCCAGAGGCTATCGACCAGATCACCCTGGTCGGCGAAGTCGTTGCCCCACTCCTCGCAGTCCCACGAACCCTGCGCCACGCAGCCTGGCGGGGTCAGCGTCCCGTTGGTCGGCGTGCCCGGCCCAGCCGGGGTGGCGCGGGCGATCAGCGCCGCCATCTGCGCGCGGCTCACCAGATCATCCGGCCCATAGCGCCCATCCAGGTAGCCCAGGATCGTCCCGCGCGAGGCCAGCGCCGCAATCGCCCCGAAATCATCCCGCGCATCATCCACATCCGGGAAGGTCGCCACCGCCACGAACTGCGCCTGCACCGCGTGGCTGCTCCCCATCGTGATACTCAGCGTCGCTGCCCACCCGCTGGCGACGCCATCCACCGCCCAGCCGGTGAAGATCCGCCCCTGCCCCGGCTGCGCCGTCAGCACCACCATAGCACCCGGATCGAAGTCGTAGTCGCCCCCCGCGCTGCTCACCCCCGGCGGCGCGACATACACCGTCCCCGCCCCCGCTACCGTCAAGGCCAGCGTCACCCGCGCGGGAGGATTGGCGGTCACCAAAAAGCTGCGCGCCACCGCTGCCGCCGCGTTGTAGTTGCCGTTGCCCGCCTGGTGCGCCGTGATCGTGCAAGTCCCCACCCCGGTCAGCGTCACGCTGGTCGCGGCCACCGTGCAGGCCCCGCCACTCGCCGCGAAGCTGACCGTCAGCCCCGACGACGCGCTCGCGCTCACGCCGAACGGCGACGCGCTCAACTGGCGATCGGCCAGCGCCGCGAACGCGATCTGCTGGTCGGCCTTCGTCACCGTTAATGTGCCGTTGACATAACCGATGGCGTAGTTCTCCGCCGCCTGCCCGGCACAAGTGATCGGGTAGCCCCCCGGCGCGCTCGCCCCGGTCGCCATCGTGGTGCAGATCAGCGCGCCGGTCAAATCGCCCGCGTCATCCCCCGCGACAAACCCGCCGTACGTCGCCGTGAAGCTCGGGTTCGCCGCACCAAATTGTCGCGCGGCGTCGTTCGCCGTGATCGTCAGCGCCGCCCGCTCGATCGTCAGCGCCGCCGCGCCTCGCTCGCGCCGAAATCCGCCCCCGCGAACGTCGCGCCGATCGTGCCCGGATGACTACCCGCCGCGATCCCGCCCAGCCCGACGCTCGGCAACATCGCCACGCCACTCATTGGTTGCGGCGCTGCCGACCGGCGCGCCGTTGAGCGTGAACGCGATCGTATTGCCGCAGCGGCTGGTCATCGCCATCCAGCAGGGTCGCCACCAGCGTCGTCGTCCCCATAGGTCCCGGTCGCCGCCTGCGCGGTCAGCCCGGTCGCGGGCGGGACGATTCGGAAGCTGCGCACCACATCCGGTGCCCCGTTGTACCCCCGCGCTGCGCGAATCCGGCTGGCCGTGATCGTGCAGCCGCCGGTCGCCACCAGCGTCACCGTCGTCCCGTCGATCGTGCACGCGCCGCTCGCGTAGAACAGAACGCGACCGTCAGCCCGGACGAGGCCGTCGCGCTCACCGCGAAGCTGCCGCTCCCGATCACGCGATCCGGGAGCGCGCCGAAGCTGATCGTCTGGTTCGCCTTCGCCACCGTCAGCGCAGCCGTCCCACCATCCCGAGATGCACCCAACCACCCCGTCATACGTCGCCATCACCCCGCTCGGGCTGTTGCCCACATCGATCCCGGCCAGGCTGGCGCTCGGCAACGTCGCGACCCCGTTCTCATCGGTCGTCCCGCTCCCCACCGCCGTGCCGACAGCGCCAGAACATACACCGTCTTGCCCACCAGCGGTTCACCATCAGCGTCAGCGTCGCCGACAGCACCGCCGTGCCATTGAAGAGGCCATCCGCTGCCGCCACGACCAAAACCGCTGCGGGCAACGCGACCACCTGCACCGTCGCCGTATACTCACGCTCTCCGCCATCCTGGTCGCGCACCTTCCCCGCCACCGCGCGCTGCCCCGTCGCGCTCGTCGGACACGATGCCATGCTCACCCGCCCCGAACGCGCCGTAGCCGCCGCCGCGCTGCCACCAGTCGAAGGCAGCGTAAACCCGGCAGTCGTATCATCGGACGACGGATCGGTCGTGTCGGTCAGCGCGAGGGTGAACGCCACGCCAGCCCCCACCGAGGCCGGTGCAGCAAACGTCGCGCTCGGCGCAACATTCGTAATTGTGATCGTCACGGCGTTCGATGTGGCCTCCCCGACCCCATCGTGAACCGTCACGCTCGCCGATCCCGAGTTCGCCACGTCCGCCGCCGCGATCTGCGCCGTCAACTCGGTCGCGCTAACAAACACCGTCTGGCGGTCGTCGCCATTCCAGCGCACCGCCATCCCCTCGGCGAACCCCGTGCCCGTGACCGTCAGGTCGAACTCCCCGCTCCCTTCCGGCAGGGTCGTCGTGCCCAGGGCGGTAATCGCCAGGATCGGCGCCTCCGGCGTCACCGTCGTCGTCGTGGCGGCCCCATCCCCGAGCGCATTGTGCGCCGTCACCGAAGCGGTGTACTGCGTGCCATTCGCCAGCCCACTGAAAGTCGTCGCGAGCGCGCCCAGCTCCGTGATCTGCCGCGTCTGCGCCGCCCCGCCCGCCGTCGGCTGAATGCCGACCATGTACGAGTCGATCGGGCTGCCCCCATCCGTGAATGGCGGCTCCCAGGTGACGGTCGCCGAGGCATTGCCGGGCGTCGCCGCGACCTTCGTCGGCACATCCGGCATCGTGCTCCCCACCGTGACCAGGAAGCCCCCGCTATCGCTCGCCCCGAACGAATCGGTCACCTTCACGGTCACCTGATACGTCCCGCCATACGCCCAGCGATGCGCCAGTGCCCCGATGTTGTCGGCGATCGGCATCTGGACGGTGGACGTGCTCGTCTGGTCGCCCCAGTCCACCACTACCGCCCACGGCCCACCGCCGGACGGATCGGTGAACGACCCAAGCTCGACATTCACCTCGGTCGCCGGTGGCACCGACTGGTTCGTCGCTGGCACATAGATCGGGGCGTCCGGATCCCCATCGAGCAGCGCGTCCGCTCGCGCCCCCACTATCCCCGGCCGCAGCCACGCCGGCAGCAGCAACGCCGCCACCACCAGCCAGACAACCACCCGCCCTACCGGCCCGAACGCTCTCCCCCCGCCGCCTTGCTGCACCATCTCGCCCTCCGATCCCCTCGCGCGCAATACCCGCACCCGGCCTCGGC
>JAXLWN010000116.1:0-19407 GCA_046328475.1 Chloroflexia bacterium | reverse complement strand
ATCTCCTCGATCACCGCCGAATCATGCACGCCGAGCGCCAGCCAGGCGTCGATCACCGGCGCATCCACCACGTAGCAGCAGCGCCCGATCGCCGGGCCGATCCCCGCCAGCAGATCATTTGGGTTGGAGCCGTAGCGCGCGAGCATCGTCCGCACCGTCTCGCCCGCGATATCGGCCACGGTGCCGCGCCAGCCCGCGTGCGCGATGCCGACCACGCCGCGCCTCGGGTCGTGGAACAGAATCGGCGTGCAATCGGCGAAGCACATCAACAGCGGCAAGCCCGGTACATCGGTCACCAGCGCATCGGTCGCGGGAATGCCGGTGCCGAGCGCCGTCGCGCCGCGCCCCCGGTCGGCCGCCGACACCGCCGCGACCGCGTTGCCATGCACCTGCCGCGCCGCGACCGCCGCCGCCGCATCAACCCCGATCACCTCGCCCCACGCCCGCCGCGTCGCGCTCACCCGCTCCGGATCGCCGCCCGTGGACAGGCTCACATCGCCATCGCGCCACCACCCCGGCAGCTTGTGCGTGATCCCATGGCGCACGCGCCCCTGCGCCGCCAGATGCCGAAATGTCAGCGGAACCAATGCCTCAGCCATTGCCCTTACCTAGCGTGACAGAAGGATGAGGGGAGAGGGGAGAAGGGAGAATGGCCTGGCCAATCAGCCTCGGTACAGCAAGCGCCACCCGCGAAAGTCCCCCATGTATGGGGGATTTAGGGGGCCGTCACCCCTCACCCTTCCCCCTTCTCCCTTCACCCTTCCCCCTTCACCCTTCCCCCTTCTCCCTTCACTCGTCCCCGTCACCGATTCTGCGTCTCGTGTCGGGCGGCGTCGATGATCAAGCGGTCGATCACCAATTCGACGGGGGCGCGGTTATCGCTGAAGACCAATCCGCCGCCATTCCACGCCCGGATGTTGCCGGTCTGGATGCTCGCATCGCCGACCTGTCGCAGCGGCGAACCCGCGGGCAACTGCGCGATGTTCGGCGCGTAGTTGGCGAGGTCGGTCGGCTGCTTCGTCGCGATCACCATCGTGTTCGAGAAGCGCCCGACATCGATCAGGTAGACGTTCGGGAAGACCGCCTTCATCGTCGTGGCGATTGCCTCGACCAGGCGGTAGTCGGTGCCGTAGCGCCCGGCATTCAGCACCATCACGCCGTCATCGTTGAGATGGTCGGAGGCTTCCTGGAAAAACTCCTTTGTGGTCAGCTGGAACGGGATGTAGGGTTGGCGGTAGGCATCGACGCCGATCACGTCGTAGCGGTGGTCGGTCGTCTTCAGGAAATAGCGCCCATCCTCCACGATCACGTTCAGGTTCGGCTCGGTCATGTTGAAATACTTGCGCCCGACATCGACAATCGCCGGGTCGATCTCGACGCCATCGATCGGGATCGGCCCGAAGATCTGCGTGAACTGCCGCGCGGTCGTCCCGCCCGCCAGCCCGATCAGGCAGACAATCGACATCGGCCTGGCGCTGGTTCTTGCTGAAGAAGGCCAAGCATGAAGTAGTCCCACGGCCCTTCGGTGAGGAGCTGGTTCGGGTTGTAGATCGAGTGGATGGCGTGCCCGTCGTTCAACACCAACCCGGTCTCGTCGCCGTTTTGCACCACCTGATGCAGTTGTACTCCGATTCCCCTCGTAGAGCAGTTCGCCCGCCTCCGCGCGGCGCAAGTTACCCCGCCCGCCGAAGACCGACATCAGCAGGATCGCGGCGATCACCAGCACGCTCAGCAGCGTGCCCACGCAGGCGCGGATGCTGAGGAGGCCGATCACCGCCACCGCGCCGAGCGCGATGGCGAAGGTGTAGAGGTCTGCCGTTTGCCAAATAGGGGGATCAGCACGATCACCGGCAGGAAGGATCCGGCTTGATCGAGCCCATCGTCGAGAGCGCGTAGAGCGAACCCGCCGTGCCGCCCGCCTCGGTCACGCCCCGCAGCCGCAGGCGAATCGCCAGCGGCGAGACGCAGCCGAGCAGCGTGATCGGCACCAGGAAGAGGAAGATCACGCCGAGCAGCGAGTGCAAAACGCCCCGACATTGAGATCGGCGAAGGCGCATGAGCGAGGCGTTGAGGATCGGGCGCGAGAGGATCGATGACCGCCACGCCGAGCGCCGCGCCCGCGAAGATGCCGTAGAGCAGCTGCTCGTCGGGCTAGAACGGTCGGCCAACTTGCCGTTGAGGTAGTAGCCGACCGAGAGGTAGGGTCAGCGTCAGGCCGATGATCGTCGCCCAGATCAGGGTGGAGTTGCCGAAGTAGGGGGCGATCAATCGCCAGGGCGGCGATTTCCACGCCGATCGAGGAGACACTCCCCACAAAACCGCCAGGTAGAGCAAGCCATAGCGCGCGGTTTCGTCGCCACCGACTCCGCCGAGCTGACCGCTGTCGCCGCCGTTGGCCGTGGCGCCGTTTCTCAATCTCCAATCGCGAGGGGTGCCGGTTTCGCGCCGCGCAAGTATAGCCGATGGGGTGCATGGACTGGTTATCGGGGCGTTGGTGGCTGGTATCGGGGCATTGACGGTTGACCCCCACGCTCCCACGCCCTCACGCCCTCACGCCTTCAGCACCGACACCCCGAACCGTTCCCACAACGCCGCCGCCCGCGCCGCCTCGTCGGGCAATTCCGTTCTTCGCGCACGCCATCGGTCGTCACGATCAGCCGGTTGTCGCTGGATCGTCACCCGGCCGGTCGGCGTCGGCAGGAGCAGGTGCTGTGCTTCCTGAAGCTGAATCGGGCAGTACTGCTGATGCAGGCACATCGCCGCGAAGTCGGTCATCGCGCGCGGGGTCAGGGTGAAGGATATTCAGGCTTCCAGTTGCTGCCGGCGTCGCGCGATTCCAGGATGTGCCAACCATCGCGCTCGGCGATGCGGTAGCGCCCACCGGGATCACGCTGCTCGCCGCGCTCGTCCAGTCGCAGCGGGTGGACGAAGTTCTGACCGAAGCCGACATCCGCCAGCCACGGCCCCGCGAGCTCGACGCGCAGCGCCAGATGGTCGAACTCCGGCCCGAAGGTGCCGCGCAGGCTCGCATTCACCCCCGCCGAGAGCAGCGTCACCCGGAAACCGAGCCCCCGCAGCAGCCCGGCGAAGAGGCCGTTCAACTCGTAGCAGAAGCCGCCGCGCCGCCGCTCGACGATCTTGGCGTACATCGCCGCCTCGTCCAGCGCGATCGGCCGCCCCAGCCCGATGTCCAGATTCTCGAACGGCACCGTGCGGTAGTGCGCCTCGTGCAGCCCCCGCAGCGTCTCCAGCGTCGGTTCCGGCGGCCCGGCATACCCGATCCGCTCCAGATAGCGCGCCACGTCCAAGGGAATTGCCTCCACAGGGAAGATCACGATGAAGAAGACGATATGAAGGATCACGATCGAACACCGGAATCGGTTCCTGATCGTACAATACCAGAGGACGCGACCGGCGGGCAGGGTGAACCCTCCTTGCGCCACGCGGGAAGGGCCGTCGCTCGTGTGGGGAAAAATCAGCACACCGGAGAGCAAATCCGCAAGCGTTGCGGCATGAGAGTGGGGTGAGAGGGATGGCACAGGTCTCGAAGGCGCTGGTGCTCTGCGGCGGCAAAGGGACGCGCCTGCGGCCGTTGACGCACACGATGGCGAAGCAACTCGTGCCGGTCGCTAATCGCCCCGTGCTGCACTACGTCATGCAGCACCTCGCCGATGTGGGGATCACCCAGGTCGGCATCATCATCTCCCCGGAGACCGGGCACCAGATTCGCGAGTCGCTGGCGGCGAATCCCTGGGGCTTCACCTTCCACTTCATCGTGCAGGACGAGCCGCGCGGCCTCGCCCACGCCGTGGTGGTCGCCCGGCCTTTCCTGGGGGATGACCCGTTCGTGATGTATCTCGGCGACAACCTGCTGGGGGCCGGGATTCAGGAACTGGTCGGCAACTTCGTCGCGGCCTCCGCCGATGCGGCGATCCTGCTCAAGGAGGTCCCCAACCCCCAGGCGTTCGGCGTCGCCGAGGTCGATAGCGCCGGCCGCGTCGTCGGCCTGATCGAGAAGCCCCAGGTGCCACCGAGCAACCTGGCCCTCGTCGGTGCCTACACCTTCTCGCCCGCGATCCACCGCGCGATCGGCGCAATTCAGCCCTCCTGGCGCGGCGAACTGGAGATCACCGACGCCATCCGGCAGGTGCTCGAATGGGGCGGGACGGTGCAGAGCTCGGTGCTGGAGAGCTGGTGGCTCGATACGGGCAAGAAGGACGATCTGCTCGAAGCGAATCGCGTCGTCCTCGACGAGTACGCCCGCCACAAGATCGATGGGGAGGTCTCGGAGGACACCCGGCTATTCGGTCGCGTCACCATCGACCGGGGGGCGCGGCTGCAGAACTGCGTGATCCGTGGCCCGGTCGTCATCGGCGAGAATACGCAGGTCGAGAATTCCTTCATCGGCCCCTTCACCAGCATCGGCCAGGGGTGCCGGATTATCGACTCGTCCATCGAGCACGCGGTGCTGCTGGACGGTGCCATCGTTTCGGGGATCGCCCGCCTGGAGGACAGCATCATCGGCCAGCAGGCAATCGTCAGGAAGGCGGACGGCCGCCACAGCGTCCTGCGGCTGGCGCTTGGCGACGACTCCGAGGTCATCCTCTGATACGCCCAGGTCACCGAAAGCGAGGGCCATTGACCCCGTTCGACCGCGATCACGAACGCACCACCACGATCCGGGATAGCCTCTACGACCGGATCATCCTCCGCTCGCGCGAGGTCGCGCTCCTCGGCACGCCCGAATTCCTGCGCCTCGACAACATCAAGCAGCTCGGCTTCGTCTCGCGCGTCTGGCCGGGGGCCAAGCACAGCCGCTTCGAGCACTCGCTCGGCGTGCTCGACCTGATGCGCCGCGCGCTCGCGCAACTGCGCCCCGCCGCCGTCGCGCTCCTGGGCGCGACCGAGGCCGACTTCGACACGATGCTCGCCGCCGCGCTGCTGCACGACATCGGCCACTACCCCTTCTCGCACGCGATCGAGGAGCTCGGCCCGCCGGTCCTCAACCACGAGACGGTCGGTCGCGCGATCATCGAGCGCGGCGAGGTGGCGACCGTGCTCGAACGGGACTGGGGCCTCGATCCGGCGCGCGTCGCCAACGTGGTGGACGCGCACATGGCGCTCAGCCCGACCGATGCGGTCCTCGTCGGCCTGCTCAGCGGCACGCTCGATATGGACAAGCTTGACTACCTGCCGCGCGACGCGAAGGCGTGCAACGTCCCCTACGGCCGTGTCGATACCCAGCGCCTGATCGACTCGCTGATGATCGCGGAGATCGACGGGCAGATGCGGATCGTGGTAGACGAGAAGGGGATCAGCCCGCTCCACTCGCTGATCAACGCGCGCCAGGAGATGTTCGACAACGTCTACTGGCACCACACCAACCGCGCCTGCATGGTCATGCTCCTGCGCGCGGTGCAGGACGCGCTGCTGGCCGGTGCCGTGACCCCCGAGCAACTCACCCGCCACGACGACAACTCGCTGCTGGCGCTGCTCGGCCGCGAGAACATGCCGCCCGCCACGGTCGCCCTGGTGGAGATGCTGCGCCTGCGGCAGGTCCACAAGCGCGCGGTCGAGGTCAGCGCGCGGGCGGGCGCTCTCTACGACGCGCTCAGCGCGCTCTGGTACGACCCCGCCGCCCGTCGCCGCACCGAACTGGCGATCGGCGCGGCGCTCGCCGAAGCCAGCGGCGAGTCAGTTGCCGACTACGAGGTGCTGATCGACCTGCCGAAGCCCGAGAAGTGGAAGCAGGATGTCTGGGTCCGCTTCGCCCGCCCGCCGATCGGCCTCGAACCGCTGATGCACTGGGCCGACGCCGTCGGCCTGCGCGACGAAGATTTTAAGCGCTACGAAGAGCACCGCCGCCTCATCCGCCTCGTCACCACCGACCGCCTGCGCGACCTCGCCCGCCAGCACTGGGACGCGCTGATCGCGCCGATTCTGGTGGGGCGTGAGGCGTGGGACGTGGAGCGTAGAGCGAGAAGCGTGCTGGGAAAGATTGAGGAATCGCTAAGGAAAATCGCCCCTCGTTCTACGTTCCACGCTCCACTCCTCGGCGGCCTCGCCGCCAGCGCCGCAGTCGGCGCGCTGGCCTACCGGCGCGGTTCCCTCAGTCGCGGCGGCGTGGCGGGGGCGATGCTGGTCGGCACCACGATCTTCCCGCTGGCGGCCTCGCTCCTCCGCGCTCCTCCTGACCTTCTTCACCAGCTCCAGCGCCCTCTCCCACTGGCGCAAAGGCCGCCAGCGCGAATCAGCCGTCGAGCACGCCAAAGGCGAACGCCGCGATTTCGCGCAGACGATCGCCAACGGTGGCATCGCCGCCGCCCTCGTTGCGCTCGGTCGCGCCCGGCCCGCCACGCCCTGGTTCCCCGCCCTCATCGGCGCGCTGGCGACGGTCAATGCCGACACCTGGGCGACCGAACTCGGCCTCTTCAGCAACCAGCCACCGCGCCTGGTCACCACCGGCCGCACCGTCCTCCCCGGCACCTCCGGCGGCATCACCCCGCTCGGCACCGGCGCAGCCGCGCTCGGCGCAGCCCTCATCGGCACCGTCGCCGCCCTCTGCGCCGCCATCTCCCGGAATACGACCCCGCGCCGACCCTCCGCTCCCGCCACCATCACCCTCGCCGTCGTCTCCGGCCTCGCTGGCTCCTTCGCCGACAGCTACCTCGGCGCAACCATCCAGGCCCGCTACCACTGCCCTCGCTGCGACGCCCCCACCGAGCGCCCCATCCATCGCTGCGGCACTTCCGCTGTCCTCACTGGCGGCAACCCCTGGATCGACAACGACGTCGTCAACCTCGCCGCCTCCCTCTGCGGCGCGGCCATCGGCTGGCTCTGGGGCACAGTACGCCAATGAACGGGCGAACGGCGAAACGGCGAACGCGAGCGGGCGACCCTCTCCCCCATCGCCACCGCCTCGAGCGAGACCCTCTCCTCGCGGGAGAGGGGGCCGGGGGGCGAGGTCAACGCCCGTTCGCCCGTTCGCCGTTTCGCCGTTTCGCCGTTTCGCCATTGCATCCATCCCCGCCCCGCGAACGTATTCATAGTAGAGTTCCAGGTAAGTGCGTCGTCCGCCGCAACGCACTATACTTGCCTCGGCAAAATCGCCGCGTCCGACAATGCTCGCCGTCCGACGTGGCCACAGGGTCCGCCAGCCCGCCGAGTTTTGCTTCCCCTGCGCGCCTGTCGCTGCGGCCACGGAGCAACCGGCTGCCGAGAAAGGCGTTCTATTCGTGCTGACGAGCATGGCACTCTCCCTGCCCCTCGCGCAGCCCCGGGCCATCCCACTCACCGGTGGTCGCCCGGCGTGGTGTTCGAGTGGGCACCGCCTGCCCCCCGGCCCGATGGAGGCCCTGACCGTGCGCGCCTTGCCTCGCCTGTTCCTTGCGCTTGCCTTATTCCTCTTGCTGCTCACCAATACATTCCGCGTCGAGGTCGATGCCGCCCCGCCCGCAGCACCCGGCACCGGCGACCTCTGGTCCTATCCCCACGTACCGGGCGAATTGCTCGTCGGCTTCCGCAGCGCGCAACCCTTCGGTGCCGGGGGCACCTTCTCGGCCGCGTTCGATAGCTATCTCAAGTCGCACAGCGTCCTCAATTCCAGCACCGCGTTCGGCGATCTGAAGACCTTCCGCTTCCGCTTCTCCTCGGACGACGACCTGGTGGCGCGTCGCGATGATCTGCTGCGCGACCCGCGCGTCGCCTTCGTCGAGCCGAACTACATCATCTCGATCCAGTCCACCGAGGTGGGGCTGGTCGGCCCGACCGGCCCGCTGAAGCCGAACGACGAGCGCTACGACCAGCAGTGGGCACCGACCAAGATCGGGGCCGACGTCACCTGGAACACGCTCACCACCGGCGGGCCGATCCTCGTCGCGGTGCTCGACACCGGCGCATCACCGACCCACCCCGAACTGAAAGAGCGGCTGAAGCAGGGGCGCGGCTTCGTCAACGACGACCCCAGCACCGTGGACGACAACGGCCACGGCACCTTCACCGCCGGGCTGATCGCCGCCACCGGCAACAACTCGATCGGCATCGCCGGGATGTCCTGGGGCGCGCTGGTCATGCCGATCAAGATCCTGGACAAGGAAGGGCTCGGCACCGTCGCCAACTTCTCGCAGGGCATCCTCTACGCCGTCGAGCAAGGCGCGCAGATCATCAACGTCAGCGCGGGCGTCTCCGCCCCCTCGCAATCGATGGAGGCGGCGGTCTCCTACGCGATCGGCAAGGGCGCGATCGTCGTCGCCGCGTCGGGCAACAAGGCCGACGGGCTGGCGAACTACCCGGCGGCCTACGCGAATGTGATCGCGGTCAGCGCCTCCACGCGCGACGACAAGATCGCCGAGTTCTCCTCCTACGGCTCCTACGTCTGGCTCGCCGCCCCCGGCAAGGAAATCTTCGGCACCTACTACCGGGACGGCGACACCTACGCCCAACTGAACGGCACGTCGGCCTCCGCCCCGTTCGTCACCGGCACCATCGCGCTGATGCTCTCGCAGCGTGGCAACCTGACGCCGAAGGCGGTCCGCGAAATCCTCAAGGCGACGGCGGTAGATATCGAGGAGGGGGGCTTCGACCCGCACGCGGGCTACGGCCGGCTCGACACCTTCCACGCCGTCATCCTCGCCTCGACCTTCACCCCGACGCTGACGGATGTGTCGGTCACGCCAACCGAGCCGAAGAACGCCGAGTCGGTCATCCTGAGCGTGAAGGGCTTCGATCCGGGCGAGCCGGTGACGATCTGGCTCGTCGGCGAGGATGGCTCCTATCGCTACTTCAGTTCCCTGCGCTCGCCGCAAGCCTACGCCAATCAGACCGGCGAGTTGCGCTTCATCATCGGCCCGACCGAGCCGCTGTCGGTCGGCAAGCAGGTCGTGATGGCCTATGGAGAGAAGAGCCAGCGCGCGGCGACGACCACCTTCACCGTCAAGCAGGCGGTCAACACGAAGGCGTTCGAGCGCGTGCCACCGCCGCTGGCCACCTCCGATTCCCTGGCCTATTTCACCCAGACCGGGCACACGCTCGCCAACTCCTTCCTGCGCTACTGGCAGAAGCATGGCGGGTTGGAGATCTTCGGTTTCCCGATCTCCGAGGAGTTCACCGAGATCTCGCCGATCGACGGCAAGCCCTACATGGTCCAGTATTTCGAGCGCAACCGCTTCGAGTACCACCCCGAGAACGCCGGGACCGAATATGAGGTATTGCTCGGCCTGCTCGGCAACGACGTGACGAAGGGGCGCAAGTTCGATCCGGTGCTGATCCCGTTCCAGAACACCGACACGCGCGCCTACTTCCCCGAGACGAAGCACACGCTCTCGCAGCCCTTCCTGAAGTACTGGCGCGACAATGGCGGGCTCGCCGTCTTCGGCTACCCGATCTCCGAGCCGATGCAGGAGGTCAGCCCCACCGACGGCAAGACCTACCTCGTCCAGTACTTCGAGCGCAACCGCTTCGAATACCACCCCGAGTACACCGGGACGAAGTACGAAGTCCTCCTCGGCCTGCTCGGCATTCAGATCGCCAAGGCGCAAGGCAATATCAAGTAGGCGATAGGCGATAGGCGATAGGCGATAGTCTCTCGTCCGCTCAGCTGTGCGTTACTCGATAAGCGCATAGCTCCGCGAAAACATCTATCGCCTATCGCCATCGCCTCTCGCCTAAACCGCCCGCCCCAGCAACCGCAGCGCCAGCCGCCGCTCGGTCGCGCCGATGCCGCCGATCAGGACGAGCACGGCGCAATAAACCGCGCCGCCGACCAACGCAGCCGCCCACGGCGCAACCCCGCTGCCCCCGAGCGCCCGCACGATCAGCCAGCCGAGCAACCCCATCGCCGCCGCCGCCGCGAGCGGGCGCAGCGCGATCCCCGGCGCGGGGAGGGTGACCATGCGTCGCCGGAGAAACCAGAGGAACGGCACGATCAGTACCACCTCCGAGAGCACGGTGATCAGCGAGGCGGAGACGAAGCCGTAGCGCGGCGTGAAGATCAGGTTCGCGCCGAGATTGAAGGCGAAGGTCAGCCCGAAGGCCGGCGTGATCGCGCGCTGCATCCCGGCCGCGATCAGCACATACTGCGTCAATCCATTGACATAACTTAGCGGCAAGAACCAGATCAGCAGCCGCAGGGCCGTGCCGCCGTCCGGCAGGAACTCGCTGCCCGCCAGCACCCAGATCAGGTCGGGCGCGACGAACGTGGTCGCGACGCAGATCGGCAGCGCCAGCGTCAGCAGCAGCTTGATCGCCAGCGCATAGGTCTCCGCAAAGGCCGCACTGCGCTCGGCGGCGAGGCGCGAGAGGTGGGGGAAGAGGGCGAGCGTGCCATACTGCGGCAACAGCAGCAGCATGTTCAGCAGCTTGTACGGCGCGCGGTAGATGCCGAGCGCCGCCTCGCCCTGCGACGACTTCAGCACGACGGTGTCGAAGCTGAAGAAGAGCCCGGCCAGCAGATTGTTCAGCAGCAGCGGCCACGCCTCGCCCAGCAGCCGCCGCGCGTCCGGTCCCGGTCGCCGCCAGACGGCGCGCACCCGCAACCCGCGCAGCAGGCGCGCGAAAAGCGCCGCCGCGACGATGTTGGTGATCAGCGCCGTCAGCGCCAGTCCGATCACATCCCAGCCCGAGAGCAGGAAGGCGAGCCCGAGCGCCGTCTTGACCACATTCTTCGCCACAGCCAGGATCGCCGGGCGCACCATCTCCTCGCGCGCGTTGCAGATCGCGTTCGCAGCGTCGCTCCAGCTATCGGGCACAATCGAGGCGACCAGCAGCAGCAGCGCGATCGTGCTGGCCCCGCTGCTGCCGAGCCAGCGCCAGTTCGCGAATGCGAAGACCAGCACCAGCGGCAGCGCCGTCGCCCAGAGCACGAGGCGCAGGATCGTCGTCAGCCCCAGGTATTCCCCGGCCAGATCCGGCCGTCGCGCCACGTCGCGCGTCGCCAGCACTCCCAGCCCGAAGTCGGTGAAGGTCTTGAGGTAGAGCCAGATCTGCACCGCGAACTCGTACGCGCCGTTCCCGGTCGCCCCGAGCAGGCGGAAGAGCACCCAGGCGAAGGCGAGATCCATCGCCCGGTTGACCAATTGGGCGACGATCGGGGCCGCGCTGTTGCGAAAAATGCGCTGGAGCGGATTCAGGGCTTTTGCCGGGGGTGGGGAGGGGAGGGGAGGGGTCGCCTGGGGTGGCGCTGCCTGTTGAACTTCCCCCACGCCCCGTGCTCCTTCATCGCCGCGCCCACCAGCGCCGCAACCATCGGCGCATCGCCTAATGGTACGCCCGCGCCTGGATGCTGTACAACTCGGCGTACTGCCCGCCCTGCGCCAGCAACTCCTCGTGGCTGCCGACCTGGGCCAGCTTCGCCCCGTCGAGTACAACGATCAAATCGGCCATCCGGACCGTGCTGAAGCGGTGCGACACCAGGATCGTGATGCCGCCGTTTTCGCTGGCCGCAGCCGCGTCGGCGTAGCGCGCGAAGAGGTCGTGCTCGGTCTCGGCGTCGAGCGCGGCGGTCGGCTCGTCCAGCACCAGCAGCAGCGGTTGCTGGCGCATGAACCCGCGCGCCAGCGCCAGCTTCTGCCACTGCCCAAAGCTCACATCGACGCCATCGGGCCAGGTCGGCCCGAGCTGGGTATCCAGCCCCGCTTCGAGGCGGGCGATCACATCCGAGGCCCCACCCCGCTCCACCGCCGTGCGCACCGCCGGATCGCTCGCGATCTGCGGCAAGTCTCCCAGCCCCACGCTCGTGCGGGCGGCGAACTCGAAGCGGAAAAAATCCTGGAACGCGCCAGCGATCTTCGCGCGCCAGGCGGCGGCGGGCATCCGGTCCAGCTGCTGACCATCCACCAGAATGCGCCCGGCCGACGGCTGGTACATCTGGCAGAGCAGCTTCACCAGCGTCGACTTGCCCGCGCCGTTCTCCCCGACGACCGCGATGACCTTCCCGGCGGGCAGGTGCAGGGTGATGTTGTCGAGCACCAGCCGCTCGGTGCCGGGGTAGGCGAACGACACCCCGTCGAATCGGATGCCCTCGGCGAGCCGCTCCGGCACGCTGCCGTCGGCTCGTGCGGTCAGCGAGGCCGCATAATCCTCTAACCAGATTAGCCGCCGCGACCCATCCAGCCAGATCCCGCGCAAAAAGCCGATCTCGCCGACGGTCGCGCCGATGTAGACCGACAGTTGCGCCCCGGCAGCGAGGATCAGCAGCACGTCGCCCACCGGGCGGCGCAGCCCAGAAGCGACGAAGACCACCGCGCCGATGTAGGCCGCGCCGAAGATCGCCCAGGCGATCGCGTGCCACCCGGCGCTCGCCCAGCGCACGCGCGAGATCGGCCGGTACCACCGCTCCCACTCCTCGCGGCGACGGCGCACCAGCTCGGGGCCGATTCCGGTCACGCGCACCTCCTTGCCCGCCGCCGCAGTCGTGGCGACCGCGAAGAAGTGCTCGGCCAATCGCTGGTGCGGCGCGCTGCGCTCCTCGGCGGCGCGTTCCCTGGCCGGTCGCCACGACGAACTGGCGACCGTCGGGGTGGCGAAGACTACCAGCAGCGCGAGCGCCGGGTGGATGGAGATCAGCAACCCGACGATCACGACCAGCCGCAGAATCCAGCCGCAGGTGGAGAAGAGCGACATGTACATGTGATCGAGCACGAAGACCTGATTGCGCAGCACCGCCAGGCGGTCGAGGTATTCCGGCCGCTCGTGGTGCTCGACCGTCGTGACCGAGGCGAGCAGGTGCGCGACGTGGGTCTCCAGCGCGATCGTCACCTTGTCGCGGAAGCGCCGCGTGATTCGCGCGCCGACCACGCGCAGCAGCCAGGTCGCCGTCGCCGCCGCCCCCATCCCCAGCGCGGCCAGCAGCACACGCGCGCGATCGCCCGCCAGCACGCCATCGGCGAGCCACTTCAGCAGCAGGGCCAGCAGCGCATCCGGCAGCGCCGAGATCAGCGACATCGCGAACGCGAAGACCAGCAGCCCCGGCTCGTTGGTGTAGCCGAGCTTGCAGAGCCGCCACATCGCGGCGAGCGCCGGGGGCATCGCCACCTCCGGGCGGCCCATCGCGCCCGGGAGCGTGCTCTCAAACGAGGACATCGTAGGCCGCTCCTTCCTCGTCGGTAATCGCCGCGAAGCGGCTCGCCTGGAGGTCGAACATCTCGCGATAGCGCCCGCCCGCCGCCATCAGCTCCTCGTGGCTGCCGAGTTCGATCACCCGGCCATGTTCGAGCACGGCGATCCGGTCGGCGTGCCGCACCGTGGAGAAGCGGTGGGAGATCAGGATCGTCGTCACGTTGCGGCTGGCCTGCAGCACCCGGTCGAAGATCGCCGCCTCGCCGCGCACGTCGAGCGCGGCGGTCGGCTCGTCGAGCAGCACCAACCCCGCGCCCTGCCGAATCGCGCAGAGCGCGCGGGCCAGCGCCACTCGCTGCCACTGCCCGCCCGAGAGATCGGTGCCGCCCGCGTACCCCTTCGCCAGCGGCGTATCGAGGTCGGCCAACTGGTCGGCCCCGGCATCGGCCAGTGCCGCGCGAATCGCCGCCTCGGGCGCACCGTGGGGCGCGACATTCTCGCGCAGCGTCAGATCGAAGCGGATGAAGTCCTGAAACACGGCGGTGACCTGCGAGCGCCAGGCGTCGATATCCAGTTCCCGCAAGATCGACGCCGTCGATCTCGATCACCCCGGAGGTAGGGTCGTAGAGGCGGCAGAGCAGCTTGGCGAGCGTCGTCTTGCCCGCGCCATTCTGCCCCACGATCGCGACGACGTTCCCGCCGGGATCGTGAGGTCGAGTCCGTTGTAGATCGGCCGCTCGGTGCGCGGATAGGCGAAGTGCAGATCGCGGATGCGCACCTCGCGGCGCGGCGCGGGCCGCACCGGCTGCGCATGTCCCACCGGCAGCGCGCCGCCGGGGCCATCGCCGGTTTCAGCCGCAGCACGCGGCCACCGGCGCGGCGGCTCCATCCAGCGCCCAGTTCAGCCCGCCGAACGCGATCAGGCTCACGCTCGCGCTGGAGTTGCGCAAACGCCACCAACCGGTCCAGCGGCATGCCGTCGAGCGCCGCACTCGCCAGCGCCCAGAAGACCAGGCCATTGCCGCCCGCGACCAGCGCCAGCGCGCCCAGCACCGATTTTTCGCGCAGCCGGGTCGCGGCGTACTGCAAGTCGAAGAGCCGCCGCCGTCGCTCGCGGAACCTGCCGATGGTCAATCTTCGAGTCCGAAGAGGCGCAACTCCTTCGCCGCTGGCGGGTCCACCGCCAGCTTGTAGGCATAGTCGGCGTGTCGCTGCGCCTGGCGGCACCTCGTCGGTGTTGCGGTCGCGCCAGACCCCGCTCTCGCGCAGCAGCCAGTGCGTGCCGAACCAGGCCCCCGCCAGCACCGGCGGTGCCCACCAGGCGAAGCCGAAGAGCAGCAACGCCGAGGCGATGCCGAGATCATCCCGACCAGGCTGCCCGCGATGAAATCGACGTTCATGAACATCGGCGGGCCGGTCATCCCCCGGTCGAACTCGCGCGCGACGACGAGATCGTTCGTCAGAGTCGGGTCCTCCAGGTGCCCGATGCCGGGCGGCTCAACACAACTCGCGGTCAATTGGTCATTCAGCCAGGCGGCAACCTTCGACCCCAGGTTCATGCTGACCGCCTGGTGGAGCGGTGGGAGCACCTGCAACAGGATGAATGCCACCCCCAGTATCACCAGCGGCGCGGTCAGCGCTTCCTGCCGCTGCACCGCCCCGATCATCCCACCCATGGCGAGCGCGAAGAGCGCCGGGAGCAAACCCCTGATCAGTAGGAGCGCATACCAGGCACCCGCCAGCGGCCCATCCACCCTCGGCAGAATCGCGAAAAACTGCCACTCCGCCCGCTGTCGCAACGACTTCACGGCCCGCCCTCCCAGGAGTCCCCGCGCGAAACGCGCGCCACCATCCCAGCGCAGGCGAGTGTACGAACAGGTGTTCACCTTGTCAAGTCGTCAGAAATACAAACAGGAGAGAGCCCGATAGCCGCGAACATACGCGCCTGCCAGCAGGCCAGTACAGGCCAATTCGGCAATATTGCGCTCAGATGGAATCATTGAGGCAGGGAGGTTACATCCTCTGGGTGAGCACACCCCAGCTCGCGCAGGCGGGCTTCGCGGCGAAGCCTTCAGCCCAGGTCTTCAGACCTCGGGCGCACGCGCCTCAGGCCACCCCCTCGGCACGGCCCTAATACCGCTGCCGAATCTGCCACACCCGCCACGTCGCCTCGATGGCGATGCGCGCGGACATCTTCGACGTGCCCCGCTCGCGGTCCACGAAGCGGATCGGCACTTCCTTCACGCGCAACCCGGCGCGCTGGGCGGCGTAGCTCATCTCGATCTGGAAGGTGTAGCCGCTCGACCGCACCTTGCTCAAGTCGATCGCGCGCAAAGCGCTGGCGCGGAAGCACTTGAAGCCGCCCGTTGGGTCGTGAATCTGCAAGCCGAGGACGAAGCGCGAGTAGATCGCGCCCCCCCTGCTCAGCAGCTTGCGCACGATACTCCAGCGATCCTCGACGCTGCCGCCGGGCATGTAGCGGCAGCCGACGACGATGTCATACTCCTCGATCCAGCGCCGGAACTCGTGCAGCGTCGCCGGGTCGTGCTGGAAATCGGCGTCCATCTCCACGACATAGTCCGCGCCGAGCGCCAGTGCCCGCCCGAAGCCATCGATATAGGCCGGGCCAAGCCCCATCTTCTGCGGGCGGTGCGCGACGTGGACCTCGAACTTGCCGGAATATTGCTCGCCGAGATCCTCGGCCAGCTGACCGGTCCCATCCGGCGAATTGTCGTCCACGACGAGCACTTCCAGCCCCGGAATGCCAAGGCTGTGCAGCGCCTCGATCATGACCGGCAGATTCTCGCGCTCGTTATAGGTCGGCAGCACGACGATCATCCGCTTCTCGCCGGTTGTCTCCGCCACTGCCGTCCCGCCGGTCATCGACTCCTCAGTCCTCACGTCGTTTGTCCTTGTTGCAGGTTGCAGGTTGGCAGGTTGGCAAGTTCTTCGTTCACTAAACTTGTAACTTGGAACTTGTCAACCTGCAACATTCGTTGCTATCGCGTCGAGAGCTTCCAGGCGATCAGCAGGCAGACGACGAGCACCATCCAGATCAGCATGCCGTAGGCGATCGCACCGATGATCAGCGGTGAGCGCGGGCGCGCTGCGGGCGGTGTCTCCGGCGACTCAGTTGCCGAATCGCGCTCTTCGGCCATTCGCATCCTTACGCCGGTGGCCCGTGTCGCCCTCGTCTCGCCCCGTGGCGAGGGTGGATCTTCCCTATCCCTATGCGCAGTTTCCGCACCGGCGCATGTCGCCCGGCGCATGGCATAACGATCATGCTACCCTATCGCCCGGTACCTTTCAAGGACGGTGCGCGCGACCGCCCCCGGCGCGAAATCGCGCACCCGCGCCAGCCCGAGTTCGCGCAGCCGCGCTCGCTCGGCAGGATCGTGCAGCAGCGACCAGATCGCCTCGGCAAGGTCCTGCGGGTCCTCTATAGGCACGATCCGTGCCGCGCCTCCGGCGATTTCCGGCAACGATGGCCGATCGCTGATGATCGCCGGTGTCCCGGCCCCCATCGCTTCCAGCACCGGAATACCAAAACCCTCGTAAAACGACGGTTGCAGCAGCACATCGGCGCAGGCATGGAGCGCGGGCAGCAGCCGGTCGGGGAAGAAGCTGGGGAAGATCACGCTGTCCCCCAGCCCCAGTCGCTCATACTCGGCGTAAATCGGCCCGTCGAGCCACCCGCGCCCCCCCGCGATCACCAGACGGTGCGGCAGACCGCGCCGTCGCAACTCCGCAAACGCGCGCAATGCCCCGATGTGATTCTTGCGCGGCTCGATCGTGCCAACCATCAGCAGATACGGCCCCAGCGGGACCCCGATGGTCGCTAGATCGGCCCGCGCCGCCTCCTGCTCCGCCTCCGAGAACGGTCGGAAGCGCTCCTCCGCCGCCACGTAGACGACGGTAATCTTCTCCTCCGGCACATCGAGCAACCGCTGCAAATCTGCCTTCGTCGCGGCCGAGTCTGCGAAAATGTGGTCGGCGGAGCGCACGTTGCGCGGCACCGCCGCCTCCAGATAGGCGCGCAATTGCGGGTGCGCGTATTCGGGCACCACCAGGAAAGTCAGATCGTGAACCGTCACAATCCGCCGCGCGCGAAGCGTCGGCGGCGCGACGAAGTCGGGCGCGTGCAACAAATCGAGCGGCCCGGCGAACATCTCAACCGGCACCGGCAGCCGCAGGCGCTGCCACGCCGCCGTCAGCAACCGCTGATTCAGCGGCAACCGCCGCGACCGAAAATTCGACGGAAACCCCGCGAAGCGGTCTAAATGCGGCAACTCCCTGCCATCATCCCCGCGCGCCCGCGCCCACAGCAGCGTGAAATCGAGCTCCCGCTCGCTCGCCGCCAGCGCATGCACCAGCGTGCGGGTATACCGCCCCACCCCGCTCCCCTGGTAAATGCCGACGGTATAGTCGATCCCAATCCGCATGAAACCCCATAGTCAGTAGTCAGTAGTCAATAGTCAGTGATCGGGCTCTACATGGAGGCTGCGGAGGAGCCCGTTGATGATGCGCCTGTTTCAGACGCCGGGTGGAGCAATGGTGCCAATGCCCGATCATCGAGATAGTGAAGGCGTTCCGCGATGAGCAAGTGTGTTTCCACCTCATGAAGAGAGCCAGTAGCAATGTTCAGAAAACGGGCAAATTCGCGAGGATTTCGCCGTCCCTGCCTTCCGCGATGTTCGCCGGTATTGAAACCGCAGCGCGTCGCGCCTGATTAGTTAGCCCGTAGATTTCCTCTCGGGGCCACGATTTCGTCACCTGATAGACTCCCTCAACCAACTCCATCGCCCTTTGCCAGGCGGCCAAATCTCTGTAACTCTTCCCGCCCCGGTCTGCTCCTGCTGCCCCATCGCCTCCTCAACTGACTACTGACTACTGGCTGCCGACTACTCGTCCCTACTTCTTCCTGCTGAACACGTAGATGATCGCCCCGAGGCCGATGATGCTCCAGTAATTAATTACCCGACTCAGCAGCACGACAGCCGCCGCCGGAGTCGTTTCCATCCCAAAGCTGGTCAGCAGCAAGACCGTGCCCGACTCCGTAAAGCCAAGCCCCGCCGGGGAGAAGGGGATCGTCGAGAGGAGCGACGACGCCAGCGCCGCCATGATCGCCCCGGCGACCGAGAGCGGCACGTGTACCGCCGCCGCCGTCAGGTAGAGCGTCGATCCCTCGATCACCCAGCCGATCACCGACAGCACGATCAGGTAGGGGACGCGGCGGAACGATCCGGTCACGCCGGTCTCGATGTTGCTGTAGAAGCCGAAGATCCGTTCCGGCAAGAAGCGCTGGACGAACGGCCGCAACCGCTTCAGCGAGGCCAGCCCAACAAACCCGACGATGGAGACGACGATCCCGCCGATCAGCGCGTACTCTGCCGCTTGCGGCAACGATCCCCGGAAGGCGATCAGCGCCGAGAGGGCCATCATCCCCGCCAGCACGCCGACATCAACCAGCCGCTCGGCCAGGATCGTCCCCATCGTCACGGCGAACGAAACGCCCGCCGCCCGCTTCAGCATGTAGCCGCGATAGGCGTCGCCGAGGCGCGCCACCGTCACGCAGTTGGCGAACCAGGAGAGGTAGAGGATCTCCCCCAGCCCGAGCAGCGAGGGCATGTTCGCGCCCTGCTCGCGGCTGTAGCCGACGTTACTGAGCAGCACCTCCCAGCGCTTGGTCCGCACGATGAACGAGCTGTAGTAGATCACGAACGCCGCCACCAGGATCCAACCGTTGGCGTTGCGCATCTCGGACCAGACTTCGCGGAAATCGAGCTTCAGGCCGTTGCGGTAGACGAAGAAGAGCGCCACCCCCGCCAGGAGGAAACCCAGCAGCGTTTGGGGTTGGAACACCCGCTTCGCCAGCCCCGGCGGAGCCTCGATCACGGTCTCGTCCGGCACGACTTCGTCCGGCGACGCACCGGTCGCGATGTCGGGCAGCGATTCGGGCGCTTTTGTCATACCTGGTCTCATGCCTCTCGGTCAGGCGCTGCGTCTCGCAACCACGCGGGCTGCGCGACGACGGTCAGCAATGCCCAGACGGTGCTCAATTGCACCCCCATACTAAGAACGTGCAGATTCTCGAAAACGTTGTGAATCCCGACCGCCACCACAACCCCCAGGCAGGCGATCACAATCGGGCGCGCGGCGGGATCGACACCGGGGCGACCGGTCAGCAACAGGGTTCGCAGCCCGGTGCCGACGATCATTCCTAAGAGCAGCAGGTAGGTGGTCAACCCCACGAGCCCGGCCTCGGCGGCGACGTGGATGTAATAGTTGTGCGCGTGCCCCTGCGAGATCAGGAACGTCGGGCTGACCGTGAACTCGGGGAAGCGCAGGTTGAAG
>JAXLWN010000115.1:0-19473 GCA_046328475.1 Chloroflexia bacterium | reverse complement strand
GAAAGTTCGCGGGCCACCCCCCAAACCTTCGAACCTTCAAACCTTCGAACCGTAACTCTCGAACCTTGAACCCACGGAGGTCCCACATGGCGATGACCCTGACCCGCGAGGCCACGCCAACCCGCGCCAGGCTCTCGGTGATCGACTGCGACATCCACAACGAACTCGCCTCGGCCGAGTCGCTGCTCCCCTACCTGCCGAAGGAGTGGCGCGACTACACCAAGCAGTTCGGCAACTTCGGCTACAGCGCGACCGTCTACCCGCGCAACAACCTGAACGCCGCGCGCACCGACTCCTGGCCCCCGAACGGCAAGCGCCCCGGCTCCGACCTCCCCTTCCTGCGCGAGCAACTGCTCGACGCCTGGGGCATCGAGTACGGCGTCCTCAACTGCCTCAGCGCCGCCGGAGCGCGCCGCCTCGACCAGGGTGCCGCCATCGCCCAGGCGATGAACGAGTGGGAAGTCGCCGAATGGCTCGACCCCGAACCCCGCCTGCGCGGCTCGATCATGGTCCCGCACGAAGACGGCGAGATCGCCGCCGCCGAGATCGACCGCGCCGCCAAGGACAAGCGCTTCATCCAGGTCATCATCACCATCCGCACCAACGAACCCCTCGGTCGGCGCAAGTACTGGCCGATGTACGAAGCCTGCGTGCGCAACAACCTCCCGCTCGGCATCCACTTCGGCGGCAGCGGCGGCCACGCCTATTCCGGCGCGGGCTGGCAGTCGCACTACATCGAAGACCACTCCGGCATGTCCCAGTCCTTCCAGCCCCAGGTCGCCAGCATGATCCTCGAAGGCGTCTTCGAGCGCTTCCCGACCCTCAAGGTCGTGCTGATCGAAGGCGGCTTCGCCTGGATCCCGCCGCTCCTCTGGCGGCTCGACCGCACCTGGGCCAGGCTGCGCGGCGAGGTGCCCCACGTCAAGCGCGCCCCATCCGAATACTTCCGCGAGAACTTCTTCATCACCACCCAGCCGATGGAAGAACCCGGCAAGCCCGAGCACTTCCACCAACTGCTCGAACAACTCGACATGAACGACAGCCTCCTCTTCGCCACCGACTACCCGCACTGGGACTTCGACGCCCCCGACCAGGCCATCCCCGTGCGCATCGACCGCGACCTGGAACGCAACATCATGTCCGAGAACGCCCGGCGGCTGCATCGGTTGTGAGTTATCAGTAGTCAGTAGCTCGTGCAGCCGTGTTCAGCTGAAGCACATGCTTGCTGATGCAGCACATGCGCCGAGGGAGATTCTGACTACCGACTACCGGGATCTACCGACTACCGAGGCAAAATGACCAAACACATCGTCGGCACCATCGACAAATCCCGGCGGGCGGGCGCAAGATCAGGAGACTACGCCCTGCTCGGCGTCAACATCAACGGCGAATACTTCGCCCTCCGCAATCGCTGCCCCCACCAGGGCGGCCTGCTCTGCGTCGGCCAAGCTCTCACCGGCTTCATCACCTCCTCCAGCACCCCCGGCGAGTACGAATACAGCCGCAAGGGCGGAGATCATCGTCCGCTGCCCTCGGCACGGCTGGGGAATTCGACGTCCGCACCGGCCAATCCTGGTTCGATCCTTCGCCAAAGTCCGCGTCCGCCGCTACGAAGTCAAAGTCGAACCCGGCACCGCCCTCGCCGAACCCGACGCCCCCGCGCCCGGCCTCGAACGCGGCCCCTACACCGCCGAGACTCCACCCCGTCTCCGTCGAGCAGCACCACTGTCGTCGATCTCCCTGGCAACTAACACGTCGCTACCCGACGACATGATCGTCCGTCACTCCGACAGCACCCCCCTCTCCATTTTGCGCGGCTAGCGAAATGGAGAGGGGGGTGCCGCCCGCAGGCGGCGGGGGTGAGGTAACTCCACCATGAACCGCCGCACCTCTCGCCACCCTCACCACCACCATCGGCACCCTCACCCCTCGCCGCCTGCCAGCGCAACGCGCCCGGTCCCACCGCCCCACCATCCACCGCCACCATCGCCGCCGTTGCCCCCTCCCCGCCACCCTCAGCCGTCCCCTCTGCCACAACGTCACCGCCCGCAACCCCCACGCCACCCGCAACCCCCACGCTCCCGGCCACGCCAACCACCCCTCAGCCCGCCTCCCCCACCGCCCCCCTCGCCACGCCCGCCACCGCCTCCTCACCCCTCGACACCCACGTCCACTACAGCGAGGACGCCTGGGGACCCATCCCCATCCCCCAGGCGCTCGACCTGATGGACCTCTCCGGCACGCAGATCGCGCTGGTCTCCAGCACGCCCGACGAAGGCACCATCCACCACACCGGGCCGCGCGCGACCGCATCATCCCCATCCTGCGCCCCCTTACCGCACCCGCGACGACATGGGCACCTGGTTCGACGACCCCACCATCATCCCCTACCTGGAAGAGCGCCTGAAGCTCGGCGTCCATCGCGGCATCGGCGAATTCCATCTCTATGGCGAGAGCGCCAACTCGGCCGTCATCGGTCAGATGATCGACCTCGCCCGGCGCGACAAACTCCTGCTGCACGCCCACCCCGACCAGCGCCGTCGAAATCCTCTGCGAGCGCGCCCCCGACCCTCCGCGTCCTCTGGGCGCACGCCGGCTACGCCGAACCCGCCACCCTGCGGCAGATGGTCGAACGCTACCCTGCTCCTCGTCGAAACCGCCATCCGCAGCGACATGATCGGCCCGGCGGCCGCCTCGGCACCGCCTGGCGCGACCTCTTCCTGGCCCACCCCGACCGCTTCATGATCGGCACCGACAGCTACATCGTCCCCCGCTGGTCTCCATGCCCATCATCCTCGGCGACATCGTCCGCGCCTGGCTCCTCACCCTCCCTGTACCCCATCGCCCAGCAACTCGCCTGGCGCAACGCCGCCCGCCTCATGGGCACCGGCGACACCCCCTTCCGCGGCGACTAACCTCATCCCCTCTCCTCGCGGGAGAGGGGCGCCGCCGCAGCGGCGCGGAGGTCCGTCCCCTCCTCGTTACTCGTTACTCGTTACTCGTCACTCCCCGCCCACTCACGACTCACGACTCACGACTCACGACTATTTACCCTATCCCGATAGCGCACGGAACGGGCCATTGCACCCGCCCGGTTCGATCTGGTGAACTGAGATCGTGCATAATGTACCGTCGCAGCAACGTCCGCCGTGGCGTGGCCCGAATCTTGCATAGCAGGGTTCCGCCGCCGTCAGGGCGGGAACCTTTCCGCGAAAATGGCCGTTGTAGTGGCGTACCGACGAGGGTACGACGCATCCCGTCAGCGATCCGGCGACGCTGGGGTCGGGCGGATCCACAGGAAAGCAGGGGGAATGGAGAGTCTTCGCGACGAGCGCACTCCGGTACTGGCGGAACGACGCTACGAAACGCTGATCAATCGGTTGCTCCACCCGGACCTATTGCGCTTTGTCCGCTTCGCCGTCGTCGGCGGCAGCGGCGTCCTGATCAACATGGTGGTCCTCTGGCTCTTGCACGACAAGGTTGGACTCGCGCTCACCCGCTCATCGATCGCCGCCATCTCCCTGGCGATCATGAACAACTTCCTCTGGAACAACTTCTGGACCTTCAAGGCCAACACGATTCAGAAGCGCCGCTTCATCCAGTTCGTCGTCATCTCGCTGGTCGGGATGACCATCAACCTCGCCATCCTCAACATCCTCTTTGCCCTCGGCATCCACTACGCCCCGGCCAACCTCGCCGGCATCCTGGTCGCCACCGCCTGGAACTTCTTCGCCAACTCCAAGTGGACCTGGGGCGAGCAGTAGGCAATAGATGAGAGACAACGTGGCCCGGAGAGCATCTTGCTCTCCGGGCCACATTTTACCCCTCGCCCGTTCGCCCGTTCGCCCGTTCGCCCGTTCTTCTCCAGCCCTACGCCGCCAGCCCCTGCACAAACGCCAGCCACTCCGCCTCGTCCTCGAACGGGCCGACCAGCGCCAGGCTGTAGCGTTCCGGCGTGAAGAGTTCGCTGGCGAGCGCCTGCACATCCGCAACCGTCACGGCATCGACCTTCGCCGCGACCTCCTCCGGCGTCGGCACGAAGCCGTAGAGCAGTTCGCTGGAGCCGAGCCAGGAGGCCATCGCGTAGCTATCCTCCAGGCTCATCAGCATCCGCCCCTTGCGCAACTCCTTCGACCGCGCCAGCTCATCGGCGGGCACCGGCGTCTCGCGCAGCTTGCGCAACTCGCCCACGATCGCCGCGACCGTCTCGCGCGTCTTGCCCGGATCCACCCCCGCATAGATCGCGCCGTTGCCGGTATCGGCCAGCTGATTGAAGTACGACCCGACCGAATAGGCCAGCCCGCGCCGCTCGCGAATCTCGATGAAGAGGCGCGAGGTCATCCCCTCGCCCAGGATCACGTCGAGCGTGCGCTGCACATAGCGCCGCTCGTCGTGGTAGGAGAGGCCGGGGAGCGCCAGGACGAGGTTGGCCTGCTTATCCGTGCGGCTGAGCAGCCCCGCGCGCGGCGCGGTCTGGAGCAGCGACGCCGGTGCCAACTGCGTCGGATCGCCCGCAGGCAGGCTGCCAAACCACTCCTCGGCCTGGCGCACGACCTCGGCGTGCGTCACGTTCCCCGCCACACTGATCACCAGGTTCGCCGGGCTGTAGTGGCGGTGCAAATAATCGAGCATCGCGGCGCGGTCGATCCGCCCCACCGACTCCTCGCTCCCCGCGATCGGCCGCCCCACCGCCTGCCCATCCCAGACGATCTCGTCGCTCAACTTCCAGACCAGCGACGACGGGTCATCATCCCCGGCACGAATCTCCTCGATGATCACCCCGCGCTCGCGGTCCAGCTCCTCCTGATCGAAGAGCGAGTTGCGGACCATGTCGGCCAGCACGCCGAAGCTGCGGACGAAGTGCGTGGAGGGCACCTTCGCCCAGTAGCCAGTCTGCTCCCGGCTGGTGTAGGCGTTCAGGATGCCGCCGACCCCCTCGATCTCCTCGGCCACCAGCTCGGGGCTCGGCCGCGAGGTGGTCCCCTTGAAAAGCATGTGCTCGATGAAGTGGGAGATGCCCGCGTGCTCGTCCGTCTCGTAGCGCGAGCCGATGTCGAAGGTCAAAATCATGCTCACCGAGCGCACATGCGGCATGCTGAAACTGAGCACGCGCACCCCGTTCGGCAGCACCGTCTTATCGCCGTACAACCCTTCCCTCCGTTAACCGTTGATTGTTGACTGTAGACAGTAGACCGCCGCCATCCTTCTGACTTCTGATCTCTGATCTCTGACCTCTCACGGCTGATTATAGCGCGTCGTGCAGGTGGTCTAAGACCAGCGCCAATGCCTCGCGCGCGGCAGCGCCAATCACCGCCGCGCGGTCGCCCGGATACACCGCGTGGCGAATGTGCGCCCCGTCCTCCCACGCCACCGCGATGTAGACCAACCCCACCGGCTTCCCCGGCTCCGCGCCACCCGGCCCCGCAATTCCCGTCGTCGCGACGGCAATATCCGCGCCAAAGACCCGCCGCGCCCCCTGCGCCATCGCCAGCGCACACGGCGCACTGACCACCCCCTCGCCATCAATGATCGCCTGCGGCACCCCGAGCACCGCCGCCTTGCTCGCTGGGCTATACGTCACCGCCCCGCCCAGGAAATAGGCCGATGACCCGGCGATCGCCGTCAGCGCCGCCGCCACCGACCCCCCGGTGCACGACTCGGCCGTGGCGATCGTCAGCCCCTCCCCCCGCAGCAACACCCCCAGCGTGCGCGACCGCGCCGTCTCCCCCTCCCCCTCCCCCACCATCCGCGAACCACCAGCGCATGAGCGTTGTAGTATAGCCGTAGGCGGGTTGGCGCGGAGGTGGTGCGATGACTCCATTGCGTTGGCGTTTGAAGTCGTTGCTGATGGCATGCCTCGGCATACTCCTCACCGCGTGCAGCCCCGATTCGTCCACCCCCGCACCTACGCTCTCCCCGTCGGCGACGCTGCCCGCCGCCACCGCCACGGTCACGCCGCCTCGCATCGCACTCGCCACATCGACCGCCGCGCCGCCGACCTTCCCACCGACGATCCCGCCGCTAGCCCTCATCACCGTCGGCCCCACCGCAACTCCCACCCCGATCCCACCCCGCCCCGAGGATTGGGCCGCGCTCCACCGACCACTCGCGCTGCCGGCTATGTCACTCGGCGCATCCTGCCCTCTCACCCCCGGCGCGAGCATCTCCCCCCATTTCGGCCCCGGCCTCGGCGTCGGCCCCGCCTACCCGATCATGTCCAACGACGCGATCTACCACTACAGCGTCGCCCAACCAACGCGCGACGGCTGGGTCGAACTCAAGGTGCTCTGGGTGTCCGCGCCTACCTACAGTGGCCCGCTGCTCGTGCGCGGACACCGGATCGACGGCCCGCAAAGCCTCCTCCTCACCACCAGCGCAACCGGCGGCAGCGTCTCCCCCCAGGAAGAACTGCGCCTCTTCGCCAGCAACACCAGCCCGCTCGCAGGCTGGCGCAACTGGCCCTCCTACACCCTCGTCCAGGCCCCCGGCTGCTACGCCTATCAGGTCGATGGCACCACCTTCAGCTACACCATCGTCTTCCTCGTCGTGCAAGACACCCCATAACCCTTCCCTCATAACACTCTCCTGAGAACAACAATCGCGCCCGCTGCCCCTCTTATCGTTTCGCCCCCTTCACCAATGTGGCATGATCCGCACCCCTCGATGGGTCCGTAAAGATAGCGGCACTTCACCGCAAGGCGTCCCGGCCCCCACGCCGCGCCGCCCAGGCCACGCCTTGCCCAAATCACAGGAGTCACCACCATGACCACCCACTCCACCCGCCACAGGTTAACGTCCCCCGCATGGGGGGGATTTAGGGGGCCAACCCCACCCCAGCCAACCCATTCTCCATTCACCACCGCCTTAAAGTCCCCCCAGGATTGGGGGGATGTAGGGGGGCCTCTCCCCACGCACGTCGTCGTTTCCACCAGAGAAACCAAGAAAGGAAAAGCTAGTTCAGGTACACAGGGAAGATGAAAGGCAAAACGGCCAGATCGCGTTTTGATCGCACGAGGTGATCGCATTTGATGCCGAATCTCAATGCTTCACTAAGTGAAGCATTGACCTGAATAGTTACAAACCGCCAAACAAACCTACTTTTCCCACCACTTTGCTTCACATAAAACTCTACCCGCCCATCCTGGTACGAATCTTGTATCTCTCTCAACAGAGTAGGGGCACCACGGCTGTCGTGCGAACCACCAACACCGGCAAAAACCGGGCAAGGAGCAGCAAATTGACAGCACAGATCGCCAGCCAGCCAGCACCGCCGTTCAGACTCGCCGGGCGGCTGCAAGCGCTCCGCGCGTGGCGGTACGAGGGGGGCAAGCGCGACCTGCGCCTCGATCTCCTGCGCGGCTTCGCCGTCTTCGCGATGGTCATCGACCACATCGGCGGCGAAAACTCGCCGTTCTACCTGCTCACCGGCGGCAATCGCTTCTTCTTCTCGGCGGCGGAAGCCTTCGTCTTCCTCTCCGGCCTCCTGATGGGCATGATCAACGGCGGCCTGATCCGCCGTGGCGACATCGGCGAGGCCCTGACCCGCGTCCTGCGCCGCGCCGGGATGCTTTATACCCTCACCGTCGGCCTGACAGCCGTGGTCGCCCTCCTGCCGCTCCTGCTCGGCCTCTCCTGGGCACCCAGGTTACAGGGCGAGTCGGTCATCGACTTCATCGTCGGCGTGCTGACCCTGCACCGTTCCACCTATCTCGTGGACGTGATGCTCCTCTACACACTCCTCGTGCTGGCGGCCGAACCCGTCCTGCTCCTGCTCAAATATGGCTACACCTGGCTCGTCCTGGCCGCCTCCTGGGGTCTCTGGCTTGTCTGGCAGGGCTGGCCCCAGTCGGCCGATGTCTGGCCGATCCCCGGCGACGAACTCTTCACCGTCGCCGCCTGGCAGGTCCTCTTCATGACCGCCCTGGTCATCGGCTACCATCGGCGCAAGCTGGAGCAGGCGTTCCAGGCCATCGCCAGCCCGCAGGCGCTCCTGCTCTCCGGGCTCGTGCTGGCCAGCTTCATCGCCCTCTACGCCGCGCGCCTCGCCCCGCTCACCGCGCTCACCGGTGCGGACCGCGCCACCGTCACCGAATGGCTCTTCGCCAAGGACGACGTCGCCCCCGGACGCATCGTCGCCTTCGCCGCCTTCTTCGTCTTCGCCTACGCGCTGCTCACCCTGGCCTGGCAACCGCTGGTGCATGGACTCGGCTGGCTCTTGCTGCCGTTCGGCCAGAATGCCCTCAGCGCCTATGTCACCCACATCTTCGTCGTCGGCCTGGCCGACTGGTTACACCCGGTCGCCTTCCGCTCGCCCGAGACGCCCCTCACCGTCGCCCTCTACCAACTGGCGGGCATCCTGATCGTCTGGGCAACCATCCGGTTCCGCCCGCTGGTCGCTTCCTCCCTGGAACACCTGGAAAGCGCCTGGGCACTCGTGCCCGCCGTGACCAGCGGCATCACCGTCCTCGACGCGGAACCGCTCGCGCTCGAAGTACGCCTCGCGCAAGCCCAGGCCCGCCAGGGCGTGGACATGCTGCGCTAAAGACGTATCTCCGGCACAACAGCGAGGGGCGTTCAACCGAACGCCCCTCGCCGCGTGTCACCTCGTGCAAACAACGGCAAACATGCCCCATGGAGCCCGCGCCGGGTACCCGCTTGCGGGTGGGGCTTTGCGGCGTAGCCCTCAGCCCAGGGCTTCAGCCCTCGGGCCATCGTTCCCACCCCCCGCAGGCATCCCCCAGAGCGTCGTCGCCTCCTCGTCCGTCAGGCTCTGCCAGTCGCGCCCCTCGTCGCGCAGCCGCGCCTCCAGCGCACGGAAACGCTCGCCGAACGCGACCAGCGTCGCCCCGAGCGTATCCTCAAGGTCGATCTCCGTGCTGCGCGCCAGCCCGACCAGCGCGAAGAGCACCGCGCTCAACTGCTCGCGCAGCACGCCCTGGCCGCTCGCGCCCACCGGGCGCGTGGCGAACGCCTGCCCGAGCGCGGCGGCAAAATCGGCCGGACGCCTCCGCAAATCGGCGGGCGCGAGGCGATCGACGCGCTCCTGCATCAGCGCCGCCCGCGCCAGCCCCGGCAGGCTGCGCGGAATGCCATCCAGCGCCGACTTCACCTTCTCCCCACTCCCTTCTCCCTTCTCCCTTCTCTCTTCTGCCTTAATCTGGTCCCAGTTCCGCAGCACCTCGCCGCTATCCGCGACCCGCTGATCGCCGAAGACGTGCGGGTGGCGACGGACCAGCTTGGCCGAGATTGCCTCGAAGACATCCTCCAGCGCGAACTCGCCCGCCTCCTCGGCCATCTGCGCCTGGAAGTGGACCTGGAGCAGCACGTCCCCCAGCTCCTCGCAGAAGGCGCGCATGTCCCCGGTGTCGAGCGCATCCAGCGCCTCGTACGTCTCCTCCAGGAAGTTGGCGCGGATGCTCTGGTGACTCTGCTCCCGGTCCCACGGACACCCCTCCGGCGACCGCAACCGCGCCATGATCGCCTGCAACCCCTGCGCCGTCCGCGTCGCCTGCTCCGGCCGCAGCGGCGGGACAAACACGCTCGTCAGGTGATCCACCGCGACCATATCCTGGTGGTCGAGCGCGTGGAGTGCCACAGTCAGCCCTTGCTGCGCCCCGGTGACGCCAGCTGCGCGCAAGACAAAGACCGGATGCTCGTCCGGGTAGAGGCGACCGAGCGCCAGCTTCACCGCCGAGGCGGTCGCCGCGTTGTAGACCTGCCCCACCAGCGCCGGGCGCAGCGGCGAAATCGGCAGCAGCCCCCCGCTGAACGGCTCGCGGTCGAGCACCGCCGCCAGTTCCAGCCCATCCACGATCTGCACGCTGTCGCCCAGCAAATCGACCGCAGGGAGCATCGGCGCGATCACGTCAAGGAAGCTGACCCCCGGCACAATCCGCACATCAACACGTCCCGGCGCTGCATCTCGCAGCCTGCGAACCGTGCTCTCCCCGATCATCGGGTGCCCCGGCACCGCGTAGACGATCGGCCCATCCGCCGCCTCCGCCGCGTCGAGCAGCGCCACCACGATCTGGTCATAGAGCGAGTCGAAATCGCTCGCCTGCTCGTAGAGCGCATCGAAGTCGCCCCATCCCTCCGACCCCGCCAACTCGCCCACCGTCGGGTGGATGCGCGTCCGCAGCCAGACCGGTCGCCCCGACTCCAGCCACCGCGCCGCCTCGCGCGTCAGCAACCCCGCATCGCCCGGCCCCAGCCCGACGACGACGATCTCGCTCATCACTGCCCCTGCGGCTTCAGGGAAGCATCGACATAATCGATGGTGTACTGCTTCATGGCATTGTCAAGCCACAGCTGGAAGCGCTGCGCGGTATCCTGCTGGGTCGCACCACTATTCCCCGGCTGCTGCGACCACCAGGCCTGCAACTTCTGGTAGTAGCTGCTGTCGTGGGTGTATCGTCGGGGGTCGGCCGTCAGCTGCAGATACGTGGCAATGTCGCCTTGCAGCAGTTCCACGAGGACGTTAGGGTTGCTCGCCAGCTGGTAGAGGTCGGCGTCGGAGCCGAGGAAGAAGACCTGGTCGAGGTCGTGCAGCATATCGGACACCACAGGCTCCAGCCGTTCCGGCGGGACTGCGATGCCATGCGCCGCAAAGACATTGCGGAAGGCAATCGCCTCATCCTTGACCTGTCGAGTGTTGTCGCTGCTTATACCGATCTGCACCGCGCTACCGCGCGAGGCCAGCGCCTGGCGGATCCGCCCGATCTCGTCACTAACGATCGTCTGCAACTCGGCGTTAGGAATGACATTCCCGCCGTAGGTATTGATGATCGGGCGGACGGTCCCCGCCGTATCGGCGGTATACTGGGTGAGTTGCTGGACGCGGATATTCTTGACCGTGCCGACGAGCGAGTCGCGCAGTTGCGCGTTCGACGTGGCGAAGTCGTCCAGGGTAACCCGAACTTTATTGTCTCGCGCGACCAATTCGAGCCGTCGGCTATTGGCAATCTGCGTCAGGACGTCCGCAGGCGCGACCCGTTGCGTCGTGCCAATCTGCTCGGAAATACGCGTGAGTGCTGCATTGTTCGCCTGGACCGCCGCGTTCAGCTCCCCGCGCGTGATCCGCCCCCCGCCGACCGTCGCCACCGTGTCGGTGCTGAAGCCGCACGCACTCAACACCAGCGCCAGCACCACAACCAGCGGCACCAGCCGCAGCATACCCCCCGCTTCCCCAAGATCCCTCCTTCATCGTCAACGTGAGCCTCTTCGCAACCCCGTGATCTTATCCTGCTCGCCTGACGACCGCGAAGAGGGCATCCGGCTGTTCTTCTGCGATCTCAGCAGACGAAGAGTTGAACCTTCTGGCCGTCGCAGATCTTGCTCCCATGCTTGCAGCGTTCGCAAGCTCACGTTGAGCGTGGCAGCAAACGCCTGGGGCGAGAGGGAAAGCTTGGCACGCAGCGCCGGTACGCGTGCGCCATCGTAGCTCGGCGGCGTACTGACATCTTGAACCGCCGTATCCACTTCAACTGTACGCGTGCGAAGCTGAATCTCACCCCGCTCATGGGCGAGCATCTCTTCCATGCCCCGGAGCAACGATGCCTCGAAGTCTGTATCCGCGCGCAGCTTGCTCACGATCCCTCCTCTGACTTCGTCGCCTCGGCAAGAGCACTTGCTCGCTGCTTCCCGGCCTCGGACAACGTCGCCTGCCGATTCTTCAAGTAGAGGGTGAGGAAGTAAATCCGTGCCCGCGATGCTAGGTGAAAGTAGATGAAGCGTGCCGAGCCGCGTTTGCCACGTCCGGGTAAAGCGACGCGTAGCTTGCGGACTCCGCCGGTGCCGCGCATGACGACACCAGCATTCGGATTCGCTAGCAGTTGTAGCTCAACCTGCCGCAATTCCTCGTCGGTGAAGACGCCCTCTGCGAGACGATCAAACTCAATCGTGTAAATGAAGGTGAGGTTCACGCAGCACTCCCTTGCCATGCAAGGTGCGCGTCAACGCCCTCCATAGTCTGCTACCGCCCACCGTCGCTATCATCCCCCAGGCTGAGCACCGCCATGAAGGCCTCCTGCGGGATCTCGATGGCCCCGACCATCTTCATCCGCGCCTTGCCCTCTTTCTGCTTCTCCAGCAGCTTGCGCTTGCGGGTGATGTCGCCACCGTAGCACTTGGCGAGCACGTTCTTCCGCATCGCCCGGATCGTCTCGCGCGAGATGATGCGCGAGCCGACCGACGCCTGATCGGCACGTCGAACATCTGGCGCGGGATCAGCTTCCGCAGCCGCTCGACCAGCGTTCGTCCGCGCGTGTACGCCTCCGCCCGGTGCGTGATCATCGAGAGCGCGTCCACCGACTGCCCGTTCACCAGGATATCGAGCTTCACCAGATCCGACGGGCGCAACCCGGCGAGCGTGTAGTCGAGCGACGCATAGCCCTGCGTCCGCGACTTCAATTCGTCGTAGAAATCGACGATCAACTCCCCCAGCGGCATCTTGTAGACCAGTTGGACGCGATCCTCGTCCAGATAATCCATCTTCTCGAACTCGCCGCGCCGGGTCGTCACCAGATCCATCAGCGTGCCGATGTAGCGCGCCGGGCTGATGATCGTGATGTCCATCCACGGCTCGCGGATCTCCGCGATGTGGCTCGGGTCGGGCATCGCCGAGGGGTTGTCGATCTTGATCGTCTCCCCCTTCGTCGTCGCCACCTCGTACTCCACGCTCGGCGCGGTCGCCAGCAGGCTCAGCCCGAACTCGCGCTCCAGTCGTTCTTGAATGATCTCCATGTGCAACAGCCCGAGGAAGCCGCAGCGGAAGCCGAAACCGAGCGCGTCGGACGACTCCGCCTCGTAAATTAGCGAGGCGTCATTCAGCTTCAACTTGTCGAGCGCGTCGCGCAACTCCGGGTACTCGTCCGAATCGGTCGGGTAGAACCCGGCGAAGACCATCGGCTTCAAGGGACGGAACCCCGGCAGCGGCTCCGCCGCCGGTCGCCGCGCGAGGGTGATCGTGTCACCCACCTGGCAGTCGGCCACTACTTTCAGCCCGGTGGCGACATAGCCGACCTCGCCCGCCGACAGCGACTGGAACGGCGTCATGTCCGGTCGGAAGACGCCGATTTCCAGGCTCTCCGCCTCCTTGCCGCTGTTCATGATCCGGATGCGCTCGCCCGCGTTGATCTCCCCCTCGACGATCTTGATGTAGGCGATCACGCCCTTGTAGGCGTCGTAGTGCGAGTCGAAGATCATCGCGCGCAGCGGCACGGTGCTGTCGCCGGTCGGCGGCGGCAGCTTCGTGACGAGTGCTTCGAGGATATCGTCGATGCCGATGCCCGACTTCGCCGAGGCGCGGATCATCTCGTCGTCCAGCAACCCGATGAAGTTCTGGACCTCCTTCGAGACTTTCTCCGGGTCGGCAGCGGGGAGGTCGATCTTATTGATCACGGCGATCAGCGCCAGATTGTTCTCCAGCGCCAGGTAGACGTTCGCCATCGTCTGCGCCTCGATCCCCTGCGCCGCGTCCACGACGAGGATCGCCCCCTCGCAGGCGGCGAGCGAGCGGCTGACCTCGTAGGAGAAGTCGACGTGGCCGGGGGTGTCGATCAGGTTCAGCTCATAGAGCTGCCCATCGCGCGCATGGTAATCCATGCGGACGGCGCGGGCCTTGATCGTGATCCCCTTCTCGCGCTCCAGGTCCATCGAATCGAGCACCTGGGCGACCATCTGCCGCTGGGCGATCGTGTTGGTCCGTTCGAGCAACCGGTCGGCCAGGGTCGACTTCCCGTGGTCGATGTGGGCGATGATGCTGAAATTGCGGATGCGGCTCTGCTCAGTTGGCATGGTGTCCAATCGTCAGTCGTCAGTCGTCAGTCGTCAGTGGGCAAGCGTGAGCGTATCACTCTCCGGGCACAATCGCGGAAAGTATAGCAGGGGCATAGCTTTGCCGCCGCTGCGATGGCGCAGTGGGGGATAGCTCGATGGTCCTACGCGGGCGGAGGAGCCTGGGATGCAACCGAATCAGCGGCCCACAACGATCTCGCTGACATCCTCGCCGCGCTGGCGTAGGAGGACCAGCACCTTGGCACGGAGGAGTACGGCGCGATCGTATTGCGCGATGAGTGCGTTCCTGATTTCGTTCGCTCCCTGTGGCGGATCCGATTGCTGCTCGTGCAACGACCTCAGCCGCAACACTTCTTCCGTTTCCGCACCACGTCGTATGATCTGCCAAAGCGTTCGCGTATCGAGCCGGTCGAGTGCGTCCAGCGAATCAAGGACGGCGACGACCTGGAAATGACTGACGCCAGCAAACCACTCCACGAACTGATCCACCGTAGCACCGTCGCGGAGATTCTCAAAGAGCGCCGTGACGGGCACGCGGGTACCACGAAAGACCCAGGCCCCGCCGACGCGCCCCGGCTCTTGCTCAATCTCCGGCAATGTGCTCCAGTCATTCATGCGCTCCCCCTGCTCCAGATGAGTATATCAAGCCCCGCATCCGGCGCACCTTCGAGTACAATTCGCCGTTGAACCAGGGGTGATGATTCGATCGCCCGTCACGTAGCACCAGAGAGCGCCTTGAGCACAACCACCGCCGATCCCACCACCACGATCCTCCCCGACGACGCCCGCGAGGCGGAGCTCGCCACGCTCGTCGATCGCTGGACCGCGCACATGCGCTGGCGGGCCGATTTCGCCGACTGGCGCGAGCGACGCCTCTGGCAGGAGCGCTACCAGGCCGACCGCCTGCGCCAGATCACCGACTTCTGCGGCCCGCTGGACGGCAAGCGCATCCTCGACCTCGGCTGCGGCATGGGCGGGCTGACCGTGGCGCTGCGCCGCGCGGGTGCCGACGCGATCGGCCACGAGCCGAACCGCGCCTACGGCGCGATCTGCCAGTTGCGCGCCGCGCGCTATGGCCTGTCACTCCCGTTCGTCGCGGCGGGCGGCGAAGCCCTCCCCTTCGCCAGCGCCTCCTTCGACATCGTCGTCTGCCTCGACGTGCTGGAACACGCCGACAGCCTGGAACGCACCCTGGCCGAGATCGCCCGCGTATTGCGCCCCGGCGGCCACGCCATCGTCACCGCCACCAATCGCTTCGTCTTCCGCGACCCCCACTACCACCTGCGCGGCATCAATTGGCTGCCGCGATCCTGGGCCGAAGCCCTCATCCGGCGGCGCGGGCGCGGCAAGGGCGCATCGGCCTTCGCCGACCGCCAGGCCCTCTCCGCGATGCACTACGTCACCTATCCCGGCTTCGTCGCCCGCTGCCGCGCGCTCGGCTTCACCGCCGAGGACACCCGCGAGCGCCGCGTCCGCTCCGGCCCGCGACCCGCTGCGGCGGGTGCCCCGGCCCGCACCCGTTTCGCCCGCCCGATCGCCCTCCTCCGCCTCCTCGGCCTCGCCGTCCCCGGCTACCGCCTCTACCGAACCCTCTTCCTGGGGACGTTCGAGGTACACCTGACGAAATTGCGGATTGCGGATTGCGGATTGCGGAATGACGCTGGCGCGGCTACGCCGCAAGGGGCGAAGTGATGGCCGTCGCCGATCGCCCCACGCAGGCCCCGTTCCGACACGAGGCCGAACATAATCCGCAATCCGCAATCCGCAATCCGCAATTGAAGGTCGCGCTCTACAACGTCACCACCACCACCAAGCTCGGCGGCGTGGAGACCTTCGTCTGGGAGCTGGCGCGGCATCTGACGGCGGCGGGGCTGCAGGTCGATGTCATCGGCGGCGGCGGCGGCGGCGGGCTCAGCGGCACGCCAGGACCGGGCGTGCGCGTGCGCCGCGCGCCCTTCATCCGCCGCGAGTGGATGCGTCGCCTCCCCATCATCAGCCGACAGTACGGCCCGACCAAGCTCGCCGAGCGCCTGACCTTCGCCGCCACCACCCTCCCCTGGCTGCTGCGCGGCAACTACGACCTGCTCCACATCCAGAAGCCATTCGACCTGCCGGTCGGTGCGCTCGTGCGTCGCCTCACGCGCGGGCGCACCAAACTCGTCTTCGGCTGCCACGGGCGCGATTTCTTCGCCGGCGATCGCCGCTGGACGCGCGCCGTTGACGTGACCGTGTCGTGCAGCGCGACGAACGCCGCCGAGATCGCGGAGCACTACCACCTGACCCCTCGCGTCATCTACAACGGCATCGACACCGATCGCTTCATCCCCCGCTCCCTCGATGATCCCGCCGTCGCCAAACTCCGCGCCCGGCTGACCGGCGGCATCGAGCGCCCGGTCTTGCTCCAGGTCGGGCGACTGGTGCGCTGGAAGGGAGCCGAGTACACCATCGCCGCGCTCGCGCAGTTGCGCGCCGACCCCGTTCCCGTGCTGGCCCTGGCGGGCGATGGCCCGTACCGCGCCGACCTCGAACGCGAGGCGCGCGATCTCGGCGTCGCCGACCGCGTCGTATTCCTCGGCGATTTCCCGCACGATCAGATGCCCGACCTCTACCCGGCCGTCGATCTCGTCATCGGTGCCAGCTTCGTCAACGAGACCTTCGGCATTAGCCTCTGCGAAGCCCTCACCTGCGAGCGCGCCGTGGTCGCCTCCGACTTCGGCGGCTTCCGCGAAGTCATCCGCCACGGCGAAACCGGCCTCCTCGTCCCGCCGCAAGACCCTGCCGCCCTCGCCGCCGCCATCGACGCCCTCCTCGCCGACCCCACCCGCCGCCGCGCCCTCGCCCTCGCCGGCCGCCAGGACATCATCGCCCGCTTCTCCTGGCCCGCCGTCGTCGAGCGCGTCATCGCCGCCTACACCGCCGCGCTGGATGGCAAATAGCATGGTGACGAATCCTCGCACCCATTCCGCACTCCGCACTCCGCACTCCGCACTCGTCTACATCGCCTACCCCTCCAGCCTCACCCTCCGCTCGGCGAACGCCGTGCAGACTTTCAGCACCGCGCGCGAATTGCGGGCGCTCGACCCGGCGGTGGCGGTGCTGATCCCGCGCTGGGCGCGGCGCGAGAGCGTCTTCGCCGAGGTCGGGGCGCACCACTTGCTGCGCCTGCCATTCAACGCCCTCTCCCATCTCTGGCGCACCACCGCCTGGAGCTATCTGGAGCGCAGCTGGTTCGCCTGGCGCGCGACCGCCTGGCTGGCGCGGCGGCGCGGCGACGCGCGACCCGTCATCTACGCGCGCGACGCGGTTGGCGCGGCCTGGTTCGGGGCGGGACTGGCCCGACTGGTCGGGGCGCGGCTGATCTACGAGTGCCACGACCTCGAAGCCTGGAATCCCTCGCGCATGAAGGCGCGGGCGGCGACGCCGCTGGTGCGCCTGATCGACTCGCTGGCGATTCGCCGCGCCGACCGCGTCGTCGCGCTCACCGGCACCTTCCGCGACTGGCTCGACAGGGCTGGCCTGAAGTCGCGCGACAAGGTCGCCGTCATCCCCGACGCCTACGACGACTCTCGCTGGCAACCGCGCGACCGCGCGACCGCTCGCGCCGCATTGGGGCTGCCCGAGCGGGCCTTTGTGGTAACCTATTCCGGTCTGACCTTCGCCTATCGCGGGTTGGACCAACTGGTGCGCGCCTTCGCTCGCCTCCGCCAGTCGGTGCCCGAGAGCATCCTCTTCCTGGTCGGCGGTCGCGACGGCGAGCGGGCCGAACTGGCGGCGCTGGCGCGCGAACTGGGGATCGCGGAGGCGGTGCGCCTCCCCGGTCAGCGACCGCAAAGCGAAGTCGTGGACTATCTGGCAGCGGCGGATGCGCTCGTGATTCAAGGGACGGTGAGCGGCCTGAACGCCTCGCCCCTCAAACTCTTCGAATACGCGGCGATGGACCGCGCGATCGTCGCGGGAGACATCCCGGCGGTGCGCGAAATTCTCGGCGACGACGGCGCGGCCTATTTCCCGCAAGGCGACGGCGCGGCCCTCTGCGCCGCGCTACTGACCTTGCAGCGCGATCCCATCGCCGCCGTCGCGCTGGCCGCCCGCGCCCGCGCCCGCGTTCAACCGTTTACCTACCGTGCTCGCGCAGCCGCCATTCTCGCGCTGGCGCGGGAGCTGGCGTAATCCATTCCCCCCTCTCCTCGCGGGAGAGGCGGGGCCGCTCCGCAGAGCGGCGGGGGTGAGGTCTGAAACTACTCGACTGGCAGGAGACGCGAACCGCATCTGACGCGCCCACGGCTGCCGCGCACGCCGCGCAGGCCGCCGCATCCCCGCGCCCGCGCTTTTTCGAGCGCGGGGTGCTCGTGCTGATCGCGCTCTACGTGCTCACGCTCCCCCTCGTCACCCACACCATTCGCGCGGCGGACGAGATCGAATACTTCGCCTACCTCCGCTCGGTTGCGTTCGACCACGACCTCGACTTCCTCAACGAGTACACCTACTTCTACGACCTTGACCCCGCGAAATATTCGTGCGTCCCGGCCCCCGGCCAAACCGATTGCAAGAGCTACAAGGGCACCTTCATCGACACGATCACCGCCACCGGCTTGCGCCCGAACTTCGGCCCGATCGGCACCGCCGTGCTCTGGGCACCTTTCTATCTCGTCGGGCACCTCGCCGCGCTCGGCGCACATGCGCTCGGCTCCAATGTGGCGCTTGACGGCTACTCGAAGCCCTACATCTGGTCGATCACCTTCGGCTCGGCCGCCTACGCTCTCTTTGGTCTGCTACTCGCCTATCGCATCTGCCGCACGCTGGTGAGCGAGCGCGCCGCCTTCTGGGGCACGCTGGCGATCTGGCTCGGCACGCCGGTCATCTTCTACAGCCACCTCGCGCCCGGCTACTCGCACGCCGCCTCCCTCTTCGCCGTCAGCCTCTTCCTCTTCCTCTGGATGCGCTGGCGCGACACCCTGACCATCCCGCGCGCCATCGCCATCGGCGTCGCCGGTGGCCTGATCGCGATGATCCGCGAGCAAGACGCCCTCTTCCTGCTGGTGCCCGCACTCTACGCCGGCCTCGGCCTCTTCCCCTTGCTGCGCCGGGGCGACTGGCGCGGCATCGTGCAGTCGGTCGTCGCCACCGGCACGCTCGGCCTCGCGGCGATCGTCACCTTCATCCCCCAGCTCATCACCTACCAGATCCTCAACGGCGAGCCACGCCCGAACACCGATGTCTCCGACAAGATGAACCTCGTCCCGCCGCACTTCTGGCAGGTGATGCTCGACCCGGCCCACGCCCTCCCCTACTGGAGCCCGATCGTCCTCCTTGCGGTCGTCGGCCTGGGGCTGCTGACCTGGCGCAACCCGCGCCTCGGCCTCGCCCTCCTCGTCGGCTTCGTCCTCACCTGGTACATCAACGGCGCGATCAAGACCTGGACCACCGCCGGTTCATTCGGCGCGCGTCGCTTCCTCAACTGCACCCCCATCTTCGTCATCGGTCTCGCCTACGCCTACGATGCGATCCTCGCCCGCCTCCCGGCGCGCTCCGCCGCCTGGCGTGCAGTGGTGCCCGTCGTCAGCCTCCTGGCGATCGCCTGGCACGGCGGCCTGATCGTGCAGTTCGTCACCGAGATGATGGACCGCCAGAAACTCGAATGGCCGCGCGTCCTGGTCAACCAGTTCCGCCTGCCGGGCC